>NZ_BSDP01000001.1:3006490-3607789 GCF_027925245.1 Agromyces rhizosphaerae
GTTCGGGCAGTCCTCGTTCGCCGCCCACTCGATCGTCGACCAGCGCAACGTCGTCGTGGTCGATGCGGATGTCGACCTCGCCGCCGCCGCCCCGCTCGGCTGCGGCATCCAGACCGGGGCCGGCACCGTGCTCCGGGCGATGGGCGTGCAGCCGGGCCAGTCGATCGTCGTCTTCGGTGCGGGCGCGGTCGGCCTCGCCGCCGTCCTCGCCGCGAAGCTCGCGGGCGCCGGTGACATCGTCGCAGTCGACCTGCACGAGTCGCGGCTCGACCTCGCGCTCGAGCTCGGCGCCACGCGGGTGGTGCGCGGCGACGACCGACGGCTCGTCGACAAGATCGTCGGCGACGGGACCGGGCTCGACTTCGCGCTCGACACGACCGGCGTCGGCGCCGTCATGGAGGCGGCGATCGAGTCGGTCGGGCCGGGCGGCCAGGTCGTGCTCGTCGCCGCGAGCGAGGCCGGGTTGGCCGTCCATCCCACCCAGCTCACCGGCAAGACGATCTCGTACGTGCTCGAGGGCGCCGCCGACCCCCAGGAGTTCATCCCGTACCTGATCGGGCAGTGGCGGGCGGGCGACTTCCCGTTCGATCGGCTCATCACGACCTATCCGTTCGCCGAGATCGACCGTGCGGAACAGGATGCCCACGCGGGCACCGCGATCAAGCCGGTCCTGGTCCTCCCATGACGGGTGCACTGGTCTGGGGCGTCAAGTCGTCCTTCGTCGAGTACGTCGAGGCGCTCGGCGAGGTGGAGGTCATCGCCCCGGCCGCGCGTGACGGCGACGGCCGGTTCCGCTTCCCGGCCGTCGGCGCGGGGGGCGGCTACGCGGGAGCCGTCGCCTTCCGCGCCCACCACGGCGCGATGGACGTGGTCCTGCGCGATCCGCGGCTCGACGGCCGAGGGCTCAGCATGGAGGTCGACGATCACGGGCATCCCCAGTCGCGCATGGTCATCGCGCACGTCGACGAGGAACGGGCGGCACTGGCGGCATCCGGAGCCGTGATCTTCGACTTCCGGTACCCGCCCGGCACCGAGTTGGCACCGGTCCTGGTCGAGTCCTAGCCGGAGGTCACCGCGGCGGTCGCCAGGCCGTCGATCGCCTCCGACCCCAGATCCAGGAGGGCGCAGACGGCGAGCAGCCGGAACCGCGCCTCGCGCGGCGTGATGAGCCCGGCTCCCGACCGCGACGAGACCTGGTCGGCGACCTCGACGATGAGGTCGAGCAGGGGGATCTGCTCGGCGGCGAACGGCCCGGCGTCCTCGATGAGGTGCCGGAGGAAGCCGTCGCGCAGCTGCTCGATGACGCCTCGGGTCTCCCGGCCCGCGGTGTACCCGGCGCGTCGCACCGCGTCGAAGAAGAGCGGTTCGGCGAGCTCGCGCCGGAAGTTCTCGAGGAGCCATCCGGCGGCGCGCTCGGAGGCCGGTCCGTCCCGGAACGTCGGGCGGGACGGATCCGACGCGAGCTCGCGCCGCCGGTGGACGGCCACCGCCAGGATCAGCCACTGCTTGGACGGGAAGTAGCGGTACACGGTCGACAGCGCGACATCCGCACGGGTCGACAGCTCCTTCATCTGGAGTGCCTCGTCGCCGCCGGACTCGAGCATCGCCCTTGCCGCCACGACGAGGCGGTCGTAGCGACGGTGCTGGGCGGGGGTCGTCGGCTGCGATGCCGAGGGGAATCGATCCCCGAGCCGTTGGGGACTCGAGATGCTCACGTCGCCATCATGCCAAACCCGCGCTTGCGATGGGCGCGTCCGCGCCGCCGCGCGTCGGGCGAGCGTACCAGAGCGCCGTCTCGCATTCAGCGTACACCCCTGCTTCTGCGCTGATCCGGCGCATTCGAGAACCAGAATCGATTCCGAAAAAATACTTGACACCGTCCGGTTTTGCTTCCTACTCTCGTCTCATCGGGCATCGGCGCCCGGGCGTTCGGCACCAGCGCAACGGGGAATCGACCCCGACGCGAACGGTGTCCGCGCACGGCCCGCTGCGCCGATCGAGACCTGATCCGATCCGCAGCAAGGGAGCGCGCGAGATGAACGAAGTCCTCGACCTGACCGGCTTCGAAGGCAAGTGGGCCATCGACCTCGAACGCTCGCAGGTCCGCGACCCGGAGACCGGCGAGTGGGTCCCGGAGTGGCTCAAGGACCAGGACATCGAGATGCGCCACGACGGCGACGTCCAGACGTACCGCGGCGTCGTCAAGCCCGCCGACGACCTCACGATGTACCTCGGCTACACCTGCGCGTTCAGCCAGTCCGACTGGGTTCCCTACGCGGTCGTCGACATCGACGGACCCGCGGACCACCCGCTCCTGCAGCCGAACGCCACGCTGAAGGCCGGCACCACGCTCGGCGAGCCCATCGCCTGGGTCAAGCAGGTGTACGTCGACGAGCGCACCCACTACCGCATCAGCCGCAACCTCGACGGCACGCCGCAGTACGTGATGCTCCGCCGGCTGCTGGACGACGGCTCCGTGCTCTCGACGGTCGTCGACCCCGACGGCGTCCCGACCATCCGCAAGTACTTCACCCGGATCGCCGACTGACCCCGGGGCCGGAGATGATCGGAACCCAGGTGACGGATGCGGCGTCGCACGCCCGCGCAGTCGAGGTCGACGCGTTCGCGGTGTGGTCGGTCAAGTCCTCCTTCCGCCGATACGTGGCGTCGCTCGCGGACGGCGTCTGCGCCGTCTCGGACGACGTCCGGGTGCTCGACCCGCACGGGTTCCTGCTGCGCGGGCGGTTCCACGGAACCCGCGCCGCGTTCACCTGGACCGCTCCGAGCTCCGTGCGGTTCGAGGGTCACGGCGGTCTCCTCGCCGTCGAGCTGCGCGCGCTCCGCCTGGAGGTCGGTCCCGACTCGGGCGCGCTGTCCGTCGCGGCCGCGGACGGCGGTCCGGGCCGCATCCCGTTCGCGCACGCGGCGATCGGGGCTCGGTCCGGTGCGACGTTCCGCATCGACCTCGCGCTGACGGCCGGAGGAGCGGGGCTCTTCGCCGACAACTACCCGGTCGGAGCCCCGCTGGATCCGATGCACCTGATGGTCGAACCCTGATGGCCGCATCTCCCACGCCGCCGCCGGCCGCACGACACCCCCAACCCACGAACGAGAACGGACGAGCGACATGACCGCACACAAGCTGGAGACCAAGCAGAACCTCGTGAACTGGTCGGAGGCCCAGGACGCCTACGCGGCCCTGCGCGAGACGGCTGACGTCGTACGGGTCGAGTTCCCCTTCGGTGGCGAGGGCTGGATGACGACCACCTACGACATGGTGCGCGAGATGTACAACGATCCGAACTACAGCATCGAGATCCAGAGCTCCGGCAGGGAGTACCCGCGCATGCGGTACGTCGAGACCGACAACAGCCGCAACCCGTCGTTCATGCAGTACGACGGCGCGAAGCACCAGGCCAAGCGCGCGGTGCTCACCAAGTACCTGACGATCAAGCGGGTGAACGCGCTGCGCGAGAGCACCCAGCAGATCATCGAGGAGACCCTCGACGAGCTCGAGGCGCTCGGCAGTCCGGTCGACTTCACCGTGCACTTCGCCAAGCGCGTGCCGCTGCGCGTGCTGTGCGCCCTGCTCGGCATGCCGACGATCACCGACCAGGCCTTCATCGACGCGTGCTACAAGATCGTCGACTCGCGAGTGGAGAACCCGGCGGAGCTGATGGCCGCGTACGGCATCATCGTCCCCTTCTTCAACGAGCTCTACGAGGAGAAGTCGAAGCACCCCGGCGACGATCTGATGAGCGCGATGATCCAGGACAAGAACGACGGGCTCTGGAGCGAGGACGAACTGCGCAACCTCGGCACCACGTTGCTGCTCGCGGCGCACGACGCGACCGGCGTCATGCTGAACGGCCAGCTCGAGTGGCTGTCGCACGAACCGGAGCTCTACGCCAGGCTCCGCGCAGAGCCGGAATCCTTCCCGAGGGCGTTCGAGGAGCTGCTGCGACTCGTGAGCGTCGGAACGAGCGCACCTCGAGGGCGCGTCGCCCTCGAGGACGCCGAGCTGGGCGGTGTCGCGATCGCAGCGGGGGAGGCGATCGCGGGCAACCTGCTCGCGGCGAACACCGATCCCGCGGTCTTCCCGGACCCGATGGTCTTCGACATGGACCGGCCCGTGACCAAGCCGCACGTCGCGTTCGGCTCGGGTCCGCACGCCTGCCCGGGCATGCACCTCGCTCGCATGGAGATCACGCTCGCGCTCCAGGAGATCCTCCGCCGGTACGAGACGTTCGAGAACGTCGAGCCGCACGACGACTGGCGCTCGCGGCGCCTGTGCAAGAGCGCGCCCGAGGTCGTCGTCGCGTGGAAGCGCGCCTGATGGCGCTCGAGGAGACCGCGTACGTCATCACCGGGCGACGTGAGCTCTCGCGCGTGCCGGGCACCTCGCCCGAGCAGGAGGTCCTGCCGGGGCACGTCCTCGTCGGCCTGCGCGCCACCGGCATCTGCGGCTCGGACATCGACGGGTACCACCTCGGCATCGTCCTCAGCCCCACGTTGTCGGGGCACGAGTGGGTCGGGGTGATCGAGCGGGTCGCGTCCGACGTCACCGGGTTCACGCCGGGAGACCGGGTGGTGCGGGCCGCGCTCCCGGCGTGCGGGGCGTGCGACCTGTGCCGTCACGGCTCGTACGACCTGTGCGCGCGCACGTCGCTGTCGACCTCGCCGACGGCGCCCGCGCACGGTGCCTACGCGCGATACATCCAGGTGCCCGCCGCATTCGTCACCGCGCTCCCCGACGAGGTGTCCGACGCGGCGGGCGCGCTCATCGAGCCCGCCACGGTCGCCGTGCACGCGCTGCGGCGAGTGCGGCCGGACCTCGGCGACACGGTCGTCGTCTCCGGGGCGGGAGTCGTCGGCCTCGCGGCGGTGCAGCTCGCCGCCCGTCTCGGCGCGACCGACGTGATCGTCGTCGACCCGACGCCGGAGCGCCGTGACATCGCCGTCGAGCTCGGTGCCGCGCACGCGTTCGCCCCGGACGATCCCGCACTCCGCGAGGCGGTGCTCGCCGCGTCGGACGGCCGCGGCGCCGACATCGTCTACGAGTGCGCGGGCAAGCTCGCGGCGATCGAGCAGGGCACGTCGCTGCTGCGCACGGGCGGCCGCCTGATGCTCGTCGGCATCCCGTTCACGCCGGTGCAGCTCGCGCTCACCGGATGGCTCGCGAAGCAGATCGACGTCAGCACGTCGCTCGCGCACACGCGCGAGGAGTTCCTCCTGACGATCAGGCTCATGCAGCGCGGCTGGATCCGCACCGCCCCGATCACGTTCGACACGCACCCGCTGTCGGAGATCGAGCAGGTGTTCGCGGACCTGGAGAAGGGCGCTCCGGCCATCAAGACGGTGTTCGACACGACACGGTGACGCGTGCGCGTCGCGCGACGCGCACCGCACCGTCCACGATTCTCGGGCGGATGCCCGCGAGACCGGACCGATGCCGATCGGCCCGGGCCACACACAATGCGTCAACGGAGTCGCGAGAGGCGGATGGGCCATGGTGGATTCAATCGGGACGAAACGAGGAAGAGGAAGCACCGGCGTACTGGTCGCGGTGCTGCTCCTGGTCGAGGCGGCCGGCATCTTCGAGCACACGATGGTGCTCGGCGCGTTCCCGTTCTTCTCCGAGCACTTCGGCGTCGATCTCGCGGCCGTGTCGTGGGTGCTGACCACGTTCGTACTGGTGGGTGCGGCGTCCGCGATCGTGGCCGGGCGGCTCGGCGACATGTACGGCCGCAAGCGGGTGCTGATCGTGCTCCTCGCCATCTCGCTCGTGGGTTCGCTGCTCACGATCGCGTTCGGCACCTTCGAAGCCCTGCTCGCGGGCAGGGCGCTGCAGGGCACGAGCGCGGGCATCATCCCGCTGCTCATCGGGATCACCCGCGAGGCGCTGCCCAAGGAGCGCGTGCCGGTGACCGTCGCGCTGCTGACCGCCACGGCGACCATCACCGCCGGCATCGGCATCCTGGTCGCGGGCATCTTCGTCGACGCCGGCCTCTGGCTCGGGATGTTCGTCACCGCGGCGGCCCTGTGCGGGGTGTGCATCCTCCTCACGATCGTCGTCATCCCGCGGTCGCGCTCCACGAAGTCGGGGTCGCGTATCGACTGGCTCGGCGCGGTCCTGTTCGCGCCGGCGATCGGCGCGGTGCTGCTCGGCCTCACCGCGCTGCGCGGCACGGGGTTCGGCTCGCCGTCGGTCTGGCTGCCGATCGGCCTCGGGCTCGTCGTGCTCGCGGCGTGGGTCGCGTGGGAACTGCGGGTGACCGACCCGCTCGTGAACCTCAGGCTCATCGCCACGCCGTCGATGCGCCGGATGATGGGGGTGATCCTGATCGCGGGCGTGGCTCCGCTCTCGGCGATCACCATCCTCGGACCGGTCGTCATCCTGTCACCGGCGGAGTTCTCCGTCGGCGTGGGGCTCACCGCGACCACGTACGGCATCGTCTCGCTCGCGTCGTCCGCGGTCACCTTCGCCCTGACGCCGCTCGCCGGCATCCTCGCCCGTCGTCGCGGTGCGGCGGCCTCCATGGTGGTCGGCCTGTCGATGTTCCTCCTCGTCTACGTCGCGCTGGCCCTTCCCATGGGTCACGGGTCGGCTCCCGTCGCGATCGCGATCATGATGGTCGGCACCGTGGCCAACGCGTTCGTCATCTCGTCGATCTACAACCTCATCGTCGAGGTCGTTCCCGCCGAGGCGACGAGCGAGTACACCGGCGTCGGCCAGGTGGCCCGGAACACGTCGATCGCCGTCGGCACGGCCGTGACGGCGACCATCCTCTCGCTCTCGACGGAGCCCGGCACGTCGGTGCCGACCGAAGCGTCATGGACCTGGATGTCGATCTACGTCATCGCCGTCACCGTGGCCGCGCTCGCGTTGTCGGTGTCGATCCTGGTCAGGCGCCGGCGAAGCGGCGTCGTGCCGGCCGATGCGGACTCCCCGGAGTCCGTGGAGGCGCCCGCCGTAGGGTAGGCCGGGCGCGGGGGAGCCGAAGGATCGGTGCCGACGCAGAGATGGTCGCCACGGTTCCCCCGCCGTGGCGACCCGGCCAGGCGAGCGAAGCCGGGACGCCTGGACCCGGTCTCCACTGTGCCGCACGGGGCACCCGCGACGAGGGTCGAAGGTCCCTCAACTTCTCCGCGCCGGTCGCGGCGGGGCTCACCCGCGCGCGGCGACGTGGTCGATGAGCTGCTGCACCGTGACGAGCCCCGGGTAGTCGTCCTCGCGCGTGTCTACGCCGGTGGACTCGGTGAGGATCTCCAGCAGGCGCAGGAAGTCGAGCGAGTCGAGCTCGAGGTCCTGTCGCAGGCGCGATCCCGTGTCGATCGTCCCGGTGTCGACGTCGGGCGCGACCTCGTCGATGGCGGCGAGCACGGCGGCGCGTGCATCCGATGCGTTCACAGTTCCTCCGGTTCCTGCAGCAGTTCGTCGATGCGGGCGAGCAGGCGGCTGCCGGCCAGCCCGTCGCTCACGCGGTGGTCGGCCGACAGGGTGGCGACGACGGTGGGGCGGACGCCGATGAGGCCGTCGCGGGCGACGGGACGCTCGACGACGCGGCCGAACCCGATGAGCGCCACCTGCGGCGGGTGGATCACGCCGAAGATCGTCTCCACGCCGAGGTCGCCGAGGTTCGTCACGGTGATCGTCGGGTCGGCCATCTCGGCGCGCCGCAGCCGCCCGCCGCGGGCGCGCGCGACGAGGTCGCGCAGGCGCTCCATCAGCTCGTCGACCGACAGCGCGTCGGCGTCGTGGATCGCGGGGGCCACGAGTCCGCCGCCCCGGAGGGCGACCGCCACCCCGAGGTGCACCGCCGTGCTCGGACGGTACTCGCCGTCCACGTAGAACCCGTTGACGTCCGGCACCTGCTTCGCGGCGCGCGCCGCGGCCGCCAGCAGCAGCGCGGTCGGCACGAGCCGGGCGCTCACCGGGCGTCCCTCGTTGGCCTGCCGCATCCACTCCGTCGCGGCGCCGAGGTCGATCGTCGTGCTCAGGTAGTAGTGCGGGATCTCGCGCTTGGAACGGGCCATCAGCGCGCCGACGGCACGGTGCAGCTCGGCGAGGCGTTCCGCGGGCGTCGTGGGTTCGGCCGACGGGGCGGGGGCGGATGCCTCGGGCTCAGGTTCGGCACCGCTGGGGGAGGTCGGGGCGGATGCCTCGGGCGCGCGCTCCGACGCGGTCGGGGCCGAGCCGGCGGCATCCGCTCGCCTGACGTCCTCGGCGGTGACGGCACCGCCCGGTCCGGTGCCCTCGATCGCCGCCGGGTCGAGGCCGAGGTGCTCCGCCATCCGTCGCGCCCGTGGCGAGGACCGCACGCGCCGGGCCTCCTCGTGCGGCACGGGTGCGGGGGGAACCGGCGGGACCGGTTCGGTGTCGGATGCCTCATGGGGCGCGCCCGCTCGGGCCGCCGCCTTCACGTCGGCACGGGTGATCGCCCCGTCCTTCCCGGTGCCGCCGACCTCGCTCAGGTCGACGTGCAGCTCGTGCGCGAGCCGCCGCACCGGCGGGGTCGCGTGCAGCTCGGGCGGGTGCGCGCCCGCGACCGGGGCCACGTCGGCCGGGGTTCCCGTGATGCGCGCGATGGGAGTGCCGACCGGCACGGTCTCGCCGACGTCGACGAGGAACTCCGCGACCACGCCCTCCTGGAACGTCTCGATCTCCATCACGGTCTTCTCGGTGTCGACCTCGGCGATGAGGTCGCCCCGGTGCACGTAGTCGCCCGGCGCGACGAGCCACTCGGTCACCTTGCCGTGCTCCATGTCGGCACCGAGCGACGGCATCAGGAACTCACCCACCTGCGCCCACCACCTCGCGTGCGGCCGCCACGACGCGTTCGGCCGACGGCAGTGCGGCCTGCTCGAGGTGCCGGGCGTAGGGCACCGGCACCTCGGCGCTGCAGACCCGCGCCACCGGCGCGTCGAGCTCGTAGAACGCCGACTCGGTGATGCGCGCGCTGATCTCCGCGGAGATGCTGCCGCTGCGCCATCCCTCGTCGACCACGACGGCACGGTGCGTGTGCGCGACGGTCGCGAGGATCGCCTCGTCGTCGAGCGGGCGCAGCGTGCGCAGGTCGAGCACCTCCGCCTCGATGCCGTCGCCGGCGAGCGTCTCGGCGGCCTCGAGGGCGGTCGGCAGCGTGCCGCCGTAGGTGAGGATCGAGACGTCCGAGCCCGGGCGGCGCACTGCGGCGTGCGTGATGTCGACGGCGCCGGCGTCGTCGGCGAGTTCGCCGGCCGCGTTGTACAGCGAGCCGTGCTCGAAGATCAGCACCGGGTCAGGGTCCTCCAGCGCCGGCTGCAGCATGCCGCGGGCGTCCTCCAGCGTCGCGGGGGCGAGCACGCGCAGGCCCGGGATGTGCGCCAGCCAGCCCTCGAGGCTGTGCGAGTGCTGCGCGGCGAGCTGACGCCCGCCGCCGGTCGTCATGCGGATCACGACGGGCACGTTGAACTGCCCGCCCGACATGTGCAGCAGCGTCGCCGCCGAGTTCACGATCTGGTCGAGCGCGAGCAGGCTGAAGTTGACGGTCATGATCTCGACGATGGGCCGCATGCCGCCGAGGGCGGCGCCGATCCCCGCGCCGACGAAGCCCGCCTCCGACAGCGGCGTGTCGCGGATCCGCTCCGGCCCGAACTCCTCGAGCAGTCCGAGGCTCACCGCGAACCCGCCGCCGTAGCGCCCGACGTCCTCGCCCATCAGGAAGACGCGCTCGTCGCGCCGGAGCGCCTCGGCGATCGAGGCCCGGATCGCCTCGCGGTAGGTCGTCTTCACGGGGTCCTCCCTTCGCTCGTGACGAATCGGAGGAGGTCGTCGACGGGCTCCAGAGTGCCCGCCTCGGCGAACGCCGCCGCGGCCCGCACCTCCTCGTCCACCTCGGCCTCGAGCGACGCCCACGCGTCCGCGTCGAGTTCCCCCGCGGTCTCGAGGGCGGTGCGCAGCAGGGCGATCGGGTCGCGCTCCATCCACCGCTCGACCTCGTCCTTCGAGCGATACCGCTCGGGGTCGAACATCGAGTGGGCGCGGAACCGGTAGGTCCGCAGCTCGAGGAAGTGCGGGCCCCCGCCCGCACGCACGGCGTCGATCGCGCGCCGCGCGGCCTCCGCGGTGGCGAGCACGTCCATGCCGTCGACCGCCCAGGCGGACACGGCGTACGCCGACGCCTTGAGCGCGAGGTCGGTCTGCGACTCGGAGCGGTCGAGCGCGGTGCCCATGGCGTACAGGTTGTTCTCGCAGCAGAACAGCACCGGCAGGTCCCAGAGGGCGGCCAGGTTCATGCTCTCGTGGAACTCGCCCTCGGCCATCGCGCCCTCGCCGAAGAAGCAGACGGTCACGCGGTCGCGCCCCGACATGCGGTCGGCGAGCGCCAGCCCGACGGCGAGGGGGAGGCCGCCCGCCACGATGGCGTTGCCGCCGTAGAACCGGGTCGCGGCGTCGAACAGGTGCATCGAGCCGCCGCGCCCGCGGCAGCATCCCTCGACCCGGCCGTACATCTCTGCCATGACCCGCTCGGCGGGCACCCCGCGGAGCAGGGCGTGCCCGTGCTCGCGATAGGTGGCGACGACGGCGTCGTCGGGCTCCAGCACCGACATGACGCCCGCAGCGACCGCCTCCTCGCCGATGTACACGTGCATGAACCCGCGGATCAGGGTCGCACTGTAGGCCTGTACGCAGGCCTCCTCGAACCGGCGGACCCGGAGCATCTGGCGCAGCAAGTGCCGCGCGACCTCCGGGTCGTGCGCGGCGGCCGTGGCCATCTCCTCGGCGCTCATCGGCCCGACTCCAGGGTCGAGGTGTCGCCCTCGGGCAGCCCCAGTTCGCGTGCCTTGAGCAGCCGCCGCAGGATCTTCCCGCTCCGGGTCTTCGGCAGCGCGTCGACGAACTCGATCCGCCGTGGTGCCACTGCCGCGCCCAGCCGGCGTCGCGCGAACCCGACCAGCTCACGACGGAGGGCATCGGATGCCTCGACGCCGGCCGCCGGCTCGACGAACGCCGTGACCAGCTCACCCGCGACCTCGTCGGGCAGGCCGATGACCGCCGCCTCCGCGACGGCGTCGTGCTCCAGCAGTGCGCTCTCGACCTCGAACGGGCCGATGAGGTGGCCGGACGACTTGATCACGTCGTCGCCGCGACCCACGAACCAGAAGTACCCGTCGGCGTCCCGGCGCACGAGGTCGCCCGTCAGGTACCAGCCGCCGGCGAAGCACCGGTGATAGCGCTCCTCCTCGTCGAGGTAGCCGCGGAACATCGACGGCCATCCCGCGCGCAGCGCGAGTTCGCCGACCTCGCCGTCGTCGAGGAGCGCGACGGACCCGTCGTGCTCGACGGGCGCGCCCTCGTCGTCGCGGGCGACCACGGCGGCCTCGATCCCGGGGAGAGGGCGGCCCATCGATCCGGGCCGGATGTCCATCGCCGGGTAGTTCGAGATCATGATCCCGCCGGTCTCGGTCTGCCACCAGTTGTCGTGCACCGGCAGGTCGAACGCCTCCAGTCCCCAGGCCACGACCTCGGGGTTGAGGGGCTCGCCGACGCTCGCGATGTAGCGCAGCGCGGAGAGGTCGTGGGCCCTCGCCCGCTCCGCTCCCGCGCGCATGAGCATGCGCAGGGCGGTGGGCGCCGTGTACCAGACCGTCACCCGCTGCGCGGCGAGGATCCGGTACCAGCGCTCCGGGTCCATCTCCTCCTGGTCGACCACGACCGTGACGCCCTGCACGAGGGGCGCGATGATGCCGTACGAGGTGCCCGTCACCCACCCGGGGTCGGCGGTGCACCAGAAGACGTCGTCCGGGTGCAGGTCGAGTGCCAGCCGGCCGGTGGCGGAGTGCGCGGTGACCGCGTCGTGCACGTGCACCGCGCCCTTCGGGCGACCGGTGGTGCCGCTGGTGAAGTGCAGCAGGGCCATGTCCTCGGGCCCGGTGGGGGCGATCGTGACGGGTCCTCGTACCCCCGCCAGGACGTCGGCGAGGTCGAGCGTGCCGGGCTCCGGCGCACCGTCGGCATCCACGAGGAGCACATGGCGCAGCTCGGGAAGGGCGTCCCGTTGCGCCGCGATGCGCTTGCGGTAGAGGGTTCGCGTCGTGATGAGCACCGCGCCGCCGCCGATCGACATGCGCTGCCGGATCGGATCCGGCCCGAACGCGGCGAACAGGGGACAGTACACGGCCCCGTGCTTCAGGGTGCCGAGGGCCGCGACGTAGAGCTCCGGCACGCGGCCGAGGAGCGAGAAGACGCGCTCGCCGCGACGTACGCCCAGTGCCGCGAGGAGCCCGGCGAAGCGATCGGTCTCCGCGGTCAGGTCCGCGTAGGTGAGCGCATGGACGGTCCCGTCGTCGCGCACGAACCGGAGGGCGTCGCGGGCGGCCAGGGGACCGGCCGCGTGGCGGTCGACCGCCTCGAACGCGATGTTCACGCCGCCTCCGGGCAGTCCCGCCAGGCGACGGCGCTCGTCGTCCCAGCTGAAGTCGGCGCGGGCGCGGTCGTAGTCGAGGAGGTTCGGGGCGACCGCGAGCCGCCCGAGGTCCTTGGCGATCACGGGCCACTGGGTGGGCGTGGGGGTCGATGTCGTCGTCATGCGATCACAGTCCCGTCGGTTCGGTCTCGAGTTCGGGTTCGGTCGGCCGCTGCTCGCGGTGCAGCGGCGTCAGCGCGCGCGTGCGCTCGCACCAGACGAGGGCGTCGTAGCGTTCGCCCATGACGGTGGCGACGAAGTTGCCGGCGTCCCGCTCCGGGGCGTAGACCACGCCGATCGCGCGATGGCCGAGCACAGCCCCGAGCCACGGGCCGGAGCGGTACCGGCCGAAGGTCACGACCGACGGCTGGCCGAGCGCGGTGTGCAGGAGCCACTCGTGCGAGTTCGCGGGCGGCTCGGGCACCACCATCACGTCGTCGGTCGCGCCCCATGCGTCGGCGGCGACGACGGTGCCGTCGTACCCGGCGAATCCGACGAGGTACACGTCGCCTCCGGCGTGACGCCGGCGGAGCAGCTCGCCCAGGTTCCACATCCCGCCGCGGGACATCTCGGTCGCCCGGGCATCGCCGACGTGGGTGTTGTGCGCCCAGACGAGGCCGCCGGGCTCCAGGCCGCGCCGGGCGCGCTCCTGCACGATGCGGTCGACGGTGTCGGTCATGTGCAGGTCGCGGAGGTTCCACGACTCCCGGTCGCCGCGCACCATCGCGCGGTAGTAGCGCTCCGCCGCCGCAACGACCTCGGCGTTCTGGAGCACCGCGAAGGCGTCGTCCGGGTCGTCCTCCCGATGCGCCTCCTCCCGGACGGCCACCAGCAGGTCGACGACCTCGTCCTCGCAGTCCTCGGGCACCAGCCGGGTGCTCCAGGCGTAGCGCTGCGGATCGTTCTCGTACGGCAGGAAGCACTTCCACGCCACGAGTGCCGCGGGCAGCGCGTCGGGCCGGCGCTCGCGCAGCCACTCCATGATCTCGGCGAGCGATTCCCAGAGCGAGTACACGTCGAGTCCGAGGAATCCGACCCGTTCCTCGATCGGGCGGCCCGCATTCCACCTGCGGAGCCAGTCGAGGAAGTCCGCCACCTCGCGGTTCGCCCACATCCAGGTGGGCCACCGCTCGAACCCGGCGAGCACCTCCGCCGCCGAGCCGATCCGGTCGTCGGCGCCGAGCAGCCACCGGTTGATCCGCCAGCAGTCGGGCCAGTCGCCCTCGACGCCGATCCAGCCGATTCCCCGGCCCTCGATGAGGCGTCGGCTGATCTCCGCCCGCCAGGCGTAGAAGTCATGGGTCCCGTGCGAGGCCTCGCCGAGCGCGACGATCCGCGCGCGGCTCGCCTCGGCCACGATGCCGTCCAGATCCACCTCGGCGGCGAGCGGATGCGCGAGGGAGCGGATCTGCGCGATGGCGTCGTTGATCTCGTTCATGGTGCTCCCGGGCCCGGCGCGTCGGGTCGGACCGCCGCGAGGTGCCGGACGAACCAGTCGCGCGCGAGCATCGCGACCTCGGCCAGGGCACCGGGCTCCTCGAACAGGTGCGTCGCGTCGGGCACCACGACCATGCGGCAGCGGTCGCCCAACGCCTGCCGAGCGGCCTGGTTGAACTGCAGCGTCGGGGCGTCGGCGCCGCCGACCACCAGGAGGACGGGGCAGTCGACGTCGGCGAGGCGCGCGCCCGCGAGGTCGGGCCTCCCGCCCCGGGAGACGACGGCCAGCACCGGGCAGTCGGGCTCGGCCGCGGCCCACAGTGCCGCGCCCGCGCCCGTGCTCGCACCGAAGAGCCCGATCGGGAGCGCCCGGGTCCACCCGTGCCCGCCGACCCACGTCACGGCATCGACGAGCCGGCTTCCGAGGAGCGGGATGTCGAAGACGTTCTCGCGGTGCTCCTCCTCGGAGACCGAGAGCAGGTCGAGCACGAGCGTGGCGAAGCCGGCGCGCTGGAGGGTCTGCGCGACCACGCGGTTCCGCGGGCTGTGGCGGGAGCTGCCGCTGCCGTGCGCGAACACGACCGCGCCGACGGCGTCCTCGGGAGCCGCGAGGATGCCGCGGAGACCGCCGGTCGCCGTGGTGACGGTCACGTCCGCGGAGCGGATGCCGACCATCCGACGCCACGACTCGCCTGCGGCGCGGCGGCGCGCGTCGTCGAGGAGCAGCACGACCTCCTCCTCCGAGACGGGGGAGAAGTCGCGGTAGGCCTGTCCGACGGCGTGGAAGTCCGCGGGAGTCTCGGCGACGACGACCTCGTCGGCCGACGGAACCCGTGAGGCGGCGTCCCGCGGCCCGACGGGTGCGGCGAGCACGACGCGCGCGGCACCTCGGGCGCGAGCCGCTCGGCACGCGGCCTCGGCGGTCGAGCCGGTGGCCAGTCCGTCGTCGACGACGATGGCGGTGCGGCCCGCGAGGGACTCGGCCGCGCGCCCGCGGCGGAGCAGCGCGAGCCGGTCGTCGAGCGTGCGCCGTTCGCGCGCCTCCACCTCGGTCACGATCATCGGCGGCACGCGCAGCTGCTCGAGCAGCCGCTGGTCGATGACCCGGGCATCCCCCTCGGCGATCGCTCCCATCGCCACCTCGGGCTGCCAGGGGACCCCGAGCTTGCGCACCACGATCACGTCCAGTGGTGCCCCGAGCTCCTCGGCGACCACCGCCGACACCGGGACGCCGCCGCGCGGGAGCCCGAGCACGAGCGCGTCCGCGTGCGGTGTCCCGCCCAGGCGCGCGGCCAGTCGTGCACCCGCATCGATGCGGTCGTCGAACATCCCGTCTCACCCCCTGCCGAGACCGGCGCCGTCGATCTCCAGGACGACGGCGGGTGGGCGTTCGCCGGGAACGCCCGCGAGCGCGGCCCGCGGCCGGTCGCCGCCCAGCGAGGAGAGCCGCGTGCCCAGGCCGTCGCGGGAGGCGGGCCGCTCCGCCGACCCCACCACCAGCAGCGTGCCCGGGTCGAGGAACGACGCCAGGACCTCCTCGGCCGGGCCGTCCAGGGTCCGCACCTCGATGTTCCGCCGCGTCGAGTGCGACAGCGGCCCGATCGCGCCGTCGATCCGATCGATCGCGCCGTCGATGCGCTCGAGCGCACCCGCCGCGGGTGGTGCGTCGCCGGTGGCGTGCACCACGATGATCGGCGCGCTCCACTCGCGGCGGAGGGCCCACGAGAGGGCGAGCTGCGATGGTCCGGAGCCGTTCCAGCCGACGACGATGCGCGTGAACATGCGACGTCCTCCCTCGTGGTGTCAGGGAGCGGATGCGGCGGACTCGCCGCCGTGCAGGATCAGCACCGGGCAGTGGGCGTGCGCTGCACACGCGGCGCTGACCGAACCCAGCAGCAGGCCCGCGAAGCCGCCGTGGCCGCGGCTGCCGAGCACCAGCATGCGCGCCCGACGGCTCTCCTCGATCAGCGTTCCGGCTGCGGGCCCCGCCAGCACGGTGCGCGCGAGGTCCGGCGGGTCGTCGCCGAAGGCCTCCGCGATCGAGTCGTCGAGGATGCCCTGGGCATCCTCGTCCGGCGTCCACCCGTCGACGACGTACGCGCCCATGACCGGCGGGAACGTCCAGGTGGTCACCGCCTCCAGCGGCGCGTCGAGCGCGTCCGCGAGTCGCGCTCCGTACCGGAGCGCCTCGATCGACGGCGCGGAGCCGTCGACGCCGACGAGGATGCGTTGCCTCTCCATGTCGTCCACTCTCGCGGCGCCCGTGGACGACGGACGGGACGAAGGTCACACGCGGCGCAGCCGGGCGCGTCCGTCGCCGTTCACCCGGACGCCCCGCCGTCCGGCACGGCGGCGGCGAACGGCACGACGACGACCGGTCCGCCGAGGTTCATCAGCAGGTCCGTGCCGGTGCGTCCCAGGGGCCGGTACCCGCGCGCTCCGGGCTCCGTCGGGCGTCCCACGACCGTGAGCACGGCCGTGCCGGATCGCACGGCGAGCGCCTTCCCCGCGGGGGGACTCGAACGGCGCGACGTGACCTCCGATGCGACCCCTGCGGCGGACGCGTCCCGGAGTGCGCGCTCGACGGCCCGATCGCCGAGTGCCGGCGGGCCGTCGTCGGCCCGCAGGACGAGCAGCGGCTCGCCGAGCCGGTCGGCCTCGCGCGCCGCGAAGGCCACGGCGGCGCCCTCGCCGGCGACGCCGCCGACGCCGACCACGACGCCCGAGCGCTCGCCGCCGGACGACGTCGGGACGACCGCGACCGGGACCGGGGACATCGCCGCGAGCTGCGGCGCACGCGATCCGAGTGCGAACCCGTGGAACGATCCCGTCTTGTGCGTGCCGATGGCGACCAGGTCGTACTCGGCGGCCTCGGCCGCGAGGGTGAGCATCGGGGAGCCGACCGTCACCTCGGCCTCGACGGGGACCCCGCCGGCCCGAGCACGCGCGAAGTCGAACTCGCGTTCGACGCGCCCCGAGGCATCCGCCCGCAATTCTCCGAGCATGCGCGTGCTGATCGTGCCCCACTCGTCGTCGACGATGAGCCGCAGTACGACCGCGGCGCCGGTCGCGCGGGCGCGCTCGAGCGTCCAGACCATCGCCGCGCGGCTCGCGATCGAGCCGTCGATCCCCACCAGCATCCGCGAAGTCATGTATCGCCCCCTGCGTCGTGCGCCGGCCCGCCCGGCCGACGCTCACAGGTTCGCCCCGGAGGAGGTCGGCGCGCGGGCCGTTCGTCCCACGCATTGGGGGAGGGCCTCGACCCGGCACCGGTGGTAGCCTGCGGGCATCACCGCGGAGGTGCCATGACGGAACAGCCGCAGCTGCCGTTCGCCGACGAGCCCCGGACCGAGCTGGACCGTGCGCTGCGCGACCTGATGGCCCGGGCGGACGACGTCCTGCATGCGCAGGGTCGGCTGCGCGAACTGCTGCGTGCGACGGCGGCGGTCGTCGAGTCGGCGGAGCTGCCCGTCGTGCTCGAGCGGATCGTCGAGGCGGCCGTCGCGCTGGTCGACGCGCGCTACGGCGCGCTCGGGGTGATCGGCGCCGCGGGCGAGGGTCTGGAGGAGTTCGTGCATGCCGGCATGGACGACGACGTGGTGGCGGCGATCGGGCACCTCCCGGAGGGCAGGGGCGTCCTCGGCGCGCTCATCGACGATCCCCAGCCGATCCGGCTGGCCCACATCGAGGATCATCCCCGGTCGGTCGGATTCCCGGCCGGACACCCCCGCATGGGGGCGTTCCTGGGCGTGCCCATCCGGGTCCGCGACGAGGTCTTCGGCAACCTGTATCTCGCCGACCCGCACGTCGGGGAGTTCACGGAGGAGGACGAGCAACTGGTCCGCGCGCTCGCCTCGACCGCGGGATTCGTGATCGCGAACGCGCGGCAACTCGAGGAGTCGCGTCTCCGGCAGGAGTGGTCGGCCACCTCCGCGCAGATCGCCTCCGCCATGCTCGAGTCCACGAGAGCCGACCCGCTCCCGCTGCTGGCCGACGAGCTCATCGCCCGCACGACCGCCGACCGCGTCTGCCTCGTGCTCCCGGGCGACGAGGCGGGCACCGTTCGCATCGCCGAGGCGCGCGGCGACGGTGCCGCGGAGCTGGACGGCGCAGCACTGCCTGCGATGAGCACGATGGCGGCCCTGGTCTTCGAGGACGGGGTGACGCGCACGCGGCCGGGTGCGCGACACGACCCGACGCCGGACGCGCTCGCGATCGCGGCGCCGGATGACGGCGTCGGCTCGGCGCTGTTCCTCCCGTTGCGATCGGACGCGGCCACGTGGGGAGTGCTCGCCGTCGCCCGCCGCCCCGGCAGGCCCGCGTTCAGCGCCACCGAGGTCGACCTGGCGGACGACCTGGCCGCGCGCCTGGCGCTCGCCGTGGAGCTCGCACGCGCGCGCGAGCACCGGCAGCAGGCCCTGCTCGCGGAGGATCGGGCGCGCATCGCCCGCGACCTCCACGACCAGGTCATCCAGCAGCTCTTCGGCGCCGGGCTCGCGCTCGATGCGCTCGCCGAGTCCGGCGTCGGCGACGAGGCCTCGGCGCGCCTCCGGTCCGCCACCGCGACCCTCGACGAGAGCATCGCCCAGATCCGCGCGATCATCTTCGCCCTGACGCCGCGCGGCGAGGGCGGCGAGTCGATGCGTCACCGGGTGCTGGACATCGTGTCGGAGTACTCGTCCGGGTTCGCCGAGCCCGTCGCGGTGCGCTTCTCCGGCCCGGTCGACCTCATGGTCACGGGGGCCCTGGCCGACGACGTCGTCGCGGTGGTGCGGGAGCTGCTCGCCAACGTGGTCAAGCACGCTGCGGCCACGAGCGCCGGCCTCGAGGTGTCGGCCGGCGGGCACGAGGTGCGGGTCGTCGTGCAGGACGACGGCGTCGGGGTCGCGCCGCACGGCCGCCGGAGCGGACTCGCCAACCTCTCCGCACGGGCGGCCGCACGCGGGGGCTCCTTCGACCTCGGGTCCGAGGATGGCCGCACCCGCGCGATCTGGGCGGCCCCGCTGGCGACGGGTGACGACTGATGAGGCGGTGCGTGCGATGACCCGGGTGTTCCTCGTCGACGACCACGAGATCGTGCGTCGCGGCATCGCCGAACTGCTCGGGCGCGAGCCCGGCCTCGAGGTGGTCGGCGAGGCGCCCGACGCGGCTCGTGCGCTCGCCCGGATCCCCGCGGTCGCACCCGACGTCGCCGTCCTCGACCTGCGGCTGCCGGACGCGGACGGCGTCACGCTGTGCCGGGAACTCCGCTCGCGCATGCCCGAGCTCCGGTGCCTGATCCTCACCGCGTACGACGACGACGAGGCCGCGACCGCGGCGGTGCTCGCCGGCGCCTCGGGCTACGTGCTCAAGTCCGTCACGGGCAACCGGCTCGTCGAGGCGATCCGTACCGCGGCGGCCGGCCGCTCGCTGCTCGTGCCCGCCTACTCCGACCGCCTGCGCCCACCCGCCGATCCGGACGACCGCGAGGATCCGCGGTTCGGGTCGCTGAACCTGCGGGAGCGCCAGGTGCTCGGGCTGATCGCCGAGGGCCTCACCAACCGGCAGATCGGCGAGCGGCTCTCGCTGGCCGAGAAGACCGTCAAGAACTACGTCTCGGGCCTGCTGCGCAAGCTGGGCGTGGAGCGGCGGACGCAGGCCGCGGTGTTCGAGCTGGAGCATCGCCGGCCGCACGACTGATCGCCCCGGGTCCGTGCACGCGGTCCCGGGTCCGCGCGCACCCGGAACGCGGCGCGATCAGAAGTCGAGCGTGTCGCCCGGCTCCAGCGGGGTGAACTCGCCGCCGCCCTGCTCGGTGGCCCAGGCGATGCGGCCGTTCGAGAGCTCCTTGCCCGAGCGGGAGAGGCCCATCTCGTGCGTCGGGAAGGTGCGCTTCGCGCCGACCGCCATCACGTAGTCGATGACCTCGCCGATCTTCAGCCACGGGGCCCCTGCGGGCACGGCGTGCACCCCGACCTCGACGCCCTCGGGCACGGTGAACGAGTCCCCGCCGTAGTACAGCGTGTCGTCGACGAGCACGCCCACGTTGTCGATCACGGGAATCGACTCGTGGATCACCGCGTGCCGCCCGCCGAAGAAGCGCAGGCGGAACCGCCCGACCTCGACCTCGTCGCCGGGGTGCACGACCTCGACGTCGAAGTCGGATGCCGCGGAGGCGACGCCCTCCGGACCGAGGATGCGCACGTCGGGCTCGGCGCCCTGGATGCGTCGCAGCTGCTCGGGCGTCCAGTGGTCGGGGTGCTCGTGGGTGAGCACGACCCCGACGGCGCCCGAGGCCTCGGTGATCGGGGTCGTGAAGTTGCCCGGGTCGATGAAGAGCTTCTCCCCGGAGTCCTCGATCACGAGCGCGGCGTGTTCCAGCTTCGTCAGTCGCATGCTCCGAGCCAACACCCATCGCGTCGACCGGCGCAACGGGCTTGCGGACCCGAGGCGAGACCCGAACGATACCCTCGACCGCTTTACAAGCACGCCCCGAGAAGGTTGCATGGAGGAGGGGGAATACACGCGAGCCCGGGGGTCCGCGAGCAGGAGGCGTCGATGGAGCAGGACAGGTCGCGCGGCGAGGGCGTCAAGCGCGTCGTCGGCGGTATCGGCGGGTTCGTCGGGTTCATCGCGGCGAGCGCCGCGGTCGGCGCGCTGGTGACCGTGTCCGTCACCCCCGCGCTCGGCGCCGTGGGCGTCGCCGCCACCAGCACGATCTCGATGTTCGAGAACCTGCCGGGCTACCTCGAGATCGGCGAGCTGTCGGAGAAGAGCGACATCTACGCCACCCGCGACGACGGGTCGCACGTGCTCCTGGCCTCGTTCTACGACCAGAACCGCGTCGAGGTCGGGTGGGAGCAGATCAGCCAGTACGTGAAGGATGCGGCGGTGGCCGGCGAGGACCCGCGGTTCTACGAGCACGGCGGCATCGACCTGCAGGGCACCATCCGCGCGGCCGCGACGACCGCGACCGGGCGCGACACGCAGGGCGGTTCGTCGATCGCCCAGCAGTACGTCAAGAACGTGCGCGTGCAGGTCTGCGAGGGCGAGGCGACGACCACCGAGGAGCGCGACGCCTGCTACGGCGCGGTCACCGAGACCACCATCGACCGCAAGCTCAAGGAGATGCGGCTCGCGATCGGCGTCGAGAAGCGCTACACCAAGAGCGAGATCCTCCTCGGCTACCTGAACATCGCCGGCTTCGGCGGTCGCGTCTACGGCATCGAGGCCGCGGCGAGGTACTACTACGGCACGTCGGCGTCGAAGGTCTCGCTCGCGGAGGCGGCCTCCCTCGTCGCGATCGTGAACAACCCCGGCAAGTTCCGGCTCGACGTGCCCGACAGCGTCACGAACGGCAAGGACAACGGCTACGCGGCGAACTTCGCCAGGCGCAACTACATCCTCGGCAGCATGCTCACCGAGGGGAAGATCACCCAGGAGGAGTACGACGCCGCCATCGCCGAGCCCGTCGACCCCGACATCAACGAGCCGAGCACCGGCTGCCAGACGGCGAAGGGCAGCGCGTACTTCTGCGACTACGTGACACACATCCTGCGCAACGACCCGACGTTCGGCGAGGACGCGGAGACCCGGCTCACGAACTTCCGCCGCGGCGGGTACGACGTGTACACGACGCTCGACCTCGACCTGCAGAAGGCGGCGAACGCGGCGATCGCGGCGCACGTGCCGGCCACCTTCCCCGGCTGGGACGTCGGCGGCGTCATCTCCTCGGTCGAGGTCGGCACCGGCAAGGTGCTCGCCATGGCGCAGAACCGCACGTACAGCCAGGACCCCGCGGTGCTGAAGAAGGGCCCGCAGTACACGAGCATCAACTACAACACCGACTTCGACTACGGCGGTTCCCGTGGGTTCCAGCCGGGATCGTCGTACAAGATCTTCACCCTCGCCGAGTGGCTCAGCACCGGCCACGGCCTGGCCCAACGCGTGGACAGCCGCGTCAAGAGCAACTGGGGCATCTTCCAGGACCACTGCAACGGGGCCGTCTCGGCCGGGAACTGGAACCCGAAGAACGACGCGGGCGAGTCCGGGGCGAACTACAGCGCGCTCGAATCCACCATCGGGTCGATCAACTCGGGCTTCATCGGCATGGCGAAGCAGCTCGACCTCTGCGACATCCGCATGCGTGCCGAGGCCTTCGGGGTGCACCGCGCAGACGGCGATCCGCTCGCCCAGGGGCCGTCGTCGGTGATCGGCACCAACGAGGTCGCACCGCTCAGCATGGCGATCGCGTTCGCCGGGGTCGCGAACAACGGCGTCACGTGCACGCCGATCGCGATCGAGCGCATCGTCGGCCGCGACGGCGAGGAGATCGACCCGCCGAAGTCGAACTGCACCAGGTCGGTCGCGCCCGAGGTCGCCGCGGCGATGCACACCGCGATGAGCGCCGTCATGACCGGCGGCACCGCGGTCGCCTCGAACGCCGCGACGGTGCCGCACGTGCCGCTCATCGGCAAGACCGGTACCACCGACGGTGCCAAGGACACCTGGATGGTGGGGGCGAGCACCAAGGTCGCGACCGCGGCGGCGGTCGTCAGCGTGAACGGCGACGCCAACCAGCGCGGACTCTACTTCGCGACCGGGCGCGCGGCCGAGGCGCGGCACCGCATGTGGCCGATGGTGATGTCGGTCGCCGCAGCGAAGTACGGCGGAGGCGCGTTCACGATGGCGGGCCTCGGCCCGGTCACGGGCCCCGGCTCGTCGCCCGACGGCAGCATCGTGCCCGACTACGGCGGCCTCGGCGGCGACGATGACGACGAGGAGGACTCGGGCGACAACGCGCAGCCGACCGGCGGCGGGAGCACCGGTGGCGGTGGCGGCAACACCGGCGGCGGCAGCACGGGCGGCGACTCGACCACGGGCGGCAACGGACGCGGCAACGGCGGTGGTCGCGGCGGAGGCGGTGGCTGACCCCGGAGGCCCCGGAGGCCCCGGCGGTCCACAGCAGGGCCGTGTCGCGCACGCCGTGCACACGGCACCCGCCATAATCGCCACATGACACAGGCGACCCGGCGAATCGTCCTGGCGGTCAACCCGAACGCGTCCTTCGGTCGCAACCGCGCGATCGGTCCCCGGACCGCCGAGCGCCTCGAGGCCGCGGGGTACGAGGTCTCGATGCTCCGCGAGCCGAACTTCGAGCTCCTCCGCCGGGAGACCGAGGCGGCCGTCGCCGCGGGCACGGACGCGCTCGTCGTCGTCGGCGGCGACGGGATGGTCTCGCTCGGCGTCAACGTCCTGGCCGGCACGCAGGTGCCGCTCGGCGTCGTCGGCGCGGGCACGGGCAACGACCTCGCGCGCGCCCTCGGCCTGCCGTACGACGACCCGGAGGCCGCGATCGACGCGCTGCTGGCCGCGCTCCGGCGCGAGCCGCGCCTGATCGACGCCGCCACGGTGCGACACGGCGAGCTCACCACCTGGTACGCCTGCGTGCTGTCCGCGGGCTTCGACGCGATCGTGAACGACCGGGCGAACCGGATGACCCGGCCCCGCGGACCCAGCAGGTACACCCTCGCCCTCGCCAGGGAGCTCGCGACGTTCCACCCGCGCGAGTACGTGCTGACCATCGACGGCGAGGTCCGCACCCAGCGCGCGATGCTCGTCTCGGTCGCCAACACGCCGTCGCTCGGCGGCGGCATGCGGATCGCCCCGGCCGCCGAGCTCGACGACGGGCTGCTCGACGTGTTCATCGTGCACCCGATCAGCCGGCTCGGGCTCCTCAGGGTCTTCCCGCGGGTGTTCTCCGGCACGCACGTCGACCACCCGGCGGTCGAGCTGCTCCGCGCCCGTTCGGTGCGCATCGAATCGGCGGACGTCGTCGCCTACGCGGACGGCGAGCGACTCGGCCCGCTCCCGGTCGAGGTGACGGCCAAGCCGGGGGCGCTGCGGGTCTTCACGTGACCCGGAACGCGCCGCCCAGCGCTCTCGTGGCTCGATTTGTCCCGGGCCGCACGATGTGTCATACTCTTCGAGTTGCCGATTTCGGCCCCATCGTTTAGCGGCCTAGGACGCCGCCCTCTCACGGCGGTAGCGCGGGTTCAAATCCCGCTGGGGTCACAACACGAGGAACGCCCTCGGTTCGCCATGCGGACCGGGGGCGTTCGTCGTTCCGGGCGCGCTCCCGGGCCCGTCGTGGATTAGACTCGCGAGCACGAAGGGGAGTATCCCGCGGGGCGCCTGCGCCCCGGGCCACGCTTCGTCAGTACGAGCGCCGTCGACGGTGCTCCGGGCGTGGAACACCGTGCGGTGGGGGAGAGACGTTCGGCGCTCCGCCGACCCCAACTCCCCGAAAGGCCTTCCGTGGAACTCGCCCTGCCCGTCTGGTTCGAGGTCGGATCCCTCGTCGTCCTGACGCTGATCCTCGTCGCCGACCTCCTGATCGTGCTGAAGCGGCCGCACGTGCCGTCGTTCCGCGAGGCGACCGCCTGGGTCGTGTTCTACGTCGTGCTGGCGCTGATCTTCGCCGGGCTCATGTTCCTGCTCGGCGACGCCGAGCACGGCGGGCAGTTCCTCGCCGGCTGGCTCACCGAGTACAGCCTCTCGATCGACAACCTGTTCGTGTTCGTCATCATCATGAGCCGCTTCGCGGTGCCCCGGAAGTACCAGCAGGAGGTGCTCATGGTGGGCATCATCCTCGCGCTGATCCTGCGCGGCGTCTTCATCCTGCTCGGCGCGCAGCTGATCGAGAACTTCAGCTGGATCTTCTACATCTTCGGCGCGTTCCTGCTCTACACGGCCTGGGGCCAGGCGTTCGGCGACCACGAGAACGAGGGCGAGGAGACCCGCCTGGTCAAGCTGCTGCGCCGCCGGCTCAGCATCACCTCGGAGTACGACGGGGTGAAGCTGCGCACCCGCATCGACGGCGCGACCGTGTTCACGCCGATGCTCATCGTGTTCATCGCGATCGGCACGACCGACCTCATCTTCGCGCTGGACTCGATCCCGGCGATCTTCGGCATCACGCAGAGCCCGTTCATCGTGTTCACGGCGAACGTGTTCGCGCTGATGGGGCTGCGGCAGCTCTACTTCCTGCTCGGCGGCCTCCTCGAGCGCCTCGAGTACCTCAAGTACGGCATCGCGTTCATCCTCGCCTTCATCGGCGTGAAGCTCTTCCTGCACGCGGCGCACGTGAACGAGCTGCCGTTCATCAACGGCGGCGAGCCGATCGAGTGGGCCCCGGAGATCTCCACCTGGACGTCGCTCGCCGTGATCGTCGTCGCGATGGTCGTCGCGACCGTCGCGAGCCTCGCGAAGGCGCGGGTCGACGCCCGCAAGCGCGGCCACTCGCTCATGGAGGAAGTGCCGCATTTCACCGAAGGGCGCCCGGGCGACGAGTAGCCCCCCGCGAATTGATAGCGTGGTGAGCCGCGCCGGACCCTGGGCGCGACAGGATTCGAACCCGGAGTCGACGTGGCGGTGAACGGCGAGCGCGAGCTGGCGACGGCGCACGGTCCCGTGCGCGTGCGGTACGGGGCGATGACGCACGTGGGCGCCGTGCGTCGCGTGAACGAGGACGACCTGTTCGCCCGCCCGCCCGTGTTCCTCGTGGCCGACGGCATGGGGGGCCACGCGCGCGGCGACGCGGCGAGCCGCACGGTGGTCGAGACCTTCACGGCCCACATCGCCTCGGATGAGACGTCGACGCCGGAGCGGATCCTCGACGCGATCGCGACGGCGAACCGCGCCGTGCGCGCGCTCACGCCCGGCGACGAAGGGGTCGCGATGGCCGGCACGACCGTCTCGGGCGTCGCGCTGGTCGACGCGGGCGGTGCCTCGGGCGTGAACTGGATGGCGTTCAACGTCGGCGACTCCCGGGTGTACAGCTGGAACGGCCGCACGCTCGAGCAGGTCACGGTCGATCACTCCGCGGTGCAGGAGCTGATCGACTCGGGGCTGCTCCCGGCCGAGGAGGCCGAGGCGCACCCCGATCGCAACGTGATCACGCGCGCGATCGGAGCCGACGAGAGCGTCGAGATCGACGCCTGGCTGATCCCGGTCGCGGGCCGGCAGTCGTACCTGATCTGCAGCGACGGGCTCAGCAAGGAGGTCCCGGACGCGGAGATGGCGGACGTGCTCGCGACGGCACCCGGCCCGCACGAGGTCGCCCAGCGGCTCGTCGACGCGGCCCTCGCGCACGGCGGCAGCGACAACATCACCGTGCTCGTCGTGGAGTCCCACGCCGAGGGCGAGGAGGACGACCCCGAGGCGACCCGCGATCGCGTGGACACCTCGGCCATCGACATCTCGCGGTTCGAGGACACGAGGCCGCGCGAGGAGGACCGGCGTGCATCGCTACCTGCCTGACGCGGGCGATTGGCTCGCCGACGTCGGCGAGCGTCACGTCTTCGCGGTGCAGGGCGTCGGCGCCCGGTCCGTGCTGGTCACGGCCTTCGGACGCGAGGCCTCGGCGTCCGGGTTCCTCGAGGCGCTCACCACGGGCGGGCTCGCGGCGACCCCGCCCTTCGTGCTCGCCGTGGCGGAGCCCGCAGGGGACTCCGCCGGGCTCCGGGTGATCGCACGGGGCGTCCGGGCGCTGGTCGACGCCCCGGGCGGGGAGGTCGCGTGCGACGGCACCGGGGTCTCGACCTGGGCCGAGCTGGTCGTGCCCGGCGGCACCGCGGTGCGCGTCGCGCTCGACGGCACGGCGGCGGATGCGACTGCCGACGGACTGCCGATCCTGGCCGGAGTCGTGCCGGCGCGCGCCCTCACGTGGTCCGCTCCGGCCGACCACGGGGCGTCCGAGGTGCGCGCGGCGCAGATGGGCGTCGCCCGGACGGCAGGGGCTCAGGCGGCGGATGCGGCGGAGCCCGCCCCCGCCCCCGGGCCAGACGAGCCGGTGTCCGAGCAGACCGCCATTCCCGAGCGCACCGTCGTGCCCGAGCGCACCGTCGTGCCCGAGCCCGAGCCCGAGCCCGACGTGGCGTCACCCGACGGCGCCGTCGACGGCGCCACGGCCGCACGCCCCGAGCGCGGGGCGCCCAGCGCCGAACCGGTGGCCGCGAGCGCGCGTCCGGTGCCGGCCCCGATCGGGATGCCCGCCGGGCTCCCGCACGCGGGAGCCGCACGGGCCGGCCGAGCCGGATCCGCGCAGCCCCCGGTGGGCGGCACCATCGAGGTGCCGCCGTTCGTGAGCGGCGATCGTCCGCAGCGCACCGCGACCGGCTCGGTGCCACGGCCCGTCGCAGTGCCGGTGTCCGGACCCGCGGCCGCCGCGCCCGACACCGACCACGACGGCCTGACCGTGCTCGGCGACGACCTCCGCGCCGCCCGCCGCGCCGCCGCGGCCGGGCCCGGGGACACGGGTTCCGCCGTGGCCGACGCCCCGCCGGTCGCGGCGTTCGCCCTCCGCCTGCCGGACGGCGCGGTCGAGCCGATCGACCCCGACCTGCTCGTCGGGCGCGCACCCGCCGTCGGCCGCTTCGCCGGTGCCCGCACGCCGCGCGCGGTGCCGGTCGGCCGCGGCGACCCCGACATCTCGCGCAGCCACTTCCGCGTCGCCGTCGAGGGCGGCACGGTCGTCGTCACCGACCTCGACTCGCGCAACGGCACCGTCGTCACGCTCCCGGGCAGGCAGGCCCAGCGGCTCCGCGGCGGCGAGCCGACGCCGGTGATCGCCGGCACGCGCATCGACCTGGGCGGCGGGCACGAGCTCACCGTCGTCGAGCGCTCGTGAGGCGCGCACCCTCGGCCGCTCCCGAACTGCCCGGCCTCACCTTCACCCGCGTGCTCGGCTCGGGCGGGTTCGCCGACGTCTTCCTCTACGAGCAGGAGCTGCCCCGGCGCCAGGTCGCCGTGAAGGTGCTGCTCACCGACTCGCTCGACGGCGAGGTGCGCCAGGCGTTCGTCGCCGAGGCGAACGTCATGGCGCAGCTGTCGGCGCACCCGTACATCGTCGCGATCCACCACGCCGGCGTGGCGCCCGACGGGCGGCCGTACTTCGTCATGGAGTACTGCGCCGGCCCGAGCCTCGCGGAGCGGTACAAGCGCGAGCGGTTCGCCGTCGACGATGCGCTGCGCACGGGCATCCGCATCGCCGGCGCCGTCGCGACCGCTCACGCGGCGGGCATCCTGCACCGCGACATCAAGCCGGCGAACGTGCTCACCAACGACTACGGCTGGCCCGCCCTCACCGACTTCGGCATCGCCTCGGCCCTCGACGACGACCTGCCGGTGCACACCGTCACGAGCCTGCCCGCCGGCGGCGACGGCACGTCGGGGTCGCGGTCGGCGGTGGGGATGTCGGTGCCCTGGTCGCCGCCGGAGATGTTCGAGGACGACCCGCGCCCCGACGCCCGCAGCGACGTCTTCTCGCTCGCCGCGACGGTGCACACCCTGCTCGCGGGCCGTACCCCGTTCGAGATCGTCGGGCGGCCGAACGGCACGCTCGACCTGATCGGGCGCATCGAGCGCGGCGCGATCACGCCGATCGAGCGCGACGACGTGCCGGCCTCGCTCGCCGCGGTGCTCGCGAAGGGCATGGCCTCGAGGCGCTCGCAGCGGTACCGGGGCGTGGTCGAGTTCGCCCGAGCGCTGCAGCGCGTGGAGCTCGAGCTCGGGTATGCCCCGACCCCGCTCGACGTGCCCTTGCCCGCGGGGCGATCCGCGGCGGATGCCGACGGACCGGACGAGGAGGCCACCCGCGTCCGCTCGGTGACCCCGGTGACGGCCCAGCCGCAGCCCGCGTCGTCCGCCGCTGCGCCGATCGGCGCCGTGCCCGTCGCACGATCGACCGCGCCCGCGGAGGAGGCCGCCACCCGCCTGCGCGACGTGCCGTCGATCCCGGCGCAGACGCGCCGGTTCGACGCCGCCGAGCGCGACCGCGCACCCGGCGCGGTCAACGTCGTCGACGAGGGCACGGTGCTGCGCGGCCCGGTGCGCGCCGGCACGGAGGCGCACGACCGCACGACCGACGAGCTCCCTGAGCGCGGGCACGCGCCAGCCGCCCGCACCTCGCGCGCGGGCGCCTGGATCGCCGTCGCATCCGTCGTCGTCGTCGGGGTCGCCGTCGCGGCCGCGGTGCTGCTCGGGGGCGGGCCGGGCACCCTCGACACCGCCGGAGCCGACGCCGACGAACCCGCCAGCGCGGTCGCGGGCACGGCCGTGCCCGCCCCCGAGGTGCGCGCCACCACGACCGACGGCACCGCCACCTTCACCCTCGTGAATCCCGACCCGGTCGACGGCGACCGGTTCCGCTGGGAGCCCGCCGACGGCAGCGGCTCGCCCGCGCTGCTCGAGGCCGGGCAGGACGCGGTCGCGGTCGACGCCCCGGCGGGCGCGACCGTCTGCATCGACGTGCAGGTGCAGCGCGGCGGCAGGCTGTCCGAGCCGACCCGGGGATGCACCCCGTGAGGCCGCTCGAGCTGGAGTTCTGCGGCGAGCGATACGCCGTCGAGCCGGGCGCCGAGTTCCGCATCGGCCGCGAGGGCGACCTGGTCGTCGACGAGAACCCGTACCTGCATCGCACCTTCCTCACCCTGTCGGAGGAGTTCGGGCTGTGGTGGCTCGCCAACGTCGGCCACCTGCTCACGGCGACGGTGACGGATGCCACGGGGGCCGTGCAGGCCTGGCTCGCGCCCGGCGCCCGCATCCCGGTCGTCTTCGAGACCCTGCACGTGATGTTCAGCGCGGGGTCGACGACGTACGACTTCACGATCCACGCGGGCGGCGACTTCTTCCGCACCTCGGTGTCGGCGCAGTCGGAGGTCGGCGGCACGACCGTGCTGCCGGTCACGCTCACGACGAGCCAGCGACAGCTCATCGTCGCGCTGTCCGAGGGCGTGCTCACGCAGTCGCTGCCGGGCCGGGGCGAGGTGCCGTCGTCGGCCGACGCCGCGACGCGACTCGGCTGGAGCATGACCACGTTCAACCGCAAGCTCGACAACGTCTGCGACAAGCTCGACCGCATCGGCGTCTCGGGGCTTCGCGGGGGCCGCGGCAGGCTCGCCGTGAACCGGCGGGCCCGGCTCGTGGAGTACGCCGTCGCGACGCGCCTGGTGAGCCGGGAGGACCTTCCACTGCTCGATCGGGAGGCCGACGGGCCCGCGCCTGTGGATGGGGACTGATGCCCATCGGAGCGGACTCCGGAGTCGTGTTAGGTTGCCTCACGGCGCCGGAGCCGCACGGGTCCGGCGCGGGTGAACGGCGACACGCGATGACCCGTCCGGGGAGAGGATCGAGGGCACGCGGATGACGATCACCTCCTGGCTCCGTGCGCGACGCGGCGCGGCCTCGACGGTGATCCTCTCGGTGCTCGCCAGCGGCACGCTCGGCGCGGCCGTGCTGCACCGCGGATTCCCCGTCGCCGATGTCGACCTGACGGCGCGCGCGGTCTGGGTCACCAACGGCGAGCAGCTCCTCGCGGGCCGGCTGAACCGCCAGATCGAGGAACTCGACGGAGCGGTGAACGCGGCCTCGAACGCGTTCGACGTGCTGCAGGACGGCGAGGACGTCTTCCTGCACGACGCGTCGGTCGGCTCGGTCGAGCGGGTCGACCCGGCGTTCACGACGCTCGTCCAGCGCGTCGACGTGCCGCCGGGCTCGCAGGTCGCGTTCGGCGGGCACACGCTGGCGGTGCTGTCGCCGGCGGGGGAGCTCTGGGTGACGGATGCCGCGGGCGAGCTCGCCCTCTCGACGGTCGACGCCGAGCCGGTGGCGGGCCTCGGCGAGGGGTCCCGCCTCGTCGTCTCCCGCTCGGGCGTGACGTTCGCCACGTCGCCGGACCAGCGCGTGCTGGCGCGCGTGGCGCAGGGCGAGACGATCGCGACGACGAGCCCGCTGCCCGCGATCGGCGACCACGAGCTCTCGGCGGTCGGCGACGTGCCGGTCGTGCTCGACCGCGAGGCGAACGCCATCGTGGTCGACGGCGAGCCGCACGCCCTCGACGAGGTCGCGCTGCGCATCCAGCAGCCGGGCGACGAGCACGACGCGGTGCTGCTCGCGACCGGCACCGGCCTCGTCGAGGTGCCGCTCGACGGGGGCGACGCGACGAGCGTCGACGCGGGGCTCGACGTGCCGGCGACCACGCCGGCCGAGGCATCCGCCCCGGTCCGCCTCGACGGGTGCGCGCACGGCGCGTGGGCCGTCGCGCAGGCGTACCTCCTCGCGTGCGACGGCCGCGCCGATCGGTACCGCATCGCGCAGCCCACGGCGGGATCCGCGCTCGAGTTCCGGCGCAATCGCGACGTGATCGCCCTCAACAACCTCTCGAACGGCGACGCCTGGCTGGTCGACTCCGACCTGCGCCTCGTCGACAACTGGGAGGAGGTCACGCCGCCGGTCGAGTACGACGACGAGGAGGGCGACGAGACGAGCTCGACGCAGTCGTTCGAGGACACCCTCGCCGACCGCACCGACGTGAACCGCCCGCCCAACGCACGCGACGACGAGCTGGGCGTGCGTCCCGGCCGCGCGACGATCCTCGAGGTGCTCGAGAACGACACCGATCCCGATGGCGACGTGCTCACGATCGCGGGTACGAGCGAGATCCCCGAATCGGCCGGGCGGCTCGAGCACATCGACGGTTCGCGCGCGCTGCAGTTCACGCCCGCCCCGGGGGCATCCGGCACCGTGTCGTTCCGGTACACGGTCGACGACGGGCGGCTCGGCGTCGCGGAGGCGCAGGTCGACGTGACCGTGCGTCCGACCGGCGAGAACCTGCCGCCGGTGCCGCACCGCGAGGCGGCCGTGAGCGTCGAGCAGGGCCGGTCGATCTCGTACCACGTGCTGGCCGACTGGAACGACCCCGACGGCGACGACCTGTACCTCGTGAACGCATCGCCGACGAGCGGCGACTCGGTGCGCTTCGGGCCGGACGGGTACGTGACGTTCGAGCACCGCACCGGCGAGATCGGGCTCAAGGAGGTGCAGTACGTCGTCTCCGACGGCGCGGCGACCGCGACCGGCACCCTCACCGTCGACGTGCGGCCCACGGGGAGCCTGAACCCCGTCGGCACGCCCGACCACGCGCAGGTCTTCGCGGGCGAGCGGGTGCTGCTCGAGCCGCTCGCCAACGACCTGAGCCCGTCGGGCGCACCGCTCGTGCTGCTCGGGGTGGCCGAGGTCGAGGGGGCGGATGCCACGGCGAACACCGAGCTCGGCACCGTCGCCTTCTCGGCGAACGAGGTCGGCAGCCACCTCTTCACCTACGACCTCGCGGCGGGCGACGCGGTGAGCGTCGGGCTGATCCGCGTCGATGTGCTCGAGGCGCCCGAGCAGGCGCTGCCGCCCATCGCGGTCACCGACACGGCGTACCTGCGCGCGGGTGAGCCCACGAGCGTGCCGCTGCTCGCGAACGACGCCTCGCCGAACGGGCGCGTGCTCGCCGTGCAGTCGGTCGAGCTCGGTGAGATCGACGACCTCGTGACGGTCGAGCTGCTCGGCAACGCCGTCGCCCGCATCACGGCCTCCGCGGCGCTGACCGAGCCGCTCCAGTTCGGCTACACGGTCTCCGACGGGTCCGCCACCGCCGAGGCATCCGTCGCCGTCGTGCCCGTGCCACCGCTCGTGAAGCACCAGCCGCCGATCGCCGTGCCCGACACCGCCACCGTGCGGGCGGGCGACATCGCGACGGTCGCGGTCACCGCGAACGACGTGCACCCCGACTCCGCGCCCTTCCACGTGCTGCCCGACCTGGCCGAGTCGCCGGAGGCAGGCCTCGCGTTCGTGACGGGCGACACCGTGCGCTTCCAGGCGCCCGACGAGCCGGGCACTCACCGGGTGTCGTACACGATCGCCGACGGGTTCGACGAGACCGCGACGGCGTCGGTGACCTTCGTGGTGACGCCCGCGGGCGACGACGCGGCACCGCTGCCCGCGCCGATCACGGCCCGCACGTTCGCCGGGTCGACCGTGGAGGTCGAGGTGCCGCTCGACGGCATCGACCCCGACGGCGACTCGGTGCTGCTGCGCGGGGTGACCTCGCCGCCGTCGCTCGGCCGCGTGGTCGAGTCGATCAGCACGGGGTTCACGTACGAGGCGTTCGCGGGTTCGACCGGCACCGACGCGTTCGAGTACGAGGTCGTCGACACGTCGGGCGAGGTCGCGACGGGCACCGTGCGCATCGGCGTGATCCCGCGGCCCGAGGTCACGCCGCCGCCGAACGCGGTCGACGACGTGGTCGAGCTGCGCCCCGGCCGCACGGGCTCGATCGACGTGCTCGGCAACGACTCCGACCCGAGCGGCTACCCGATCCGCGTCGACGAGCAGCTCGCGAACGTCGACCTGGCGCTCGAGGCCGAGGTGCGCGCGAACCGCGTCGTCGTGACCGCGCCCGAGCGCGAGGGCGGCTTCTCGCTGCGCTACGAGATCACGAACGGCCACGGCGGCGCGGACGCGGCGTACGTGCAGGTGAAGGTCACCGAGGACGCCCGCATCGACCCGCCCTCCGCCGAGGACCAGGTGATCGAGCCCGAGGACGTGCTGGGCGTCGACACCGTCACGGTGCATCCGCTCGACGACGCGCAGAACCCCGGCGGGCTGGTCGAGGACCTCGTCGTGACGCTCGAGGGGCCCAACGCCGGCAGCGGCACGGTGCTGCCGAACGGCGCGATCGTGGTCACCCCGTCGACCGAGCGCCAGGCCGTCGCCTACCGGCTCACGAACGACGTCGACGACCTCTCGGCGATGGCGTTCGTGATCGTGCCGCCCGTGCCCGACCCCGACGCGCTCGCCGCGGACGACGAGCCCGACGAGGAGCAGTTCCCGCTGCCGTACCTCGCCGAGATCGGCGAGCAGTTCGTGCGCATGAACGGCTCCGTCTCGTGGAGCCTCGCCGACGTCGTGGTCGTGCCGAGCGGCCGTCCGATCGAGGTGCTCTCGGCGAGTGCCACCAACGCCGACGGCAGCCCGGTGCTCGCGGACGCGGCGACCCTCGCGTTCGCACCGGCGACCGACTACCGCGGGCAGGCGTCGGTCACGTTCCAGGTGACGGATGCCGCGGGCACGGCCGAGCAGGCCGAGCGCACCGCCTTCCTGACCATCCCGGTCACGGTCGGCTCCGCCGACTTCACCGACGTGCCGCCGACCTTCACGCCGCGCACCGTGCAGCTCGAGGCGGGGGAGGAGCCCGTGCAGGTCGACCTGCGCGACTCGAGCGGCCATCCGAACCCCGACGTGCTCGCGCGCCTGGCCTACGGCGGACTGTCGGGCGGCACGGCCGAGATCGTGCCGGCGCTCGAGGGCAGCATCCTGACCCTCACCGCGCCGCTCGGCGTGCAGCCGGGCACCTCCGCGACGCTGTCGTTCACGCTCGGGTTCGACGAGTTCACCGTGCCCGGCTCGATCGAGGTGCAGGTCGTGTCCTCGTCGCGCCCGACGCCCGAGGCGGTCGACGACCAGGTCGAGATGACCCGCGCGCAGGTGCAGCGCGTCGACGTGCTCGCGAACGACTTCGACCCGTTCGCCCCCGAGGCGCTCCGCATCGTCGACGCGCGGATCGACCAGGCCAGCGTGGGCAGCAACGCCTCCGTCGCCTTCACCGGTCAGGACGTGAGCGTGACCACGGGCGCGGCGTTCACGGGCACGCTCAGCGTCGTCTACCGCATCCAGGACGCCACGCGCGACCCGGCCCGCGAGACCCAGGGCCGGCTCACGGTCGTCGTGCGCGACGCGCCCGACGCCCCGGCGACACCGGCGACGTCGCCCGGCGACGGCAGCGCGACCGTGCGGTGGCAGGCGCCCGCGACGAACAACTCGCCGATCACCGGCTACACCGTGCACTGGACCGGTGGCGGCTCGCGCAGCTTCGGCGCCGGTGCGGCGGGCACCGACCAGACCATCGGCGGGCTGTCCAACGGCTCGTCGGTGCAGTTCTGGGTGACCGCGACGAACGCCATCGGCACCTCGGCCGCATCGCCGAAGAGCTCCGCGATCGTGCCGTACGGCGTGCCGACCGCGCCGCGGAACGTGACCCTCAACGCGTCGCAGACCGGCAACGCGCGCCTCAACATGTCGTGGACCGCGCCCGCCGACGACGGCGGACGCGCGGTCACCGAGTACCGCTGGCGCTTCACCGAGGGGTCGAGCGCATCCGGCACGACGACGAGCCGCAGCGACGCCATCACCGGCAGCAACGGCACCCGCTACCGCTACGAGGTGCGGGCCTGTAACGCACGCGGATGCGGCCCGTGGGCGGCGTCCAACCGCGACACCCCGACGGCCCCGCCGCCGCCGGAGCCGGGCGGCACGATCTTCAAGGGCGGCCTCTCGACGGTCGCCTGCTCGGGCTGCCGCTACGTGGGCATCGACTACCACGACTTCCCGGCCGGCTCGTACCGCATCACGACGTTCATCAACGGCAGCAACGGCGGCCTCACCGAGAACACCTACTCGATGGGCACCGACGGGTCGATCGTGATCTGGAACAGCCTCGGCATCCGCAACGACGACCGCATCCAGGTGCGATTCACCCGCACGAGCAACGGCGCCGTCTACTGGTCGGACGCCATCACGAACTGGGACTCGCTCCCCATCCGCGGCGGCACGCCGTGACGACACCACCCGAGGAGACACCATGACCGTCACGCAGGAACAGGCCGACTGGTTCCACGACGCCTTCACCCGGCTCGTCGGCAACGTCGATCGCGCGATCCTCGGCAAGCGCGACGTGATCCGCCTCGTCGTGACCGCCATGCTCACCGAGGGGCACGTGCTGCTCGAGGACGTGCCGGGCACCGGCAAGACGCAGCTCGCCAAGGCGCTGGCGAACACGCTCGACGGCTCGAACTCGCGCATCCAGTTCACCCCCGACCTGCTGCCGTCCGACGTCACGGGCGTCACCATCTACGACCAGCACCAGGGGGCGTTCGAGTTCCACCGCGGGCCGATCTTCGCCTCGGTCGTGCTCGCCGACGAGATCAACCGCGCGAGCCCGAAGACCCAGTCGGCGCTGCTCGAAGTCATGGAGGAGGGCCGGGTCACGGTCGACGGCGTCGCGCACGACGTGGGCAGCCCGTTCATGGTGATCGCGACCCAGAACCCGGTCGAGCAGGCGGGCACGTACACCCTGCCCGAGGCGCAGCTCGATCGCTTCCTCGTCAAGACCTCGCTCGGCTACCCCGACCACGACACCGCGCTCGCGCTGCTCGTCGACTCGTCGAACCGCTCGCGCTCGGCGGGCGTCGCGCCGATCATCGCGGCCGAGTCGATCACCGCGATGGCGCAGCTCGCGGCCGACGTGCACGTCGACCCGTCGGTGCTCGACTACCTCAACCGCATCGTGGCCGCGACCCGGGAGCACCCCGACACGACCCTCGGCGTCTCGATGCGCGGCGCGCTGGCGCTCGCGCGCGCCGTCAAGACGTGGGCGATCTCGCAGGGCCGCACCTACGCCACGCCCGACGACGTGCGCGAGCTCGCCGAGCCCGTGCTCGCGCACCGCGTCATCGTCGACCCCGAGTCGGCGTTCCGCGGCGTGACGGCCGCGCAGGTGGTCGGCGGCTGCGTCGCGGAGATCGACCCGCCCGCGTACCGCGCGGCATGACGACCGTCGAACCGGGCCCGCCGACGCGTCGCGACTCGGGCTGGACGAGCGCCGCCCGTGGCCTCCGCAACGGCGTCGCCAACGCGTCCCGCATCGCCGGCGCGGGCTTGGTGCGCATGGGCGGCGCGATCGCGCCCGTGACCGGCGTCGTCACGCCCTTCGGCCGGATCGCGCTCGCGTCGGCGGCGGGCGCCCTCGTGCTCGCCGGCGTCCTCGGCTGGATCGAGTTCCTCTTCCTCGGCGCCACGCTCCTGGCGGCCGTCGTGCTCGCGTGCCTCACCCTGTTCGGTCGCGCGCAGTACCGCGTCGAGATCGGGCTGGAGCCCGCCCGCGTGGTCGCGGGGGAGCGGGCGATGGGGCGGATGCTGGTGACGAACGCCGCCCCGCGCCGGTCGGCGCCCACGCGCATGGAGCTGCCCGTGGGCGCGGGCGTGGCCGAGTTCCGCGTGCCGTCCCTCGATCCCGGCGGCGGGCGGGAGGAGCTCTTCGCCGTGCCGACCGCACGGCGCGCGGTCATCCCGGCCGGGCCCGCACTCTCGGTGCGCGGCGACCAGCTCGGGCTGCTGCGCCGCACCGTGCGCTGGACGGAGGTCATCGAGCTGTTCGTGCACCCGGTGACCGCGCGGCTCCAGCCGTCGGCGGCGGGGCTCGTTCGCGACCTCGAGGGCGAGGTCACGCCCGTCGTGACCGACAACGACATCTCGTTCCACGCGCTGCGCGCGTACGAGCCCGGCGACCCGCTGCGCAACGTGCACTGGCGCACGACCGCGCGCACGGGCACGCTCATGGTGCGGCAGTTCGAGGAGACGCGCCGCAGCGAGCTCGTGATCGTGCAGTCGACGGATGCCGCGCACTACGCGTCCGACGACGAGTTCGAGCTCGCCGTGTCGATCACGGCCTCGCTCGCCGTGCAGGTGCTGCAGGACGGCACGACCATGCACGCCGTCACCGACGCGCTGCGCCTGCGCACCGCGACCCCGACGGCGCTGCTCGACGACTGCGCGCGCATCGAGCCCGTCGCGGGGGTGCACCCGAGCCTCCGCGAACTCGCCCGCGCGCAGACCTCGCGGCTCGCGGCGCCGAGCGTCGTGCTGCTGGTCGCGGGCTCGATGCTGCCGGTCGCGGAGTTCCGCGGCGTCCAGCGGCTCTTCGGGGCCGACACGCGCGTGCTCGCGTTCCGTGCCGAGCACGGTGCGCGACCGGGCATCCGATCGGCGGGGTTGCCGGTCGCGACCGTGGGTCGGCTCGACGAGCTGCCCCCGATCGTGCGGAGCGTGCGCGGATGACCGCCGGGCGTCGTCCCACCGCCGCGACGGCGGCCGACGTGGTCGTGCCGCTCGTGCTCGCCGCCCTCGGCGTGGTCGGGTTCGCGACCGCGTTCGGCGGCGCGGGATACCTGCTGGCCGGGCTCGGCGGGCTCGTCGTGGGAGCGGGCGCGGGCGTGCTCGCGACCCGGCTCCGGCTCTCGCTGCTGCCGGCCGTGCTCGCGGGCGTGCTGGCGTACCTGGTGCTCGGCAGCGCCCTCGCGATGCCCGATCGCGCGCTGTGGTCGGTGCTCCCGACCCCCGAGACGCTCGCGGGGCTCGTGCTCGGCGCGGTGTGGGGCTGGGCCGACGTGCTGACCCTGCGGGCACCGGTGGAGGCGCCCGCGTACCTCACGGTCGTGCCGTACTTCGCCGGCTGGCTCGTCGGGCTCGCGACCGCCCTGCTCGCGACCCGATGGCTGCCCGGGCGCGGCACGGCGGCCCGCCGCGCCGTGCTCCTCGTCGGCCCGGTGCTGCTCCTGCTCGCTGCCGTGCTGCTCGGCACCGGCGAGTCGTTCCTGGGTCCGCTGCGCGGCGTGCTCTTCGCGGCGCTCGCGCTGGCCTGGCTGGGGTGGCGGCGGCGCGATCCCGCGGCGACGGACCCGGCGGCGGATGCCGCGGGCACGCGCATGCTCGCGCGTTCGCGCATGGGCGGGGCCGCCGTGCTCGTGGCGGGCGCCGTCACCGCCGGGGCCCTCGCCGCGACGGCGCTCGTGCCCGCACAGCCCGATCGCGTCGTCGTGCGCGACCTCGTCGCGCCGCCGTTCGACCCGCTCGACGCCCCGAGCCCGCTCGCGGGCTTCCGCGCGTACACCAAGGACCTCGCCGAGACGACGCTCTTCACGGTCGCGGGGCTGCGCGAGGGCGAGCGCCTGCGCCTCGCCGCGCTCGACGCGTACGACGGCCGGCTCTGGAACGCCGCCGGCCCGGAGGACACCGCGGGCGCCGGCGGATTCGCGCTCGTCGGCGCCGAGCTGCCCGAGCCGGCGCTCGGCGAGTTCGCCGCCGAGACCCGGGCGCTGCGCGTGGAGGTCCGGGCGTACGACGACGTCTGGCTGCCGTCGGTCGCCGCGCCGGAGCGGCTCGAGCTCGACGGGGCGATCGCCGATCGCGGCGACGACCTCCGCTACGACCCGGCGTCGGCGACCGCGGTGCTCATCGGAGGCGTCGCCGAGGGTGACCGGTACCTGCTCGAGGTGCACGAGCCCGTGCTGCCGTCGGACGAGGAGCTCGCCGACGTGCCGGTCGCCGCGGTGCCGCTCGCGCCCGTGGAGTCCGTGCCCGACGTGCTCGTCGCACGCGCCGAGCAGTACGCGGGCGACGAGGCCGCGCCCATCGACCGGCTGCGCGCGATCGAGACCGGCCTGCGCACCGACGGATTCCTCAGCCACGGGCTCGCCTCCGACGCGGTCGCCTCGCGCGCGGGGCACGGCGCCGACCGCATGGTCGACCTGTTCACGAGATCGCAGATGGTCGGCGACGAGGAGCAGTACGCCTCGGCCATGGCCCTCATGGCCCGGCACCTCGGCTACCCGGCGCGGGTCGTGATGGGGTTCGCGCCCGAAGGGGGCGCCGAGGGCGCCGTCGTCGAGGTGACGGGCGCGGACGTCACCGCCTGGGTCGAGGTGGCCTTCGACGGCGTCGGCTGGGTGCCGTTCCTCCCCACTCCCGACGACACCGACGTGCCGCAGGAGCAGGCGCCCCGGCCCGCAGCGGAGCCGCAGCCGCAGGTGCGCCAGCCCCCGCGCGCCGAGGAGCGCGAGGAGGACCTGCTCAGCACCGTCGAGATCGACGACACCGAGGACGAGGAGCGCGAGGACCCGCTCGTGGTGCCGGCATGGGCCTGGATCGTCGCGGGCGTCGTCGGCGTGCCGCTGCTCCTGCTGCTCGGCCCGCTCGTCGTGGTCGCGCTGCTGAAGGCCCTGCGGCGCCGCCGGCGGCGCCGCCACCCGCTCGGCGACCGCCGAGCGGCCGGCGCATGGGACGAGGTCGCCGACGGCTACGCCGAGCTGGGCTACGACGTCCGCCGGCGGGCGACCCGGCGCCAGATCGCGCACGACCTCGAGCGGCAGGTGCGCGAGCAGGCCGGCGCTGACCCGCGCACCGACGCTCGAGGCCGCCCCGTGGCATCCGCCGGGCTGTCGCCCATCGCCTCCGACGTCGACGCCGCCGTGTTCTCCGGTGCCGACATCGACGACGCGCGGGTGCGCGCGCTCTGGGCGCAGGCCGATCGCCACCTCGACGACGCGCGGCGGGCCTCCGGCCGGTCCCGTCGACTGCTGAGCCGCTACCGCATCCGCTCCCGTCGCGACTGGAGCCGCGTCGCGGCCGGTGAACACGCCCCGGCGGTCGCGCCCGGGCGCGGTGCTAGCCTGTAGTCGTGCAGCACGTTCGGCTCCTCCTTCGTTGCCGCGACGGGTCCTCGTCCTAGGCCTTCCCCGTCGCGGAGTCCATCGTCGGCTGATCACCCCCATCGAGGAAGACCATTCATGACCGCAGCACCCCCCACCGAGTCGCGCCCGCGCACCCTCGCCGAGAAGGTCTGGGCATCGCACCTCGTCGCCCAGGGTGACGAGGGCTCGCCCGACCTGATCTACATCGACCTGCACCTCGTGCACGAGGTCACCAGCCCGCAGGCCTTCGACGGCCTGCGCATGGCCGGCCGCCCGGTGCGCCGCCCCGACCTCACCATCGCGACCGAGGACCACAACACCCCGACCATCGGCATCGACAAGCCGATCGCCGACCTCACCAGCCGCACCCAGATCGAGACCCTGCGGAAGAACGCGAAGGAGTTCGGCATCCGCCTGCACTCGCTCGGCGACGTCGAACAGGGCATCGTGCACGTCGTCGGCCCGCAGCTCGGGCTCACCATGCCCGGCATCACCGTCGTCTGCGGCGACTCGCACACCTCGACGCACGGCGCGTTCGGCGCGATGGCGTTCGGAATCGGCACGAGCGAGGTCGAGCACGTGCTCGCCACCCAGACCCTGCCGCTCAAGCCCTTCAAGACGATGGCGATCAACGTCGAGGGCACGCTCCGGCCGGGCGTCACGGCGAAGGACATCATCCTCGCGGTGATCGCGAAGATCGGCACCGGCGGCGGCCAGGGCTACGTGCTCGAGTACCGCGGCAGCGCGATCCGCGCACTGTCGATGGACGGCCGCATGACCATCTGCAACATGTCGATCGAGGCCGGTGCGCGCGCCGGCATGGTCGCGCCCGACCAGACCACGTTCGACTACCTCGAGGGGCGTGCGCACGCCCCGCAGGGCGAGGACTGGAACGCCGCGGTCGAGTACTGGAAGACGCTGCCGACCGACGAGGGCGCCGAGTTCGACGCCGAGGTCTTCATCGACGCCGACGCGCTCGAGCCGTTCGTCACCTGGGGCACGAACCCGGGCCAGGGCGTGTCGCTGAGCGAGCGGGTGCCCGACCCCGACTCCATCGCGGACCAGCACGACCGTGCCGCGGCCGAGCGCGCCCTGCAGTACATGGACCTCGAGGCGGGAACGCCGCTGAAGGAGATCGCGGTCGACGCCGTGTTCATGGGCTCGTGCACGAACAGCCGCATCGAGGACCTGCGCGCGTTCGCCTCGATCATCGAGGGCCGGAAGAAGGCCGACGGCGTGCGCGTCATGGTCGTGCCCGGCTCCGCACGCGTGCGGCTCGAGGCCGAGGCCGAGGGCCTCGACAAGGTCTTCACCGACTTCGGCGCCGAGTGGCGCTTCGCCGGCTGCTCGATGTGCCTGGGCATGAACCCCGACCAGCTCGCGCCGGGCGAGCGCTGCGCGTCCACGTCGAACCGCAACTTCGAGGGCCGCCAGGGCAAGGGCGGCCGCACCCACCTGGTCTCGCCGCTGGTCGCGGCCGCGACCGCCGTGCGCGGCACGCTGTCGAGCCCGTGGGACCTCGAGCAGGAAGGGGCCTAGGCCATGGAGAAGTTCGACACCGTGATCGGCACGGGCGTCCCGCTGCGACGCTCGAACGTCGACACCGACCAGATCATCCCCGCCGTCTACCTCAAGCGGGTCACCAAGACCGGCTTCGACGACGCGCTCTTCGCCGAGTGGCGCAAGGACCCCGAGTTCGTGCTGCACCACCCGCACTACAAGGAGGGCAGCGTGCTCGTCGCCGGCCCCGACTTCGGCACGGGCTCCAGCCGCGAGCACGCCGTCTGGGCGCTGCGCGACTACGGCTTCAAGGTCGTCATCTCCTCGCGCTTCGGCGACATCTTCCGCGGCAACTCCGGCAAGCAGGGCCTGCTCGCCGCGCAGGTCGCGTACGAGGACATCGAGCGCATCTGGGAGGCCATCGAGGCCGAGCCGGGAATACCGGTGACCGTCGACCTCGTTGCCCGTACGGTGAGCGTCGCCGACCTCACCGTGCCGTTCGACATCGACGACTACACTCGGTGGCGTCTCCTCGAGGGGCTCGACGACATCTCGTTGACCCTCCGGGACGAGGGGGCCATCGCCCGGTTCGAGGAGACTCGGCCGGCATGGAAGCCGAAGACGCTCCCCGCCAGGGAGCCGGCAGGATCAGGAACACCGTGAACACTCTCGTGGACGACGCAAAGCAGCACGGATCGGCGGTCGGCCTCACGGGCGACCGCATCGAGATCGAGGGCGGCAAGCCGCTGCGCGGGCGGATCGAGCTCAAGGGCGCGAAGAACCTCGTCACCAAGGCGATGGTCGCGGCCATCCTGGGCGACACGCCCAGCCACCTCCGGAACGTGCCCGACATCTCCGACGTGCGCATCGTGCGCGGGCTGCTCGAGGTGCACGGGGTCCGGGTCCGCGAGTCCGAGGACGGCGACGGGCTGCTGCTCGACCCGGCCGAGGTCGAGTCGGCGCACTTCGCCGACATCGACGCGCACGCCGGCTCCAGCCGCATCCCGATCCTGTTCTGCGGGCCGCTGCTGCACCGCCTCGGCGAGGCGTTCATCCCCGACCTCGGCGGCTGCCGCATCGGCGACCGGCCGATCGACTACCACCTCGAGGTGCTGCGCAACTTCGGCGCGCTCGTGGAGAAGCTCCCGAGCGGCATCCGCATGTCGGCGCCCGAGGGGCTGCGCGGCGCGAAGGTGGCACTGCCGTACCCGAGCGTGGGCGCGACCGAGCAGGTGCTGCTCACCGCGGTGCGCGCCGACGGCATCACCGAGCTCTCGGGCGCCGCGATCGAGCCCGAGATCATGGACCTCATCAACATCCTGCAGAAGATGGGCGCCATCATCTCGGTCGACACCGACCGGGTCATCCGCATCGAGGGCGTCGAGAAGCTCGAGGGGTACACGCATCGCGCGCTCTTCGACCGCAACGAGGCCGCCAGCTGGGCCGCCGCCGCGCTCGCGACCGAGGGCGACATCGTCGTCGGCGGCGCCCGCCAGTCGGAGATGCTCACCTTCCTCAACGTCTTCCGCAAGGTCGGCGGCGCCTTCGAGATCCAGGACGACGGCATCCGGTTCTACCACCCGGGCGGCGAGCTGAAGCCCGCGATCATCGAGACCGACGTCCACCCCGGGTTCATGACCGACTGGCAGCAGCCGCTCGTCGTCGCCCTGACCAAGGCGAACGGCGTGTCGATCGTGCACGAGACCGTGTACGAGCAGCGCTTCGGCTTCGTCGACGCGCTGGTCGACATGGGAGCCTCGATCGAGGTGCACCGCGAGTGCCTCGGCGGCCTCCGCTGCCGCTTCGGCCAGCGGAACTTCCGCCACTCCGCGGTCATCTCCGGCCCGTCGCACCTGCATGGTGCCGACATCGAGGTGCCCGACCTGCGCGGCGGCTTCAGCCACCTCATCGCGGCCCTGACCGCGGAGGGCCGATCGACGGTCAGCAACGTGGGCATCATCGCCCGCGGGTACGAGGACTTCATCGGCAAGCTGCGCAAGCTGGGGGCGGACTTCACGCTGCTCGCGTAGGTCCCCGATACCGGGGCGGCATGCGTCGTCAGCCATAATGGGTCGGTGCAACAGCAAGCGTCGTCCCCAGCGCCCCGCGCGAAGCAGCGATCGGAGCGCAGCAGGCCCTCGTTCTTCTGGCTGCTCGCCGGGCTCCTCCTGCCGCCCATGTCGGCCATGATCCGGCTGCGGTTCCACGGCGAGAAGCTCCCGGCCCAGGGCGCGTTCGTGCTCGCGCCGAACCACTACAGCGAGATCGATCCGGTCGTGATGGGCGTCGCCACCTGGCACCTCGGGCGCCTGCCCCGGTTCCTCGCGAAGGCGTCGCTGTTCCGCGTGCCCGTGGTCGGCTGGTTCCTGCGCACCTCGGGCCAGATCCCGGTGGAGCGCGCCGGCTCCCGCAGCCACACGGCGCTGCGGGCCGCCCAGGAGCTCGTCGCCAAGGGACGCATGGTCGTCGTCTACCCGGAGGGCTCGCTCACGCGCGACCCTGAGCTCTGGCCCATGCGCGGCAAGACGGGCGCGGTGCGCATCGCGCTCGAGCAGGACATCCCGCTGATCCCGGTGGCGCACTGGGGCACCCAGGAGCTCATGCCGCGCTACGGGAAGAAGCTGCATCCGTTCCCGCGGAAGACCATCGACGTGGCGGTCGGGAAGCCGATCGACCTGTCGGCGTTCGCCGGCGGCACGCCCGACCAGGCGAAGCTCGCCGCGGCCACCGCGGTCGTCATGGACGAGATCGCCGAGCTGCTCGCGGGCCTCCGCGACGAGCCGGCGCCGCTCGAGCGCTGGGACCCGACCAAGCAGGGACAGACCGAGACGGGGCGCTTCGATGGCTAGGGAACGACGCGGCTTCCGGCACCGCACCCGGGTCGCCGTGCTCGGCGCGGGCAACTGGGGCACGACCTTCGCGAAGATCCTCGCCGACGGCGGGGCCGACGTCATGCTCTGGGCCAGGCGATCCGAGCTGGCCGCCGAGATCCAGCACGAGCACCGCAACTCGGCCTACCTGCCGGGCGTCGACCTGCCGCACTCGCTGCGTGCGACCTCGCGGCTCGACCTCGCGCTGGCCGGCGCCGAGCACGTCTTCGTTTCGGTGCCCAGCCAGGCGCTGCGCGAGAACCTGATCGCCGCGGCGCCCCACCTCGGCAGCCGGGCCACGGTGGTGTCGCTCATGAAGGGCGTCGAGAAGTCGACCGGCCTGCGCATGAGCGAGGTGATCAGCGACGTGCTGCGCCTGCCGCCCGAGCAGATCGCGGTCATCTCGGGCCCGAACCTCGCCCTCGAGATCGCCAAGGAGCAGCCGACCGCCGCGGTCGTCTCGTCGCAGAGCCTCGAGACGGCCCAGGCCGTCGCCCGCATCGCGACCAACCGCTACTTCCGCTCGTTCGTCAACACCGACGTCGTGGGCACCGAGTTCGGCGGCGTGCTGAAGAACCTCATCGCCGTGGCGATCGGCATCGTCGACGGCGTCGGCTACGGCGAGAACACGAAGGCGTCGATCATCACGCGCGGCCTCGTCGAGATGACCGACTTCGCCGTGGCATCCGGCGCCCAGGCCGAGACCCTCTCGGGCCTCGCGGGCCTCGGCGACCTCATCGCCACCTGTCAGTCGCCACTTTCCCGAAACAATACGGCCGGTAGGCTCCTCGGGCAGGGGTATCGGCTCGCCGACGTGGTCAAGCAGATGCAGCAGACCACCGAGGGTCTCGCCTCGGTCGGGCCGGTGCTCGAACTCGCCGCCGCGCGCGGCGTGGAGATGCCGATCGTCGAGCAGGTCCGCCAGGTGCTGGCGGGCGAGCTCGAGCCGAAGGACATCGCGCCGCACCTCACGACCGACCCCGACGACGACCCGAAGGGCGAAAGGAACACGCATGGACAGGCGCAGGGTGGCGGTGCTCTTCGGAGGACGTTCCAGCGAGCACTCGATCAGCTGCGCGACGGCGGGAGGCGTGCTCCGGGCGATCGACCGTGACCGCTACGACGTGATCCCCGTCGGGATCACCCGCGAGGGCGCGTTCGTGCTCGAGGCGGACGATCCGGAGCGGTTCGCACTCGACCCCGCCCACCTGCCGGAGGTCGTCGACAACGGCACCCGCGTGCACTGGCCCGAGAGCACCGCCTCTCGGGAGCTCACGGTGACGGATGCCTCGGGCACCCGCTCGCTCGGCGACGTCGACGTCGTATTCCCGATCCTGCATGGGCGATTCGGCGAGGACGGCACCGTGCAGAGCCTGATCGAGCTCGCGGGCCTGCCCTACGTGGGCAACGGCGTGCTCGCGTCGGCGATCGCCATGGACAAGCACGTCGCGAAGACCGTGCTCGAGGGCGCCGGCATCCCCGTCGCGCCGTGGGTCACCGTCACGCGACGCGCGCTCGACGCGAACCGCGACCTCTGGGAGCGCCGCATCCGCGCGCTCGGGCTGCCGGTGTTCGTCAAGCCCGCGCGCGCGGGCTCGTCGGTGGGCGTCACGAAGGTCTCCGACTGGTCGGGGCTCGACGACGCGCTCGAGGTCGCGTTCGCCGAGGACCGCAGCGTGCTGGTCGAGGGCGCCATGGAGGGCCGCGAGATCGAGTGCGGCGTGCTGGAGGGCCGCGGCGGTGCGGCGACGCGCGTCAGCGTCGCCGGCGAGATCGTCGTGACGGGCCGCGAGTTCTACGACTTCGAGGCGAAGTACCTCGACGCGCCGGGGATCGACCTGGTCTGCCCGGCCGACCTCGGCGACGGCGAGCTCGACGAGCTGCATCGGGTCGCGCTGCGCGCGTTCGAGGCCATCGGCGGGGAGGGCCTCGCACGCGTCGACGTCTTCCTCACCGGCGAGGGATACGTGGTCAACGAGGTGAACACGATGCCCGGCTTCACGCCGATCTCGATGTTCCCGACGTGCTGGCAGCACACCGGCCTGACCTACGGCGAGCTCATCACCGAGCTCGTCGAGACGGGTGCCGAGCGGGGTCCGCGCTGACCCGTCCCCAACACGCGCGAGCGGCTCGACCGCGCTCGCGCGGGCGTGCCAAGATGAAGGTATGGCCGACATTGGACCGATCGTCGAACTGAGCAGCGAGGAGTGCTGGGCGCTCCTGGTCGAGAACGAGCTGGGACGATTGGCGGTGTCGATCGGCGATCAGCCCGAGATCTTCCCCGTGAACTACGCGGCGTCCGACGGCGGCATCCTGATCCGCACCGCCGAGGGCACGAAGCTCTTCGGGGTGACCGTCAACCACAAGGTCGCCTTCGAGATCGACGACCGCAGCGAGCGCGAGGGCTGGAGCGTGGTCGTGAAGGGCCACGCGCGCACCCTCGAGCACGAGGACGAGATCGCCGCGGCGGAGCAGGAGCCGCTGAAGCCGTGGATCCCGACCGTGAAGCGCAACTTCGTGCGCATCGAGATCGACGAGGTGACCGGGCGGCGGGTCAGGTTCGGCGCGGAGCCCGAGCCCGACTACACCGAGTGACGGCCTGTCGCCTACTCCTCGAGCAGTTCGTCGGCCCCGACGCATCCGCCCTCCGCGGGCACGGATGATACGGCGAGGGCCAGGTCCGCGAGCGCGGTCGTGCCCGACGCGAGGTCGGAGTCGACGATGACCTCGGTGGCCGGCACCCGGCCGTAGGTCGTGAAGACGTAGTTCGGCGCGTCGGCGTCGTCGATGATCCAGTCGACGCCGTTCACGTCGACGCACTCGAGCGTGGTCGGCGCGGGCGGCTCGACGCCGCAGCGCAGCAGCACGGCCGCGGGGTCGCCCCACGCGCCGGTGCCCTGCGCGTCGGTCGGGCGCTGCGGCTGGCCCGCGACCTCGTCGGGGAGGCGCACGACGATGTCGGCGCAGCCCACCTCGATGGCGTCGGCGGCGGGCTCCAGTGCGACCGTGCGGGTGCAGCCGGCGAGCGCGAGTGCGAGGGGCGCGGCGACGAGCACGGCGACGGCGGCGCGAGCGGGCCCGGCGGGGGAGTGATGCATCACCGATCAGGCTACCGTGAGTGCATGGCCACCAGCTCCGAGCCCCGCTCCGACGCGGGCGGCCGCGACTCCATCGGCAGCCTCGCCGAGTCGGCCGTGCTGGGTCGGATCGTCTCCCGGCTCCCCGCGGTCCCCGGGGCCGAGGTGGGCCCCGGCGACGACGCCGCGGTCGTCGCGAGCCCGGACGGCCGGTTCGTGGTCACGACCGACCTCATGGTGCACGGACCCGACTTCCGGCTGGCCTGGTCGCGGCCCGACGACCTCGGCTGGAAGGCCGCCGCGACGAACCTCTCCGACGTCGCCGCGATGGGCGCACGGCCCACGGCGCTCGTCGTCGCGCTCGCCGCGCCCGCCGGCACCGACGTCGCCGTGCTGGAGGGCATCGCCGACGGGTTGCGCGAGGCGTGTGCGGCGCTCGCGCCGTCGTGCGGCGTCGTCGGCGGAGACCTCTCGGTCTCGCGCACGCTGACGATCGCGGTCACCGCGTTCGGCGACCTCGCCGCGCGCGCACCCGTGCTGCGGTCCGGGGCGCGGCCCGGGGACGTGATCGCGCATGCGGGACGGCGCGGCGACGCGGCACGCGGTCTCGCGCTGCTGTTCGCGAAGGCGGTCGACGACGAGGGGGAGCCCGATCGCGCGCGTGCGGAGGCGGTGCGCGCGGCCCACGCCGACCTGGTCGAGGCGCAGCTGCGCCCGCACCCGCCCGTGGCCGCGGGCGTCGCGGCCGCGATCGCCGGGGCGAGCGCGATGCTCGACGTCTCCGACGGGTTGGCGCGGGACGCCGCCCGCATCGCGTCGGCGAGCGCGGTCAACCTCGACTTCGACTCGGCGGCGCTCGGCGCGGCGGACGGCCCGGTCGTCTACGGCGCGGAGGATCACGGGCTGCTCGCGACGTTCCCCGCGGGTGCCGCGATCCCCGACGGATTCGACGTGATCGGCCGGGTCGCCCACGGCGACGGGGTGTCGGTGGACGGCCGGCCGATCGAGCCGGTCGGCTGGGACCCCTACGAGGACTGGGACGGCGGTACCGGCTGAGGTCCGGCCTCGCCCGTGGCATCCGCCCACCACACCGTGGTCTCGCCGTAGTCCTTGCGCCGGGCCGGCGCGATGCCGTCGGGCCAGCGCGGCTCCGGGCTGCGGGCGCTCCGCTCGACGACGACGGTCGCGTCGGCCGCCAGGAGCGGGACGAGCGCCTCGAGGTCGGCCGCGAGGTCGGCCTCGCCGAGCTCGTAGGGCGGGTCGGAGAAGACGAGGTCGTAGCCGCCGGCGCCGTCGTGCTCGAGGTGGCTCCGCACCGCGCGCGTGACCACGTCGATGCGCGGCGGGCGCCGATCGTGCGCGGCGCGCAGCAGCGCGTCGGCGTTCCGGCGGCAGACGGATGCGGCCTGCCGGTTGCGCTCGACCAGCACGACGGCCGCCGCGCCCCGGCTCGCCGCCTCGAGCCCCAGGGCCCCGGAGCCGGCGTAGAGGTCGAGCACGCGGGCGTCGTCGAGTGCGTCCCGCGACTCGAGCGCCGAGAAGATCGCCTCGCGCACGCGGTCGCTCGTCGGGCGGGTGCCCGAGCGGGGGACCGCGAGGGTCAGTGAGCCGGCGAACCCGGCGACGATGCGCGTCATCGCCGCGAGCTTACCGATCGGGGCCTGGGCGCTGCCATGATGGAAGGGTGGACGGTGAGACCGCGCGCATCCGCGCCGCAGACCAGCAACTGCTCGATGCGATGTGGGACTTCGCCGCTCCCGAGGTGTCGGAGGAGCGGTTCCGCGACGCGTCCGACGACGACTCGTTCGACGCGCATCACCGAGCGGTGATGGCGACCCAGCTCGCGCGCGCCCTCGGCCTGCAGTCGAAGTTCGAGGAGGCGGACGCGGTGCTCGACGCGCTCGAGCAGACCGGGGCCGAGCCCGCCGCGGGCGCGCACTCGGCTCCCGCGAGCGAGACCGCGCCGGGGGACGAGCCAGCCGCCGAGCCCGCCGAGCCGGCCGTGTCCGCAGCGCCCGAGGGCGAGCCGGACGACGCGGCGGCCCGAGAGCGCGACGCCGGCGAGGTCCGCGCGCGCATCGAGCTCGAGCGCGGCCGCATCCTCGTCACCCGCGGCGCGCCCGCCGACGGCGTGGCGCACTTCACTCGCGCCGTGCGCGAGGCGGCGACGGCCGACGTGCCGTTCGTCGTGCTCGACGCGCTGCACATGCTCGCCCTCGCCGACCGCGGGCACGAGCGCGAGTGGGCGGAGGAGGGCCTCGCGCTCATCGACCGCAGCACCGACCGGCGCCTGAAGCGCTGGGGCGTCGCGCTGCACAACAACCTGGGCTGGACCCTGCACGAGTCCGGCGACGCGGCCGGGGCGCTGGAGCAGTTCGAGGCCGCCCTGTCGTTCGCGAACGAGCACGGCTCCGCCGAGCAGCGCCACGTCGCACGCTGGGCCGTCGGGCGCTGCCTGCGCACGCTCGGCCGCGACGACGAGGCGCTCGCGATCCAGCGGGAGCTCGCCGAGCAGCGCCCCGACGATCAGTTCGTGCAGGACGAGATCGCGGCGCTCACCGGGACGGAGCCGCAGGCCGGCGAATGAGCGCAGCGGATGCCGCGGGGCGCGCCGGTCTCGACACGAAGCTCGACGGGCTGCTCGGCGGGCGGACCTCCGGCGCCCTGAAGCGCGCGTTCGGCCACGTGACCGCGGGCGACCTGCTGGGTCACTACCCCCGCCGGTACGCCCGCCGCGGCGAGCTCACCGCGCTGGCGGAGCTGCCGCTGGACGAGAACGTGACGATCGTGGCCGAGGTGCTCGAGGTGCGCGAGCGGAGCATGCGCCAGCGCCGCGGCAGCATCGTCGAGGCGACGATCTCCGACGGCACGGGCATCCTCACGCTCACCTTCTTCAACCAGAAGTGGCGCGCCGCGGAACTGGTGCCGGGCGCCCGCGGGGTGTTCGCGGGCAAGGTCACCTCGTATCGCGGGGCGCGCCAGCTCGCGCATCCCGACTACGAGCTCTTCGAGGCCGCGGGCGACGACCCGGACGCGCGCCGGTGGGCCGAGACGCCGATCCCGATCTACCCCGCCACGTCGACGATCGCGAGCTGGCAGGTCGCGAAGGCGGTCGGCCTCGTGCTCGACGCCCTCGGCCCGGTCGACGACCCGGTTCCCGACGCGGTGCGCGCGTCGCGCGGCTTGGTCGGCTACCGCGAGGCCCTCGAGGGGGTGCACCGCCCGGAGCGCGAGAAGGACTGGTCGCGCGCCCGCGCAGCCCTCCGGTTCCAGGAGGCGTTCGTGCTGCAGGCGGCACTGCTCGGGCGGCGCGCCGAGCGGCGGGCCCGTGCGACCCTGCCGCGCGAGGCGCGACCGGGCGGCCTGCTCGAGCGCTTCGACGCCGCACTCCCGTTCTCGCTGACCGGCGACCAGCGCGCGGTCGGCGACGAGGTCGCGACCGACCTCGGCTCGGGCGTGCCGATGAACCGCCTCGTCCAGGGCGAGGTGGGCTCGGGCAAGACCCTGGTCGCGCTCCGCGCGATGCTCGCGGTCGCCGAGTCGGGCGGCCAGACGGCGATGCTCGCACCGACCGAGGTGCTCGCGGCCCAGCACCTGCGCTCGATCTCGCGGGCGCTCGGCCCCGACCTGTCGGCCGAGCTCATGCCGACGCTCGTGACCGGCCAGCTCCCCGCCGCCGAGCGCAAGCGCGCGCTGCTGCGGGCGGCGTCCGGCCAGGCCCGCATCGTCGTCGGCACCCACGCACTGCTCGGCGACCAGGTGACCTTCGCCGACCTCGGGCTCGTCGTGGTCGACGAGCAGCACCGGTTCGGCGTCGACCAGCGCGAGGCGCTCCGCGTGAAGGGCCAGGAGCCGCCCCACGTGCTGGTGCTCACGGCGACGCCCATCCCGCGGACCGTCGCGATGACGGTGTTCGGCGACCTCGACGTGAGCACCATCCGGGAGCTGCCCACGGGACGCCCGGGCATCGAGTCCTTCGTCGTGCCGCTCGCCGACCGTCCGGCGTGGTTCGGGCGCGTCTGGGCGCGCGTGGCCGAGGAGGTCGCGAAGGGCCACCGCGCGTTCGTGGTCTGCCCGGCGATCGAGGCGAAGCAGGTCGAGGAGGCCGACGCGGAGGAGGTGGACGTGGAGGTCGCCGAGGCCGCGGACGGCGCCCCGCCCGCGCCCCTCGCCTCGGTGCTCGACGTCGTGGCGCGCCTGGCCGAGGCGCCCGAGATGGCGGGCCTGCGCATCGCGCCGCTGCACGGGCGGATGTCGAGCGACGAGAAGGACGCGGCCATGCGGTCGTTCGCGGCGGGGGAACTCGACGTGCTCGTGGCCACCACCGTCATCGAGGTCGGCGTGGACGTGCCCGACGCGTCGACGATGGTCGTGCTCGACGCGGAGCGGTTCGGCGTGTCGCAGCTGCACCAGCTGCGCGGCCGGGTGGGCCGGGGGAGCGTGCCGGGACTCTGCCTGCTCGTCACCAACGCGCCCGAGGGCACCGTCGCCCGCGAGCGGGTCGACGCGGTCGCGGCGACGACCGACGGGTTCGAACTCGCCCGGGTCGACCTCGAGCTCCGGCAGGAGGGCGACGTGCTCGGCAGCAGCCAGTCGGGCCGGCGTTCGTCGCTGAAGCTGCTCCGGGTCGCGCGCGACGGCGACCTGATCGTCGCCGCCCGCGAGCTCGCGCGGGGCGTCCTCGACGAGGACCCGGTGCTCGCCTCCCACCCGGCCCTGGTCGCCGCGGTGCGCCGCCGCCTCGACGAGGAGGAGTCGCAGTTCCTGAGCAAGGCCTGAGACTGTCCACCGGCCCCTCGGTGCGGGTCCGTGCGCATTAGTGTGGGTGCATGCGCAGGATCGCCGTCGTCCCCGGGTCGTTCGATCCCATCACGCTCGGGCACCTCGACGTGATCTCCCGTGCCGCAGGACTGTGGGACGAGGTGCACGTGGTCGTGGTGCACAACCCCGACAAGTCCGCGCTGCTGCCGATCGCGCAGCGCGTGTCGCTGCTCGAGCGCGCCATCGCCGACGCGCGCATCGACGGCGAGGTCGTCGTGGCGTCCTGGAGCATGGGGCTGCTCGTCGACTACTGCACCGACGTCGGGGCATCCGTGCTGGTCAAGGGCATCCGCTCGCAGGTCGACGTGGCGTACGAGACGCCCATGGCGATCGTGAACCGCGACCTCGCCGCGGTCGAGACGGTGTTCCTCCTGCCCGACCCGGCGAACGCCCACGTGTCGAGCTCGCTCGTGCGCCAGGTCTCCGCGCTCGGCGGCGACGTGGCGCCGTACGTGCCGCCGGTCGTGGCAGAGTACCTGCAGGGGGCGAAGACGCCATGAGCAGCGACGGGATGCACGCGACCGTGACCGGCACGCCGATGCCGGGCGACTCGGTCGGTGCGTCCGCGCAGCGCATCGTCGCGAACGTCGAGTCGGTCATCGACGGCAAGCACGACGCCGTCACGCACGCCCTGACCGTGCTGCTCGCCGAGGGGCACCTGCTCATCGAGGACGTCCCCGGCGTCGGCAAGACCGTGCTCGCGAAGGCGCTCGCGCGCTCGGTCGACTGCAGCGTCAGCCGCATCCAGTTCACCCCCGACCTCCTGCCGTCCGACGTCACGGGCGTGTCGGTGTTCGACCAGTCGAGCCGTCAGTTCGCGTTCAAGCCGGGCCCGGTGTTCGCCAACATCGTGATCGGCGACGAGATCAACCGTGCGAGCCCGAAGACCCAGTCGGCGCTGCTCGAGTGCATGGAGGAGCACCAGGTCACCGTCGACGGCGTGACCTACCCGCTGCCGGAGCCGTTCACCGTCGTCGCGACCCAGAACCCGATCGAGATGGAGGGCACCTACGCCCTCCCCGAGGCGCAGCGCGACCGCTTCATGGCGCGCATCTCGATGGGCTACCCCGACCGCGCGAGCGAGCTCGAGATGCTCGGCACGCGGGAGACCTCGAGCCCGCTCGACGCCGTCGAGGCGGTGGTGTCGGATGCCGAGCTGCGCGCGATGATCGTCGCGGTGCGGAACGTGTTCGTGTCGATGCCCGTCAAGGAGTACGCGGTGGCGATCGTGCGCGCGACCCGCGACGACCGCGAGCTGCGTCTCGGCGCGAGCCCGCGCGCGACGCTGCAGCTCGTGCGCGCGGCCAAGGCGCGCGCGGCGATGCACGGCCGCGAGTTCGCGCTGCCCGACGACGTCGACGCGCTGGCCGCGCCCGTCCTCGGGCACCGGCTGGTGCCGACGAGCCGGGCCCTGGGCCAGCACCACAACGACGGCGACCTGCTCATCGCGGAGATCGTCGACCGCATCGTGCGGGCGACGCCCGTTCCCCTCGGGGCGGCCGCGGGGCGGTGAACCCATGACGGGCGGTGTCGGATCACGCCTGGCCGAGTGGCCCAGGCCGACCCGCCGCGGTGCCGCCCTCATCGCCGTCGGCGCCATCGTCTTCGTCAACGCGCTCGTGCTCGACCGGCGCGACTTCATCCTCCTCGGGCTCATCGGCATCGCCGTGCCGCTGGTGGCCATGGGCTTCACTGCGTGGCGCATCCCGCGGCTCGACGTCGTGCGCAGCTTCGTTCCCGGCGTCGTCGCCGCGGGCGGCACGACGACGGCGTCCGCGGTCGTGCGCAATCGCGGCCGGCGCACGCTCGACGGCGCCAGGTGGCGCGACACGGCGCACCGGCTGGAGACCCCGGCGGAGTCGGTGCTGCCGTCACTCGGCCGCTGGGAGGGCGGACCGCCGGGCGGCGGCGACACGGTGCGGCTCGAGTACACCCTCCGGCTGCCGCGCCGCGGCGTGTTCACCGCCGGCCCGCTGCAGGTCTCGCTGTCCGACCCGTTCGGCCTCGCCCGCATCGAGCGCGGCTACGGGCGCACCCACGACCTGATCGCCACCCCCAGGGTCACCGCCCTGGGCGCGTCGGCGAACGGCCCGGCGAGCCTCGACGGCGTGCTCCTCGAACTGCAGCGCCAGTCGCACCCGAACGCCGACGAGCTCATCGCGCGCGAGTACCGCCACGGCGACCCGCTGCGGCGAGTGAACTGGCCGGCGACGGCCCGGCACGGCGAGATCATGGTGCGCCAGGAGGAGCAGCGCAGCGATCCCGACGCGCGGCTCATCATCGACACGGCGCTGCACGGACGTGGCCGCACCTCGTTCGCGACCGGCGACGACCGGTACCACCATCCGTTCGAGCTCGGCGTCGAGCTCGCGGCATCCGTCGGCGTCCACCTGCTGCGCGGCGGGTTCCGCCTCACGGTGTCGGAGACGGGCGCGAGCCAGCTCGAACCGGGACCGCGCCGTCGGGCCGGCGGGCTGTTCGGCGACGCCCCCGTCGAGTACCAGGGCGGGGTCGGCGAGCGGGCCTTCCTCGAGGGGCTCGCGCACCTGGCGACCCCGGGCGCCCGGGGCGGCGGCACGACCGACTCCGCCGGTGCGCCGCACGACGACCCGCGAGGGGCGACCGGTCGTGCACGCCGGCCCGCGTTCGCGGTGCTGGTGGACATCGCCCCGGCCGAGGCGGAGGCGCTGGCGGCCCTGCGTCCGGCCTTCGAGCCCGCCGTCGCCTTCGTGCAGGAGAGCGTGCGGCGCACCCTGGTCGCCGACCTCGAGGAGTCCGGCTGGCGCTGCGTCCCCGTCCGCACCGCGCAGGACATCGCGGAGGCCTGGCACTCGCTCCCGGCCGATCGGGGGAGCTCGGATGCACGGTGACTCCCCGCCGCTCACGCTGTCGCAGACGGCCGCGCTCATCGGCGCCGCGTTCGCCCTGACCGCGGTCGCGCTCACGTCGCTCGGCCCGCTGCTCGCGGGTTCGGCCTGGTGGTGGCTCTGCGCCATCGTCGCCGGCGCCGTGTTCGTCTCGGGTCTCGCGCTGCGGGCGCTCCGCACCCCGGCATCGGCCGTGCCGGTGCTCGAGCTCGTCGTGCTCGTGGCCGTGCTCACCGCGTTCTTCGGCGGGGGCACCGCGATCGCGGGCGTGCTGCCGACCGGCGCGACCTTCGCGCACTTCGGGGAGCTCGCCGCGGCGGGCCAGACGTCCATCGTGCAGCAGTCCACGCCCGCGATCGCCGTCCCCGGCATCCTGTTCGTGCTGGCGCTCGCGACCGGGCTCGTGGCGGTGGTGGTCGACATCGTCGTGGTCTCCCTGCGGGTGGCCGCCCTCGCCGCGCTGCCCGCGCTGCTCCCGCTGGCCGTGCCGGGGTTCATCGTGGAGGGCGGCACCGACTTCTGGACGGTGCTGCTGACCGGCGCGATGTACCTCCTGCTGCTGCGGGTCGACGTCGCCGTGCGGCGCCGTGGCGAGCTCGCGATCGAGCCCGAGGGCGACACCGCGCCCCGGGTCACCCCGCCGCGCCGCACGCCCGCGAGCTCGACCGTCGGGGCGACGCTCGGGCTCGCCGGGGTCGGCCTGCTCACCGCGGCGGTCCTCGCCCAGGCGACCCCCAGCATCACGAACCCGTACCTGTTCGGCACCGGCGACCGCGGCCCGCTGTTCTCGCGCGGCGTCAACCCGTTCATCGACCTCGGCGAGGACCTGCGGCGCCCGGATCCGGTGCCCGCGTTCCACTACTCGGGCACGGGGCGCGAACGGCCGTACTTCACGCTGCTCACGCTCGACCGCTTCGAGGGCGACGTCTGGGTGGCGTCCGAGGCGCCGCTGCAGGAGGAGCAGACCGTCGACGCGTTCGCCTCCCCGCCGGGACTCGACCTGGGCGTGGCGCGGAGCCTCGCGCGCACGACCGTGGTGGTCGACGACGTCATCACCACCTGGCTGCCCGTGCCCTACCCGGCGCGGTCGATCCAGGGCCTGCGCGGCTCCTGGTTCTGGGACGCCGAGTCGTTCGCGGTCGCGAGCGCCGACGACGACACGCGCGCGCAGCGCTACGTGGTGACCCACCTCGACCTCGACCCCACGCCCGAGCAGCTCCGGGCCGCCAGCCGTGCGGTTCCCGAGGAGCTCGCGAGCTTCGTGGAACTGCCCGGGGGAGTGCCCGACGTGATCGGCGAGACGACGGCCGAGGTCACCGCGTCGGCCGGTTCCCCGTACGACGCGGCCGTGCTCATCCAGCGGTTCCTGCGCGGCTCCGCGTTCTCGTACTCCACCGAGGCGCCCGTCGAGCAGGGCTTCGAGGGCGGCGGGTTCGACGTGATCGCCGAGTTCCTCGACGTGCGCGAGGGCTACTGCGTGCACTTCGCGTCGACGATGGCGGTGATGGCGCGCGAGGCGGGCATCCCGTCGCGCATCTCGCTCGGGTACACGGCGGGGTCCCGGGGCACGGGCACCCTCGCGGGCGAGGCGCGGTACGACGTCGACACGCACGACCTGCACGCGTGGCCGGAGCTGTACTTCGAGGGCATCGGCTGGATGCCGTTCGAGCCCACGCCCGGGCGCGGCACGGTGCCCGAGTACTCGCGCGTCTCGGTGCTCGCCGACCCCGGCGCGACGCGCGCCCCCGCTCCCGAGAGCCAGGCGCCGGCGACCGATGGCGGGCCCGTGATCCCGGAGGACCAGGCCGGGGGCACCGCGGCGGGGGCCGACGCCGATGCCGGGGCACCGCTCGCGAGGCTCGGAATGGTGGCGCTCGCGATCGGGCTCGTGCTCGCGGTGCCGGGCGTCGCGCGCCGGATGGTGCGCGCCTGGCGACGGCGCCGGGCATGGGACGGACCGGATGCCCCCGTCTCGGCGTGGGCCGAGATCGAGGCGGCCGCGATCGACATCGGGGACCCGCCGACCCCGTTCGAGTCCCCGCGCTCGTTCGCGGCGCGGCTCGCAGAGCGCGACGGGGTCGCCGGCGACTCGGAGGCCCGTGCGGCGCTCGAGCGCGTGCTCGCCGGCGTGGAGCGGCATCGCTACGGACCGCGGCCGGCACCGCCACCCGACCATCCCCTCACGCAGGACCTCGACCTCGTCGTGCACGCGCTCGAGCGCGGGCTGCAGCCGGCCGAGCGGTTCCGCGCGATCGCGGTGCCGGTGTCGCTCGCACGCCCGCGCGAATCGGGCGTGCAGGGCCGGCCGCGGTCCGCGGGCGCGTAGAATCGGGCCTCGTGGCATCCGCGACCAGTCCCTACCGCATCGACATCCGCGACCTCATCGGTCGGCCCGGCCAGATGCGGGAGCAGCACATCGAGGCGTCCGTCCCCGAGGCGCTCGGGGAGGGTCTCGTGTCCGTCGGCGAGGGCGATCCGATCGGGATCGACCTCCGGCTGGAGTCCGTGCACGAGGGCATCCTGGCCTCCGCGGAGGTCGATGCGACGGCCACCGGACAGTGCGGACGGTGCCTGCGCGACATCTCCCTGCCGGTCGAAGTCGAGTTCCAGGAGCTTTTCGCGTATCATTCCGGTGAAGCTTTCGAGTATGAGGTTCAAGACGACCACGTGGATCTTGAACCGCTCATCCGCGATGCGGTGGTCCTGGCACTGCCCTTCCAGCCGGTGTGCCGGCCGGATTGCCCGGGTCTCGACCCAGAGACCGGGCTCCGGCTGGAGGAACACCCGGAACTCGCCGCGAGAGAACACCGCGACCCGCGGTGGGACGCGCTCGCGGACTTCGAGGCTTCCACGGACCCTGGCTCGGACACGTCCTCCGACGCCGACCAGCAGAGAGATTGAGAGAGAGTCATGGCTGTTCCCAAGCGGAAGAAGTCGCGCGCCAACACCCACGCACGCCGCTCGCAGTGGAAGGCGCAGGCCCCTGCGCTCGTGAAGACCGTCGAGAACGGCAAGGTCACCTACAGCCTCCCGCACCGCGCGAAGGTCGTGGAGGACTCGGCCGGTACGCCGCTGTTCCTGGAGTACAAGGGCCGCAAGGTCGCCGACGTCTGATCGGCTCCCCGACGCTGACGATCGACCGGTGGTGACGGAGCGGAGCACCGAGGAGGCGGCGAGTCTCGACGCGCTGCAGCGCACGCTGCAGGTCGAGCTCGACCACGACCTCCTGCTGCTCGCCCTCACGCACCGGTCGTTCGCGTACGAGCACGGCGGAATCCCCACCAACGAGCGCCTCGAGTTCCTCGGCGACTCGATCCTCGGGCAGGCCGTCACGGTGTCGCTCTATCGCGACAACCCGGATCTCGACGAGGGCGACCTCGCGAAGCGCCGCGCCAGCCTCGTCTCGAGCGTCGCGCTGGCCGAGGTCGCGCGCACCATCGGCCTCGGGCCGCACATCCGCCTCGGTCGCGGCGAGACCCTGACCGGCGGTCACGACAAGGCATCGATCCTCGCCGACACGGTCGAGGCGATCATCGGCGCGACCTTCCTCGATGCGGGCCCGGATGCGGCGACCGACCTGGTGCTGCGCCTGATCGGTCCGCTCATGGCCGATCCGGATCGCTTCGGTGCGGCGATGGATCCCAAGACGAGCCTGCAGGAGATCGCGGCGCGCCGCGGCGCGTCAGCACCCGCCTACACGGTGACCGAGTCGGGCCCCGACCACAACAAGGTGTTCCAGGCGACCGTCGTCGTGGGCGACCTCGTGACCGGCACGGGATCGGGCACGAGCAAGAAGCAGGCCGAGATGGCCGCGGCGCTCGACGCCTGGACGCGCCTCAGCGCCGACTGAGCATGCCCGAACTGCCCGAGGTCGAGGTCGTCCGGGCGGGCCTCGCACCGGCCGTCACCGGTTCCCGCGTGCTGGGCGTCGAGGTGTTCGAACCGCGCTCGCTCCGGCGGCACGATCCGACGACCGGGGTCTTCGAGGAGCTCCTGACCGGCGCGCGCATCGAGGCGGCCGTCCGCCGCGGCAAGTTCCTCTGGATGCCGCTCGACACCGGCCGCGCCCTGCTCGCGCACCTCGGCATGAGCGGCCAGCTGCTGCTGCGCACGCCCGACGCGCCGCTCGTGCCGCTGCTGCGCGCACGCCTCCACGTCGCCTCGCCCGCGCACGGCGACCTCGCGGTCGACTTCGTCGACCAGCGCATCTTCGGCTCGCTCGCGATCGAGCGAATGGTGGAGACCGAAGACGGGGCTCCCGCCGGCTACTCCGGCGATGCGGGCGAGACGGATGCCTCGTGGCGCACGCGCCTCCCGGTGCCCGTCGCCCACATCGCCCGCGACCCGCTCGACCCGGCATTCGACGACGCCCGGTTCCTCGCGGCACTCCGGGCACGGCGCACGGGCATCAAGCGGGCGCTGCTCGACCAGAACCTCGTCAGCGGCATCGGCAACATCTACGCCGACGAGGCGCTCTGGTCGGCGCGCGTGCACTACGACGAGCCGTCCTCGGCCGTCGGTCCGGTGCGCTCGCGACGCCTGCTCGCCGCCGTGCGCGAGGTGTTCGAGCGCGCGCTCGCGGAGGGCGGCACGAGCTTCGACGCCCAGTACGTCAACGTCAACGGGGCATCCGGCTACTTCGCCCACTCCTTGAACGCCTACGGGCAGCAGGGCCGCCCGTGCCCGCGCTGCGGCACGCCGATCGTGCGGGAGCAGTTCATGAACCGGTCGTCGCACCGCTGCCCGCGCTGCCAGCGACGACGCTGATCGCGGCGGCGGTAGCATCGCAGGCGTTCGACCCTGCAGTGCTCCGCCATCGACCGGGACGGAACCGAGATGACCTCACCCGAGCACCCGACTCACGAGCCCGAGCACTTCGCCGACGTCGTGGCCGGGCTGCCGTCGCTGGAGGGTCGCACCGTTGCGGTCACCGGCAGCACGAGCGGCACGGGCGCGGTCTTCGCGTCGACCGCGGCGTCGCTCGGTGCGCGGGTGGTCCTGCTCAACCGTCCATCGCCGCGGGCGACCGCATCCGCCGCGGCGCTCGAGGCGGCGGGTGCGCACGTCGTGCCGATCGCGTGCGACCTGCAGCGCTTCGAGAGCGTGCGCCTGGCCGCCGCGGATGTCGCCGAGGCGGCGCCCGACGGCATCGACGTGCTCTGCAACAACGCCGGCGTGATGGGGCTCGCCGACGTCGCGACGCCCGACGGATGCGACGTGCAGATGCAGACCAACCACCTCTCGCACTTCCTGCTGACGTCGCTGCTCTGGCCTCTGCTCGCCGCAGCGTCCGAGGCCCGGGGAGAGGCGCGCGTGGTCAATCACTCGAGCGGTGCGCGCCGAGGGGCGCCGCTGCGCGCGGCGTACCTGGAACCCCGCGGCGGCAACCTCGGCGGTGACGGCTTCCCCGGGTTCGGGAAGTGGCGCCGGTATCAGCAGTCGAAGCTGGCGAATCTGCTCTTCACCTACGCGCTCTCCGACCGGATGCCCGAGGCCGACCGCCTGCGCGGCATGAAGTCGGTCTGCGCCCACCCGGGGCCGACCGACTCGGGCCTGCAGGCGAAGACCGCCGGTGCGGGCGGCACGCGCCTCCTCGACCGTGCCATCCTGCGGCGCACGCTCCGTGTCGCCCACTCGGTCGAGGACGGGACGATGGGCATCCTCTGCGCGTCCTTCGAGCCGGACGTCGATGACGGGCAGTTCTACGGTCCCGCCGGGCGGGGCGAGCCGGGGCCCGCCGTCCTGCTGCCGCCGGAGCGCGACCCCGCCGCCGAACGGCTCCTGTGGGACGTGAGCGAGCGCACCACCGGCGTGACGGACTTCTTCGGCGCCGACAGTGCCGTCTGACCGGCTGGGATCCCGCGGCGTGCCCGGACCGCCCTTCTTCCACCGCCGCGGCGACCTCGTCATCCGCGAGGCTCCCGCTGATCGCGTACCCGTCGCGGTCTTCGAGGGCCGGGTCCCCACACCTCGAGAGCGGAGGCAGATCCTCCGGGCGGGACTCGGACTGCACCTCGTCTCGGTTCCCCGCGAAGCCGCGGGACTGGAGTTCCTCCGCGACTTCCACGGCCTCACCAGCCTGGGCATCGTCGGCACGGGCCTCGACACCCGGCCGATCGCCGCCATCGGCTCGCTGCGCGAACTCGAGCTCACCGTGCCGGGAGCGCCCGAGACCGATCTGTCGTCGCTCCCGGACCTCGAGCGCTACTCGGGGCTCCTCCGAGGGTTCGAGACCGTGCTCGACGCCCCGGCGCTCGCCCGCGCATCGTTCTCGGAGACGTGGCGCGGCACCCTCCCGAAGCTCCCTCCCTCGCTCACGTCGTTGACCCTGACCGGCGCCCGGAACGTGTCGTCCATCGCCGCGGACGGCCCGGGACCCTGCCTGTCGGAACTCGTGATCGAGGGTGCCCGACGCTTCGACCTCGGTTCGCTTCGCGGCATGTCCGACCTGCGGATCCTGTCGCTGGAGCGGATCGGGCTGATCCGGGGAGCTGCGACGCTCGCAGCACTGCCGATCCGCGAGCTGGGGATCGTCGACTGCCGCGGATTCGACGAGATCGATCCGCTGGCCCGGATCGCAGATGCCGAGGTCACGGTCGTCGGCCCCCTCGGAGGGGCGCTGCGCGCCGTCGCGGAGCGGAGCACCGCCCGCTGGAGCTTCTTCAGGTCATAGCGTCTCCGACGGGACCCCGCCGTCGACCCGACGCTGCCACGCCGCCGAGTACGCGGCCGTCCGGAACCCGAGCGCGACGTTGATGGCGAGCATGTGCGCGTTCTCGTCGGCGTTCCAGGTGTAGACGCGCGTCCGGTCCGGCGCGGCCTCGGCCAGCGCGCGATGGTTCGCCTGCTTGACCCGCAGGCCGAGGCCTCGGCCGCGGTGCGCGGCGACCACGAGCGTGTCTCCCTGGTAGGCGCAGGACTTGTCGTGCGGCAGCTCGAGCTCGGTGTACCCGGCGACCGTGCCGTCCTCGGCCACCGCGGCCGCGACCAGCAGCCCGTCGCCGCTCTCGGCGCGCTGCCCCTCGAAGGTGCGCACCCGGTCGGCATCCCAGTGCTCGGGGTCGATCGTGAGGTCCGCTGCCGGCACGTCGAGCGCCATGCGGGTCTTCGCCGCGGCGTACGCGTCGACGAGCTCGTCGGGCGCGTGCGCCGACCACGTGACCAGGCGGTACCCCGGGGCGGGCTCCGGTTCCGGCACGTCGCCGGCCCCGACGTCGAGCACGCTCATGCGCTCGACCTGCCCGAGCGCATAGCCGTGGCGGGTGAAGAAGGCCGCGCGCGGGTCGGCGGCGGGCACGACCGCGTCGCCGACGGATGCCGCGAGGCGCGGGCCGTCCACCTCGAGCGTGGCGGCGGGGTGGTCGCTCCAGCTGATGAGCACCCGGCGGCCCGCATCCAGCGCGATCCGCTCGCACTCGGCGAGCAGCCACGACCCGATGCCGAGGCGTCGCCGCGCCGCCGGCACGACGCCGTACAGGATCGCGGTCTCGGCGTCCTCGCCCGGCTCCCACTCCACCACGGCGGCGCCGATGGCGTCGTCGCCGTCGAGGGCGAGCAGCGGCACGCGCCGCACGTACTCCGACCGGTAGCGCGGAAGCGCGGTGCGCGCGTCCGTGGTGAGGTCGTCGTTGCCCCAGAGCCCCGTCTCGACCTCGCGCATGAGGTCCACGTACCGCTCGAAGCGGCGTGCGCCGGCAGTGCCCAGGCGTTCGGGCACGTGCACCCGTTCGATGCGCATCGTCGCGCCCCCCGATCCGCCGCGCGAGTGCGCAGCCGACGAGCCTACCGCCTGCGCGGATCGCGGGGAAGAGTCCGGTACCGTAGTCGCGGGCGATCCGCGGGCCGGTCGGGTCGCCGTTCGTCAACGGGGGAACCACGTGTACCTGAAGAGCCTGACCCTCAAGGGGTTCAAGTCCTTCGCACAGCCCACCGTCTTCGCGTTCGAGCCGGGCGTCACGTGCGTCGTCGGCCCGAACGGCTCCGGCAAGTCGAACGTGGTCGACGCCCTCGCCTGGGTCATGGGCGAGCAGGGCGCCAAGACCCTCCGCGGCGGCAAGATGGAGGACGTCATCTTCGCCGGCACCTCGAGCCGCGGGCCGCTCGGGCGCGCCGAGGTGGCCCTCACCATCGACAACACCGACGGCGCGCTGCCGATCGAGTACACCGAGGTGCAGATCAGCCGCACGCTCTTCCGCAACGGCACGAGCGAGTACGCCATCAACGGCGAGGCGTGCCGCCTGCTCGACGTGCAGGAGCTCCTCAGCGACTCGGGCCTCGGCCGGGAGATGCACGTCATCGTCGGCCAGGGCCAGCTCGACAACGTGCTGCACGCGAGCGCCGACGACCGCCGCGGCTTCATCGAGGAGGCCGCGGGCATCCTGAAGCACCGTCGGCGCAAGGAGAAGACGCTCCGCAAGCTCGACGCGATGGAGACCAACCTCACCCGCCTCTCCGACCTCGCGGGCGAGATCCGCCGGCAGCTGAAGCCGCTCGGGCGCCAGGCCGAGGTCGCGCGCCAGGCGCAGTCGATCGCGGCGGTCGTGCGCGATGCGCGTGCCCGGCTGCTCGCCGACGAGGTCGTGGGCCTGCGCCGCACGCTCGACGCGCACTCCCGAACGGAGGCCGAGCGGCACTCGGAGCGCCTCGTGCTGCAGGACCAGCTCGAGCAGCGCCAGGCCCGCGTCGCGCGCCTCGAGCAGGCGCAGCAGTCGGTCGCGGTCGACGACGCCAGGCGCGTGGAGTTCGGCCTCGAACAGGCGCAGGAGCGCCTGCGCGGACTGCACACCCTCGCGAACCAGCGGCTCGCGCTGCTCGGTCGCGATGCCGACGAGCCGGATGCGGCACCCACCGTCTCGCAGTCGGCCATCGACGAGGCCCGAGCCGAGCTCGAACGCGTCCAGGAGGCCGTGGCGAGCGCCGTGGCGGGGCTCGAGCAGGCACAGCAGGCGACGGTCGCCGCACGCCGGGCCCTCGACGCCACCGACGAGGACGTCGCCGCGCAGAGCGCCGCGGTGTCGCGCTACGACCTCGAGCTCGCGGCCCTCTCCGGTCGCGCCGACACGGCCGCCTCCCGCCTCGCGACCGTGCGCGGCGAGGTGCTGCGACAGGAGAACGCGCTCGCTGCGGCGTCCGACCGTGCGACCGCAGCGGCGAACGCCCTCGCCGAGCTCGAGTCCACCGCCTCGCTCAGCCAGGACGGCGAGACCGACCTCGACGAGGCGTACGAGCTCGCGCAGGCCGCCGTGTTCGAGGCGGAGGGCGAGATCGAGCGCATCCGCGAGGCGCTGCACGAGCGCGAGCGAGAGCGCGACGCGCTGACCGCGAAGGTCGGCGCGCTGTCGCTGGCGCTCGACCAGCGCGACGGCTCGGCCGCGCTCGTCGCCGCGGGCCGCGCCGGCGTGCGCGGGCTCCTCGCCGAGCACGTCCAGGTGCAGCCGGGCTTCGAGGCGGCGATCGCCGCGGCGCTCGGCACGCTCACCGACGCGGTGCTCGTCGACGACCGCGACGCGGCGCTCGACGCGCTGGCGCACGCGCGGGCGCACGATCTCGGCCGCGTCGAGCTCGCGATCGCGGAGACCGCGTCCGAGGCGGCACCGATCGACGCCGACGGGCTCACGCCCGCGGCATCCGTCGTCACCGCCCCCCAGGGGGTCGCCGCGCTGCTCGCCCGCACCGTCATCGCCGACGACGTGGCGGCCGCGCGCGCCGCGGCGGGTGCGCTCGACGCCGACGACGTGACCGTCGTCACGCGTGACGGCGACGTGCTCGGCCGCTACGTGATCCGCGGCGGCTCCGGCGAGGGGCGCAGCCGCATCGAGCTCATCGCCGAGCGCGACGCCGCCGACGCGCGGCTCGGCGAGGTGCGCTCCGAGCTCGAGACGCGGAGGTTCGAGCTCGCCGAGCAGCGCACGGCGCACCAGGCCGCGAAGCAGCAGTCCGCGCAGGCGCTCACCGCGCTGCGCGAGTACGACGCGCAGCTCGCCGCGCAGACCGAGCAGCTCAACCGCGCCCGGGTCACCGCCGACGCGGCGACCGCCGAGACCGAGCGCCTCGCGGAGTCGGCGCGCACGGCCGCGGAGCGCGTGGCCGAGGCCGAGACGGCGTCGGCCGAGGCGAAGGCGGCGCTCGAGCAGGCCCGCGCGACGCCGCGGCCGGTGCTCGACCTCACGGCGCGGGACGCGGGCGCCGCCGCGCTCGAGACGGCGCGCGAGGGAGAGGTCGAGGCCCGCCTGGCGCTCGAGACCGCGCGCGAGCGCGTGCGCAGCGAGCAGGCGCGCATCGCCTCGCTCGAGCGTCGGCGCGAGGCCGAGCGGCGCGCGGCCGAGGAGGCGGCCCGCCGGGCGGTCATCCGACGCCGCCAGTTCGATGCGGCGCGCAGGGTCGCCGACGCGCTGCCCGCGGTGCTCTCGTCGGTCGACGCGTCCGTCTCGGAGGCGCGCATCCGCCTCGCGCGGGCCGAGGACGAGCGGCGGGGCCAGAACGAGGAGCTCAACGCCCTGCGCCGCGACGAGGCGGGCGTGCGCGAGCGCCTGCACTCGATCACCGAGGACGTGCACGGCCTCGAGCTGCAGATCTACGAGAAGAAGCTGCACGTCTCGTCGCTGCTCGAGCGCGCGCAGTCCGAGCTCGGCCTGGCCGAGGACGTGCTGGTCGACGAGTACGGGCCCGACCAGCCCGTGCCGAGCGACGAGGAGGACGGCGAGGACGCCCCGTTCGACCGCGCCGTGCAGCAGCGCCGGCTGAAGGGCGCCGAGCGCATGCTCGCCCAGCTCGGCCGGGTGAACCCCCTCGCGCTCGAGGAGTTCGCCGCGCTCGAGCAGCGGCACGCGTTCCTCACCGAGCAGCTCGCCGACCTGACGAAGACGCGGGGCGACCTCATCACGATCATCGAGGAGATCGACCGCAAGATGGTCTCGATCTTCGAGGCCGCGTTCGAGGACACCCGGGCGGCGTTCGGCGAGGTCTTCCCGGTGCTCTTCCCGGGCGGCACCGGCAGCATCTCGCTGACCGACCCCGACGACCTGCTCGCGAGCGGCATCGAGGTCTCCGTGAAGCCCGCGGGCAAGAAGATCGAGCGGCTCTCGCTGCTCTCCGGCGGCGAGCGCTCGCTCGCCGCGGTGGCGCTGCTGATCGCGATCTTCAAGGCGCGCCCCAGCCCGTTCTACATCCTCGACGAGGTCGAGGCGGCGCTCGACGACGCCAACCTCGGTCGCCTGCTCACGGTCATCGAGGAGCTGCGAGACGACAGCCAGCTCATCGTCATCACGCACCAGAAGCGCACCATGGAGATCGCCGACGCGCTCTACGGCGTCTCGATGCGGCAGGACGGCGTCTCGGCCGTCGTCGGCCAGCGCGTGCGCGAGGAGCGCGCGAGCGCCTGAGCGACGCTCGGGAGACCGTAGGCTGGTCGCCATGGCAGAACGCGCATCCTGGTCGCTCGGCGCACGTCTCCGGAACGTCTTCCAGGCGAGGGTCATCGACGAGGACACGTGGGACGACCTCGAGACGGCGCTCATCACGGCCGACTTCGGCCCCGACCTGACCGAGGAGATCGTCGAGCACCTCCAGGGCGAGGTCGAGCGGTTCCGCACGACCGACCCGCGGGACGTGCAGCGGATGCTCCGCGAGGTCATCGAGGAGCGCCTGTCGAAGTACGACCCGACGCTGCGCCTCAGCGAGCGCCCCGCCGTCGTGCTCGTCGTCGGCGTGAACGGCGTGGGCAAGACCACGACGATCGGCAAGTTCGCCCGGTTCCTCGCCACCTACGGGCGGAGCGTGGTCGTCGGCGCCGCCGACACCTTCCGCGCCGCCGCGGTCGACCAGCTCGCGACCTGGGCCGAGCGCGCCGGCGCCGAGGTCGTGCGACCCGAGCGCGAGGGGCAGGACCCGGCGGCGGTCGCGTTCCAGACCGTCGAGCGTGCGAAGCGCGACGGCATCGAGATCGTGCTGATCGACACCGCCGGGCGCCTGCAGACCAAGGGCGGGCTCATGGACGAGCTCGCGAAGGTGCGCCGGGTGGTCGAGAAGCAGGCCCCGGTCGCCGAGGTGCTGCTGGTGCTGGACGCGACCACCGGCCAGAACGGGCTCGCCCAGGCGCAGGCGTTCATCGAGCACGCGGGCGTCACCGGCCTCGTGATCACCAAGCTCGACGGCTCGGCGAAGGGCGGATTCGTGCTGAACGTGCAGGACCGCACGGGGCTGCCGATCAAGCTCATCGGCCAGGGCGAGGGCATCAACGACCTCACCGGTTTCACCCCGCACGTCTTCGCGCAGAACCTCATCGGGGAGTAGCGTCGGAACGAGGGGGTGCGATGTCCATCGAGCACGAGTACTTCGGCGTCGTCGGCGGTGACGGCGGGTCCTACTGGTCCGAGGTCGTCGACTGCGGCGACCAGTCGGTCGAGGTCGTGCTCCAGGCCGACGGCGACGAGCTCTCCGAGGAGTCGCTCGACGTCGCGGCCGGCATGGTGAGCGGCATCGAGGACCTCGACGCCGACGTGCGCGAGGCGTTCGTCGCCGAGCTGGCGCGGCCGTCGACGCCGACCGCGCAGTTCCTCGCCGACGTGCAGGAGGCGCTCGAGCCCGAGGACATCGAGGACGCGATCGCCCGCGAGTCGGGCGACCGCGAGATCGACATCCTGCGCTCGCTCGTGCTGGAGCGGGTCGAGTTCCGGCCGGCGAACGGCGGCGAGGACGAGGCGTTCGCGGTGTTCGAGTACTCGTTCGCCGCCGACGAGTCCGACGCGCGCCTCATCGCCTCCGTGGACCGCGACTCCGACGTCGTGGACGTGCAGTACGAGGGCTGACCCCGGGGCGCGGGGCGGGCGGATGCCTCGCGTAGACTTGCAGCCACCATGGCTACCTTCGGAACCCTGTCCGACCGTCTTGCCGAGACGTTCAAGAACCTCCGCACCAAGGGCAAGCTGTCCGCGTCCGACGTCGACGGCACCGTCCGCGAGATCCGGCGCGCCCTGCTCGAGGCCGACGTGGCGCTGCCCGTCGTCAAGGAGTTCACCCAGACGGTGCGCGAGCGCGCGCTCGGCGACGAGGTCAGCCGCGCGCTGAACCCCGCCCAGCAGGTCGTGCAGATCGTCAACGAGGAGCTCGTCGGCATCCTCGGCGGCCAGCAGCGGCGCCTGGAGTTCGCGAAGACCCCGCCGACCGTCATCATGCTCGCCGGCCTCCAGGGCGCCGGAAAGACCACCCTCGCGGGCAAGCTCGCGAAGTGGCTCAAGAAGGACGGCCACACCCCGATGCTCGTGGCCGCCGACCTCCAGCGGCCGAACGCCGTGAACCAGCTCCAGGTCGTCGGCGAGCAGGCCGGCGTCACGGTCTACGCGCCCGAGCCGGGCAACGGCGTCGGCGACCCGGTCAAGGTCGCGAAGGACGCCGTGGCGCAGGCCACCCGCGCCCAGCACGACACCGTCATCATCGACACCGCGGGTCGCCTCGGCGTCGACGCGGAGCTCATGAAGCAGGCCGCGAACATCCGGAAGGCGACGAACCCCGACGAGGTGCTGTTCGTCATCGACGCGATGATCGGCCAGGACGCGGTCGCGACCGCGAAGGCGTTCCAGGAGGGCGTCGACTTCACGGGCGTGGTGTTGTCGAAGCTCGACGGCGACGCGCGCGGCGGTGCCGCGCTCTCCGTGGCATCCGTCACGGGCCGCCCCATCATCTTCGCGTCCACGGGCGAGGGGCTCGACGACTTCGAGCCGTTCCACCCCGACCGCATGGCGAGCCGCATCCTCGACCTCGGCGACATCCTCACCCTCATCGAGCAGGCCCAGCAGGCCTTCGACGAGGAGGAGGCGGCGAAGGTCGCCGAGAAGATCGCGAGCGAGCAGTTCACGCTCGACGACTTCCTGAAGCAGATGCAGCAGCTGCGCGGCGCTGGCAACATCAAGAAGATGATGGGCATGCTGCCCGGCATGGGCTCGATGAAGCAGCAGCTCGACGACTTCGACGAGCGCGAGATCGTGCACACCGAGGCCATCATCCAGTCCATGACGCCGGCCGAGCGCACCAACCCGAAGCTGCTGAACGGCTCGCGGCGCCTCCGCATCGCGAAGGGCTCGGGCATGACCGTCACCGACGTGAACCAGCTCGTGCAGCGCTTCGAGCAGGCCGCGAAGATGATGAAGACCGTCGCGCGCGGCGGCACGCCGCAGATCCCCGGCATGGGGCCCATGCCGGGCGGCGGCGGCCACGGCCAGGGCAAGCGCAAGAAGGGCGGCAAGAAGCCGCAGGGCTCGCGCTCGGGCAACCCGGCCAAGCGCGCCGCCGAGAACGCCGCGCTGGCGGAGGGCCGCTCGGTCGCCCCGTCGGGTGCGGCCGCGGGCTCGGGCTTCGGCCTCGGCGGCGGTGGAGCGAAGGGTGCGCCGTCGGAGGAGGAGCTGCAGGCCCTGCAGAAGTTCCTCGGCCGCGGCTGACCCGCGACCGGATGACGCGGCCGGGCCACCGGCCTAGGGTGGGCTCCGGGGGAGTCGCTCGCAACGAGGGGGGGCATCAGATGACCATGCAGAGCGCCGACTACCGCGACAGCGGACTCGACTTCGGCCGCGACTTCGTGTTCGGCTCGGCGACGGCGTCGTACCAGATCGAGGGCGCGGTGGCCGAGGACGGCCGCGGGCCGTCGATCTGGGACACGTTCAGTCACACTCCGGGCAAGGTCTGGAACGGCGACACCGGCGACGTCGCCTGCGACCACTACCACCGGGTCGAGGAGGACCTCGACCTGATGCAGCGGCTCGGCCTCGAGTCGTACCGGTTCTCGATCGCCTGGCCGCGCATCCAGCCGACGGGCACGGGCGAGGCGAACGAGGCGGGCCTGGCGTTCTACGACCGGCTCGTGGACGGGCTGCTCGCCCGCGGCATCCGCCCGATCGCGACCCTCTACCACTGGGACCTGCCGCAGGCCCTCGAGGACGCCGGCGGCTGGACGAGCCGAGACACCTCGTTCGCCTTCGCCGAGTACGCGCGCATCGTCGGCGAGCGGCTCGGCGACCGGGTGTCCGTGTGGACCACGCTGAACGAGCCGTGGTGCTCGGCGTACCTGGGCTACGGTTCGGGCGCGCACGCACCGGGGCACACCGACGGCGCGGAGGCGCTCGCGGCGGTGCACCACCTGAACCTCGCGCACGGCCTGGCCGTGCGGGCCCTCCGGGAGGTCGTGACGAACGACCCGGAGTTCTCGATCACGCTGAACCTGCACGTCGTGCGACCCGACGGCCCGACCGGGGCCGAGGCGGCCCGGCGCATCGAGGGCCTCGCGAACCGGGTGTTCCTCGACCCGATGCTGCGCGGCACCTACCCGGCCGACGTGATGGAGGACACGGCCGCGGTGACGGACTGGTCGTTCGTGCACGACGGCGACCTCGAGCTCATCCACCAGCCCGTCGACCTCATCGGCGTGAACTACTACTCGACCGTCACCGTGCGCATGTGGGACGGCAGCGGCGAGAAGGTCGTCGCCGACGGCCACAAGGACATGGGCGGCACCGCCTGGCCCGGTGCGGACGGGGTCGAGTTCCTCCAGCAGCCCGGCCCGTACACGGCGATGGGCTGGAACATCGACCCGTCGGGCCTCGAGGACCTGCTGGTCTCGCTGCACGAGCAGTTCCCGGACACCCCGCTCATGGTCACCGAGAACGGCGCGGCGTTCGACGACGAGGTCGTCGACGGCGGCGACGGACCGCGCGTGCACGACGCCGAACGCATCGACTACCTGCGCCGGCACTTCACGGCGGCGCATCGCGCCATGGCCCGCGGGGTCGACCTGCGCGGCTACCAGGTGTGGTCGCTCATGGACAACTTCGAGTGGGGATACGGCTACTCCAAGCGCTTCGGCATCGTGCGCGTCGACTACGAGACGCTCGAGCGCATCCCCAAGGACAGCGCGCTCTGGTACGCCGAGCTCATCCGCACGCGCCGCATCCCCGGCTGACCGGCGCGGCCCGGGCCGGCGCTCACTGCTGGCCGGCGACGCCCTCGCGCAGCTCGCGGGCGAGGTGCCGCACGACCGCCGTGAGGTCGTCGTCGGCCTCCGCCGCCGCGCGCAGCTGGCGCTGGTAGCTCGCACCGTGCTCCAGCATGGTGCGCACGCCCTGCAGCTCCTCGGCGCAGCCGAGCCGGCGCGAGAACGGCTCCAGCACGGTGACGAGCTCGGCGATGTCGTCCGCCACCGGGCGCTGCGTGCCCGCGATGTCGATGATCGCCTCGGCGTCCATGCCGTAGCGCGCCGCCCGCCACTTGTTCTCGCGGATGTACCAGGGCTGCAGCACGGGCAGCGTCTCGCCCTCGTCGAGCCGCGTGCTCATCCACTCCACCAGGCACTGCACGAGCGCGGCGATGGAGGCGATCTCGGCCGACGTCGACACGCCGTCGCAGACGCGCACCTCGACGGTGCCCCAGCGTGCGGACGGGCGGATGTCCCAGCGCACCTCGGTCTGCTCCTCGATGATGCCGGTGCGCATCAGGTCGTCGACGTGCCGCTCGTACGCCTCCCAGTCGGGCAGCGGGTACGGCAGGCCGGCCGTCGGCAGCTGCTGGAACATGAGCGCGCGGTTGGACGCGTACCCGGTCTCGACCCCGGCCCAGTACGGGCTCGACGCGGAGAGGGCCTGGAGGTGCGGGATGTAGCGCATGAGGCCGTCCATGATCGGCAGGGCCTTGTCGCGGTCCTCGATGCCGACGTGCACGTGGATGCCCCAGATCATCATGTTGCGGCCCCACCACTGGGTGCGCTCGATGAGCTTGTGGTACCTCGGCTTGTCGGTCACGGCCTGCTGGAACCAGCGCCCGAAGGGGTGCGACCCGGCGCAGATGACCTCGTACTCGCCGAGCTGGTCGATGATGCGGCGCACGAGCCCGAGCTGCTGCTCGAGGTCGGCGACGGCGTCGGCCACGCGCTCGTGCACGCCCGTGACGAGCTCGACGGTGTTGCGCAGCAGCTCGGCCGTGATGCGGGCCGCGACGGGGTCGTCCGCACGCTCCGCGAGCACGCCGAGCACGCGGTCGCCGACGGGCGCGAGCTCGCCCGTCAGGCGGTCGACGATGGCCACCTCCCACTCGATGCCCACGGTCGACCGGGCCGAGTCCGCGAACGGGATCGGGGGTGGCCTGTCGTTGCGGCTCTCCATGTGCGGGCCGGCGCTCCTCCCGGGCCGCCCCACGGCGGCCGCGCTGGAGACATCGTCGCACGCCCGCGCCCGTCGGTCACGCCCCCCGGTGCATCCGTCGCCGATTCACGAATCGCGCCGAAATCTGCAAGAATGGTTCGTCGAGTTCCAGCGCGCCCGACCCTCTATCCGGCGCCCGGAACGAATCAGAGCTTCCGCCGAGTGTGCACCCCACGCTCACGGCTGTCAGTTCGTCTCACTACAACACACACGGGAGAATCGTGGCTGTCAAGATCCGTCTGAAGCGCCTGGGGAAGATCCGGGCGCCGTACTACCGCATCGTCGTCGCCGACTCGCGCACCAAGCGCGATGGTCGCGTGATCGAGGAGATCGGCAAGTACCACCCCACCGAGGAGCCCTCGTTCATCGAGGTCGACTCCGAGCGCGCGCAGTACTGGCTGGGCGTCGGCGCGCAGCCGACCCCGCAGGTGCTCGCCATCCTGAAGCTCACCGGCGACTGGGGCACCTTCAAGGGTGAGAAGGGTGCCAAGAGCACCGTCAAGACCGCCGAGCCGAAGGCCGCCTACGTGGCCGACGAGTCGAAGAAGACGGTCCTGAAGCCCAAGACCGAGAAGCCCGCCGAGAAGGCCGAGTCGGCCGACGAGGCCGCTGCGGACGAGGCCTAGGCCCGTGCTGGCACCCGCGCTCGAACACCTGGTCAAGGGGATCGTCGATCACCCCGACGACGTTCGCGTCGTGACCGCCTCGTCGACGCGCGGGGAGGTCCTCGAGGTCCACGTGAACCCCGAGGACCTCGGCCGGGTCATCGGCCGCGCCGGTCGCACGGCCAAGGCCCTGCGCACGCTCGTGACCGCCCTCGCCGACGGCCGACGCGTGCGCGTCGACGTCGTCGACACCGACCGCTGACGTGGCCTCCACGCCGCGCACCCAGCTGCGCGTCGGTCGGCTGACCAAGGCGCACGGTCTCAAGGGCGCCATCAAGCTCGAGCTCTACACCGACGACCCCGAGCGACGGTTCGTTCCCGGCGCGCAGTTCTCGCTGCAGGTGCCGACGTCGAGCCCGTGGCACGGCAAGCACCTCACGCTCACCGAGCTGCGCTGGTACAACGGGCATCCGGTCGGGTTCTTCGAGGGCGTCGCGGACCGCACCGCGGCCGAGACCCTCATCAAGGCGATCCTCTGGGTCGACCAGGACGACGCCGACGAGGAACCCGAGGACGACGCCTGGTACGACCACCAGCTCGTCGGCCTCGCCGTCGTGCGCGACGGCGAGCGCATCGGCACGGTCAAGCACGTCGACCACCTGCCCGCCCAGGACCTGCTCGTGATCTCGGTCGGCGGCCGCGAGGTGATGGTGCCGTTCGTGTCGGCGATCGTGCCCGAGGTCGACGTCGAGGCGGGCACCGTGACGGTGACCCCGCCGCCGGGACTGCTCGAGGAGCTGCCCGAGGCGCAGCCCGAGGCGCAGCCCGAGGCGCAGCCCGACGCCACCGACTAGGAGCGGCCGATGCGGATCGACATCGTCACGATCTTCCCCGAGTTCTTCCGGGTGCTCGACGTGTCGCTGCTCGGCAGGGCGCGCACCGCGGGCCTGCTCGACGTGCGTGCGCACGACCTGCGCGACCACGCACACGACCGCCACCGCACGGTCGACGACACCCCGTACGGCGGGGGAGCGGGCATGGTCATGAAGCCCGAACCGTGGGGCGAGGCGCTCGACGGCATCCTCGACGAGGCAGAGGGTGCGGGCGAGACGGTGCCGACCCTCATCGTCCCCTCGCCGGCGGGCGAGCCGTTCACCCAGGCGATCGCCGCCGAGCTGGCGCAGCTCGACCACCTGGTGTTCGCCTGCGGGCGCTACGAGGGCATCGACCAGCGGGTGGTCGACCACTACGAGGAGCGGATGCCGGTGCGGCTGCTGAGCCTCGGCGACTACGTGCTGAACGGGGGCGAGGTCGCCGCCATGGCGATGATCGAGGCCGTGGGCCGGCTCGTGCCGGGCGTGGTCGGCAACCCCGAGAGCCTCGTCGAGGAGTCGCACGAGGACGGCCTGCTCGAGTACCCGAGCTACACGAAGCCGCAGGTCTGGCGCGGGCTCGAGGTGCCCGACGTGCTCCGCAGCGGCAACCACGGCGCCGTCGCGGCCTGGCGCCACGAGCAGCGCATCGAGCGCACGCGGCGGGTCCGCCCCGACCTCCTCGGCGACGACGACGCCTGATCGCGGACGCGCCGGCGGGGCCGCCCGGCACCCCCCGACCGGGGGAGGATTCACGCGCCCGAAACATCCGAGTGCTCAGCGCGAAACACGCCTTTCATAGTTTCGAGACGCGCGAGAGCACGCGCAGGTGACGGGAAGGCGGGGCCGGGGATGGTCGAGGCGGAGTCGGCGAAGGCGATCGACTCCGACGGCGACACCCCTCCGCTGACGCTCCTCGCGGTGACCCACGGCTCGCCGTCGCCCGACAACCGGGCCGCCATCATCGGCCTCGTCGACGCGGTCGCGAGCGCGCGCGGCGACCTCGACGTGGGCATCGGCTTCGTCGACGCCCAGCACACCGACGTGGCCTCGGCGGTCGCGCGCAGCGTGCACGCGCCCGACGCGGTGATCGTGCCGCTCGTGCTGTCGGCCGGGTACCACGTGCGCACCGGCCTCGCCGCGGGGCTCGACCAGGTCGAGTCGAGCGAGGTCGCCATGGCCGCGACGCTCGGACCCGACTCGCGCCTCATCGACGTGCTCGCCGCCCGGCTCGAGGCCGCCGGGCTCCGGCAGGGCGACTCCGCGGTGCTCGCGGCGGCCGGCTCGAACGACCCCAAGGCCGTGCGCGAGTGCTTCGAGACCGGGCGGCTGCTCGCCGCACGGCTCGGCCGGCCGGTCACGGTCGGGTTCATCGCGGCCGCGATGCCGCGCCTGCACGACGCCATCGAGATGGTCCGCGAGGTCCACGCCGGCTCGCGCGTGGTCGTGTCGACCTACCTGCTCGCGCCGGGGCACTTCAACGACGCCGTCGCGACCGCGGGCGCCGACGTGGTGGCGCCGCCGCTCATCGTGCCCGGCGAGCCCGTGGCATCCGAGCTGGTCGACCTGGTGCTCGACCGGTACGACGACGCGACCGTGCTCGTGCGGGAGTCGGGCAAGGCCCGCTGAACGCCGGGCGGCCGCCGTCGGCGCGGGTCGACGGGAGCGTCAGTCGCGGGCCGTCAGCACGATCGGGCCGCTCTCGGTCACCGCGATGGTGTGCTCCGAGTGCGCGCCGCGCGAGCCGTCGGCGCTGCGCAGCGTCCAGCCGTCGGGGTCGGTGAAGATGCGGTCGGTCGTCTCGAGGAACCACGGCTCGATCGCGATCACGAGGCCGGGCTTCAGCGGCAGGCCCCGGTGGGCGCGGCCGTCGTTCGGCACGTGCGGGTCGCCGTGCATGGTGCGCCCGACGCCGTGGCCGCCGAAGTCGGTGTTGATCGCGTAGCCCTCGGCGCGCGCGATCTCGGCGATCGCCGCGGAGATGTCGCCGATGCGGTTGCCCACGGTGGCCGCGGCGATACCGGCGTCGAGCGCGCGACGGGTGGTGTCGATGAGGCGCAGGTCCTCGTCGCGCGGGGTGCCGACCACGATCGACGCCGCGGAGTCGGAGACCCAGCCGTCGACGGATGCCGCGAAGTCGACGCTCAGCAGGTCGCCGTCGCGCAGCCGGTAGTCGCGGGGGAGTCCGTGCAGCACGGCGTCGTTGACCGAGGTGCAGAGCACCTTGCCGAACGGGCTCGCGCCGAACGACGGGTGGTAGTCGATGTAGCACGACTCCGCGCCGGCCTTCCGGATCATCTCGTGCGCGAGCGCGTCGAGCTCCAGCAGGTTCACGCCGACCGCGGCCCTGTCGAGCATCGCCTCGATCACGGATGCCACGAAGCGGCCCGCCGGCCGCATCTGCTCGATCTCCGCCGGTGTCCTCAGTTCGATCACGACACTCCCTTCCCGACTCCATTCTGTCGCGTGCGCGCTGGGCGAACGCCGAGCGCACGCCCAGCGGCGGCCGTTACGCTGGATCCATGCTCCTCCGGAGGATCTTCTACCGCTGGCAGTTCATCGCCGCGTTCGTCCTGCCCGCCTGGCTCTTCGTCGGCTGGGGCATCTGGGGCGAGAGCGCGTGGGGCATCCTCGGCCTGCTCATCGCCGCGCCCGCGTCCTTCCTCTCGCTGATCGTCGTCGCCGGGATCACCGCGGCGCGCGCGACGGCTCGCCAGGAGCGGGCCGTCTCGTGGATCGACGTCGGCATCATGACCGCCTGGCACCTCGCGCTGATCGGCGTCGGGTTCTCCGGTCCCGCTGCGGGCACCTTCGCGGTGTTCGCCGTGCTGCTCGCCCTCGCCGCGTTCTGGTCGGCCGTGTGGCAGCTGCTGCGCGACAGCGCGCGCCGCGCCCAGGCCACCTTCGCCGAGTTCGAGCGACAGGCGCAGATGCCGCCGCAGGCGGGCACGCGGCCGCCGCAGGCGGGTCAGGGCCCGAGGCGCGGCCCCGACGACGGCGACGTCATCATCGTGCACGAGGTGCGCGACCCCTCGTAGCCGCGTGCCGCCCGAGGCATCCGCTTTGCCGAACCGGGCGCCGCATGGCAGAATGGTCGATTGTGCTGCCGCACGACTCTGCCTCCGGGGAGTGCGCAGGGCGCGATGGCGCCCGGCGAGGCGGCACCATTCACTTCCATTTCATCAACCGTGTTCGACCGGTGGCGGGCACAGAGAGCGACTCATCATGCACATCCTCGATTCCGTCGACGCGGCCAGCCTCCGCTCCGACATCCCCGAGTTCCGCCCGGGCGACACCGTCAAGGTGCACGTCAACATCGTCGAGGGCAACCGCTCGCGCATCCAGGTCTTCCAGGGCGTCGTGCTCGGCCGTTCGGGCGAGGGCGTCCGCGAGACCTTCACGGTCCGCAAGGTGAGCTTCCAGGTCGGCGTCGAGCGCACCTTCCCGGTGCACTCGCCGATCATCGACCACATCGAGGTCGTCACCCGCGGCGACGTGCGCCGCGCGAAGCTGTACTACCTCCGCAACCTCCGCGGCAAGAAGGCGAAGATCCGCGAGAAGCGCGAGTCCTGAACCGTCGCCCCGTTCGGGGCACGATCGGCCGAGCTCCCCGACCCTAGACTGGGACGGGGAGCTCGGGTGGTGAATGACTGAAGACATCGACGCCGCCGCACGCGCGGACGAGGCACGAGGGCGACGACGCCGCGGAGCACTGCTGTTCCTGCGCGACCTCCTCGTCATCTTCGTGGTCGCGGTGCTGGTCTCGTTCCTCATCAAGACCTACCTGATCCGGTCGTTCTACATCCCGTCGCAGTCGATGGAGCAGACGCTCCTGGTCGACGACCGCATCATCGTCAACGAACTGGTCCCCGACCTGATGCCGCTCTCGCGCGGCGACGTGGTCGTGTTCGAGGACCCGGGCGGCTGGCTCACGGCCCGCCCCGAACCGGAGCAGCCGCCGCTCGTCGCGGCGATCGACTGGTTCTTCTCGCTCGTCGGGCTCTCCGCCTCCGACAGCAACGACCACCTCATCAAGCGCGTCATCGGCCTGCCCGGCGACCACGTCGAGTGCTGCAACCCGCTCGGCCAGGTGAGCGTGAACGGCGTGCCGATCGACGAGCCGTACATCACGCTGCCCGAGGGGGAGACCGAGGCGTCGGGCGACGACTTCTCGGTCGAGGTGCCCGCCGACGCGCTCTGGGTCATGGGCGACAACCGCTACAACTCGAAGGACTCGCGGTACAACCGGGACACGCCCGGCGAGGGGTTCGTGCCGGTCGAGAACCTCGTCGGCCGCGCCTTCGTCATCAGCTGGCCGGTCGCACGCTGGTCGTGGATCGGCGACTATCCTGAGGTCTTCGCAGGCATCCCCGACCCGGAGTGACCCGATGGCAGCAGGCAAGGCGCCCACGATGACGCTGGAGCGCGGCCTGCTCGCCGACGGCGCGCCACTGGTGCTCGCGTGCGACGAGGTCGGGCGCGGCGCGCTCGCCGGGCCGGTCACGGTCGGGATCGTGGTCGTCGACGCCGAGACGAAGCGGATGCCCGCGGGCCTGCGCGACTCGAAGCTGCTGCCCGAGCCCCGGCGCGACCTGCTCGCGCCGCGCGCGGCGAGGTGGGTCGCCGCCTCGGCGGTCGGCGAGGCGAGCGCGAGCGAGATCGACGAGCTCGGCATCATGGCCTGCCTGGGGCTCGCCGGCTCGCGGGCGTACGCCGCGCTCGAGGCATCCGTCGACCTGCCCCTCGGCGCGCCGCTGCTGCTCGACGGCAACCACGACTGGCTGAGCGCGCACATCGCGCGCCGGGCGCGGGTCATCACCCGCATCAAGGCCGACCGCGACTGCGCGTCGGTGTCGGCGGCATCCGTCATCGCCAAGGTGCACCGCGACACGGGCATGCGCCGGGCGCACGAGGAGACCCCGCACTACGGCTGGGACGAGAACAAGGGGTACTCGACGCGCGCGCACTTCGCCGCGATCGCCGAGCACGGCCCGCACGCGCTGCACCGGCATACCTGGCTGCATCCCGAACGTGCCGAGGAGGCGCCGCCGCTGTTCGACCTCGGCGTAGGATGAACCGCGATGGATGAAGACGAGTTCGAGGACTACGACCGCGAGGTCGAGCTTGCCCTCTACCGCGAGTATCGCGACATCGTGTCGCAGTTCCAGTACGTGGTCGAGACCGAGCGCCGCTTCTACCTCGCGAACGAGGTCGAACTGGTGCGCCGCGACACCGAGCACGACTTCTACTTCGAGCTCACGATGAAGGACGTCTGGGTCTGGGACGTCTACCGCGCCGACCGCTTCGTGAAGTCGGTGCGCGTGCTCACGTTCAAGGACGTCAACATCGAGGAGCTCGCGAGCCGCGACTTCGAGCTGCCCAAGGAGCTCGCGCTCGACGAGTAGGCGTTCATCGCCTCCTGCACAGGCTCGCGTGAGCTGCCGATCGCGCTCGCCTTCCGTGCCGCCGTAAGCGAGGGGATGCCCGCTGCCAGCCTCTCCTCGGAGGTGGCGCATGGCACGCAAGGACGAGGTGGGCGCGCGCGGCGAGACGATCGCGGCGGCGTACCTGGAGGAGCTCGGCTACGAGGTGGTCGACCGCAACTGGCGGCACGGCCGGCGCGGGGAGATCGACCTGGTCGCCCGCGACGGCGACGAGACGGTGTTCGTCGAGGTGAAGACGCGGTCGGGCACGGCGTTCGGGCACCCGCTCGAGGCGGTGACGTCCGAGAAGCTCGCGCGGCTGCGCATGCTCGCGGGGGCGTGGTGCCGGTCGGCGCGGTTGGTGTCGTCGTCGATTCGCATCGACGCGGTCTCGGTGCTGCTGCCACCGGGTCGCGCGGTCGACATCGAGCACGTGCGGGGCGTCGGCTGATGCCGGTCGCACGCACCCGCGCGATGGCGCTGCTCGGGCTGTCGGGCTCTCCCGTCGACGTCGAGGCCGACCTGTCGGCGCAGCTTCCCGCGCTCGTGATCATCGGGCTTGCAGACACCGCGCTGTCGGAGGCGCGCGAGCGCGTGCGGTCGGCGGCGATCAATGCCGGATGCCCCCTGCCGGCACGCCGGCTCACCGTGAACCTCTCGCCCGCGACGCTGCCGAAGCACGGCTCGTCCTTCGACCTCGCCATCGCGCTCGCGTGCCTCGGCGCGGCCGACGGCGTGGACCGCGCATCGATCGAGCACGTGGTGCACCTGGGCGAGCTCGCCCTCGACGGGCGGCTGCGTCCGGTCGACGGCGTGCTGCCCGCGGTGCTCGCCGCCCGGAACGCCGGGTTCGACACGGTCATGGTGCCGGTGGGCAACCGCGAGGAGGCGGAGCTCGTGGCGGGCGTGCGCGTGGTCGCGGTCGCGGGCCTGCGCGAGGCGGTCGAGTGGCATGGCGGACCCGTGGACGGGTCTGCAGGGGCGGTGGAGCCGATCCTGCGCGAGCAGGTGCCCGAGTCGCTCGAGGATGCCGGCGACCTGGCCGACGTGGCGGGCAACGCCGAGGCCGTCGAGGCACTGGTCGCCGCTGCCGCGGGTGGCCACCACCTCTCGATGATCGGGCCCCCGGGGGCGGGCAAGACGATGCTCGCCGCGCGGCTGCCCGCGCTGCTGCCGGACCTCGCACCCGAGCAGGCACTCGAGGTCGCGTCGATCCGCTCCCTCGGCGGGCGCGCGGTCGGCGCTGTGCTGCCGTCGCGGCCGCCGCTCGAGAGCCCGCACCACACGGCGAGCTCCGCGGCCATGGCGGGTGGCGGCTCGCGGGTCATCCGACCCGGCGCGGTCACCCGTGCGGCGCACGGCGTGCTGTTCCTCGACGAGGCGCCCGAGTTCCCGGCACGCGTGCTCGACGTCCTGCGCCAGCCGCTCGAGTCGGGCGTCATCGAGATCCACCGGTCGAACGCCGTCGCGCGCTTCCCGGCCTCGTTCCAGCTCGTGCTCGCGTCGAACCCGTGCCCGTGCGGCCAGTACGGCGCGCCGGGCGACGGGTGCACGTGCCCGCCCCTGACCCGGCGCCGCTACTTGGGCCGGCTCTCGGGGCCGCTGCTCGACCGGGTCGACATCCGGCTGGTGGTGCGACGCGTCTCCGCCGCCGACCTGCGCGAACAGGGTGCGGGCGTCACGACGGCGGAAGCGCGCCGACGGGTCGCCGGGGCCCGTGGCGCGGCGGCCGAGCGCCTCTCCGCGACGCCATGGCGCACCAACGCCCGCGTGCCGGGGCCATGGCTGCGCACGCCCGGCGGCATGCGGCTCGCGCCTGCCGCGACGCGGCGGCTCGACCAGGCGCTCGAGCGTGGCGGGATCACGATGCGCGGGTACGACCGCGTGATCCGGCTGGCATGGACGCTCGCCGACCTCGACGGCGCGACGAGTCCAGCCCGCGAGCACGTGGGTCGCGCGCTCGCCCTCCGCGAGGCGGCCGCCGCGTGAGCCGGGCAGGAGCTCTTGCCGCCGCGGCGGGGCGGATGCCCGCGGTGCGCGGGGACGACGACCCGACGATCGTGCTCGCCACGGCAACGGTGATGGTCATCGCCGAGCCGGGGGACGGAGCGGCCGGCGCGCTCGTGCACGCGCTCGGCGCGCGGCGGCTCGTCGAATCGCTCCTCGCCGGAGACTCCGCCGACGCGCTCGCCGGCGCCGCGGCGGACGCGGGTGCCGAGATCGAGCCGGCCGTCGTCGCCCGTGCGCTCGGGCGCTGGCTGCCGCGCCTTGACCTGCCCGCGGCCGTGCGGTCGGTCGAGCAGGCGTCCCGGAGCGGCGCACGACTCGTGCTGCCCGGCGACGCCGAGTGGCCATCGGGGCTCGACGACCTCGGCCTGCACGCCCCGCCGGGTCTCTGGGTGCGCGGCACGCCCCAGGCACTGGCCGCGCTCGGTCGCTCGATCGCGCTCGTCGGCGCCCGTGCGGCGACCGGGTACGGCGAGCACGTCACGACCCAGGCCGCCGCGGGCCTCGCCGACCGCGGCTTCGCGATCGCCTCGGGCGCGGCGTACGGCATCGACGCCCGGGCGCACCGCGCGACGCTCTCGTCCGACGGCACGACGATCGCGTTCCTCGCCGGGGGCGTCGACCGCCCGTATCCGGCCGCGCACGACTCGTTGCTCGCCGACATCGCCGCCCGCGGGGCGGTCGCCTCCGAGGTGCCCTGCGGTGCTGCTCCGACCAAGTGGAGGTTCCTGCAACGCAACAGGCTCATCGCCGCGGCCGCAGGCGCGACAGTCGTGCTCGAGGCGGGCCGCCGCTCCGGCTCGCTGAACACCGCGGGCCACGCGGCTGCGCTCGGGCGTCCGCTCGGGGCAGTGCCCGGCCCGGTCACGAGTCCCGCCTCGGCCGGTTGCCACCGGCTGCTGCGCGAGTACGACGCGGTCTGCGTGTCGGATGCCGCCGAGATGGCCGAACTCGCCGGCGACGCGCCGAACGGATCGACCGCCCCGCCGGTGCTCGGCGAGCTGTCGCACGACGAGCTCCGCACGCTCGACGCCCTCGGCTCGCGCGCACTGCGCACCGTGGAGGAGCTCGTCCGGCGGTCCGGCCTCGGAGCGTCGCAGGTGCGCGCTGCCCTGCCCGGCTTGGAGGCCCTCGGGCTCGCCGTAGTTGAGCACGGTCGGTTCCGCCGTGCGTCGCACTCGTCATCACCGCGTCGCCGCGGTGCGTGACGGTGGTGTCTCTGGAGGTCGAGCCCGGGCGACACGCCGCTGATCGACAAACGTAGACGTGCGACGAGTCCTCTCGATAAGGTGAGGCATCCTCGGTACTGGTCGAGGTGCTGCGCCGACGGTGGTGCGTCGGCGCAGGAGACATCCGTGACGACGCCGAACCCGGAGGCGATCATCGTGACCGACGCATCAGCGAACCCAGAATCCCGCGGCGTGTCCCGCCGCACCGTGACGAAGGCCATGGCATGGAGCGTGCCCGCGGTCGCCGTCGCGGCATCCGTGCCGGCCTTCGCGGCATCCGGGCCGCCGCCGGTCGTGCTCGTCGGCGTCGCCTGCAAGCTTCCGGGTGCGAGCCTGTCGCGGTGCCCGCCCGAGATCGCGCAGGGCATCTTCGCGGGCGACTTCTCCAAGGCGTTCGCGCTGCCCGTGCAGGTGACGAACACGACGTCGAAGGCCATCGTCCTGAAGCCCAGCATCACCGTGACCAACGTGCGCGACGGCGACGGCAATCCCACCCTCGCGTTCAACGTGCAGGGCATCTACCCCGATTACTGCACGCCGATCCAGCCGAACGAGTCGGTGAACATCCTCGTCTTCGCAAACTCCGACAACAGTGCGAACGACGACGTGTACGCGGACCTCACCGTTCCCTGGGGCCACGACTGCGCCGACGCCGACCATCCGCCGATCTTCATCCCGGACCTGTACGCACCGGCGTTCCCACCGTGCTCGACGAACACCCCGTTCCCGCAGGGCTCACCCACCTGCACGCCGCCGTTCTACCAGAACTGAGCAGCGCGGTCATGGCGCCCGTCGGCGCCGGGCCCGGCCGCGCGCGCCCGGCACGTCGCCGATCGCGGGTGCACCGGCGATGTCCGCACCGTGGGGTGTGGAGTGCTGGCACGTACCGAGGTCGTTGCTCGCTAGCCTGAGGAACCTCCGCGTCGCGGAGCGCATCGGGCCAGTTCGGTGCGAAATCGCTCGCGCCACACGTACCCGAGGAGCACCCGTGCCCGACGCGCCGATGCCCACCCCTGCCCGCGGACCGAGCCGCCGCGACGTGACCCGCGCCATGGCGTGGTCCGTGCCCGCGGTCGCGATCGCCGCATCCGTGCCCGCGCACGCGGCCTCCGGAGCGATGCCGGTCGTCCTGGTCGGCGCTCCCTGCAACCTGCCCGACGCGACCGCCCTCTCGACGTGTCCCTCGGAGATCCTCGACGGCATCTTCGGCCGCGACACGAGCGAGGGATTCGCGTTCCCGCTCCAGATCAGCAACACGACGGGCAAGGACATCGTGGTCCGCGAGGGCATCCAGATCACGAACGTGCGCGACGGCTTCGGCGAGACGAGCACGCGCGAGCCGTTCGAGGTGCTCGGAACGTTTCCCGACTCCTGCACCGTCATCGAGTCGGGGATGACGGAGAACGTGATCGTGTACGCGAACTCCGGCAATGCGATCACCGACCACGTCTACTTCGACCTGACCGTGCCGTGGGGGCATGACTGCTTCGACGTCGATCACCCGCCGATCTTCATCCCGGATGTCTACGCGGAGCTCTTCCCGCTGTGCAGCTCCGCCACCCCGTTCCCGGAGGGGCGCCCCACCTGCGTGCCGCCCTTCTACCAGAACTGATCGCGGCGCTCCCGGCCGGGCGCGTGTCGCGGGCGATCCGCGGCGCGCGTCCGTAGGCTGGGCGCGGGCCCGTCGCCGACCCCGGCGGTTGCCGGGAGGAGCGCTCGTGTCGCGCATCGCACTGGGCCAGGACGACGTCCCCACGCACGTCATCGCGCACCTGAGCGACTCGCACTTCCTCGCCGGCAGCGCGCCGTTGCACGGGGCGATCGACACGGATCGCACGTTCGCCCGCGCACTCGACCAGGTCGAGGCATCCGGGCGCCCGATCGACGCGTTCGTGCTCACCGGCGACATCGCCGACCTTGGCGAGCCCGAGGCGTACGCGCGCATCCGCGGCATGGTCGAGCCCGTCGCCGAGCGGATGGGGGCCGAGGTCGTCTGGGTGATGGGCAACCACGACGAGCGCACGCCGTTCCGCGCCGGACTGCTCCCGGTCGGCCGCGCACACGGAGCCGGTGAGGATCCCGTCGACTATGTGGTCGACGTGGCGGGCCTGCGCATCGTGGCCCTCGATTCCACCGACGGCGGGTACCACCACGGCCGGCTCGATGCGGCGCAGCTCGACTGGCTGGCCGCGGTGCTCGCCGGTGCACCCGAGCACGGTGCGATCGTCGCACTGCACCATCCGCCGCTCGCCACGCCCCTGCCGGTCATGGAGGTGCTCGAGCTCCAGCGGCGCGAGGAGTTTGCGCGCGTGGTCGCCGAGGCCGGCCCGCGCGTGCGCGGCATCCTCGCCGGTCACATGCACTACGGGTCGTCGGGCGTGTTCGCGGGGGCGCCGGTCTCGGTCGCCGCAGCGACCGCCTACACGATGGACCTCTCGGCACCCGCGCGCGAGCTCGTCGGCGTCGACGCCGGCCAGGCCTTCGCGCTCGTCGAGGTGCGGCCCACCGGCCTGATCTCGGCCACCGTGCCGATCGGTCGGCCCACCCCGGTGTCGGGTTTCGACGGCGAGTTCCTCGACCGGCTCGAGGCGCTGACCCCCGAGGAGCGCATCGAGCTGTTCTCGCGCAAGCGGTGAGTCAGCCCGCACCCGCGCCGGCCGGGCGGGATGCTGGAGGCATGCGACTGGCCGTGGCCGTCGAGCGCTACCTCGACGAACTGTCCGCCGTGCGCGGACTGAGCCCGCGCACGGTCGACTCGTACGGGTCCGACCTCGCCGACCTGACCGGCTTCGCCGATGGGCGGGGCGTGACGGATGCCGCTGAGCTCGACCTCGACCTGCTGCGCGACTGGCTCTACGACGCGACCGAGCGCGGACTCGCCCGCACGACGATCGCCCGCCGCGCCGCCGCCGCTCGCGGGTGCACGGCGTGGCTTGCCCGTCGGGGACTGCGCGACGACGACCCGGGGGCGCGGCTGCGCGCGCCGAAGTCGCGCCGGTCGCTGCCGCGGGTCATGTCCGCCGACCAGGCGGCCGAGCTGCTCGCGGACGCGTCCGCGCGCGCCGAGGAAGGGGACCCGGTCGCCGTGCGCGACGTGGCGATGCTCGAGCTGCTCTATGCCTCGGGCATCCGCGTGTCGGAGCTCACGGGGCTCGACGTCGACGACATCGACCGCTGGCGGCGCACCGTACGCGTGCTCGGCAAGGGCGGGAAGGAGCGCGTCGTGCCCTACGGCGCCCCGGCGGCGGACGCCCTGGAGCGCTGGCTGCGGAACGGCCGCCCCGCGGTGCTCGCGCGGGGCGAGGGCGGGTCGGATGCCGTCGCCGCGGCGTTTCTCGGGGCGAAGGGCGCGCGCATCTCGCCGCGGATCGTGCACCGGCTCGTCGCCGACGTCCTCGACGCGTTCCCGGGCGGCGGGCCGGCCGGTCCGCACACCCTGCGCCACGCGGCCGCGACGCACCTGCTCGACGGCGGCGCCGACCTGCGCACGGTGCAGGAGATGCTCGGCCACGCGAGCCTCGGCACGACGCAGATCTACACGCACGTCTCGGCGGAGCGTCTCAAGGAGAGCTACCGCCTCGCGCACCCGCGCGCCTGACCCGTCAGTCGAGCGGCAGCAGCACGGCCCGCGGCACGCCGCCGAGGAACACGAGCGGCGAGACGTAGCGCCCATCGACGCGGGCGCCGAGGTGCAGGCAGTCGGCGCAGTGCCCGCCCGTCGAACGCTCGCCGACGACCTCGCCTGCGGCGACCGCTTCGCCGACCGCGACCGACGCCCTGACCGGCTCGAGCGTCGACACCACGCCGCCGCCGTGGTCGATCGTCACAAGCGTGCGGTCGCCCACCCAGCCCGCGAATGCGACCGTGCCGTCGGCGGGCGCGAGCACCGGGTCGTCCTCCGCTGCGGCGAGGTCGATGCCGCGGTGGCCCGCCGAGTACACGGTGTCGCCCGCGCGGTAGCCCGCGAGCACGGCGATCGGCGCACCGACGGGCCAGCGCCAGGCACGCCCGGGCGCCTCGGAGACATTCGCCACCGATGGGGGAGCGGTCGCAGGATCGGCCGACGCGGGGGCCGCGCTCGCCGAGGCGATCGCGGCTGGGAACGCCATGAGCAGCGCGACCGCGGCCGCACCACGTGCGGCGCGGGTGGCACGCGAGTCGCGGGCGGCGATGCGCGCGCGCACGGCGCGCGACGAGGGGCGTGGACGGTGTGGAGTTCGGGGGTGGCGAGCGGTCATGCGGACACCCTCGCGCGGGTGCGGACGCCGGCCCCGGGGCATCCGCTCGACCGCCCCGATCGGGCCGCGCTCGGAGCTGGGGAGGAGCCGCGCTGTGATATCGTGGCCGGAGCACCCCGGTCTCCGGGGTGACTTCGCGTGCCCGAGAGGCGACACCCTCCACCAGTCCCGTTCGAGAGAACGGGCGGAGCCGTGCGCCGGGCACCAGGGTCCGCGCCGCCGGCGCGAACGACAACTGAGAACAGAAGGAGTACGGCCATGGCCGTCGTCACCATTCGCCAGCTGCTCGACAGCGGCGTGCACTTCGGGCACCAGACCCGTCGCTGGAACCCCAAGATGAAGCGATTCATCTTCACCGAGCGTTCCGGCATCTACATCATCGACCTGCAGCAGTCGCTGGCCTACATCGACAAGGCCTACGACTTCGTCAAGGAGACGGTCGCCCACGGCGGCACCATCCTCTTCGTCGGCACCAAGAAGCAGGCGCAGGAGTCGATCGCCGAGCAGGCGACGCGCGTGGGCCAGCCCTACGTCAACCAGCGCTGGCTCGGTGGCCTCCTCACCAACTTCCAGACGGTGTCGAAGCGCCTCGCCCGCATGAAGGAGCTCGAGGAGCTCGACTACGAGGGCACCACCTCGGGCTTCACGAAGAAGGAGCTGCTGCTCAAGAAGCGCGAGCTCGACAAGCTGCACAAGTCGCTCGGCGGCATCCGCAACCTCGCGAAGACCCCGTCGGCCCTCTGGGTGGTCGACACCAAGAAGGAGCACCTCGCGATCGACGAGGCCAAGAAGCTCGGCATCCCGGTCATCGCGATCCTCGACACCAACTGCGACCCCGACGAGGTCCAGTACCCGATCCCGGGCAACGACGACGCGATCCGCTCGGTGAGCCTGCTCACCCGCATCGTCGCCGACGCCGCGGCCGAGGGCCTCATCCAGCGCCACCAGAAGCCCGAGGAGGGCGCTGAGGCCGCCGAGCCGCTCGCCGAGTGGGAGCAGGAGCTCCTCCAGGCGCAGACCCCGGCGCAGTCGTCGGCCGAGACCGACAAGGTCGACGGCGCCACGGCTGAGGCCCAGGAGGTCGCCGAGGTTCCCGACGTCGTCGCCGCAGAGGCCGCGACCGAGGCCCCGGCAGCCGACGAGGCCGCCGCCAAGTAGTCCACCCGAGACACATCGAGCAAGGAGAAGCAGAGCGAATGGCAAACGTCAGCATCGCCGACATCAAGGCGCTGCGCGAGCAGCTCGGCACCGGCATGAGCGACACCAAGGCCGCCCTCGTCGAGGCGGACGGTGACCTCGAGAAGGCGACCGAGATCCTGCGCCTGAAGGGCGCGAAGGGCAACGCGAAGCGCGCCGACCGCTCGACCTCGGAGGGCCTCGTGGCCGCCGCCGAGAACGGCAACGGCACCGCGACGCTCATCGAGCTGGCCTGCGAGACCGACTTCGTCGCCAAGGGCGACAAGTTCATCGCCCTGGCCGACCGCGTGCTCGCGGCCGTCGCGGCCGCCGGTGCCGACTCGGTCGAGGCGGCCCTCGCCGCGCCCGCCGAGGGCAAGACCGTCGCCGACGTGATCAGCGAGGAGGCGGCCATTCTCGGTGAGAAGGTCGAGCTCCGCCGCGTCGCGCTCGTGACGGGCGACCAGTTCTCGATCTACCTGCACAAGACGTCGAAGGACCTGCCCCCGCAGGTCGGCGTCGTGCTCGGCTTCGCCGGCGACGACGCGGACACCGCGCGTTCGGTGGCGCAGCACATCTCGTTCGCCGCGCCGGAGTACCTCACCCGTGAGGACGTCCCCGCCGAGGCAGTCGAGAAGGAGCGTGCGCTGGTCGAGCAGATCACCCGCGAGGAGGGCAAGCCGGAGGCGGCGCTGCCCAAGATCGTCGAGGGTCGCCTGGGCGCCTACTTCAAGCAGGTCGCACTGCTTGAGCAGGACTACGCCAAGGACAACAAGCTGAAGGTGAGCAACGTGCTCTCCGACGCCGGGCTCACCGTGTCGGGCTTCGCCCGCTTCAAGGTCGGCGCCTGATCGAATGAGAGGGAGTCCGGATCGCATCGTGCGATCCGGGCTCCTTTTTCATGCCCGCCGCAGTGGGCGGCCGGCATGCGCATGGGTAACGTGGTGCTGACAGGAAGGACACGGGGGATGGCTGGAACGAACACGCGCAGGCGCGTCCTGTTGAAGCTCTCGGGGGAGGCGTTCGGCGGTGGTTCGCTCGGCGTGAACCCCGACGTGGTGAGCGCGCTCGCACGGGAGATCGCGGAGGCGGCCGAGCAGGTCGAGATCGCGGTCGTCGTCGGCGGAGGCAACTTCTTCCGCGGCGCCGAGCTCTCGCAGCGCGGCATGGACCGCGGGCGCGCCGACTACATGGGCATGCTGGGCACGGTGATGAACGCCCTCGCCCTGCAGGACTTCCTCGAGCAGGCCGGTGCGGAGACGCGCGTGCAGTCGGCGATCGAGATGACGCAGGTCGCCGAGCCGTACATCCCGCGACGTGCCGAGCGGCACCTCGAGAAGAGCCGGGTCGTGATCTTCGGCGCGGGCGCGGGCCTGCCCTACTTCTCGACCGACACCGTCGCCGCGCAGCGTGCGCTCGAGATCGGCGCCGACGTGGTGCTGGTCGCCAAGAACGGCGTCGACGGCGTGTACACCGACGACCCGCGCACCAACCCCGACGCCGTCAAGATCGACCGCATCAGCTACCAGGACGCGCTCCAGCGCGGGCTGAAGGTGGTCGACTCGACCGCGTTCAGCCTGTGCATGGACAACGGCATGCCGATGCAGGTGTTCGGGATGCAGCCGAGCGGCAACGTCACCGCCGCGATCCTCGGCAGCGAGCTGGGCACGCTCGTCGGCAACGGCCCGGTGTCGCACGGGTAGCGCGCCGCCCCACGACTAGACTGTCCCGAGCAGCGAAACCGAAGGAGTCCACGTGATCGCGGATGTACTGTCCGATGCCTCGACCCGCATGAACAAGGCCGTCGAAGTCGCCAAGGACGACTTCGCGACCGTCCGTACGGGCCGCGCCAACCCCCAGCTGTTCCAGAAGATCATGGTCAGCTACTACGGCACCCCGACCCCGCTGAACCAGCTCGCCTCGCTCCAGAACCCCGAGGCGCGCACGCTCGTCGTGACGCCCTACGACAAGAGCGCCCTGCGCGACATCGAGCAGGCGATCCGCGACACGCCCAACCTCGGCGCCAACCCGAACAACGACGGCAACATCATCCGCGTCACCCTGCCGGAGCTCACCGAGGAGCGCCGCAAGGAGTACGTGAAGCTCGTGCGTTCCAAGGCCGAGGACGCCCGCGTGTCGGTCCGCAACATCCGACGCACCGCCAAGAGCGACCTCGAGGCGCTCAAGGGCGAGGTGGGCGACGACGAGGTCGTGCGCGGCGAGAAGGAGCTCGAGCACGTCACCAAGTCGCACGTCGAGGCGATCGACGAGGCGCTCAAGCGCAAGGAAGCCGAACTCCTCGAGGTCTGAGGGCCACGGATGACAGAGCCCGACGACACCAACGACATCGATCCGGGATCGCCGGGCGCGCCCTCGGAACTGCGGGCGCACATGCACCAGCGCCGGGTCGAGCTCGAGCGCCAGTTCGAGGCGACGCGCGCACAGTTCGACGCCACTCAGGAGCGCATCCAGGCGCGCACGGGCCGCAACCTGCTGCTCGCCATCGTGATCGGCCTCGTGCTCGGCGGCGGGCTGCTCGTGAGCCTGCTCATCGTCAAGGAGCTGTTCATGGTGTTCGCCGGCGTGCTCGTCGGCTTCACCACGGCAGAGCTCGCGACGGCGCTGCGCCGGGCGGGGTACGCCGTTCCGCGCATCCCCACCGTGGTCGGCGCTGTCGCGGTCGTGCCCGCCGCCTACTACGGCGGACCCGCGGGGCAGCTCCTCGGCGTGCTCGCCGCGATCCTGCTGGTCGCCGCCTGGCGGCTCGTGGAGCAGGCGATCCCGGCCACGCGCCGTGATTCGTCGCTCGTGGCCGACCTCTCGGCGAGCGTGTTCGTGCAGGTCTACGTGACCTTCCTGGCATCCTTCGTCGTCGTGCTCACCGCGCAGGAGGGCGGCCAGTGGTGGGCGCTCGGCTTCATCGTCATCGTCGTGCTCGCCGACACCGGTGCGTACGCGGCCGGGCTCACGCTCGGCAAGCACCCCATGGCGCCGGTCATCAGCCCGAAGAAGACCTGGGAGGGCTTCGCGGGCGGGGCGATCACGTGCCTCGTCGCCGGCGTGCTCATCGGCCTCTTCATGCTCGGCACGACATGGTGGTTCGGTCTGCTGTTCGGCGCCGCGATCTTCCTGTCCGCGACGCTCGGCGACCTCGCCGAGTCGCTCATCAAGCGCGACATCGGCATCAAGGACATGAGTTCGAAGCTGCCCGGGCACGGCGGGTTCCTCGACCGACTCGACTCGATCCTGCCGTCGGCCGCGGTCGCCTTCACAGCATTTCTGATCTACACGGCGCTCTGAGGCACAATAGTCCGGTGCACTCGACCTTCCCGCGCGTCAGGCGACCTCGTCTCGGCTACCACGTCGAACAGGTCGACGCGTTCCTCGCCCGGGCGCGACGCGCCTACGACGGCGTCGGCGGCGATGCCGACGCGCTCGCGGCGGAGGACATCCGCCTGACGGCGTTCTCGATGCAGAAGGGCGGCTACTCGACCGCGCACGTCGACGGCGCGCTCGAGCGCCTGGAAGACGCGTTCGCGGCGCGGGAGCGACAGCGGGCGGCAGCGGACCAGGGCGAGGGCGAGTGGATCAACGAGGCGCGGGCGACCGCGCAGGTCGTCATCAACCGGCTCGCGCGACCCGAGGGGCACCGCTTCGACCGCGTCTCGCTGCTCGCCGTCGGCTACAGCACCCGCGAGGTCGACCGCTTCGCCCAGAAGCTCATGCGCTACTTCCGCGACGGCGCGCCGATCAGCGTCGACGACGTGCGCACGGTCGTCTTCCGGCCGCAGCGGGGCGGGTACCGGGAGGTCCAGGTCGACATCGTCCTGGACGCCGTGGTCGACGTGATGCTGGCGGTGCGATGACCCGCCGCGCGCGTCACGAGCACGCCCTCGGGCTCGGCTAGACTCCCCGTATCGTGGGCAGGCACTCAGGGCGTACGCCGAACTCAGCCATTGCACCGGCGGCGCGTCCGCCGGTGCGTCGTCGTGCGGGCGGAAGCCGCTCGGGCGGCACCCGGGCAGCGCTCCCGGCGTCGCCGCGCCGCTCGCTGAAGCAGGCGCTGACGGTGGCCTTCGCGTTCGCCGCGTCCGTGTCGTTCGTGCTCGTGCACCTGGTCGACCCCACCATCGGCGCATCGGCGTCGGGGGAGTACCGCGCGAGCACCGACCGCTTCGGCGGCGAGGCGACCCAGGTGGTCGAGGTGACCGGCGACTACGACTTCACGGCGACGCGGGACGAGTACGTCGTCGAGGCGGCCGCGGTGGCCGTCTCGAACACCGCCATCACTTTCCAGGCGCCGCCGGCGATCGTCCCCGACCCGGGTTCGGCGCAGGCCTACGCGGCCGACGCGGTCGCGGCCAGGGGCTGGTCGACGGGCGAGTTCGACTGCCTCGTCGCGCTCTGGAACAAGGAATCGGGCTGGCGGGTCAACGCCATGAACCCGTACAGCGGCGCGTACGGCATCCCGCAGGCGCTCCCGGGCTCGAAGATGGCCACCGCGGGCGCCGACTGGCAGACGAACGCCGCGACCCAGATCGAATGGGGCCTGGGCTACATCGCGGGCCGCTACGGCACCCCCTGCGGCGCGTGGTCGCACTCGCAGTCGGTCGGCTGGTACTAGGCGGGCGGATGCCTCGGAGCAATCGCCGTCGCGGCAGCCGGCGCGCACGCGAGCAGGACGCCGAGCCGCTCGACGTCGAGCGTCTGCGCGCGGGCTGGAAGCGCACCGAGCAGCGCCGGGACGGCACGTGGTACGTGCAGCCCGTCTCGGAGGTGCAGGCGACGAAGTCGTACGTGTGCCCGGGGTGCGGCCTCGAGGTCGAGCCGGGAACCGCGCACGTGGTCGCCTGGCGCGCGGACGGCGTGCTCGGCGACGCGGCGGACCTCGCCGCACGGCGCCACTGGCACGCGCACTGTTGGAGGATGGGAGCATGAGCACCGACCAGTCCGGCACGGAGATCCGCGCGGGTGTCGAGCTGCCCGCCCGACGCGAGGAGGTCGAGCTGCGCACCGCCGACGGCCTGACCCTCGTGGGCGAGCTGGCCCTGCCCGAGCACCGCGAGCCCACGGCGACGCTCGTCACGCTGCATCCGCTGCCCACCGCCGGCGGCTTCATGGACTCGCACATCCTCCGCAAGGCGTCGGCGCGGCTGCCCGCACTCGCGGACCTCGCCGTGCTCCGCTTCAACACGCGCGGCACGGAGTCGCCGCGCGGGCGGAGCGAGGGCGCGTTCGACCACGGCGAGGCGGAGCGGCACGACGTCGACGCCGCGATGGCATTCGTCGCCGAGCGCGGCCTGCCGCGCCCATGGCTGGTCGGCTGGTCGTTCGGCACCGAGCTCGCGCTGAAGTACGGCCGCCCGCACGACGTCGAGGGGCTCATCCTGCTGTCGCCGCCGCTGCACCGCACCGACGACGAGGAGCTCACGGCCTGGGCCGGCGACGACCGCCGCATCGTGGCGCTGATCCCCGAGCACGACGACTTCCTGAAGCCCGACGAGGCGCGCATGCGGTTCTCGCTGGTGCCGCACCTCGAGCTCATCCCGGTCGAGGACGGGCGGCACCTCTGGGTGGGGGAGACGCAGACGCGCCGCGTGCTCGACGAGATCGTGCGGGTGGTGGCGCCGTCGGTGCCGCTGCCGCTGCCGACGCGCTGGCCCGCCTGAGGCGACGTGCGCCCGCCTCGGGCGTCCTGAGGGGTCTCGGGATGCCCGGAGGCATCCGCTCGCTCAGCGCTCGTTCTGGCGCGGGATGATGACCTGCTTGATGATGAGCAGGATGGAGGCCGCCACGGGGATGGCGATGAGCGCGCCGAGCACGCCGAGCAGCGAACCGCCGGCGAGTGCGGCGACGACCACCACGGCACCCGGCACCTGGACGGCGCGGTTCATGATGTGCGGGCTCAGCACGTACGCCTCGACCTGCATGTAGATGATGTAGTAGATCGCCGCCACGAGGGCCGTGAGGGGCGAGCCGATGCCCGGGATAAGCGAGACCAGCACGATGATCACCGAGCCCGTGAGCGTGCCGACCAGCGGGATCAGCGAGAGCACGAACGCCACGAACGCCAGCACTGCGGGGAACGGCGCCTGGATGATCGACAGGAAGATGAAGCTCGCGACGCCGTTGATGGAGGCCAGCGAGACTTGCCCGACCACGAAGCGGCCGACCGACTGGGTGATCTGCTCGGTCAGGTCGGCGAACCGGGCGCGGCGCGAGGCCGGCACGAGTTGGTACGCGGCGCGCTTCATGGAGTTGAGCGACGCCGTGAAGTAGAGGGTGAGGATCAGCACCACCACGCCGCCGAAGATGGCCGCACCGATGCTGAACGCGACCGCGAGCACGCCGCCCGCCAGTTCCGCCACGCTCGCGGGATCGTTCACGAGGTCGACCGCCGCGTCGGAGATGCCCTGGAAGATGTCGTCGACCCGCAGCATCGGGAACTGCTGCTTGAGGATCTCGACGATCTCGCCCGACTCGATGCGCCGGAAGATGCCCGGGATCTGGTCGATGAGCTGGCTGACCTCGTCGACGATGATCGGCACGACCGCGAGCACGAGGCCCGTCACGAGCGCGACGACGGCCGCCATCACGGTGACGATGGCGGCCCAACGCGGGAAGCCGCGCCGTTCCAGCCAGGTCACGACGGGGTCGAGACCCAGGGCGAGGAACAGCGCGGCCCCGATGTACGTGATGATCGTCGAGAGACTGACCACCGACAGGATGATGAGCAGGCCCAGGCCGACACCGAGGGTGCCGACCAGGCCGAGGCGGAACGCGTTCTGGATCTTCACGGGACGCGGTCCGCCTCTCCGCCGCCTACTTGGAGGAGTTGGCGGCCACCTGCTCTGCCTGGGTCAGCACTCCGCGGAGGCTCTCGAAGTAGCCGGCGACCGCGTCACGCTCGATCCTAATCTGCGAGAGGCGATCCTCGGCGTCCGCCACGAGGGCGCGGGTGCGCTCGTCGGCCTCGGCGATCATCTTGCGTGCCTGCTCGTTGGCGGCCGCGATGCGCTCGCGCGCCTCCTCGTCGGCGCGCTCGCGCGACTTGAGGATGTCGGAGCGCAGCTCCGCCTCGAGGCGCTCGTTCTCGGCGCGGCTCTCCTCGGTGCGGGCGATCGCCTCGGCGAGCTCGGCGTTGGCGTCGTCGAGGAACTTCTGGGTCTCGGAGACCGCCTGGCGGTGGGCGTCGAGCAGCTCCTGCTCGGCGTCGTCGCGCTTCGCGGTGAGCTCCGCGTCGAGGTCGGTGCGTGCCTGCTCGATCTCGCGACGCATGCGGGTGACCTCGTGGGTCGTCTTCTTGCGCATCGCGGCGAGCTGGTTGTCGAGCTCGATGCGGGCGCCCTCGGCCTCGGCCTCGAAGTCGGCGCGAGCCTGGTCCTGGTCGAGCGCCAGGTCGGCGCGGGCCTGCTCGAGTCCGGCCTCGTGGCGGGCGCGCACGCGCTCCAGCTCGTGCTCGAGCTTGAGCTTGGCCGTCTCGGCCTCGCGCTCGAGGTCGATCTTGACCTGCTCGCGCTCGAGGTCGAGACCCTCGCGGGCGGCATCGATCTCGCGCTGGAGGTCGGCCCGGACCTGCTCGATCTCGTGGGCGAGCGCGACGCGGCCCTCGGCGGCCTCCGCCTCGATGACGGCACGCGACTCGGCGGACTCGCGCTCGAGGTCGAGGCGGGCCTGCTCGGTCTCGCGGGCGAGGTCGAGGCGGGCCTGCTCGGTCTCCTTGCCGAGCTCCGCGCGGGCGCGGTCGAGCTCGATGGCGACCTCGGCGCGGGTCTGCTCGGTCTCCTCGGCGAGGCCCTCGGCGGTGCTGCGGGCCTCCTCGGCCGCGGTGTTCGCCTCCTTGAGGACGCGTGCGGCCTCGCGCTCGGCCTCCGAGCGCATGGCGTCCGACTCGCGCTTCGCGGTGGTGCGCAGCTCGGCGGCCTCGGTCGTGATCGCACCGCGGATCGCGGCGGCGTCCCGTGCGGCGTCCTGCCGCAGCTGCTCGCTGTGGTCGTGCGCGCGGGCGACCATGTCGTCCGCCTCGGCACGGGCGTTCTCGAGGGTGCGGGTCGCCTGCGCGCGCGCCTCCGAGACGGTGCGCTCGGCGAACTCCTGCGCGTCCGAGCGCATGAGCGCGACCTCGTCGTCGGCCGCGCGACGCAGCTTCTCGGCGTCGATGTCGGCCTGCGCGATGAGGCGCGTGGACTGCTCCTCCGCGACGCGGAGCGTGTTCTCGAGCTTGGTGCCGAGGCCGGAGAACGTCGGGTTGCCGACCTCCTCGAGCTCGGCGTTCAGGTCGTCGATGCGGGCGACGAGGCGCTTGACCTCCTTGCCCTGCTCGGTGAGCTGCGTGTTCGCGTTGAGGAGCTCCCGTCGCAGGTCGGCGAGCGCCTTGTCGACCTCGTCCTTGTCGTATCCGCGGAACACCTGCGTGAATTCGGTCTCCTCGACCATGTCTCCTCCGGGGGGTGGGTGGCTGGCCCGCGAACAGGGGGTGGCGGGACCGTTCGATTGTACGGGAGCCTGCTGCGCGCCACGCACTCGTGTGCACAGCCTTCGGTTGGCCAACTCCCAGCCTCGGCCGATATCGTGGAACGTTGTGTCGCTCGCGACCGGCGGCAGCATCGGGGCCCGATCCGGTGCCCCCGATCGGCCGGGGCGCGGCGGCCGACCCCCGACCTGAAGGAGACTCGTTGCGCTTCGTATTCGCGCTCGTGGCGTTCATCGGCGCCGTGCTGATGATCGGCGCCGGTGTCGCACAGCGCACCGTGCTCCTGGAGCCCGACCACGTGACCCGCGAGGTGACGATCGAGAACCCCACCACGTACATGGTGGTCGACCAGGAGGCCCTGGCCGCGTTCGCGGGCCAGCAGACGGTCACCGCGAGCGGTTCGCCCGAGGTGTTCCTGTCGTACGGGCGCACCAACGACGTCCTCGCCTGGATCGGCGACACGGCCTACACGAGCATCGGCTACGACGCCGAGGAGGACGCGCTCACGTCGTCGCTCATCACGCCGGCGGCCGAGCCGGGCGACGAGCCGGCCCCGGAGGCCGACCCCGACGCGCCCGCGGACACCGCGGACGAGGACGCGGCCGAGCCCGAGGAGAACCCGGACGCCACCGGCAGTCCGTCGGGCTCCGACCTCTGGCTCGACCAGTTCGCGGCCGAGAACGTGCTGCGCACGACGGTCGACATCCCCGAGGGCATCACGGTGCTGCTGGCCTCGGACGGCACGGAGAAGGCGCCGTCGCGCGTCGGCATCTCGTGGCCGCTCGACAACTCGACGCCGTGGGCGGGTCCGCTCATCGCCGGCGGCGCGCTCCTGTTCCTGATCGGCGTTTTCTTCCTCATCACCGGCATCAGGCGGCACCGTCGCGGCCGCGGGCCGCGTCGCAACGTCGGGAAGAGCGCGAAGCGCCTCCCGAGCGCCCCGAAGCCGACCAGTCGCCAGATCGGGCGCGGCTCGGGCCGCCGCGCGATCGGGCGTTCGCGCATCGCCGTCGTGCCGGTCGTCGCGATCTCGGCCATGGCCCTGTCGGGCTGCTCGGCCGACTACTGGCCCGACTTCACGGCCATGGCCACCTCCACGCCGACGGCGGAGCCGACGGCGACCGCGGACGGCGAGGAGGAGCCGGTCGTCCAGGAGGTCACCCCGCCGGCAGTCACCGTGCCGCAGATGGAGCGCATCATGCGTCGCATCGCGGTGCTCGCCGGCGACGCGGACTCCGAGCGCGACGAGTCGCTGCTCTCCGATCGCTTCACCGGTCCCGCATTCGACGCGCGCGAGGCGAACTACGCGATCCGCGCGTCGCTCGACGACTACGCCGCGCCCGCGGCGATCCGCGCCTCGCCGATCACGCTCATCCTGCCGCAGCAGTCGAACGTGTGGCCCCGCGTCGTGATGGTGGTCACGCAGAACGAGGACGACCCGACCGAGGCGCCGATCGCGCTGGTGCTGCAGCAGCAGTCGCCCCGCGAGAACTACCACATCGTCTACGAGATGGCGCTCGCGCCCGACGCGCAGGTGCCCCCGGTCGCACCGGCGAGCATCGGCGCGCCGATCATCTCGCCGGAGTTCAAGGGCCTGCTGATGCCGCCCGGCGAGGTGGCGGCGGCCTACGCCGACGTGCTGCTCAAGGGCTCCGAGAGCGAGTACGACGAGCTGTTCACGGTCGACGGCGACGTGCTGCGCGAGCAGCTCGGCGTCCGCGGCCAGCGGGAGATCGCCGCGAGCCTGCCCGACACCGCGGACATCGAGTTCTCGAACGAGGTCGGCGACGGCCCCACGGTGGCGCTCGCCACGAACGACTCCGGCGCGCTCGTGAGCGTCGAGATCGAGCAGCGGGAGAAGGTCACCCCGAACGACGGCGGCACCATCGGCTTCGAGGAGGGCTCGCCCGGCGCCGCCCTGTCGGGCTTCGACGGCAAGAGCGCCAAGGGCGTGCAGCGCCGCGTCTCGCTGCAGCTGCTGTTCTACGTCCCCGGTGTCGGTTCCGACGGCACCATCACGCTGCTCGGCTGGTCGGAGAACCTGATCAGCGCATCGGAGGTCAAGTGACGAACCCGCCCATGCCGGACCCGTCGTCGATGCGCGGCGCCGTGGACCTCTCGTCCCTCGCGTCGCGACGATCCGCTCCGCAGCCTCCGGCAGCCGGTGGCGCGGCAGGCGCCGCCGACGGTGGCGCGGCCGCCGCCCCGGCGGCCTCGCTCGTGGTCGACGCCACCGACCAGTCGTTCGGCCAGGTCGTCGAGCTCTCCCGGCGCGTGCCGGTGGTCGTGGACCTCTGGGCCGAGTGGTGCGCGCCGTGCACGCAGCTCACGCCGGTGCTCGAGAAGCTCGTCGCCGAGTACGCGGGCCGCGTCGTGCTGGCGAAGGTCGATGTCGACCACAACCCGCAGCTCGCGCAGGCGTTCCAGGCGCAGTCGATCCCGACCGTCGCGGCCGTCGTCGGCGGCCAGCCGGTGCCCCTGTTCACGGGTGCGCAGCCGGAGCAGGTCGTGCGCGAGGTGTTCGAGCAGCTGCTCCAGCTCGCCGCGCAGAACGGCGTGAACGGGCGCATCGACGTCGGCGACGTGCCCGATGAGGCCGAGGAGCCGGCGGAGGAGCCGCTGCCCGAGCACGTCCAGCAGGCGTACGACGCCATCGAGCGCGGCGACTACGACGCGGCGGCGGCCGCCTACCGCACGGCGCTCGCCAAGCAGCCGTCCGATGCGGAGGCGAAGGCGGGCCTCGCACAGGTCGGCCTGCTCGCGCGCCTGAAGGACCGCGGCATCGAAGAGATCCGCCAGGCCGCGGCATCCGGCCCCGACGACGTCGACGCGCAGCTCGCGGTCGCGGACCTCGACTGCTCGGGCGGACACGTCGACGACGCGTTCGACCGGCTGCTCACGCTCTTCCCGAAGCTCGCCCCCGCGGACCGCGACCGGGTGCGCGAGCGCCTGCTCGAGCTCTTCGAGGTGGTCGGCATCGACGACCCGCGCGTGGGCGCCGCCCGCCGACGCCTCGCCTCGCTGCTCTACTGAGCCGGGGCCGGTCCGGCCGCGGTCGGCCGGGCGGCCGGCGCGATCACGCCGGCCGCAGCCAGAGCACGCCCAGCGGCGGCAGCGTGAGGTCGATCGATGCCGGGCGTCCCTGGAACGGCTCGTCCTGCGCGTCGGCGCCGCCGAGGTTCCCCACGCCCGAGCCGCCGAACTCGGAGGCATCCGTGTTGAGCACCTCGACCCAGCGCCCGGCGAACGGCAGGCCGAACCGCAGGGTCGAATGCGGCACCCCGGCGAAGTTCGCCACGCACAGCAGCGGCCGGCGCTCGCGGTCGTACCGCATGAACGCGACGACGTTGGTCTCGGCGGAGCCGCCGTCGATCCACTCGAACCCGGTGGAGTCGTTGTCGAGCTCCCAGAGCTCCGGCGACTCGCGGTAGACCCGGTTCAGCCTGCCGACGAGCTCGAAGAGCGCGCGGTGGCTGGGCTGGTCGAGCATCCACCAGTCGAGGCTCCGCTCCTCGCTCCACTCGGAGAGCTGGCCGAACTCCTGGCCCATGAACAGCAGCTGCTTGCCGGGGTGCGCCCACATGTAGGCCAGGTAGGCGCGCAGGTTCGCGAGCTGCTGCCAGTGGTCGCCGGGCATCTTGTTCAGCAGGGACCCCTTGCCGTGCACGACCTCGTCGTGGCTGATCGGCAGCATGAAGTTCTCGCTGAACGCGTACATGAACGAGAACGTGATCTCGTCGTGGTGGTACGACCGGTGCATCGGGTCCTCGCGGATGTAGCCGAGCGAGTCGTGCATCCAGCCCATGTTCCACTTGAACCCGAACCCGAGCCCGCCGCCCGAGGTGGGGCGGGTGACGCCGGGCCAGTTGGTCGACTCCTCGGCGATGATCACCGTGCCGGGGTTGCGCTTGTACGAGGTCGCGGTGACCTCCTGGAGGAACGAGATCGCCTCGAGGTTCTCGCGCCCGCCGTGGATGTTCGGCGCCCACTCGCCCTCCTCGCGCGAGTAGTCGAGGTAGAGCATGGATGCCACGGCGTCGACGCGCAGCCCGTCGACGTGGAACTCCTCGAGCCAGTACAGGGCGTTGGCCACGAGGAAGTTCTTCACCCGGGGGTTGCCGTAGTCGAAGATCAGCGTGCCCCAGTCCTTGTGCTCGCCGCGACGGGGATCGGGGTGCTCGTAGAGCGGCTCGCCGTCGAAGCGCGCGAGCGCCCAGCCGTCCTTCGGGAAGTGGCCCGGCACCCAGTCCATGATCACGCCGATGCCGGCCCGGTGGAGCCGGTCGATCAGGTAGCGCAGGTCGTCGGGGAAGCCGAAGCGCGCAGTGGGCGCGAAGTAGCCCGTGACCTGGTAGCCCCACGAGCCGCCGAACGGATGCTCCGCCAGCGGCAGGAACTCCACGTGGGTGTAGCCGAGCTCGGTGACGTAGCCGATCAGCTCGTCCGCGGCGTCGCGGTACCCGAGGCCCCTGCGCCACGAGCCGAGGTGCACCTCGTACACGCTCATGGGCCCGTCGTGCGGGTCGCGGGCGCGGCGCGCGTCCATCCACTCGTGGTCGCCCCACTCGTACGACGTCGAGGTCACGGCCGACGCCGTCGACGGCGGCGCCTCGGCGGCCCGCGCCATCGGGTCCGCGTGCGTGACCCAGTCGCCCGCCCGGGTGTGGATCTCGAACTTGTACTGCGCCCCGGGGGCCACGTCGGGGACGAACAGCTCCCACACGCCATTGCCGCCCATGTTCCGCATGGCGTGCGCGGTGCCGTCCCACTCGTTGAAGCTGCCGACGACGCGCACGGCGCGCGCGTGCGGCGCCCACACCGAGAACGAGGTGCCGGTCACGGGGGAGCCGATTCCCCAGTGGTCGCGGTAGTGCGCGCCGAGCACGCGCCAGAGCTCCTCGTGGCGGCCCTCGCCGATGAGGTGCAGGTCGAGCTCGCCGATCGACGGCGCGAACCGGTACGGGTCGTCGGCGGTCCACTCGGTGCCGTCCTCGTACCTGGCCTCGATGCGGTAGTCCTGCGGCGAGAAGTCGCCGACCCCCTGCCAGATGCCCCAGCCGAGGTGCTCGAGCGTCAGCCGGCCGTCGACGAGCACGGCGTCGACGTCGCGCGCGAGCGGCCGCCGTGCGCGGATCACGGTGCGCGCGGGCTCGCCCGGCAGCTCGATCGGGTGCTGGCCGAGGATGGCGTGCGGATCGTGGTAGCGGCCCTCGCCGACCGCCGCGAGGATGTGGTCGGCCGGGCGCGCGGGCATGCGCGGGTGTGCGTGGGTGTCAGGCATCGATCGCCCCTCTCACGTGCAGGATGTGCACCGGCATCGTGAAGGCGTCCAGGCGCACGTAGTTCGACGCTCCCCACTCCCAGGTCTCGCCGCTGACGAGCTCGTCCACCGTGAAGCGCGAGCCCTCGGGCAGGCCGAGCGCGGTGACGTCGAGGTGCACGGTCGTCTCGCGCACGGAGTGCGGGTCGACGTTGGCGACGACGATGATCGTGTCGGGCTCGCCGTCGCGCGTGAACGAGCCGTCGACGTGCTTGCTGTAGGCGAGGATCGCCGGGTCCTCGGTGGCGTGGAAGCGGATGTTCCGCAGCTGCCCCAGCGCGGGGTGGCCGGCGCGGATGCGGTTGAGGATGCCGAGGTACAGGCCGAGCGAGCGCCCCTCGTCCTCGGCCCGGGCGAAGTCGCGCGGCTTGTACTCGTACTTCTCGTTGTCGATGGCCTCCTCGGCTCCCGGCCGGGCGACCGACTCGAAGAGCTCGAAGCCCGAGTACACGCCCCAGAGGGGCGCCGCGGTTGCGGCGATCGATGCGCGCACGGTGAATGCCGCCGGCCCGCCGAACTGCAGGTACTCGGTGAGGATGTCGGGGGTGTTCACGAACAGGTTGGGCCGCATGTAGTCGGCGGTCTCCTGCGAGACGCTGGTGAGGAACTCCTCGAGCTCCTCCTTGGTGTTGCGCCAGGTGAAGTACGAGTACGACTGCTGGAAGCCGACCGCGGCGAGCGAGCGCATCATCGCGGGGCGCGTGAACGCCTCGGCGAGGAACACCACGTCGGGGTGCTCGGCGTTCACCTCGCCGATGATCCACTCCCAGAACGCGAGCGGCTTGGTGTGCGGGTTGTCGACGCGGAAGATGCGCACGCCCTGCGCGATCCAGTGCCGCAGCACCCGCAGCGCCTCCTGACGGATGCCCTCAGGATCGTTGTCGAAGTTGATCGGGTAGATGTCCTGGTACTTCTTCGGCGGGTTCTCCGCGTACGCGATCGTGCCGTCGGGAAGGGTCGTGAACCACTCCGGATGCGCGGTGACCCACGGGTGGTCGGGGGAGGCCTGGAGCGCGAAGTCCATCGCGATCTCGAGGCCCAGCTCGTTCGCCCGCCGCACGAAGGCCCGGAAGTCGCGGAGCCGGCCGAGATCGGGGTGGATGGCGTCGTGCCCGCCCTCGGGCGCGCCGATGGCCCACGGCGAACCGGGGTCGTCGGGGCCCGCGTCGAGCGTATTGTTCGGGCCCTTGCGGAACGCCCGCCCGATCGGGTGGATCGGCGGCAGGTAGACCACGTCGAAGCCCATCGCGGCGACCTCCGCCAGGCGCTTCTGGGCGGTGCGGAAGTTCCCGCTCCGCCAGCGCCCGTTCTTGTACCGGTGCGCGCCCTCGGAGCGGGGGAAGAACTCGTACCACGAGCCCACGCCCGCGGCCCGGCGCTCGACGCGGATCACGTGCTCGGGCGAGGTCGTCGTGAGGCTCGCGTACGGCCGCACGTGGAACTCCGCGTGCAGGGCCGCGTCGTCGATGACCGCGGCGCGCACGTCGACCGGCTTCGCGCGGTTGCGGAGCAGGCGGGCGGATGCCGCGAGCCGGCGCCTCGCCGCCTTGGGGCGGATCATCTGCAGCGACGCCCGGTAGAGCAGGCGCGCGCCGATCTCGAGCATGAGCTCGACGTCGATGCCCGCGGGCACCTTGATGCCCGCGTCGTGCACCCAGGTCTCGAACTCGTCGCCGAAGCCGGTCACGCGCCAGCGCCACTCGCCGACCTCGTCGAGCAGTGCGTCGGCCTCCCACCGGTCGAGGCCCTGACCCATCAGGTGCATCCGGTGCTCGGTCGTCGCGCCGGACGGCGCGACGAGGTGCAGCATCGCCCCGACCGCGTCGTGTCCCTCGCGGAACACCGTGGCCCGGAACGGCACCACCTCGCCCTCGAACGCCTTGGGTCGCAGCTCGGGCTCGAGGGATGCGGGGGTGAGCCGGCCCACCGGGATCCGGCCGACCGTCGTCGTGGGGGAGGTCACGTTCCGACCGTATCGCGTCGGCGACGCGATGGCGGGGGATTGCGTTCACGAGTCCGACATGTTCCGCCCGTACGCTGATGCCGTGCGAGCGATCCGTCGATTCACCGTCCGTCCCGTCGTCCCGGAGCGCCTGTCCGCGCTCGAGGAACTCGCCGCGAACCTGCGCTGGTCGTGGCACCTCCCGACCCGCCGGCTGTTCGAGCATGTCTCGCCGCACGCGTGGGCGTCGACGGGGCACGACCCGGTCGCGCTGCTCGGCGAGGTGGAGCCCGCCCGCCTGGAGGAGCTCGCGGGCGACGATCGCTTCGTCGAGTGGGCGGAGTCGCTTCGGGCTGACCTGCACGCGTACCTCGGGGAGCCGCGCTGGTACCAGCGGCTCGACGGGCACTCGCCCGGCCGGATCGCGTACTTCTCGCCCGAGTTCGGCATCGCGGCGGCGCTGCCGCAGTACTCCGGCGGCCTCGGCATCCTCGCCGGAGACCACCTCAAGAGCGCGAGCGACCTCGGCGTCCCGCTCACCGCGGTGGGGCTGTTCTACCGCGCCGGCTACTTCTCGCAGTCGATCTCGCCCGACGGATGGCAGCAGGAGCGCTACCCCGTGCTCGACCCCGACGGCCTGCCGCTCACGGTGCTGCGCGGCCACGACGGCACGCCCGAACAGGTGAGCCTCGCCATGCCGGGCGGTCGCGCGCTGCACGCCCGCGTCTGGCAGGCCGCGGTCGGCCGGGTCACGCTGCTGCTGCTCGACACCGACATCCCCGCGAACGACGACGACCTGCGCGGCGTGACCGACCGGCTCTACGGCGGCGGCGGCGAGCACCGCCTGCTGCAGGAGCTGCTGCTCGGCATCGGCGGGGTGCGCGCACTGCGGCGGTGGGAGGAGCTCGGAGGCCACGAGGCCGCGGACGTGTTCCACACCAACGAGGGCCACGCCGGCTTCCTCGGCCTCGAGCGCATCTCCGACCTCATCGGCGAGGGGCTGTCGTTCCAGGAGGCGCTGCAGGCCGTGCGCGCCGGCACCGTGTTCACGACCCACACGCCCGTGCCCGCGGGCATCGACCGGTTCGACCGCGGGCTGGTCGAGCGCTACCTCACGCCCGAGCTCCTGCCCGGCGTGCGCCCCGCGGACGTGATGGCGCTCGGCACGGAGGCCGACCCCGGCTCGCACGCGTTCAACATGGCGATCATGGGCCTGCGTCTCGGTCAGCGCGCGAACGGCGTCTCGAAGCTGCACGGCGAGGTCAGCCGGCGCATGTTCTCCGAGCTCTGGGCGGGGTTCGACCCGAGCGAGGTGCCGATCGACTCGGTCACGAACGGCGTGCACGCGCCCACCTGGACCGACCCGCTGCTGAAGGACCTCGCCGAGGCCCGGTTCGCCTCGACCGACACGACCGCGGTCGACTGGGCGTCCGACGTTGTCTCCGACGCCGAGCTCTGGGAGGTCAAGGGCGCGATGCGCGAGCAGCTCGTGGCCGACGCGCGCCGCCGCGTGTCCGAGGCGTGGTCGGCCAGCCACCCCGGCGCCGTGTCGCCGCCGTGGACCTCGGGCGTGCTCGACCCGCACGTGCTCACCATCGGGTTCGCCCGGCGCGTGCCGACGTACAAGCGCCTCACCCTGATGCTGCAGGACCCGGAGCGGCTCGCGGGGATCCTCACCCACCCCGAGCGTCCGGTGCAGATCGTCGTGGCCGGCAAGTCGCATCCCGCCGACGACGAGGGCAAGCAGCTCATCCAGCAGCTCGTGCGGTTCGCCTCCGACCCGGCGGTGCGCCAGCGCATCGTGTTCCTGCCCGACTACGACATCCGCATGGCCCGCACGCTCTACCCGGGCTGCGACGTGTGGTTGAACAACCCGCTGCGCCCGCTCGAGGCCTGTGGCACGTCCGGCATGAAGGCCGCGCTGAACGGCGCGCTCAACTGCTCGATCCTCGACGGCTGGTGGGCCGAGTACGCCGACGACGACAACGGCTGGGCGATCCCGTCGGCCGACGCCGCGGGTGATGCGACGGAGCGCGACCGGCTCGAGGCATCCGCCCTCTACGACCTCATCGAGCACCGCATCGCGCCGCGCTTCTACGATCGCGACGCCGACGGGGTGCCGACCGCGTGGGTCGACATGATGCGGCACACGCTGGCCACGCTCTCGCCCGAGCTCTCGGCCGACCGCATGGTGCGCGAGTACGTGCAGCGCCTCTACCGGCCGGCGGCCGAGCTCGCCGCGACGGCGAACGCCGACGACCACCGTGCCGCGCGCGAGCTGGCGGCGTGGAAGGCGCGCGTGCAGGCGGCGTGGCCGTCGGTGCGCGTGCGCCACGTCGAGTCGGGCGGTCTCGCGTCGGTGCCGCACGTCGGCGAGGAGCTGCGCCTGCGGGTGCACGTCGACATCGACGGGCTCTCCGACGACGACGTCGCCGTGCAGGTCGTCTACGGGCGCGTCCGCGACGGCGACGACCTCTCCGACCTGCGCACCCGCGAGCTCGTGCCGGATCCCTCCGCGGAGGCCGGCGGCGCACGGGTGTACACCGGCTCGGTCGCGCTCGAGCGCGCAGGGAACTTCGGCTACACCGTGCGCGTCGTGCCCCGGCACCAGCTGCTCGCGAGCCCGGCCGAGCTCGGCCTGGTCGCGCTCGCCTAGAGCGCGGCGGGTGCGTCGGCGGGCCCGACGAGGTCTCGCAGCAGTCCGCGCAGCTCGGGCACCTGGGTGAGGGTCCAGTCGCGCGCGAGGTGGTTGTAGTCGCGGAAGATCGGGAGCCCGCCGTCGCTCACCTGGCAGGTCGACGCGTCGCACATGAGGTCGACGGAGGAGAACTCGACGGCGATTGGGTGCGCCGCGAGCACCTCGGTGCCCAGCGCGCGGAGTTCGGCGATCGGCTCGAGGGCGGTGGAGCGGGGGACGGCGCACGCCTCGGCCGACTGCTCGGCGAGGCAATCGTTGGGATCGTGGTCGAAGCGGGGATTGTCGCGGATGACCCCGATCGTCCGGCCGCTGTGGACGGCAAGCACCTCTTCGTATCCGCGCTCCCAGGCTGCGAGCTGGTCGGCCGTCGACAGCTCCGACCCGTCGTCCGCCCGGATCCGGCCGAGGTACCCCTCGGCATGGGAGAGGAGGACCGCGTCGGCGTCGTACTCGTCGATGGACGCAACGGAGTGGTCGCGGAAGGCACCGCATCGCGCGTCGTGCCTGCCGGACGTGTTGACGATGTACACGGTGACGGCGGGGCACGACGAGCGCCACCGCACGACCAGGCGCACCTGCTCGAGGCGCGCGGCCTCGTCGAGCGCCTCCTTCCAGTGGCCCGCATGCGAGTCGCCGTACATGACGACCGTGCGATCGCCCTGCGGATCGCCGAGGATGCAGGTGTCCGACTGTGCGCAGCCCGCTTCCGGATCGGCCTCGCGCGCCTCGACGATCTCGATGTTCTCGGCCTGGGCGCGCTCGCCCGAGCTGAACACGATGCCGGATGCGACGATGACGCAGGCCGTCGCGGTGAGGCCCGCCGCGAACGTGCGGACCGCCGATGCGCTGAGGCGGGGATGGAAGCGCATCGGGTGCTCGATGTACTTGTAGCTGAGGTACGCCACGCCGAGTGAGAGCACGGCCGACGCGCCGCGGACGGATGCCGCCTGTCCCCACACCTCCGTCATCAGCACGAGGAACGGCCAGTGCCAGAGGTACCAGGAGTACGAGAGCTCGCCGATCACGCGCAGCGGCGGCAGGGCGAGCAGGCGCGACGGCCACGTCGCGGGCCCGCGACCGCCCGCGATGATCAGCATCGTGGCGGCCACCGGGACGATCGCGACCCAGCCGGGGAACGCGAGCGCCTCGCTGAAGCCCACGGTCACGGCGGCCAGGGTCACGAGCCCCACCGCCACCATGGTCGCGCGCAGCCAGGCCGGCCCCAGGCGGCCGGCGGGCACGAGCGCCAGCATTCCCGCGACCGCGAACTCCCACGCGCGGGTCGGGAGCAGGTAGAACGCGGCATTCGGGTGGGTCGGGGTGAAGACGATCGACGCGACGAGCGACAGCGCCGCGACGGTCGCGAACACGACGAGGAGGCGCACGCGCACGGAACGGCCGCGAGCGAGCAGGACGGCGAGGCCGATGAGCCCGGGCCAGACGAGGTAGAACTGCTCCTCGACCGCCAGCGACCAGGTGTGCAGGAACGGGTTGGGGACGCCGAGGTCCTCGGCGAAGTAGCCGGAGGGATCGAGGGCGAAGACGATGTTCGCGGTGTACGTCGCGGCCGCGGCCGACTGGCCCGCCAGCGTGCTCAGGTCGAGCGGCGACAGCACCATCGCGCCCACCACGAGCGTGACGATGACCATCGTGACCGACGCGGGCGTGAGCCGCCGGATGCGGCGCGCCCAGAAGTGCGCGAGGCGGATGCGGCCGTGCCGGTCGATCTCGCGCAGGAGCAGGGTCGTGATGAGGTAGCCCGAGATCACGAAGAAGACGTCGACGCCCGTGAACCCGCCGTCGAAGCCGGGAACGCCCGCGTGGAAGGCGACGACGGGCACGATCGCGAGCGCGCGGAGGCCGGTGATGTCGTCGCGGAACCAGTGCTGGTGCTGCGCGGTGGGGGACGGCTTCGGGTGCATGACCGGATGATTCTGCCACACATTACGATCCGGTCCGTCTCGCTGTGCTCAGGCACGTCCGATCGCCGCGTAGCGCCCGCCGGTGACGGCGAGCAGGTCGTCGGGGGCGAGCTCGAGGTCGAGGCCGCGGCGGCCGCCCGAGACGAGGATCGTCTCGAAGAGGATCGCGGTCTCGTCGAGCACCGTCGGGGCGGGCGTGCGCTGTCCGATCGGGCTGATGCCGCCGACCACGTAGCCCGTGCGCCGCTCCGCGACCGCCGGGTCGGCCATGCGCGCCCGCTTGCCGCCGACCGCCGCGGCGAGCGCCTTCAGGTCGAGCTGGCCCGACACCGGCACGATGCCGACGACGAGCTCGCCGTCGACGTCGGCCAGCAGGGTCTTGAACACGCGCTCGGGCTCGACGCCGAGCACCTCGGCCGCCTCGAGGCCGTAGGCCTGGGTGCGCGGGTCGTGCGCGTACGGGCGCGCCTCGTACGCGACGCCGGCCGCGTCGAGCGCCACGGTCGCCGGGGTGCCGCCTCGGCTCGAGGCATCCGCTCGCTTCGCCATCGTCTCGCCGCCGCTCAGTGCGCCCGGAAGACCTGGATCGACGCCGGCCGCACCCGCACGGGATCGCCCGGCCGCCGCTCGCTGACCTGACGCGACGGGGTATCGCGGCTGGAGTCCCAGAGCCGGGTGTAGCCCTCGACGCCCTCGTGCGCCGGAAGGGTGACCCGGGTGCCGCGGTCGCGGCCGTGCAGCACGAGCAGCACCCGGTTGAACGGCTCGGTCTCGGGGGTCGATGCGGCGAGGTACTGCAGCGTGCGCCGCTTCGGGTCCTCCCAGTCGTGGGCCGACATCGGCTCGCCGCGCACGTTGTACCAGTCCATCTGGGTCGCGCCGGGCGTGGTCTCGCCGATGCGGCCGTAGCGCACCGGGCGCAGCGCGGGGTTCTCGCGCCGCAACCGGATGAGGTGGCGCGCGACGCGCAGCAGGTCGTCCTCCCACGGCTCGCGCTCCCAGTCGAGCCAGGTCAGCTCGCCGTCCTGGCAGTAGGCGTTGTTGTTGCCGCGCTGCGAGCGGCCCCACTCGTCTCCGGCCGTGAGCATCGGCACGCCGGCCGACAGCAGCAGCGTGCCGAGCAGGTTGCGCATGCTGCGGCGGCGGTCGGCGAGCACCGCCTCGTCGTCGGTCGGGCCCTCGACGCCGTGGTTGTACGACCGGTTGTCGTTGGAACCGTCGCGGTTGTCCTCGCCGTTGCCGAGGTTGTGCTTGACGTCGTAGGCCGTGAGGTCGGCGAGGGTGAAGCCGTCGTGCGCGGTGACGAAGTTGAGGCTCGCGAGCGGGCCGCGCTCGGCCGCGAAGGTGTGCGCCGAACCGGCGATGCTGTCCGCGAGCGGGCCGATGCCCGTGACCTGCTCGCGCCGCCGTTGGCGACGCAGGTCGCCGAGCCAGAAGTCGCGGACGCGGTCGCGGTAGCCGTCGTTCCACTCGCTGAACCCGTCGGGGAAGTTGCCGGTCTGCCAGCCGCCCCAGCCGACGTCCCACGGCTCGGCGATGAGCTTGGACGCGCCGATCACCGGGTCGTCGAGCATGCCGCGGAGCAGCGGATGGTCGGCGGAGTAGCCGCCGTGGTCGCCGCGCCCCAGCGAGGTCGCGAGGTCGAGGCGGAACCCGTCGACGCCCACCGCCTCGGCCCAGTACCGCATGGAGTCGAGCGCCAGGCGCACCGGCGCGCGACCGCCGTAGTAGACGGTGTTGCCGCATCCGGTGCTGTCGACGTAGGCGCCGTGCGCATCCTGCCGGTAGTAGCCGGCGTTGTCGATGCCGCGCAGGTGGTGCACCGGGCCGTTCGGCCCCTCCTCGGCGGTGTGGTTGTAGACCACGTCGAGCACGACCTCGAGCCCGGCCTCGTGCAGCAGCTTCACCATGCCCTTGAACTCGCGCAGCACGGCGTCCGGGCCGGCCGCCTGCGCCGCGGGGCTCGCGTAGGCCGCGTGCGGCGCGAAGAAGCCCAGCGTGTTGTAGCCCCAGTAGTTCGTGAGGCCCTGGGTGAGCAGCCGCTGCTCGGGCACGAACGCGTGCACGGGCAGCAGCTCGACGGTGGTCGCGCCGAGGTGCTGCAGGTAGGCGATCGACGACTCGTGCGCGAGGCCCGCGTAGGTGCCGCGGAGCTCGGGCGGCACGTCGGGGTTCCGACGGCTGAAGCCGCGCACGTGCAGCTCGTAGAGCACCGTGTGGTCCATCGGCACGCGCGGCTTCGTCGATGCGCCCCAGTCGAAGCCGCCGTCGACGACCGCCGAGCGCCACCCGTCGCCGGGCACGCGCACGAGCCCGCGGGCGTAGGGGTCGAGCAGGCGCCGGAGCGGGTCGAAGGCGTGGTTCGGCCCCTTCGGCCCGTCGGCGCGCAGCGCGTAGAGGCGGCCCGGGCGCAGCTCGGGGGAGTCGGCCGTCCAGACGGCGTGCGCGTCGCGGGTCATCTCGATGGTGGCGATCGACCACGTGGCATCCGACGCCTCGAACACCTCGCAGCGCATCGACGTGGCGGAGTGCGACCACACGCGCAGGCGTCCGCCCTCGGCGGTCGCGCGAACGCCGAGGTCGCGCAGCGCATCGCCCGACGTCATGCGATCTACAGTAGTTCGCGAGGCCGGATGCCCCTGCGCACCCGGTCGCCCGGGGAGGTGAGCGTCGTGACCGTCTACCTCGACCACGCCGCGACCACGCCGATGCTGCCCGAGGCGATCGCCGCGCTCACCGACGCCCTCGGGCGCGTGGGCAACCCCTCGTCGATCCACTCCGCCGGCCAGGAAGCCAAGCGCGTGCTCGAGGGCGCGCGCGAGACGATCGCCGCCACGCTCGACTGCGACCCGATCGAGGTCGTGCTCACCGGCGGCGGCACCGAGGCCGTGAACCTCGCCGTCAAGGGACTGTGGTGGGCCAGGCAGGCGGATGCGGGTGAGCCGGCCGGCCCCGGCCCCGCGCGCCCGCGCGTGCTCATGCCCGCGGGGGAGCACCACGCCACGATCGACACGGTCGAGTGGCTCGAGGTCCACGAGGGTGCCGAAGTCGAGGAGATCCCGCTCGATGCGCTCGGCCGGGTCGACGTCGACGCGTTCGCCCGCGCGCTCGCGCGCTCGCCCGAATCGATCGCGCTCGCGACCATGCTCTGGGCCAACAACGAGGTCGGCACGCTGCAACCCGTCGCCGAGGTCGCGGCGCTCGCCGCCGACGCGGGGGTACCGCTGCACGTCGATGCGATCGCGGCGTACGGGCACGTGCCGGTGAGGTTCCGCGCGGCGCGGGCCGCGAGCGGGTCCGGTGCGGCGGGGCTGGTGGCGCTGAGCGTGTCGGCGCACAAGATCGGCGGGCCGGTGGGGGCGGGCGCGCTCGTGCTCGCGCGGTCGGCGCGCGTGGAGCCGCTGCTGCACGGCGGGGGCCAGCAGCGCCGCATCCGCTCGGGCACGCAGGACGTGGCCGCCGCAGCGGCGTTCGCCGCGGCGGCATCCGTCGCCGCCGACTCGCTGGAGATCGAGGCGTCGCGGCTGTCGGCGCTGCGCGACCGGCTCGTCGCCGGGGTGCGCCAGGCGGTGCCCGACGCCGTGCCGAGCGGCGACCCGATCGATCGCCTGCCGGGCAACGCGCACTTCTCGTTCCCCGGCTGCGAAGGCGACTCGCTGCTGTTCCTGCTCGACATGGCGGGCATCGCGGTGTCGACCGGGTCCGCCTGCCAGGCCGGCGTCGCCGAGCCGTCGCACGTGCTGCGGGCGATGGGCCGCAGCGAGGCCGACTCGCGCGGCGCGCTGCGCATCACGCTCGGCCGCACCACGACCGACGCCGACGTCGACGCGTTCCTCGCGGCTCTTCCGGCCGCGCACGAGGCCGCCGCGCGCGCGGGCCTCGCCGCGCGCGCCACCTCGTTCGACCGCTGAGCTGCGGCAACCCTGCTCCGCCTGTACGCCGATGCGGAGATCGTGCGCGACACGCCGCCTCGGTACCCCCGCCTCCGGCGTGTCGCGACGGACCTCCGCATCCGCGTGCATCCGCCGCGTGCGGCCGGTTGCGGGCGGCTCGCCGGCCGCAGTACGTTCGCCGGAGAGTCCGAGAGCCGAGTCCGTGCGCGGAACGGCCTCCCCGACGAAGGGAGCACCAACATGGACATCCCGTGGTTCGCCTGGATCGCGATCGTCGCGATCATCGCGGTCTTCACCTATGCGAGCATCGGCATCGTCTCGAAGAACCGTGCCGCCGGCCGCGACCTCGAGGACGGCCAGCGGAAGCTCGCCGCCGACGTCGAGGCGCTGCAGCGCCGGGTCGAGTCGCTCGAGGCGGGCCGGCCGCGGCCCTGAGCGCGCGCGCCCGACGCGCCGTCGGGCGGCTGTTCAGGGCCCGCTCGTACACTGGGGCGCATGAAGGTTCTCGCGGCGATGTCGGGCGGCGTCGACAGCGCCGTCGCTGCGGCGCGCGCGGTGGAGGCCGGCCACGAGGTGGTCGGCGTGCACCTCGCGCTCAGCCGCATGCCCGGGACCCTGCGCACCGGCAGCCGCGGCTGCTGCACCATCGAGGACTCGATGGACGCGCGCCGCGCCGCCGACCTCCTCGGCATCCCGTTCTACGTCTGGGACTTCTCCGAGCGCTTCAAGGACGACGTCGTCGACGACTTCATCGCCGAGTACGCCGCCGGCCGCACGCCGAACCCGTGCATGCGCTGCAACGAGCGCATCAAGTTCGCCGCGCTGCTCGAGAAGGCGCTCGCGCTCGGCTTCGACGCCGTCTGCACGGGGCATTACGCGACCATCACGACGGATGCCTCGGGGCGCCGCGAGCTCCACCGCGCGAGCGCGGAGGCGAAGGACCAGTCCTACGTGCTCGGCGTGCTGACTGCCGAGCAGCTCGCGCACGCGATGTTCCCGCTCGGCGACACCCCCTCGAAGGACCTCGTGCGCGCCGAGGCAGCCCGCCGCGGCCTCGCGGTGGCGCAGAAGCCCGACTCGTACGACATCTGCTTCATCCCGGACGGCGACACGAGCGCGTGGCTCGCCGAGCGGGTCGGCACCGCACCGGGCGACATCGTCGACCGCACCGGCGCTGTCGTGGGCAGCCACGAGGGCGCCCACGCGTTCACCGTGGGCCAGCGCCGGGGCCTCCGCCTCGGCACGCCCGCGCCCGACGGCAAGCCGAGGTTCGTGCTCGACGTGCGCCCCAAGGAGCGCACGGTCGTCGTCGGCCCGCGCGAGGCGCTCGCGATCGCCGAGATCGCCGGCTCACGGTACACGTGGGCGGGGGAGCCGCCCGCCGACCCGACCGAGACGTTCGCGTGCGACGTCCAGATCCGTGCACACGCAGACCCGGTGCCCGCGATCGCCCGGGTGGTGGAGCGCGAGTCGGATGCCTCCGGCGAGCCGTCCGGCTCAGCGGCATCCGTCAGCTCAGGGGCATCCGTCACCGAGCTCGTGATCACGCCCGACGCCCCGCTCGACGGCGTCGCGCCCGGCCAGACCGCGGTGGTCTACGTCGGCACGCGCGTGCTGGGCCAGTGCACCATCGACCGCACCGTGAGCGCGGTGCCGGTGCCCGCCTGAGCGCTCCGCCCGGCGTGGGTGGTCGCTCATAGGATTGCCCCGTGAGTGAGACGAGCGCCGCGGAAGGCGCGCCCGCAGAGATCGAGTCGCCCGCGGAGATCGAGGCGATGGACTTCGTGGCGGCGCGGGCGGAGGCCGACCGGCTGTCGGAGCGCATCGAGGCCGCGCGGCTCGCGTACTACGCCGACGGCGACTCCCCGCTCTCCGACGCCGAGTACGACGACGAGTTCCACCGGCTGGAGGCGCTGGAGCGCGCGTTCCCCGAGCTCGCCGGACAGGACAGCCCGACGCAGCAGGTCGGCGCCGCCGTCGTCGCTGCCGGGTTCCCGGAGCACGAGCACGCCGAGCGCATGCTCAGCCTCGACAACGTGTTCTCGGTCGAGGAGTTCCGCGAGTGGGCCGCGAAGACTGAGGCCGCCGCCGGCGCGCCGGTGCGCTGGCTCACCGAGCTGAAGATCGACGGGCTGGCCATCAGCCTCGCCTACCGCGACGGCGTGCTCGAGACCGCCACCACGCGTGGTGATGGCCGGGTCGGCGAGGACATCACCGAGAACGTCGAGTACATCCCGGCGATCCCGAGGCGGCTCACGGGGAGCGGCTTCCCCGGGTTCTTCGAGGTGCGGGGCGAGGTGTTCCTCAGCACCGCCGACTTCGAGGCGCTGAACGCACGGCAGCGCGAGCTCCAGGCCGAGTACGAGGCCGCCGAGCTGGCGAAGGGCCGCCCCGCCGACAAGATCACCACCCGGTTCCCGGAGTTCGCCAACGCGCGCAACACCGCGGCGGGCAGTCTCCGCCAGCGTCGCGAGAACAAGAACGCCTTCGAGCGCGGGCTCATGCGCGACCGGCTCGGGCGCCTGGCGCTGTACCTGCACGGCATCGGCGCGTGGAACGAGCCGCCGCTCGCCGCCCAGTCGGAGATCTACGACCTGCTGGCGTCGTGGGGGCTGCCCGTGTCGCCGTACGCCCGCGTGTTCGACACGATCGACGGCGTCGCCGGCTTCATCGACCACTGGGGCGAGCACCGGCACGATGTCGAGCACGAGATCGACGGCATCGTCGTGAAGGTCGACGACCTGGCGCTGCACGCCGAGCTCGGCGCGACGAGCCGGGCACCACGGTGGGCCATCGCCTACAAGTACCCGCCCGAGGAGGTGCACACGAAACTGCTCGACATCGTCGTCGGCGTCGGCCGCACCGGACGCGCCACGCCGTACGCGGTGATGGCCCCCGTGAAGGTCGCCGGTTCCACGGTGCGCCAGGCGACGCTGCACAACCAGGACGTCGTGAAGGCGAAGGGCGTGCTGCTCGGCGACACGGTCGTGCTGCGGAAGGCCGGAGACGTCATCCCCGAGATCCTCGGCGCGGTCGAGCAGTTGCGCGACGGCACCGAGGTCGAGTGGCGGATGCCCGAGGCGTGCCCCGAGTGCGGCACGACGCTGCGTGCCATGAAGGAGGGCGACATCGACCTCCGCTGCCCGAACGCGCGCGCCTGCCCGGCGCAGGTGCGCGGGCGGGTCGAGCACATCGGGTCGCGCGGGGCGCTCGACATCGAGGCGCTCGGCGAGGTCACCGCGGCCGCGCTGACCCAGCCCGAGGTGCCCGAGGTGCCGCCGCTCGTCACCGAGGCCGGGCTGTTCGACCTGACCGTCGAGGAACTGGTGCCGATCGAGGTGATCGTGCGCGACGCCGAGACGGGCGAGCCGAAGCTCGACGAGGCCACCGGCGAGCCCGTGCGGCGCGCGCCGTTCCAGAAGTGGAGTGCGGCGAGCTACCCGCCGGGCACGGAGGGCATGACCCCCGCGGAGCGCCGGGCTGCGGGCATCCGCAAGAACCACCGCGAGCTGCTGCCCTCCGAGGCGGCGACCCGACTCGTCGACGAACTCGACCGGGCGCGCACGAAGCCGCTCTGGCGGCTGCTCGTGTCGCTGAACATCCGCCACGTGGGGCCGGTGGCGGCGCGCGCGCTGGCCGACCACTTCGGCTCGCTCGACGCGATCCGCGAGGCCACGCAGGAGCAGCTCGCCGAGGTCGACGGCGTCGGGCCCACCATCGCCGACTCGCTGCTCGACTGGTTCGACGTCGACTGGCACCGCGAGATCGTTGGTCGCTGGGCACGCGCCGGCGTGCAGTTCGCCACCCCGGGGCATCCGGGTCCAGGCGCCGCCGCCGAGGCCGGAGGGGTGCTCGCGGGGCTCACCGTGGTCGCGACCGGCACGCTCGACGGGTTCAGCCGCGAGGGTGCGAAGGAGGCCATCATCGCCGCCGGCGGCAAGGCCGCGTCGAGCGTCTCGAAGAAGACGGACTTCGTCGCCGCTGGCCCGGGGGCGGGCTCGAAGCTCGCCAAGGCCGAGGAGCTCGGCGTGCGCGTGCTCGACGCCGCGCAGTTCGCCGTGCTCGTCACCGAGGGGCCCGACGCACTGCCGCCGCAGGAGGCGGCATCCGCGGACTGATCCGGGCGCTCCGCCCCGATAGAATCGCTGACGCATCCCCCTCCCCGACACGACGGAGCAGTATGTCCGACATCACGGCGGAGCAGGTCGCCCACCTCGCGAACCTCGCCCGCATCGCGCTCACCGACGACGAGGTGACGAGCCTCACGAAGGAGCTCGGCCAGATCATGCACGCGGTGGAGCAGGTGAGCGAGGTCGCCACGCCCGACGTGGCCGCGACCAGCCACCCGATCCCGATGCAGAACGTCTTCCGCGACGACGTCGTGGGCGAGACGCTGACCCCGGCCGAGGCCGTGGCGGGCGCGCCCGAGCACGACGGCTCGCGCTTCAAGGTCTCGGCGATCCTGGGGGAGGAGCAGTGAGCCGCGACCTGACCCGCCTCGGCGCCGCCGCCCTCGGCGAGGCCCTCGCCTCGGGCGAGGTGAGCGCCGTCGAGGCCACCCGGGCCCACCTCGAGCGCATCGAGGCCGTCGACACCGCGGTGCACGCCTTCCTGCACGTCGCGACGGATGCCGCGCTGGCCGACGCCGAGCGCATCGATCGCGCGCGCGCCGCCGGCGAGCCCCTCGGGCCGCTCGCGGGCGTGCCGATCGCGATCAAGGACGTGCTCGTCACCAAGGACATGCCCTCGACCGCCGGATCGCGCATCCTCGAGGGCTGGATGCCCCCGTACGACGCGACCCCGGTCGCGAAGGTGCGCGAGGCCGGCATGGTGCCGCTCGGCAAGACCAACATGGACGAGTTCGCGATGGGCTCGTCGACCGAGCACTCCGCGTACGGGCCCACCTACAACCCGTGGGACCTCGAGCGCATCCCCGGCGGCTCGGGCGGCGGCTCGGCCGCGGCCGTCGCGGCCTTCGAGGCCCCGCTCGCCCTCGGCTCCGACACCGGCGGCTCGATCCGCCAGCCCGCGCACGTCACCGGCACGGTCGGCGTGAAGCCCACCTACGGCGGCGTCAGCCGATACGGCTCGATCGCGCTGGCCTCCTCGCTCGACCAGGTCGGCCCGGTCACGCGCACGGTGCTCGACGCGGCGCTGCTGCACGACGTCATCGGCGGCCACGACCCGCACGACTCCACGTCGATCCCCGACCCGTGGCCGTCCATGGCAGACGCCGTGCGCAACGCCGACGTGCAGGGCCTCAAGATCGGCGTCATCCGCGAGCTCGACGGCAAGGGCTTCCAGCCCGGCGTGCTGGCGCGCTTCCACGACGCGCTCGCGCTGCTCGAGCGCAACGGCGCCGAGATCGTCGAGGTCAGCACCCCGCACTTCGAGTACGCGATCGCCGCGTACTACCTGATCCTCCCCGCGGAGGCCTCGAGCAACCTCGCGAAGTTCGACTCGGTGCGCTTCGGCCTGCGCGTCACGCCGCCCGGCGGCGGCACCGTCGAGGAGGTCATGGCAGCGACCCGCGAGGCCGGCTTCGGCCCCGAGGTGAAGCGCCGCATCATCCTCGGCACCTACGCGCTCTCGGCCGGCTACTACGACGCCTACTACGGCAGCGCGCAGAAGGTGCGCACGCTCGTGCAGCGCGACTTCGACCAGGCGTTCGCGTCGGTCGACGTGCTCGCGTCGCCCACCGCGCCGACCACCGCGTTCAAGCTCGGCGAGAAGCTCGACGACCCGCTGGCGATGTACCTGAACGACGTCGCGACCATCCCGGCGAACCTCGCGGGCGTGCCCGGTATCTCGCTGCCGTCCGGCCTCGCCGACGAGGACGGCCTGCCCGTCGGCATCCAGTTCCTCGCCCCCGCGCGCCAGGACGCGCGCCTGTACGGCGTGGGCGGTGCGCTCGAGCGCCTGCTCGAGGCGGAGTGGGGCGGGCCGCTGCTCGACCGCGCACCGTCGCTCGCACCCAATGAGATGACCGCCGCCGAGGAGGGTGCCGTCTGATGGCCCGCGCAGAACTGATGGACTTCGACAAGGCACTCGAGCTGTTCGAGCCGGTCATCGGCCTCGAGGTGCACGTCGAGCTGAACACCGTCACGAAGATGTTCTCGCCGGCCCCGAACCCGGCGAACGCCGCGTACCACGACGCCGAGCCCAACACGCTCGTCTCGCCGGTCTGCCTCGGTCTGCCCGGGTCGCTGCCGGTCGTGAACGGCGACGCGGTGCGCAAGTCGATCAGCCTGGGCCTCGCGCTCGGCTGCGACATCGCGGAGTCGAGCCGCTTCGCCCGGAAGAACTACTTCTACCCGGACCTCGCGAAGGACTACCAGATCTCGCAGTACGACGAGCCGATCGCGCACGACGGCGAGGTCGAGGTCGAGATCTCCGACGGCCGCGTCTTCCGCGTGCCGATCGAGCGCGCCCACATGGAGGAGGACGCCGGCAAGCTCACCCACGTCGGCGGTGCCACCGGCCGCATCCAGGGCGCCGAATACTCGCTCGTCGACTACAACCGCGCCGGGGTGCCGCTCGTCGAGATCGTCACGCGTCCCATCTTCGGCGCAGAGGCGGATGCCCCTGAAGTGGCGAAGGCCTACGTGTCGACCATCCGCGACATCGCCATTTCGCTCGGCATCTCGGAGGCGCGCATGGAGCGCGGCAACCTCCGCTGCGACGCGAACGTCTCGCTCCGCCCGCGCGGGCAGGAGGCGCTCGGCATCCGCACCGAGACGAAGAACGTCAACTCGTTCCGCTCGATCGAGCGCGCGGTGCGCTACGAGATCCAGCGCCAGGCGGCGATCCTCGCCAAGGGCGGCTCCATCACGCAGGAGACCCGCCACTGGCACGAGGACACCGGCACCACGAGCCCGGGCCGCCCCAAGTCCGACGCCGACGACTACCGGTACTTCCCGGAGCCCGACCTGCTGCCGGTCGTGCCGTCGGCGGAGCTGGTCGAGGAGCTGCGCGCCGCGCTGCCCGAGGCGCCCGCGGCCCGTCGCCGTCGCCTCAAGGCCGAGTGGGGCTTCACCGACCTCGAGTTCCAGGACGTCGCCAACGGCGGCCTCCTGAACGAGGTGGCCGAGACCATCGCTGCCGGAGCCACGCCCGCCGCCGCCCGCAAGTGGTGGACGGGCGAGCTGACCCGCCTCGCCAACGCGGCCGACACCGATGCCGCGAGCCTCGCGACCCCCGCGCAGGTGGCCGAGCTGGCCGCACTGGTCGAGGCCGGCACGCTGACCGACCGCCTGGCCCGCCAGGTGCTCGAGGGCGTCATCGCGGGCGAGGGCTCGCCGCAGGAGGTCGTCGACGCGCGCGGACTCGCGGTCGTCTCCGACGACGGTGCGCTCATCGCGGCCATCGACGAGGCGCTCGCCGCGCAGCCCGACGTGCTCGCGAAGATCCGCGACGGCAAGGTGCAGGCGGCCGGTGCGGTCATCGGCGCGGTCATGAAGGCCATGCGGGGCCAGGCGGATGCCGCGCGCGTGCGCGAGCTCATCCTCGAGCGCGCCGCTGCCGAGTAGTCCATTCGTGGCCGGCTGAGAGGCGACTCCCAGCCGGTTCGAGGCTGCCCTGCCTAGGCTGGCTCTTCCATCGACCCCGCACGGAAGCGAGACGACCATGGGATTCCTCGACCGACTGCTCGGCCGCGACGAGCCGCAGTACGCCGCACCCGCCCCGCCGCGTGCGCCGGGCAGGCAGCTGTCGGAGGACGAGCTCGCGGTCGAGCGCTACCGGTACCTGCTCCGCACCGCGCCGCCCGAGGCGGTCGAGCAGGCGCACAACGAGGCGTTCTCGAAGCTGACGCCCGAGCAGCGCCGGCTCGTCTACCGCCGCCTCTCGGAGGAAGCGGCCGCCGGTGACGCGCCGACCAGCGACCAGCCCGAGGACCTCGCCCGCTCGGCGACCCGGTCGGAGCTGCGCGAACCCGGCTCGATGGAGCGCGCGTTCTCCGATCGCGGGCAGAACGGCCCATCGTTCGGCCAGATGTTCGGCAGCTCGATGCTCGGCACGATCGCCGGCTTCGTGATCGGCTCCGCCATCGCGAACGCGTTCCTGCCCGACGCCTCCGCCTTCGACGCCGGCGCCACCGACGCCGGGGCCGCGGATGCGTCGACCGAGGCGGGCGGCGACTGGGGCGGCGACGCCGGTGGATTCGACGGCGGCGGCCTCGGCGACTTCGGGGACTTCGGCTTCTGATCCGACGCCCGTCGGGCGCACGGCCCGCGACGGCGGTCGGGGTTACGCTCGCAGCATGAGCAGGCAGGACGGCAGCGGCCGGCAGGTCACGACCGGGCCGGTCGACGACTCCGGCACGCCGATCCTGCACGTCGACATGGACGCGTTCTTCGCGTCGGTCGAACTGCTGCGCCGCCCCGAGCTCCGGGGCAAGCCGGTCATCGTGGGCGGCGGGGGCCAGCGCGGCGTGGTGTCGGCCGCCAGCTACGAGGCGCGGAAGTACGGCGTCTACTCGGCGATGTCGATGGCGCTCGCGCTGCGCAAGTGCCCGAACGCCGAGATCGTTCCGGTCGACATGCCGCGGTACGTCGCGATCTCGAAGCAGGTCATGACGATCTTCGAGGAGATCACGCCCTTCGTCGAGAAGCTGTCGATCGACGAGGCGTTCCTCGACGTGGGCGGTGCCCGGCGCCTGCACGGCTCGCCCGCCGAGATCGCGTGGACGATCCGCACGCGCGTGCGGCAGGAGCTCGGCCTGCCCTGTTCGGTCGGCGTCGCCGCGACGAAGTTCGTGGCGAAGGTCGCGTCCGGCCGGGCCAAGCCCGACGGCCTGCTGGTGGTGCCGGCCGACCGCACGCTGGAGTTCCTGCACCCGCTGCCCGTGTCGGCGCTCTGGGGGGTCGGGCGCGTCACCGAGGAGTCGCTCGGGCGTCTCGGCCTGCGCACGGTCGCCGACGTCGCCGCGACACCGCTCGACGCGCTCGAGCGCGCCGTCGGGCCCGCGGTCGGGCGCAAGCTCCACGCCCTCGCGAACGGCGTCGATCCGCGCGACGTGTCGACCCAGCACGTCGAGAAGAGCATCGGCCACGAGCAGACCTTCCGGCACGACCTCACCGACCCCGAGGAGATCCGGCGGGTGCTGCTGCGCCAGGCCGAGGACGTGGCCGTGCGCCTGCGCCGTGCGGGACTGCTCGGCCGCACGGTCGTGCTGAAGCTGCGCTACACCGACTTCCGCACCGTGACGCGTTCGCGCACGCTGGGCGAGCCGACGGACGTCGCGAAGCGCATCTACGACGAGGTCTGCCTCGCGCTCGACGCGCTCGACCTCGACGGCGACCGCGTGCGCCTGGTCGGCGTGCGTGCCGAGCAGCTGCGCCCGTCGGGGATCGCGGCGAGCCTCTGGGACCCCGACGAGGACTGGCGGCAGGCGGAGCGCACGGTCGACCGGCTGACCGAGCGCTTCGGCAGGGGAGCGGTGCGCCCGGCCGCGCTCGTGCGGCGGGGCGAGCACGACCGCGTCGAGCCGCAGCGCGGGCAGGTCGACCCGTTCCTGGGCTGAACGGCCGTCTCAGGGGCATCCGATCGGCCCTGACCCTAGCCCGACGCGACCGCTGCGGAGTAGCGTGGCCGCCATGGCTGATCTCGCGCTCGAACTCTCGAAGGCTGCCGGCGACGCCGGCATCAAGACCGTCTACGGCGACCCCGTCACGATCGAGGGCACCACGCTCATCCCGGTCGCGCTCGCGTACTACGGATTCGGTGCCGGCACCGCCGAGGGCGAGGCGTCCGGGTCCGGAAGCGGGGGCAAGGGCAGCGGCGGCGGTGGCGGCGGCCTCTCCATTCCGATCGGCGCATACGTGGGCAAGGACGGCGAGACGCACTTCGAGCCGAACGTCATCTCGCTCCTCGCGGTCAGCATCCCGTTCGTGTGGGTCGCGGGCAACGCGCTCGCCAAGCTCGTCAAGGTGCTGAAGAAGTAGCATCCACCGGCCCGCCTGCGCGCGGGTCTATACTCGTGTCGAACACGGGAGTCCGGTGAGCCGGGCTGAGAGGAAGGTTCTCCAACCTTCGACCGTCGAACCTGATCTGGATCATGCCAGCGCAGGGAGGCCGATTTCATCTCATTTCCCGTGCCGCTTTCACTGACAGAAAGGGCACGAACAGTGCACGCAACCACGTCCACCACCCCCTCCACCGCGACCTCGCGTCCGGCCCGATCGCTGCGCTGGCGCGTCGTCGACATCGTCGTCGCCAGCGTCGTGGGCGTCGCCGTCGGCGTCGTCTTCTGGGCCTGGGGCCTCGCCTGGAACGGCGTCAGCGCGCCGATCGAGGCGCTGCTGCCGGGCCTGCAGGCCGCACCCGCCGCGGTCTGGCTCGTCGCCGGCGTGCTCGGTGCGCTCATCATCCGCAAGCCGGGCGCCGCGATCTACACCGAGCTCGTCGCCGCCGTCGTCTCCGCGCTCATCGGCAGTCAGTGGGGCGGCTTCCTCACCATCGAGGCCGGCCTCGTGCAGGGCCTCGGCGCCGAGCTGATCTTCCTGCTGTTCCTCTACCGCAGGTGGAACCTGCCCGTCGCGATGCTGGCGGGTGCGGGCGCGGGCCTCGCCATGGCGATCAACGACCTCGTGCTCTGGTACGTCGGCGCCGCACCGGCGTTCGCGGTGATCTACGCGGTCTCCGCGGTCGTCGGTGGCGCGCTCATCGCCGGCCTGCTGTCGTGGCTCGCGGTGCGCGGGCTCGCCTCGACCGGCGCGCTCAGCCGCTTCGCGGCCGGCCGCGAAGCGCGGATCGCCGACTGACGTGACCCGAGTGGTTCCCGGTGCCGCCACCCCGGCCGCGGTTCGCGCCGTCGGCTGGGGCTGGCGGCACGCGGGCCGTCGCTCCTGGGCGATCGACGGCCTCGACCTCGCCGTCGAGCCCGGTGAGCGCGTACTGCTGCTCGGCGCCTCGGGCTCGGGCAAGTCCACCCTGCTGCACGGCCTCGCGGGCGTGCTCGGCGGCGAGGAGGAGGGCGACGCGCTCGGTTCGCTGCTCGTCGGCGGCCGGCCCGCGAGCGCCGGTTCCGCCGCGCTCGTGCTGCAGGACCCGGATGCCCAGGTCGTGCTCGCCCGGGTCGGGGACGACGTGGCATTCGGATGCGAGAACGCCGGCGTGCCCCGGGAGCAGATCTGGCCGCGCGTGCGGGAGGCGCTCGACGCCGTCGGGCTCGACCTGCCGCTCGACCACCCGACCTCGCACCTCTCGGGCGGACAGAAGCAGCGGCTTGCGCTGGCCGGCGCGCTGGCCATGCGCCCCGGGCTGCTGCTGCTCGACGAGCCGACCGCGAACCTCGACCCCGCGGGCGTGCGCGAGGTGCGCGACGCCGTTGAGCGGGTCACGCGCGAGTCGGGCGCGACGCTCGTCGTCGTGGAGCACCGGGTCGACGCCTGGCTGCCGGTGATCGACCGGGTCGTCGTGCTCGGTGCCGGTGGCGTGGTCGCCGACGGCCCGCCAGAGGCGGTGCTGGCCGAACGCGCCGAGGAGCTGGCGCGCGACGGCATCTGGCTGCCGGGCCGGCGGCTGCTGCCCGACCACGTGCCGTCCGCGCAGGGGCCGGTGCTCCTGGACGCCGCGGGGCTGGCCGTCGGGCGCGACCCGTCGGCGTCCGTGCTCGGCGGGCTCGACCTCGCCGTCCGCTCCGGCAACGCGACCTGCGTCACGGGGCCGAACGGCATCGGGAAGTCGACGCTCGCGCTCACCCTGGCCGGGCTCATCCCGCCGGTGGCGGGCCGGCTCGAGGCATCCGCCGCCCTCGCTCGCGGGGCGAACCCGGCGCCGCATCGCTGGCGCTCGAAGCAGCTGCTCTCTCGCATCGGCACGGTGTTCCAGGACCCCGAGCACCAGTTCCTCACTGGGCGCGTGCGCGACGAGCTCGCGGTCGGCCCCCGCGGGCAGAAGGTGCCCGACGGTGAGATCCGCGAGCGTGTCGACGACCTGCTCGTGCGACTGCGGCTCGATCGGCTCGCGGAGGCCAACCCGTACACCCTCTCGGGCGGGCAGAAGCGGCGGCTGTCGGTCGCCACGGTGCTCGCGTCGCGGCCCGACGTGCTCGTGCTCGACGAGCCGACGTTCGGGCAGGACGCGACGACCTGGGCCGAGCTCGTCGCACTGCTCGGCGTGCTGCGCGACGAGGGCCACGCGATCGTGGCGGTCACGCACGACGAGCACGTGGTCGACGCGCTGGCCGATCTCCGGCTCGACCTCGCGCACGAGGGGGTGCCCGCATGAGCCTGCTCGACGCGCGCGGCGGCACCACCTGGGTGGGGCGCCGCAACCCCGTCGCGAAGGTGGCCGCCACCGTGCCGCTCAGCATCGCGCTGCTGCTCACGCTCGACCCGGTGTCGGCGGGCACCGCGATCGTGCTCGAGGTCGTGCTGTTCTGGGCCGCGGGCCTCGGGTCGCTCGTCTGGTCGCCTCGCACGGCCGTGGTGTGGATCGCCGGTCCGCTCGCGGGCGTCAGCATGCTGCTCTACGGCCGCACGGGCGGCACGGTCTACTTCGAGTGGGGGCTGATCCAGGTCTCGCAGGGGTCGATCGAGATCGGGCTGTCGACCGCCGCCCGCGTGATCGCGATCGCGCTGCCCGCCGTCGTGCTCTTCCTCACGATCGACCCGACCGACTTCGCCGACGGGCTGTCGCAGACCCTCCGGCTGCCGGAGCGGTTCGTGCTCGGCGCGCTGGGCGCGCTGCGTCTCGTGGGGCTGTTCATGGACGACTGGCGCGCGCTCGCGCTCGCGCGCCGCGCGCGCGGCGTGGGCGACCGCTGGATCGTGCCGCGCCTCGCGGGCCAGGCCTTCGGCCTGCTCGTGCTCTCGATCCGCCGCGGGTCGAAGCTCGCCACCGCGATGGAGGCGCGCGGCTTCGGGGCCGATGTCGCACGCACGCACGCGCGCGAGGTGCACTTCGGCGGGGCGGAGGTCGCGCTCATCGCGATCGGCGCGCTGGCGGCCGCGGTGTGCGTCGCGGTCGCGGTGGCATCCGGAAGCTGGAACTTCGTCGTTGCCTGAGCGACTCGCGCCCGCCGTCGCCGTGCGGCGACTCGCCGCCCTCCTGCGGGCGGAGCCGTCGGCGACCGTGCTCGTCGACGGCCCGAGCGGCGCCGGCAAGTCGACGTTCGCCGACGCCGTGCTCGACGCCGCCGGTGCGCGTCGCGTGCAGCTGCTGCGGCTCGACTCGGTCTACCCCGGATGGGACGGCCTCGCGGCGGGCTCGGCGGCCGTGCGGCGCGGGGTGCTCGCCCCGCGCGTTCGCGGCGGTGCCGGCACGTGGCGCCGCTGGGACTGGGCGCACGACCGCCCCGCCGAGTCGCACCTCCTGCGTCCCGGCATCCCCCTCCTCGTCGAGGGCTGCGGCGCGTTCACCCTCCCCGGCGTGCTTCCAGACCCGCGGGTGGTGCGGGTGTGGGTGGTCGCGGGGGAGGAGGCGCGCAAGCGCCGGGCGCTGGAGCGCGACGCGGGCGGGTTCGATCCGCACTGGGCGCAGTGGGAGCGGCAGTGGCGCGCCTACGTGTCGGCGGCGGCGCCCGCGCCGCGGGCCGACCTCGTCGTCGCGGGCGCGTGACCGTTCCCGCGCGGCGGGTGGAGGACTACGGTGGGGACATGAACGCGAGCAATGAGGCCGTGCGGTACACCGCGGAGTTCGTCGACGGCCCCCTCGAGGGCCAGGCCGAGCAGCGCATCCTGGTCGCGGGCGACTACGAGCGCCGCGTCGGCATGATGGCCGCGGTCGACGGGCTGGAGTCGCTCTTCTGGTACGACGCGATCGACGAGCGCGACGTCGCCGGCATGGTCCACGTGCGCTACCGGTTCGACGCCTCCGACTCCGACCCGGTCGAGTCGGACGACGAGAACGACTGACCGGCAGCACGCGCGCGGGGCCGCCCACGCCCGCGCGGCTCAGCCCGCGAAGAACGCGTCCAGCATCAGCGACGGGTGCGTCAGCCGCCAGATCGGGCCCGGGTCGGTGATCGCCGCGTCGAGTTCCAGCGCGGTCGTGACGTCGCCGTCGGCGGTCGGCACGGTGACGCTGCCGACCTGGTCGCCGGGCGAGCCCGTGCTGAACGCCTCGACCACGACCTCCGGGGTGCCGCTCGCGTCGTTCCACGCGGGCTGCGTGCGATCGCTCGCCGCGACCGCCTCGGCCCGGTCGCCCCAGGGCGCCGTGAGCACGGCGTAGGTGTCGCCCTCGGTGATCACGGTGACCTCCTCGTCGACGAGCTTCAGGCCCTCGATGGCGGTCGTGACCGCCGGATCGAGCGTGTCGTAGTCGGGCATGCGCAGGAACGCGCCCGACAGCACGCGCACGTCGTCGCCCTGCCCGAACGTCGTGAGGAAGACGAAGCAGAGCCCCGCCTGGTTCGTGTACGAGCGCGAGAGGCCGCGCACGCCGTCGATGTCGTGCGCCGACACGTCGGGCACGGCCCGCTCGCCGTAGGTGCGCTCGTCGGCCGTCGCGAGGATGTCGACGAGCGCGGGCTCGACCGCGACGTACGCACCGAGCCGTGCCGCGTCGGCGGCGGTGCCGACGTTGTCGTCGGAGAGTCCGGTCGCATCGACGACCACGGTGTCGGCGATGCCGTGCTCGGCGAGCCAGGCGTTGCCGGCGATCGTGTACCCGTCGACCGAGCCGAACGCCCAGCGCGCGAGCCCGTCGGCGTGGTTGTTGCTCGAGCCGAGCACGACTGCGCGCAGCATGTCGCGCATGGTCCAGGTGTCGCCCGGCGTCGTCTGCACGGTGCGTGCGCCCTGCTTGCGGTAGTCGACGTACGCCTCGTAGTCGGCCGGCGTCACGGGAATGTCGGGCCCGGGCTCGCCGGCGGCGAGCGGCTGCGCCTCGAGCACGGCGAGCGCGAGCACGAGCTTCGCGACGCCCGCGATCGGCACCGGGTCCTCGATGCCCGCCTCGGCGAGCGTCACCGACTCGGCCGCCGTCTCCGGCGAGTCGGGGTCGACCACCACGACCGACGACGCACCGGCGTCCGGCAGCTCGACCTCGACCGTGCCGGCCGTCTGGGCGCCGGGGTCGACCGCCTGCACCGCGACCGCGGGCAGCGGACCGAGCAGGGTGGCGGGGCCGTAGAGGCCCAGCGCGATGATCGCGAGCGCGCCGAGGCCGATGAGGAGCGCGCGCAGGGGACCGGGCATCACCCGATGATCGTACCCACGGATCAGGCCCAACCGAGCTCGTGCAGCCGCTCGTCGTCGATTCCGTAATAATGGGCGATCTCGTGCACCAGCGTGACGTGGATCTCGTCGCGCAACTGGTCGAGGTCGTCGCACGCGTCGAGCAGCCCGAGCCGGTAGAGCACGATGCGGTCGGGCATCTCGCCGAAGCCGTACCGGTCGCGCTCGGTGACCGCGACGCCCTCGTAGACGCCGAGCAGGTCGAGCGAGCCGTCCTCGGGGGTGTCCTCGACCACGAACACGACGTTCTCGAGCCCGTCGACCATGTCGTCGGGCAGGGCGTCGAGCTCATCGACCACGAGCTGCTCGAAGGCGTCCTCGTCGAGTTCGACGGCCATCAGCACTCCTCGCGGGGAGGGGACGAAGTGGGGTGAGTAACGGGGCTTGAACCCGCGACCTCCTGGACCACAACCAGGCGCTCTACCAACTGAGCTATACCCACCATGCGGACTCGCTCGACGCACGCCGAACGAGGCAACTCGACGACTTTACTACACCTTTGCTGTGAACTCGTTCACGACGGCCTCCGAGATCTGCGCCAGCTCGTCGCTGGTCGGGCCCGGGTCGGCCACGAAGACCGCGCGGCGGTAGTACCGAAGTTCGCGGATGGACTCGAGGATGTCGGCCAGGGCGCGGTGCCCCCCGTGCTTGGCGGGGGCGTTGAAGTACACACGAGGGAACCAGCGGCGGGCGAGCTCCTTGATCGACGAGACGTCGACGTTGCGGTAGTGCAGGTGCGCGTCGAGCCGCGGCATGTACTTGGCGAGGAACATCCGGTCGGTGCCGATGGTGTTGCCGGCGAGCGGTGCCTTCTGCTCGTCGGGCACGTGCGCGAGCACGTACTCGAGCACCTCGTACTCGGCCTCGGCGACGCTCTTGCCGCCCGGGATCTCCTCGAGCAGGCCCGACTCGGTGTGCATCTTGCGCACGAAGTCGCCCATGTGCTCGAGGGCGGATGCATCGGGCTTGATGACGATGCTGAGCCCCTCGTCGACCGGTTCGAGGTCGTAGTCGGTGATCACCACGGCGATCTCGACGAGTTCATCGACCTCGAGGTCGAGTCCCGTCATCTCGCAGTCGATCCAGACGAGCCGGTCTCCCGAGGTTCCCATGCGACCGAGTCTAGTGCGGCCCGCCGTCGGCGAACCCGGCCGGCGCGACGCCGCCGGGCAGCACCGGGGCGGGGATGGGGCGCTTGGGGGCGCGCCCGTCGCCGCTGGAGATGCGCCGCATGCGACGCCCGATCCACGGCAGCGCGTGCACGACGAACCAGCGGGGGAGCGACATCGGCGCCTGCCCGGGGAGCGCGACGGGCTCGGTGACCGGCGACGGCCCAGGCCCGGGCATCCGCTCGGGAGGTTCCGCCGACTCGGCGTACGGCACGCCCAGCGAGTGCGACGCCCGGCGCGCCAGCACGCGGTGGCCCGCGGTGCTGAGGTGCACGCGGTCGGCGGCCCACATCGACGGCTGCTGGAACTCGGCCGTGCCCCACACGTCGAGCACGGCGGCGCCGTGGCGGCGCGCGATGGTCCAGACGTGGGCGTTGAACACGGCCGCGCGGCCGCGGAACGGGCGCAGGAAGAACGCGAACTGCGGGTCGAAGCAGTTGGCCAGCAGCACGCTCGCCCCGCTGCGCCGCAACCGGCGCACGACGTCCTCCAGCTCGGCGGCCACGGCGTCCGGGTCGGCCGTCGGGCTCATCAGGTCGTTGCCGCCGATCATGACCGAGACGAGATCGGCCCCGACCTCGATCGCGCGCGGGACCTGGGTGCGCGCGGCGTCGCCGATGCGGCTGCCGCGCAGGGCGAGGTTGGCGAACTCGAAGCGTTCGCCGGCGAGCCGGGCGTGCCCGTCGAGGATGATGGCCAGGCGGTCGGCCCACCCCAGCCACTCGTCCTCGCCGCGGGCGCCCGCCGGATCCCCGAGTCCCTCGGTGAGGGAGTCCCCGATCGCCACGTAGCGGTGCCAGCTGTGCGTCTCCACGCCGACATGTTCGCGCGGGCGGGTGACCTGCAGGTGACGCCCCCGCAGGGCGTCCGGAAGGTTCCCGGAGCGTTCGCCCGGCGTACACCAGCGCGTCGCGTGTCGGTGCGTGGCGGACGACCGCACGGCACCGCCTCGGTGCCCCCGGCAGGACTCGAACCTGCGACCGACAGATTAGAAGGCTGCTGCTCTATCCGCTGAGCTACGGGGGCCGGCGCCGACAAGCCTACCGGTGGGGCGCTGGGAGGCCGGTCAGGGCCGGGCGGACGCCTCCGGAGGGCGCAGGGCGGGCGGATGCCTCACGCCACCGTGGGCACGTAGTCGTCGTCGGGTCCCGTGGTGGGCGCGTCCGACGACTTCCGGCGCAGCCAGAGGGCCAGCAGCGGGTAGACGAGCACCGACAGCATGCCGGCGCCGACGAGGGCGGATGCCACCTCGGAACCGAGGTCGCCCTGGTCGACGCCGATCGCCGTGACCGCGACGATGATCGGCAGGCCGGTCGCCCCGTAGAGCACCATCGCGCCGCGATCGAGGCGGTTCGAGCCTCGCGGCAGCGAGAGCAGGCTCGGGATGCCGCGCAGCAGGATGAACGATCCGAGGAAGATCGGCACGAGCGCGAGGGCAGTGGGCGACGCGAGCAGGGCCTCGAGGTCGAACGTGACGCCGGTGTAGATGAAGAAGACCGGCACGAACACGCCGAACGCGACCGCGTCGATCTTCGAGCCGATGACCTTCGTCTGCGCCTCGTCGGAGCCGTTCATGAGCAGCCGGTAGAGCACGCCGGCCGTGAACGCGCCGAGCAGCATGTCGAGGCCGAGCACGACGCTGACGCCCACGAGCGTGATGGTCACGACCATGAACAGGCGCACCGCGAACTGGCCGCTCGTGTGCAGCGTCGCGGTCACGAGGCGCTCGAACTCGGCGCCGACGCCGCGCGCCGCGCCCCAGATCGCGAGGCCCGCGATGACCGCGAAGCCCAGCAGCACGAGCGAGGCGTGGAGCGGCGTGCGGCCGCTGAGGAAGATCGAGATCGCGATGAGCGGCGCGAACTCGCCGACCGCCCCGACGGCGGTCACGGCGATTCCGAAGGGCGAGCGCAGGTCGCCCGCGTCGCGGAGCATCGGCAGGATCGTGCCGAGCGCGGTCGACGTGAGCGCGATCGCGATGAACACGGCCGCACCGACGTGCTGCGCGAGCACGAAGCTGAGGCCGAGGGCCGCGCCGAGCGAGACGAGCCAGCCGGCGAGCGCGGTGGTGAGCGGCCTGCCGCGGATCTCGCGGAAGTCGATCTCGGCGCCGGCGAGGAAGAACAGCATCGCGAGCCCGAAGTTCGCGACGAGCTCGGTGTGGTCGTCCACCGTGACCCAGCCGAGCAGGTCGGGCCCGACGACGATCCCGAGCGTGATCTCGAAGACGACGACGGGGATCGCGAGCCAGGTGCCGATGAGACGTGCCACGAGCGGGGCGAGCACGCCGACGGCGACGATGATCACCAGGTTGCCGATCGTGACCTCCACGGCGCACCTCCCCCCGGAAGCGGTGTCGCCGATCGCGTCGGCGTCGCTCGCGATGCTACCGGAGCGCTGCCGCGGGCCGAGGGCGTTTCCTGCCGGTAACACGTCGGCGCTAGCCTCGTGCCATGCGCGAACTGCAGGCGAGGATCATCGCAGAGCTGAACGTGAAGCCCACCATCGAGCCGGCCGCAGAGGTGCGTGCCCGGGTCGACTTCCTGAAGGAGTACCTGCGCGCCACGGGCGCGCACGGATTCGTCCTCGGCATCAGCGGCGGGCAGGACTCGGCGCTCGCCGGCCGCCTGTGCCGGCTCGCGGTCGCGGAACTGGCCGACGAGGGGCATCCGGCCCGCTTCGTCGCGGTGCGCCTGCCCTACGACGTGCAGCACGACGAGGACGACGCCGCGTTCGCGCTCGAGTGGATCCAGCCGCAGGAGCAGGTGACCTTCAACATCAAGCGCGGCGTCGACGGGCTCACCGCGGAGTACGCGGATGCCACCGGTGTCGCCCTCAGCGACCACGGCAAGGGCAACATCAAGGCGCGCGCCCGCATGGTCGCGCAGTACGCCATCGGCGGCGAGGACGCGCTGCTGGTCGTCGGCACGGACCACGCGGCGGAGGCGGTCACGGGCTTCTTCACCAAGTACGGCGACGGCGGCGCCGACATCCTGCCGCTCACCGGGCTCACCAAGCGCCAGGGCCGTGCGGTGCTCGCGCACCTGGGCGCGCCCGAGCGCATCTACCTGAAGACGCCGACCGCCGACCTGCTCGACCACGACCCGGGCCAGGCCGACGAGGCGAACCTGGGCCTCGCCTACGCCGACCTCGACGCGTTCCTCGAGGGTGAGGAGATCGACGAGGGCACCGCCGAGCTCATCGAGGCGCGCTACCTCGCCACCGAGCACAAGCGGCAGGTGCCCGTGTCGATGTTCGACGACTGGTGGCGCTGAGCGTCGGCTGACGCCGACGGGTCAGCGCGCGACGGGCGTGCTGCCGGTCGGCGTCGCGTCCTGGCGGGGCTGCGGCGCGCCGATCGTGACGGGGCGCTCCTCGGCGGGAGCCTCGGTCGCGGGCGGGGCCGGCTCCGCGGCATCCGTCGTCGGCGCGGCCTGCGTGTCGGAGTACCGGTCGTGGTGCTGCTGGGCGACCCACTCGTCCTGCTGCTCGACGACGGCCTGCTCGGGCCGGGTGTCCTGCGTGCGCCAGCGCTCGAGGTCGGCCTGGAACTGGCGGCGCATGCGGCCGGGGTGACGCTGCCACTGCACCATGCGGTCGCGGAACTCGCCGACGGCCGGGTCGAGCTGGTAGCCGAACGTCGCCGAGGCGCGCTTCAGCTCGTGCAACTGGTGCGACGCCCAGTTCGCGGCGACGTCGGCGCCCTTCACGGGCAGCAGGCGCAGTCGCACGTCGGCGAGGCCTACTGCGCGGTCGGAGAGCACCTGCTCCTGCGGGGTCAGCGAGTTCCAGACGGATGCCTCGGTGGCGGCGTCGACCAATGCGGCGACCGCCGACGAGCGCAGCTCGCGCTCCTGCCGGGTGACGAGGCCGCGCACGGCCGACCGGGAGATCCAGGCCGCGAGCAGCCCGGAGACGAGCACCGCGAGGAAGAGCACGCCGGCCGTGAAGAGCACCGGCAGCGTCTCGGGGTCGAAGAGCCATTCCGTGAATGCGTTCCACCACTGCATGGCCGCAGGCTACGACGGCCGGCCCCGGACGGCGGGAAGGCGCGCCCGGGCGGGCGAGGACTGCTCAGGACCTGCGACAGGGCTCCGGATGCCTCGGGGCGCCGCCCGTCGCGGTCAGCCGAGCCGCGTGCCGTGCGCCGCGAACGGCTCGATCGCGGCGATCTCGTCGTCGGTGAGCGCCGGCGCGTCGAGCGCGGCGAGGTTCTGCTCGAGCTGGGCGACGCTCGACGCGCCGACGAGCGCGCTGGTCACGGTCGGCACGCGCAGCACCCAGCTCAGCGCGAGCTGCGCGATCGACTGGCCGCGCGCGTCGGCGATCTCCCGCAGGCCGCGCACGCGCTCGAGGTACTCGGAGCTGATCTGCTCCTGCGAGAGGAAGCGGCTGGTCGCGGCGCGCGAATCGCTCGGGATGCCGTCGAGGTAGCGGTCGGTGAGCATGCCCTGCGCGAGCGGGGAGAACACGATCGCGCCGGTGCCGAGCTCGTCGAGCGCGTCGAAGAGGCCCTCCTCGGGGGTGCGGTCGAACATCGAGTAGCGCGGCTGGTGGATCAGCAGCGGCACGCCGAGGTCGGCGAGCGCCGCCTGAGCGGCGCGGGTCTGCTCGGGGTCGTAGTTCGAGATGCCGACGTACAGCGCCTTGCCCTGCGAAACGGCCGAGGCGAGCGCGCCCATCGTCTCCTCGACGGGCGTGTCCGGGTCGGGCCGGTGCGAGTAGAAGACGTCGACGTAGTCGAGGCCGAGCCGGGCCAGGCTCTGGTCGAGCGACGCGAGCAGGTACTTGCGCGAGCCCCACTCGCCGTAGGGTCCCGGCCACATGTCGTAGCCCGCCTTGCTCGAGACGATGAGCTCGTCGCGGTAGGGCTTCAGGTCGGTCGCCAGCAGGCGGCCGAAGTTCTCCTCGGCGCTGCCGGGCGGGGGGCCGTAGTTGTTCGCCAGGTCGAAGTGCGTGATGCCGAGGTCGAACGCGCGTCGCACGATGGCACGCTGGGTGTCGAGGCCCCGCTCGTCGCCGAAGTTGTGCCAGAGGCCCAGCGAGAGCCCGGGCAGGCGCAGCCCGCTGCGGCCCACGCGCCGGTAGTCCATCGAGTCGTATCGGGTGTCGTCGGCGACGTAGATCATGCTCGTCACTCTACGGGCGCCGGACGACGTCGCTCCTCCACAGTCGGTGGCCGCAGAGCGGGGCGGATGCCCTCGGGCGGGAGCCCGCACGGCACGCCGCCGGGCCCGCAGACTCGTGACCGCGACGTCGGGGCGCGGGTCCATCCGGCACGAGCCCCGTGCTCCGGCGTCGCGGGCGGGCGTCCGGCCCGTCGCATCCGTCAGCCACGACCCAGAGGAGACCACCCATGCACGACAGCATCACCCTCACCGGCACCATCGGCACCGAGCCCGAGCACCGAGTCATCTCGGGCGGCGTCGAGCTCACCACGTTCCGGCTCGCGACGGGCGGGCGGCGGTTCGACCGCCAGACCCAGCAGTGGGTCGACGCCGAGGCGAACTGGTACACGGTCAGCGCGTTCCGCCGCCTCGCGGTGAACGCATCGCGGTCGCTGTCGCGCGGCGACCATGTGGTGGTCGCCGGCAAGCTCAAGGTGCGCTCGTGGGAGGCGGGCGACCGCAAGGGCATCGCGGTCGACGTCGAGGCCGACTCGATCGGGCACGACCTGCGCTGGGTGCGCACGACGGCGGAGCGGCCGGCGCCGCGTCCCGCTGGGTCCGACGCACCCGCGGCGCCCGGCACGGCCCCCGAGACGCCGATCCCGACGAGCGCGGAGGAGGCATCCGACGCCGACGGCTTCCTGCCCGCCGACGACTGGGCGCGCCCGCTCACCGCCGAGGCCGGATCGCTCGCCGGCGGCTGACACGATCCGGCCCGCGGAACGTGCGCCCGGCCCGGCGTGGGTAGGCTTGGGGGAGCGTCATGTGGCGGGGCGGCGCCCCGCGCATGGCATCAGACGTGGCGGTCCGCTCGAGACCGCATCCGGCCCGTGATCGCGGGCCGAAGATCACGACCCAAGAGGAGAATCACCCCGGTGGCGGAATACATCTACTCCATGGTGCGCGCCCGCAAGGCGGTCGGCGACAAGGTCATCCTGGACGACGTGACGATGGCGTTCCTGCCCGGCGCCAAGATCGGCGTCGTGGGCCCGAACGGTGCCGGAAAGTCCACGATCCTGAAGATCATGGCCGGCCTCGACCAGCCCTCGAACGGCGACGCCCGGCTCTCGCCCGGCTACAGCGTCGGCATCCTCATGCAGGAGCCCGAGCTCGACGAGTCGAAGACCGTGCTCGAGAACGTGCAGGAGGGCGTCGGACCGATCAAGGGCAAGATCGACCGGTTCAACGAGATCTCGGCCGCGATGGCCGACCCCGACGCCGACTTCGACGCGCTCCTCGCCGAGATGGGCACCCTGCAGGAGGACATCGACGCGGCCGACGCGTGGGACCTCGACTCGCAGCTCGAGCAGGCCATGGACGCGCTGCGCTGCCCGCCGTCGGACGCCTCCGTCAAGCACCTCTCCGGCGGTGAGAAGCGCCGCGTGGCGCTCTGCAAGCTCCTGCTCAGCAAGCCCGACCTGCTGCTGCTCGACGAGCCGACCAACCACCTCGACGCCGAGAGCGTGCTCTGGCTCGAGCAGCACCTCGCCAAGTACCCCGGCGCCGTGCTCGCCGTGACGCACGACCGGTACTTCCTCGACCACGTCGCGGAGTGGATCTGCGAGGTCGACCGCGGTCGCCTCTACCCCTACGAGGGCAACTACTCGACCTACCTCGAGAAGAAGGAGGAGCGGCTCCAGGTCCAGGGCAAGAAGGACCAGAAGCTCGCCAAGCGCCTGAAGGACGAGCTCGAGTGGGTGCGCTCGAACGCCAAGGGCCGCCAGGCGAAGTCGAAGGCGCGCCTCGCCCGCTACGAGGAGATGGCCGCCGAGGCCGAGCGCACCAGGAAGCTCGACTTCGAGGAGATCCAGATCCCGCCGGGGCCGCGCCTCGGCCAGGTCGTGCTCGAGGCGAAGAACCTGAAGAAGGGCTTCGGCGACCGCACCCTCATCGACGGCCTGAGCTTCACGCTGCCGCGCAACGGCATCGTCGGCATCATCGGCCCGAACGGCGTCGGCAAGACCACGCTGTTCAAGACGATCGTCGGCATGGAGCCGCTCGACGGCGGCGACCTGAAGGTCGGCGAGACGGTCGACATCTCCTACGTCGACCAGTCGCGCGGCGGCATCGACCCGAAGAAGACCCTGTGGGAGGTCGTCTCCGACGGGCTCGACTACATCCAGGTCGGCAAGACCGAGGTGCCGAGCCGCGCCTACGTGTCGACCTTCGGGTTCAAGGGCCCCGACCAGCAGAAGCCGGCCGGCGTGCTCTCGGGCGGCGAGCGCAACCGCCTGAACCTCGCGCTGACGCTCAAGCAGGGCGGCAACCTGCTGCTGCTCGACGAGCCGACCAACGACCTCGACGTCGAGACCCTCGGCAGCCTCGAGAACGCCCTGCTCGAGTTCCCCGGCTGCGCCGTGGTCATCACCCACGACCGGTGGTTCCTCGACCGCATCGCGACGCACATCCTCGCCTACGAGGGCACCGAGGAGAACCCGTCGTACTGGCACTGGTTCGAGGGCAACTTCGAGGCGTACGAGCAGAACAAGATCGAGCGCCTCGGTCCCGACGCGGCCAAGCCCCACCGGTCGACCTACCGCAAGCTCACCAGGGACTGAGCGTGCGGCTGCACGTGCCCATCCGGCTGCGCTGGTCGGATCTCGACGCGTACGGCCACGTCAACAACGCCGAGATGCTGCGCCTGCTCGAGGAGGCGCGCATCGAGGCGTTCTGGGTCAGCCACGACGCCAGGGACGCCGCGGTCGGCGCCTCGACGGCCGTCATCGACGGTCGTCCGGGTGCCGACACCATCACGCTCATCTCCCGCCAGGAGGTCGAGTACCTCGCCCCGGTGCCGTACCTGCGCGCACCGCTCGACGTCGAGCTCTGGATCGCGAACATGAGCGGTGCGCGGCTCGACGTCTGCTACGAGGTGTTCGCCCCGCCCGAGAGCGAGCCGCGCACCCTGTTCGCCCGCGCGTCGACGACCATCGTGCTGGTCGACGCCGCGAGCGGCCGTCCACGCCGCATCACCGACCACGAGCGCGCCGCCTGGTCGCCGTACCAGGACGAGCCGCTGCGCTTCACGCGCCGTACCTGACCTCGGCGCGCTGGCGTCGACCGAGTACGCAAGATGCGGGAATCCGCGCAGGATTCCCGCACTTTGCGTACTCGGTGGCGCTGAGCTACTCGAGCGGATCCTCGCTGAAGGAGCCCTCCCAGACGGCGCGCGAGCCCGACTCGCCGATGAGCACGGTGGCGATGGTCGCACCCGTGCCGACGGCGACCGCGAGCACCGTGCCGACGATGCCGACGGCAAGGCGGATGCCGCGTGACGGCGCCTGCTCCCGGCGCTCGAGCGACCTGGCCACCAGATGCCAGACGGCGAGCAGGACTGCCAGCCCGGCCAGGCCGGAGACCCAGGGCATCAACCCCTCGCCGAGTTCGGTGTGCTCCTCGATCAGCGGCGCCGGCGGCACGCGCTCCTCGAGCCACTCGCCCGACTCGGCGGCGAGCCAGACGAGCACGACGTTGCCGAGCGCGACGACGACGAGCGGAATCCAGAGCGCACGCCGCGCCGCTGGCCACGCGGCCGCGACGATCAGGCCGAGCGCGACGACGGGCACGGCGATCACGACCGCGTGCACGAGCAGCACGTGCGCGGGCAGGCCCGCGATGAGGAACGGGTCCACGCTCAGCCCGGGACCACGTCGTCGCCGTCGACGGTCACGGCGACCGAGGGCAGCGGCTCGAGCGCAGGCCCGTTGAGCACGTCGCCGGTGGCGGTGTCGAACCGCGACCCGTGGCACGGGCAGACGATCTCGGCCGCCTCGACGGCGACCACGCACTGTTGGTGCGTGCACACGGCGCTGAACGCCACCACCTCGCCGGCGGTCGGCTGCGACAGCAGCACCGGGTCGCTGCCGATGGTCGCGGAGACGGTTCCGCCGACGGGGATGTCCGAGAGCGAGGCGATGACGGTGCCTGCCGCGGCGCCCGTGTCGCCGCCGGAGGACGTGTCGTCCGCAGCATCCGAACCCGAGCCCGCATCGGACGGCGTGCAGCCGGCGAGCATCGCCGCTCCGCTCGCGACGCCCCCCGCGCCCAGCGTGAGCGCGGTCCTCCGTGTCAGCCGTGCCTCGTCACCCATCGTGCCTCCTCGTCGGATCAGCGGTCGTGGGCGCCATTCTGCCGTGCCGACGGCGCGGTGACGCCGATACACGGCGAGTGTCCAGCATCCCGTCGTGGCGGCGCCGGGCCCGGCGACTCAGTCGCGCGCCGACGTGGGCACGCGCACCATGCCCTCCTGCGCGACCGAGGCGACGAGCACGCCCGAACGGTCGAAGATGCGGCCGATCGACAGGCCCCGCCCGCCGCCCGAGCTCGGCGACTCCTGCACGTACAGCAGCCAGTCGTCGACGCGCACGTCGCGGTGCCACCACATCGCGTGGTCGAGGCTCGCGACCTTCAGCCCGGGCGTCGCCCACGGCACCCCATGGCGACGCAGTACCGGCTCGAGGATCGAGTAGTCGCTGACGTAGGCGAGCGCGGCCCGATGCAGCTTCTGGTCGTCGCCGATGGTGCCGATCGCACGAAGCCACACCGCCTGGTGGGGGACCCGCGGGCCCTCGACCGACAGGTAGATGGGCGAGGGCACGTGCCGCATGTCGAACGGACGCTCGGTGGCCCAGTGCCGGGCGATCTCGTGGTCGAGGCCGCTGAGCACGTCGGCGGCGGTCGGCAGCGACTCGGGGTCCGGGATGTCCGCGGGCATGTCGAGCTGGTGGCTGACGCCCTCGTCGGCGTGCTGGAACGAGGCGATCATCGAGAGGATCGGCTGGCTCGACTGGTACGCCTGCGTGCGCCGGGTGGAGAACGAGCGGCCGTCGTGGATGCGGTCGACCGCGAAGGTGATGTGCTCGTTCACGTCGCCGGGCCGCAGGAAGTAGCCGTGCATCGAGTGCACCGGGCGGTCGTCGGGCACCGTGTGCATGGCGGCGACGAGCGACTGCGCGAGCACCTGCCCCCCGAACACGCGGCCCCGGGGCATCCACTGGGATGGACCGGTGAAGATGTCCTCGTCGGTCCTCGCTCCGGTGTCGGTCAGGTCGAGCGTGCTCAGCAGCCCGTCGATCGGTCCGTTCACGGGTCCTCCGGTATCGCTGTGGGGCGGTTCGCGCGAGCGGCTCCCAGCGGAGTCGCAGCCGTGCTCTTGGTAGTTTATTGAGCAGATGAGCGAATCGATCCAGCTCGCCGACCGCCATTCGCTCGGCGACCTCCAGACCTACCTCGGCCGGGCCGCCCGGGTCGAGGACGGCTCGGTGCGCATCATCGCGGGCTCGGGCATCCTCGCCGTGTACACCGCGATCCTGTATCCGCGCGGCATCCTCGACGAGACCCCGACCGTGCTGGGCCTGCGCACGTTCTCGCTCGGCGACCGCGTGGAGTTCGACGAGGTCGTGCCGATGCGCTCGCTCTCGACGCGCGTCGACGACACCCTCTCGCGCACCGCGGAGGGCGCGGTCCCGGCGCCGTTCACGAAGCCGCACGGCGTGAGCACCGTGACCTGGGCCGGCATCTCGCCGCCGCGCGGCGGCTGGCTCGCCCACGAGTCGGTACCGCAGCAGGTGCTGGAGGACGCCGCGCGCATCGGCATCGCCGAGGTCGCCGCCGCGGTGCCCGAGGGCACGGGCGAGCAGCTCGTCGAGAAGGTGCGCTCCGAGGTGTGGGGCCGCCCCATGGAGGGGCTCGAGTTCGTGCCCGCGGGCGCCGCGTTCGCCGCGCTCAGCCTCGGCTTCCTGGGCGGCGACGAGGAGGTCGGCGTCTTCGAGACCGGCCCCTGGACCAGGCTGTCGACCCGGCGCGGGCACGTGCTCGTGCGCCGTCGCGCCTGGTCGCTCAAGGGCTGAGGGGCGGATGCCCCGCTGACGCTCAGCCGGCCTCGCGAGCGGCGGCGAGTCCCGCAGCGCGCCCGCTGAACAGGCACCCGCCGAGGAACGTGCCCTCGAGCGCGCGGTAGCCGTGCATGCCGCCGCCGCCGAAGCCCGCCGCCTCGCCCGCGGCGTAGAGCCCCGGCACGGGCGCACCGTCGGCGCCGAGCACGCGCGAGTCGAGGTCGGTCTGGATGCCGCCGAGCGACTTGCGCGTGAGCACGTGGAGCTTGACCGCGATGAGCGGCCCGGCCTTCGGATCGAGGATCTTGTGCGGCGGCGCGACGCGGATGAGCTTGTCGCCGCGGTAGTGGCGCGCGCCGCGGATCGCCTGCACCTGCAGGTCCTTGCCGAACGGGTGGTCGATCTGCCGGTCGCGGGCGATGATCTCGCGGGTGATGCGGTCGGTGTCGAGGATGCCGCCGGGGGAGAGGCCCTGCATGCGCTCGAGCAGCTCGTCGAGCGTGTCGGCGACCACGAAGTCGGCGCCGCGCTCCTTGAACGCCTCGACCGGCCCGGGGGCCCCGGAGCGCACGCGCTGGGCGAGCAGCTTCAGGTCCTTGCCCGTCAGGTCGGGGTTCTGCTCGCTGCCCGAGAGCGCGAACTCCTTCTCGATGATGCGCTGGGTGAGCACGAACCAGCTGTGGTCGTACCCGGTGGCGAGGATGTGCTCGAGCGTGCCGAGCGTGTCGAAGCCCGGGAAGCACGGCGCGGGCATGCGCGCGCCCGTCGCGTCGAACCACATCGACGACGGGCCGGGGAGGATCCGGATGCCGTGCGCGGGCCAGACCGGGGAGTGGTTCCGGATGCCCTCGGTGTAGTGCCACATGCGGTCGCCGTTGACGAGTCGTCCGCCGGCCGTCTCGGTGATGCCGAGCATGCGTCCGTCGACGTGGGCGGGCACCCCCGAGAGCATCGACTCCGGGGGCGTTCCGAGACGCTCGGGCCAGTTCGCGCGCACCAGGTCGTGGTTGCCGCCGATGCCGCCGCTCGTGACGATCACGGCCGGCGCACGCAGCTCGAACTCGCCGGTCTCGGTGCGGTTCGAGGCCTCGCCTCGACCGGCGTCGCTCGGCGCGAGCACCGCGCCGCGCACCCCGACGACGCGGCCGTCCTCGACGATCAGCTCGTCCACGCGGTGGCGGTGCCGGGCCGCCGCCATGCCCTGGTGCACGGCCCATCGCACGCGGGTGATGAAGGGCTCGATCACGCCCGGCCCGGTGCCCCACGTGATGTGGAAGCGCGGCACCGAGTTGCCGTGCCCCGAGGCGAGGCCGCCGCCGCGCTCGGCCCAGCCGACGACGGGGAAGAATCCGACGCCGCGCTCGCGCAGCCACGAGCGCTTGCCGCCCGCGGCCCACTCGAGGTACGCGTCGGCCCAGCGCCTGGCCCAGAGGTCCTCGTCGCGGTCGAAGCCGGCCGACCCATACCAGTCCTCGCGCGCCAGCTCGAGCGAGTCGTGCACGCCCATCGCGCGCTGCTCGGGGGTGTCGACCATGAAGAGGCCGCCGAACGACCACCACGCCTGGCCGCCGAGCGAGGCCTCGGGCTCCTGCTCGACGATGACGACGCTGCGGCCCTCCTCGGCGAGTTCCGAGGCGGCGACGAGCCCGGCGAGGCCGGCCCCCACCACGATCGCATCGGGATGGTCGAGGTCGGCTCGGGGCACGCGGACTCCTTCGTCGCGTCGGGCGCCTACGAGGAGGTGTCGGGTGCGTCCTCGAACGTGTTCACCATGGCGAACGCGGCGCGCTGCAGGTAGTCCCAGAGCATACCCTCGTGCAGCGGCGACAGCTCCAGCGTGTCCACCGCCCGCCGCATGTGCCCGAGCCACCGGTCGCGGGCGTCGGGGTTCACGTGGAAGCCCATGTGCCGCATCCGCAGGCGGGGGTGCCCGCGCTGCTCGCTGTAGGTGGTCGGCCCGCCCCAGTACTGCTCGAGGAACATCCGCAGGCGCTCCTCGGCCGGGCCGAGGTCCTCCTCGGGGTACATCGGCCGCAGCACCTCGTCGTCGGCCACGCCGCGGTAGAACTCCGCGACGAGGCGCTCGAACACCGGGGCGCCGCCGACCTCCTCGTAGAAGCTCGTCGGCTCGCTCACGCGGGGCCTCCCGCGAGCGTGGCGCGGTCGCGTGCGCGTGCCGCGAGCGCGCGCACGAGCTCGGCGTGCCCCTCGGCCACGAGGCGTCGCAGCGGCGCGGGGGCGTCCGCGTTGTCCTCGACCCACGTCGCGGCCGCGGCCGCCGTCCCCTCGGTCACCACGGGAGCCGGGAACAGCCCGGTCACGATGAGGTCGGCCATCGTGAAGCTCCGGCTCGCCCACACGTCGCGCAGCATCGCGAAGTAGTCGCCCACGCGCGAGCCGAGCAGCGACTCGGGGTGCGCGCGACGGTACCCGGCCGCGATCGCCCTGGCCATGTCGTTCGACAGGCTCGTGTCGGTCGCGACGGCCAGCCAGGCGGCATCCTTCGCATCCGCGTCGGGGCGTGCGGCCCGCGCGGTCGCGGCCTGCTGGCGGCCCTTGGCGGTGTCGTCGGCGGCGAGGGTGCGCTCGATCAGCGCGTCGTCGGCCGCGCCGAGCGCGGCGAGCGCGATCACGAGCTCCCAGCGCAGCTCGGTGTCAACCTCGAGGCCGTCGACCTGCGTGGCGCCATCGACGAGGCCCGTGAGCACGTCGGCGTGGGCCGGGGTCGACGCGATGCGCGCGAAGCCGAGCGCGTACTGCAGCTGGGCGTCGGAGTCCGCCGGTGCGAGCTGCACCAGGCTCCACAGCGCGTCGCCGGCCTCGGCCTGGAGGCGTTCGCGCTGCTCCGCGGCGACGTAGCGCTCGAGCGCCGCCTGCAACCGGGCGAGGGCCGAGGTGCGGGCCGACGACGTCGTCTCGTGGCCGAGGTTGCCGATCACGAGGCGCACGAAGTCGCTGGCCGGCAGTTCGGCGTCGCGGGTGGCGTCCCACGCGGCGCCCCAGACGACGGCACGCGCCACGGGGTCGGCGATCTCGCCGAGGTGTGCGAGCGCGAACTCCATCGACGCGGCGTCGAGGCGCACCTTCGCGTAGGTGAGGTCGTCGTCGTTGAGCAGCACGAGGTCCGGGCGGCTCGTGCCCACCAGCTCGGGCACCTCGGTGCGCGCGCCGTCGACGTCGAGCTCGACGCGTCGCTCGCGCACCACGCCGTCGTCGCCGCGCGAGTAGCCGCCGACCGCGATGCGGTGCGGGCGCAGCACGGGGTGCGACGCGGCCGCCTCCTGCACGATGGCGAAGGACGTGATCGTGCCCGCGGCATCCGTCTCGATCTCGGTGCGCAGCGTGTTCACGCCAGCGGTCTCGAGCCACGCCCGCGACCAGGCGGAGACGTCGCGGCCGCTCGATGCCTCGAGCTCGGCGAGCAGGTCGGCGAGGGTCGCGTTGCCCCCGGCGTGCGCGCGCAGGTACGCGCCGACTCCCGCGTGGAACGCGTCGAGGCCGACCCAGGCGACGAGCTGCTTGAGCGTCGACGCGCCCTTGTCGTAGGTGATCGCGTCGAAGTTCACCTCGACGTCGGCGAGGTCGGCGATCTCGGCGACGATCGGGTGGGTCGACGGCAGCTGGTCCTGGCGCGCAGCGTTCGACTTGTCGGTCGTGGCGAAGGTCGCCCACGCGTCGGTGAACTCGCTGAGCTCGGCCGTCGCCAGGGTGGACGCCCAGGTCGCGAACGACTCGTTCAGCCAGAGGTCGTTCCACCAGCGCATGGTGACGAGGTTGCCGAACCACATGTGCGCGAGTTCGTGCAGCACGACCAGCGTGCGGCGCTCCCTGCGGCTCTCGGGCACGCGGGAGCGGAACAGGTACGCCTCGTTGAAGGTGACCGCGCCGATGTTCTCCATCGCGCCCCAGTTGTACTCGGGCACGAAGATCTGGTCGTACTTCTCGTACGGGAACGGCACGCCGTAGTTGCCCGAGTAGAAGCGGATGCCCCGTCGCACCGTCTCGAACATGAACTCCGGGTCCGCGTACTGCGCGAGCGAGGCACGCGTGAACACGCCGAGCGGCACCACGCGCCCGTCGTCGAGCTCGGCGGTGTCGCGCCAGACCGCGTACGGACCGGCGACGAGCGCGACGATGTAGCTGGACATGACCGGGGTGTCCTCGAACTCCCACATCGCCGTGCCGTCGGCGACCGCCTCGGTCGCGAGCGGGGTCGAGGCGTTGCCGAGCACCTGCCAGTCCTCGGGCGCGGTGATCGTGAACCGGAAGCGGGCCTTCAGGTCGGGCTGGTCGAACACCGCGAACACGCGGTTGGCCTGGGCCACCGCGAACTCGGTGTACAGGTACACGGCGTCGTCGACCGGGTCGACGAACCGGTGCAGTCCCTCGCCGGTGTTCGTGTACGCGCCGTCGAAGACGACCCGCAGCTCGTTCCGGTCGGCGAGGCCGTCCAGCCGGATGCGGTCGCCGGCGAACACGTCGGCGACCTCGAGCGCGCGGCCGTTCAGCACGACCTCGCGCACGGTCTCGGCGGTCGCCTCGATGAAGGTCGACGCGCCCTCGGTCGCGGTGAAGGTCACCACGGTCTCGCTGCCGAAGTGCGTGTCGCCCCGGGTGAGGTCGATCGCCACGTCGTAGCGCTCGACCGAGACGAGGGCGGCGCGTGCCTCCGCCTCGGCGCGGGTCAGGTTCGCGGGCATCCGGTTCCCCTCCTAGCGGCCGTCGCGCGCCTGGGCCGCGAGGGCCCGCTCGACGCCGGCGAGGTTCTCGGCGACGAGGCGGCGCAGCGCCGGGATGTCGGGGTGCGCGTCGAGCCAGGCACGGGTCGCGTCGGCGAGCGCCTCGTTCGCGAGCGGGGCCGGGTACAGGCCCACGATCAGCTTCTCGGCGATCGCGTAGCTGCGGTCGTTCCAGATGCGCTCGAGCATGTCGAAGTACTGCGCGACGAAGGGCTCGAGCAGCGATGCGTCGGCGGCGCGCTGGAAGCCCAGGGCGGTCGTGCGCACGATGGTGTTCGGGGCGTCGGATGCCACGACGAGCGAGTCCCACGCGCGCTGCTTGCCGTCGAGCGTGGGCAGCGCGGCACGCGCGTGCGCGGCCGACTGCCGGCCGGTCGCCGTGTCGTCCTCGGCGAGGCGGGCGTCGATCTCGGCGTCGCCCGCCACCCCGCCGGCGACGAGTGCGATGAGCAGCTCCCAGCCGAGGTCGGTGTCGATGTCGAGGCCCTCGAGCGTGGTGTCGCCGGCCAGCAGCGCGGCGACCGCGTCGAGGTGCGACGACGACTCCGCCATCGCCGCGAACGCCTTGACGAACTGGAACTGGGCGTCGCTGCCGGCCTCGGCGCCCTGCGCGAGCGTCCAGAGCGTGTCGGCGACCTCCCGCACGAGGTCGTCGCGGCCCTCGGGCGCGGTGTATGCGGTCGCGGCCAGCGCGAGCTGCGCGAGCGTCGTGCGCAGCGTGGTCGACTCGGTCTCGGTCGCGATGTTGCCGAGCACGAGCGCGATCCAGTCGCGCGCCGGCGTCTCGGCGTCCCGCGTGGCATCCCACGCCGAACCCCACACGAGCGAGCGCGCCAGCGGGTTCGCGATCGACGAGAGGTGCGCGATCGCGACCTCGAGCGACGCCTCGTCGAGGCGCACCTTCGCGTAGGCGAGGTCGTCGTCGTTCAGCAGCACCAGGTCGGGGCGTGCGCGCCCGACGAGCTCCGCGACCTCGGTGCGCTCGCCGTCGACGTCGAGCTCGACGCGGTGCGTGCGCACGAGGGCGCCGTCGGCGAGGTCGTAGAAGCCGATCGCGAGGCGATGCGGGCGGATGGTCGGGTAGTCGTCGGCCGCGGACTGCAGCACGGCGAAGGAGGTGATCGTGCCCGAGGCATCCGTCTCGATCTCGGGGCGCAGCGTGTTCACGCCGGCCGTCTCGAGCCAGAGCGCCGCCCACGCCGAGAGGTCGCGGCCGCTCGCGGTCTCGAGCTCGGCGAGCAGGTCGGCGAGGGTGGTGTTGCCCCACGCGTGCTTGCGGAAGTACGCGCCGACGCCGGCGAAGAACGCCTCGCGGCCCACCCAGGCGACGAGCTGCTTGAGCACCGACCCGCCCTTGGCGTAGGTGATGCCGTCGAAGTTGACCTGCACGTCCTCGAGGTCGCGGATCTCGGCGACGATCGGGTGCGTCGAGGGCAGCTGGTCCTGCCGGTACGCCCAGCTCTTCTCCATGGCGGCGAACGTGGTCCACGCCTCGGTCCACTCGGTGGCCTCGGCGGTGGCCATGGTCGACGCCCACTCGGCGAACGACTCGTTCAGCCAGAGGTCGTTCCACCACTTCATCGTGACGAGGTCGCCGAACCACATGTGCGCGAGCTCGTGCAGGATCGTCACGACCCGGCGCTCGCGGATGGCGTCGGTGACCTTCGAACGGAACACGTAGGTCTCGGTGAAGGTCACCGCGCCCGCGTTCTCCATGGCGCCCGCGTTGAACTCGGGCACGAAGAGCTGGTCGTACTTCTCGAACGGGTACGCGACGCCGAACTGCGCCTCGAAGTACGCGAAGCCCTGGCGGGTCTTCTCGAAGACGTAGTCGGCGTCGAGGTACTCGGCGAGGCTCGCGCGGCTGAACACGCCGAGCGGGATGGTGCGGCCGTCACTCGACGTGAGCTCGGAGCGCGTCACCGAGTACGGGCCCGCGATGAGCGCGGTGATGTAGCTCGAGACGCGCGGGGTCGGCGCGAACGCCCAGGTGGCGGTGCCCTCGTCGGCGGGCACGGGCTCGGGTGTCGTCTGGTTCGACACGACCTGCCAGTGGTCGGGCGCGGTGACGGTGAAGCGGAAGGCGGCCTTGAGGTCGGGCTGCTCGAAGACGGCGAACATGCGGCGCGAGTCGGGCACCTCGAACTGCGTGTACAGGTAGACCTCGTCGTCGACCGGGTCGACGAACCGGTGCAGTCCCTCGCCGGTGTTCGTGTACTCGGCGTCGGCGTCGACGACGAGCACGTTCTCGTCGGCCAGGTCGTCGAGCGCGATGCGCACGCCGTCGGCGACGGTCGCGGGATCGAGCTCGCGGCCGTTCAGGGTGACCGAGTGCACGGTGCGGGTGATCGCGTCGATGAAGGTCGAGGCGCCGGCGGATGCCGCGAAGCGGACCGTCGTCGTCGAGCGGAACGTCTCGGGCCCGGTCGTGAGGTCGAGCACGACGTCGTAGTCGTGCGCGGTCACGAGCGCGGCGCGCTCCTCGGCTTCGATGCGGGTGAGGTTCTCTCCGGGCACTGACGTCTCCTGCGGGTCGAGGGTGTGGCGTGCGGGTGCCGTTCGTGGCGGCGCCGCACGATCCACCAGCCTAATTCCCGCGGCCGCGAAGCGGGTCATCGGCCTCGATCACGGCCCGCGTCCGCGCTGCCTAGACTTGGCCCCATGCGCATCCACATCGCGACCGACCACGCCGGCCTCGACTTCAGCCGCCACCTGCAGGAGCACCTCGCGGCGGCCGGCCACGAGGTCGTCGACCACGGTCCGGTCGAGTACGACGCGCTCGACGACTACCCGGCCTTCTGCATCAACGCGGCCCTCGGCGTGGTCCGCGACCAGCGTGCGGGCGTCGAGGCGCTCGGCGTGGTCTTCGGCGGGTCGGGCAACGGCGAGCAGATCGCCGCGAACAAGGTCGAGGGCATCCGCGCCGCGCTCGCCTGGAGCCTCGACACGGCGCTGCTCGCGCGCCAGCACAACGACGCCAACGTCATCTCCATCGGCGCCCGCCAGCACACGGTCGAGGAGGCCACGTCGTTCATCGACGCCTTCATCGCCGAGCCGTTCTCGGGCGCGGAGCGTCACGCGCGCCGCATCGCGCAGCTCGCGGAGTACGAGACCACGGGCGACATCGCGGGCAAGGGCGTCGACGGCGCGGAGGGCTAGCGGATGCCCGAGGGACATTCCGTCCACCGCATCACCCGGCAGTTCGCGCGCAACTTCGTGGGGCACGTCGTGCACGCGTCGAGCCCGCAGGGGCGATTCGCCGAGGGCGCCGCGGTCATCGACGGCCGTCGCATGGTCGACGCGCGTGCGGTCGGCAAGCAGATGTTCCTCGAGTTCGAGGGTGGCGTCTGGCTGCGCGTGCACCTCGGCATGTACGGGGCGTGGGACTTCGCGGGCGACATCCGCATGGACGCCACGATCGCCTCGGCCAACGGCCGAATGGGGCAGACCAACCAGCGCGGCACCTTCCTCGACGCCCCGAACCCCGACGCGGTCGTGCTCGACGCTGCCGGCGAGAACTCGCTGACCTCCATCGGTGCGCCCCGCAAGGCGCGCCTGCGCATGTCGGAGGCCGAGAAGGAGTCGGATGCCCCGGAGGAGTTCCCGCCCGAGCCGGTCGGCCAGGTGCGCGTGCGGCTGCTGACCGACACCGTCTGCGCAGATCTCCGCGGACCCACGGCGTGCGAGGTGCGCGACTCCGCCGAGATCGAGCAGACGGTGGCGAAGCTCGGGCCCGACCCGCTGGTCGACGACACGGATGCCGCGGAGCAGCGCTTCACCGAAGTGGTGCGCCGCAAGCCGACGCCCATCGGGCTGCTCCTGATGGACCAGTCGGTGGTGAGCGGCATCGGCAACGTCTACCGCGCCGAGCTGCTGTACCGCGCACGGCTCGACCCGCACACGCCGGGGAAGCTCGTGCCCGAGGAGACCGTGCGCGCCCTGTGGCGCGACTGGGCGCACCTGCTGAGGATCGGCGTCGAGACCGGGCAGATGATGACCATGGACGGCCTCGACCCCGACGCCTGGCGCGCGGCGATGGCCGATCGCGCCGACCGGCACTGGGTGTACAAGCGCGAGGGGCTGCCCTGCCGCACCTGCGGCACGAACATCGTGCTCGAGGAGATGGGCGCCCGGAAGCTCTACTGGTGCCCGACCTGCCAGACCTGAACGGCCCGACCCACCCGACCCGGCAGACCTGAACGACGCGGCAGACCTGAGAGGAGCAGCGGATGCGGCAGAACCCCAGCTTCACCCTCGCGAGCGAGGAGGGCGTGAAGCGCCTCGTGCGCGCGCACCCGTGGGCCACGATCGTGTCGCACACGCGCGAGCGCGGGCTCGTGGCATCCCACTACCCGGTGCTGCTCGACGAGGACGCGGACGGCATCGTGCTGCTCACGCACGTGGGCCGGCCCGACGAGCAGGTCCACGAGCTCGGCGAGCACGAGGTGCTCGTGGTCGTGCAGGGGCCGCACGGGTACATCTCGCCCGGCTGGTACGACGCGCGCCCGGCCGTGCCGACCTGGAACTTCACGACCGCGCACCTGCACGGCACGCCCGAGATCCTCTCGGCCGACGACAACCTGGCGGTGCTCGACGCGCTCGTCGCGCACTTCGAGTCCGGCATGGCCGAGCCGCGGCTGATGCGCGGCACCGCCGAGAACGCCGCCTACGCCGAGCGCATCGTGGCGGGCACGGTCGGGCTGCGCATCCCGATCACGCGGTTCGAGGCCAAGGACAAGATGAGCCAGAACAAGCCGCCCGAGACGGTCGAGCGCATCATCGCCGAGCTCGAGGGCGACGGGCCGTACGCGGATGCCGCGCTGGCGCGGGAGATGCGTCGCGCCCGCGACGAGCGCGCGGTCGCGGAGCCCGGCCGGTGACCGACCTCGTCGTCGCCGGCGCCCGGCCGCTCGGGTCCGACGCACCGGTCGACGTCGAGATCGCCGGCGGGCGCATCACCGCCGTCGTGCCGGCGGGTACCGGCGACCGGGGCGCCCCGCGCATCGAGGCGGACGGGCGCACGGTGCTGCCGGGTCTCTGGGACCGGCACGTGCACGCCTCGCAGTGGGCGCAGCGCGCCCGGCGGGTGGACGTGTCCTCGGCGGTGACCGCGGCCGAGGCGGCGGCCCTGGCCGGGGAGTTCGTCGCCGGGCGCGACGAGGTCGTCGGCATGGGCTACCAGGACGCGCTGTGGCCGGATGCCCCCGACCGCGCGCTCCTCGACGCGGCGACCGGCGACGTGCCCGTCGCACTCGTCTCGCACGACCTGCACGCGTGCTGGCTGAACTCGGCCGCACTCGCGCGCCACGGCCGGCCGGGGCATCCGACCGGGGTGCTGCGCGAGGAGGAGGCGTTCGACGTCGTGCGCGTGCTCGACGACGTTGGCGACGAGCAGCTCGACGCGTGGGTGGGCGACGCCATGCGCGCCGCCGCCGCCCGCGGCATCGTCGGTGTGGTCGACCTCGAGATGCGCTGGAACGCGGCGGACTGGACCCGGCGCGTGCGCGGCGGGCTCGACGCGGTGCGGGTGGAGTTCGGCGTCTACACGCAGCACCTCGACCGCGCGATCGAGGAGGGCCTGCGCACGGGCGACGTGCTCCCCGGCACCGAAGGGCTCGTCGCCGTCGGGCCGTACAAGGTGCTCACCGACGGCGCGCTCAACACCCGCACGGCCTGGTGCGTGGACCCGTACCCCGACGCGTCCGTCGGAGACGAGTTCGGTCTCGCGACCGTCGCCCCCGAGCACCTGCTGCCGCTGCTGCAGCGGGCGACGGCAGCAGGCCTGGTGCCCGCCGTGCACGCGATCGGCGACCGTGCGAACCGCGAGGCGCTCGCGGTGCTCGCGCAGGTCGACCCCGTGGCCACGCCCGACGGGCCGCGCCGCGGCTCGATCGAGCATGCGCAGCTGCTGCGCCGCGAGGACCTCGCCCGCTTCGCCGAGCTCGGCGTGGTCGCGAGCGTGCAGCCCGAGCACGCGATGGACGACCGTGACGTCGCCGAGCACCACTGGGCCGGGCGCACCGACCGGGCGTTCATGCTGCGCAGCCTCGTGGAGGCGGGCGCGGAGCTCGCGCTCGGCTCCGACGCGCCGGTCGCCCCGCTCGACCCGTGGATCACGATCGCCGCGGCCGTCGGTCGCACGCGTGACGGGCGCGCCCCGTGGCATCCGGAGCAGGCCATCGATGCGCGCACCGCGATCGACGCCTCCACCCGCACCGCGATCGCGCCGGGCGAGCGCGCCGACCTGGTGCTCGTCGACCTCGACCCGGTCGCCGCGACGCCCGAGGAGCTCCGCACCATGCCGGTCGCCGCGACCCTGCTCGCCGGGCGGGCCACGCACCTCGCGATCTGACGCGGGCGACCCGGCCGGGCGGCCGTACGGGGGAGAACCCCCGTGCCGATCCGGGCGGCCACCGGGTGCCGTGAACCCGCGCCGCGCCCGAGGCTGGAAGCGTGCCCGACGCACGCCGACGCCAGAATGAATCCCGGAGGACTGCCATGAGCGACCACGACACCGCACCCCGCCGCCGGCGAGGGTACTTCGGCCTCTGGGCCGGGATGCCCCGCGAGCTCGTCTTCCTGCTCATCTCGATGCCGATCGCCTGGGTCGGCTTCAGCGTCGCCGTGGGCCTGGTCTCCACCGGGTTCGGCCTGCTCGTGCTCGTCGTCGGCGTGCTCTTCCTCACCGCGACCTTCTACGTCGCACGTGGCTTCGGCTGGACCGAGCTGCGCCTCCTGCACTGGACGGGCCAGCGGGAGATCCGCTCGCCGTGGCCGCCGGCGGCGACCACGCCCTCGTTCTGGCGGGGGGCGTTCGGCCCGTTCATCGACGGCCACTACTGGCTGTACGTGCTGCACGTGCTGGTGGTCGGGCCCGTCGTCAGCCTGTTCACCTTCGTCGTCACGGTGGTCTGGGTCTCGATCGGCCTGGGCGGCGCGACGTACTGGTTCTGGGAGCGCTGGCTGCCGCTCGACGGGCAGAACGTGTGGACCGTCGAGTACGTGTGGGAGTTCGTCTTCGGCGTGCCGATCACGATGGACCCCCGGCAGGCGGAGTCGATCTTCCTGCTCGTGCTCGGCCTCGTCTTCCTCGTGACCCTGCCGCTCGTCACGCGCGGCCTCACGCTCATCCACCAGGGCGTCGCGCTCGGCATGCTCGGCCCGTGGCGTTCGCAGGCACTCGAGCGCGAGGTGCAGCAGCTCTCCGCCTCGCGCGGCGCGGCCGTGCAGGCCGAGGACCGCTCGCTGCGCCGGCTCGAGCGCGACATCCACGACGGCCCGCAGCAGCGGCTCGTGCGACTGCAGATGGACCTCGCGGCCGCCGAACGCGCCATCGCCCGCGACCCGGAGGTCGCCCCGACGGTGCTCGGCGAGGCCCGCGAGCAGGCGCGCGAGGCGCTCGACGAGCTCCGCGCCCTCTCGCGCGGGTTCGCCCCGCCGATCCTCCAGGACCGCGGACTCGCGGCCGCCCTCGCCTCGCTCGCGTCGCGGAGCCCGATCCGGGTGGAGGAGCACGTCGACCTGCCCGACGACGGGCGCATCCCCGCCGAGATCGAGCGCAACGTCTACTTCATCGCGGCCGAGCTGCTGACGAACGCGGCCAAGCACTCGCGCGCGACGGCGATCGGCCTGCACTGCTCGGTGCGCCAGGCGCCCGCGGGCGGCGGCGGGTCGTGGCTCGACCTGTGGGTGATCGACGACGGCGACGGCGGCGCGGCGATCGTGCCCGGCCACGGCCTGAGCGGCCTCGAGGAGCGCGTGCGCGGCCTCCGCGGCATCCTGCGCGTGGACAGCCCGGCCGGCGGCCCGACGACGGCGGGCGCGCACATCCCGTTCACGGCGCTGGTGCCCGAGGCGGCCGAGCCGGCACCCCTATCCTGAGAGCGTGACGGATGCTGCGCTGCGGGTCGTGCTCGCCGAGGACTCGGTGCTCCTGCGCGAGGGCCTCGTGCGCCTCTTCGACGAGGCCGGGTTCGAGACGGTGGGCTCGTACGGCGACGCCGATGCGCTCCTCGAGGAGATCGCGTCGCTCGAACCCGACATCGCGGTGCTCGACGTGCGCATGCCGCCGACGTTCCGCGACGAGGGCGTGCGCGCCGCGCTCGAGTTGCGCAGGCGGATGCCGCGCCTGGGCGTGCTGCTGCTCAGCCAGTACATCGAGGGCACCTACGCCCAGGAGTTGCTGTCGTCGGGGGAGGGCGGCATGGGCTACCTGCTGAAGGACCGCGTCGCCTCGCTCGACGAGCTGGAGGACGCCGTGACGCGCGTGAGCCAGGGCGGCACGGTGCTCGACCCGCAGGTCGTGCGCGAGCTCATCGGCCGCCGGGCCGACCCGCTCGAATCGCTCACGCCGCGCGAGCGCGAGGTGCTCGCGCTCATGGCCGAGGGTCGCACGAACAGCGGCATCTCGCAGCAGCTCTACATCGGCGTGGGCGCAGTGGAGAAGAACGTCACGTCGATCTTCGCCAAGCTCGGCCTGGAGGACTCGGGCTCCGACCACCGCCGCGTGCTCGCGGTGCTCGCCTGGCTGCAGCGCTGACGCGAGCGCCACGCCGACGCGCGACGGCCCGGCGCCGCACGTGCGGGGCCGGGCCGTGTGCGCGGGCGCGGGCCCGCGGCATCCGTGTCTGTCGACCGCCGTTCAGTCGACGCTGATGTGCGAGAACAGGAACCAGCGGTCCTTGTCGAGCCCCTGGCGGATCTCGATGGCGATGTCCTGGCTGGCCAGGTCGAGGTCGTCGAGCCCGTCGACGGCCGAGTTGACCTTCTCGAGCGCGAGGTCGATCTGCGCGATGACCTGCTCGATGGTCGGCTCGGCCTGCTGGAACCCGGCCTTGGGGTTCACGGCGCCGGACTTGTCGGCGACGGTCGCGAGGCGCGCGTCGATCGGCAGGCCGAGGGCGACCACGCGCTCCGCGGCGAGGTCCGCCCACTCCTGCGCGTGGGCGACCACGTCGTCGAGGAGCTCGTGCACCGCGACGAAGTTCGGCCCGCGCACGTGCCAGTGCGCCTGCTTGCCGTTGACGGCGAGGGCGACCAGCTGGTGCACGACCGGGGTCAGGAACTGGGCCACTCCTGCGGCGACGTCGGGATTCGAGCTCGCCTGCGGAGGAACGTGCGTGTCGGTCATTCGGAACCACCTTCCTGGGTGCGTCGTCTGGGCTCACGCTACGCCGATGGAATCGGATTTCAAGCAAGGTTCGGCTGGCCTCACCTCGCGGCCGGGGCCTGTTGCGCGACCCGGGCCTGCGAGCATGATGGAGGCATGGCCGTCATCGAGAACTCCAAGCTGTCCGTCATCGGCGCAGGCGCTGTCGGCGCCTCCGTCGCCCTCTCCGCCCTCGTGCGCGGCAGCGCCCGGGAGGTCGCGCTGTACGACATCGACCGCAAGAAGGCTGAAGCCGAGGTGCTCGACCTCGCGCACGGCACGCTGTTCGCGGGCTCGTCCACGATCGCGGGCGGCGACGACCTCGACGTCGTGACCGGCTCGAACATGGTCATCATCACCGCAGGGGCGAAGCAGCGGCCGGGGCAGACCCGCCTCGACCTCGCCGGCGCGAACATCAACATCATGAAGAGCCTCATGCCGCAGCTGCTCGACCGGGCGCCCGACGCGGTCTACATGCTCGTGACGAACCCGTGCGACGTGCTCACGGTCGCCGCGCAGAAGATCACCGGCCTGCCGAGCTCGCGCGTGTTCTCGTCGGGCACCGTGCTCGACTCCTCGCGCCTGCGCTGGCTGATCGCGCAGCGCGCCGACGTCGCGAGCTCGAGCGTGCACGCCATGATCGTCGGCGAGCACGGCGATTCGGAGTTCCCGCTCTGGTCGCACGCGACCATCGGGCCCGTCCCGATCCGCGACTGGGCCGACGCGCAGTCGGCCGTGAAGCCCGAGCTCGGCGACTTCGACGCGATCGCCGACGAGGTGCGCACCGCGGCCTACCAGATCATCGAGGGCAAGGGCGCGACCAACCACGCGATCGGCCTCTCGGCCGCCCGCATCGCCGAGGCGGTGCTCGACGACCAGCGCGCGGTGCTGCCCGTCTCGAGCGTGCTCGACGACTACCTGGGCGAGTCGGGCGTGGCGCTGTCGGTGCCGTCGATCGTCGACTCCTCGGGCGTCGCCGACGTGCTGCGCATCCCGTTCGACGACGACGAGGCGGCGAAGTTCGCCGCCTCGGCCAAGGTCATCCGCGACTCGCTGCAGACGCTCGGGTTCTAGGCCCGGCGTCGGGCCGCCCCGGCGTGCACGGGGCGGCTCGCCGCTCAGGCATGCGCGAGGCGCAGCATCCGCGTCGACACCGCAAGCTGCCACGGGAAGCGCAGCCCGATCATGACCACCAGCTGGATCAGGCCGCCGACCGGGCGCAGCGGGCCGTCCTCCGGCAGGTAGCAGGCGATCACGAGCACGTTGATGAGCAGCGTGAGCGCTCCGACGACGACCGTGACGGGCACGAGGCGGCGCCATCGCGCGTCCTTCCGCAGCCGGGGGACCAGTGCGATGATGCCGAGCGACCCCACGAGGAAGTAGAGCGTGCCGCCGATGCCGTGCACGCCCGGGTCGACCAGTGCCCCGGTCGCCTCCCGCTCCAGCGGGAAGGCTGCGGCCCACAGCAGGCCGATGGCGCTCACGCCGATCAGCGCGGGGCCGAGCCAGCCGGCCCGGGCGGGCGCGATCGCCCGGTGCAGCCCGACCGCGAACACCAGCGTGAGCACGCCGAAGACGACGAAGTTCGCGGTCTGGATCCATCCGGCCGAGCCCGTGGCGAGACCGGATCCCGGCTCGGCGATGAGGTCGAACTCGTCGCGGCGCACCGCGGCCTGGACCAGCCAGGCCGCCAGGTAGAGCACGGGGCCGATGAGACCTGCGTACGCGCCCGCGCGGACGGCTCTCGGCACGGGCTCGCCCCCGGTCGCCGCTCGGACCGGTTCCCTGGTGGCATCCATGTCGTCCCCCTCCGTCGTGGCCGTTCGCCGGCCCTCGGGAGCGAGGCTACGAGCGTGCGGGAGAGGTCTCGATCGGGAGTTCACCCCATGCCATGAGCCCGTGCTGCATGGCGAACAGCGTCGCCGCGGGCCGGGAGGAGACGCCCATCTTGGCGTAGGCGTTCTGCACGTGACGGTCCGCGGTCTTCACGGCGATCCCGAGGTCGCGCGCGATCTGCTTGGTCGCCTCGCCGCGGGCGAGCCGGGCGACGACCTGCACCTCGCGGCGCGTGAGCCCGGCGGGCCGCGGCACGTCGCCGATCGGTTCGCCGGCGGCCTCGAGGACTGCGGTCACGCATTCGGCGTCGAGTCGCCCGGCCGCGGCGTCGCGCCGGAGCTCGCGCGCGGACTCCTCCGGCGTCATGCCGGGACGGTCGTGACGCGGCTCGGCGCGCAGGCGGAACGCGTCCGCGGCGGCGAGCATGCGAGCCAGCGGAGGGATCGCGTCGCCGGATTCGCCGCGGTGGTAGCCCGACCCGTCCATCGCCTCGTGATGGTGGCTCGCGATCGGGTCGAGCGTCGCGAGGAACGGCGACGAGCCGAGCACCTGCTGCGTGTGGTACGGATGCAGGCGCACCTGCTCGAGGTCGTCCCGGCCGAGCGGCTCGGGCTTGTCCCAGACATCCGCCCACACCGTCACCGCGCCGATGTCGTGCACCGACCCGGCTCGTCGCACGCGGGTCACGTCGGCCGCGCCGTAGCCCGCCAGCGCGGCGGCGCGCGCCGCGAGGCGCGAGACGCGCGAACTGTGCCCGGCCAGGCAGGGCGCAGCCAGGTCGGCGAAGTCGCCGAACGCGGCGAGCGCATCGTCGAGGCCCTCGTCGGCGAGTTCCAGGTGCGGCCGCGGTTCGCGATCGACGACCTCCCGATCGAACGAGTCCGGCTCGCGGGCGAGGAATGCCCCCGGATCCCCGAGGAACGCGCCGGTGACCACCGGATCGAAGGCGGCGCCCTCCCGCCGCCGCACGACGTCGGCGACCTCGTCGATCGACCGCGTGAGCGACTGGAACCCCGAGTCGACCGCGACATGGGCGATGCGCAGCGAGACCGGGAGGTCCTCCGCGCTCCGGCGGTGGGGGAGCCCGTTGCCGTCCCAGCGCTCGGTGACCATGGCGAGCCCGTCGGCCACGGCGGCGGGCAGTCCCAGCCGCGCGCTGAGCATCGGACCGACCTCGCAGACGGCCGTGAAGTGGCCCGTGCGGGTGCGCGCCCAGCGGGTCATCTCGGTGGCGCGGTGCACGGTGCGCTCGATCGGGTTCGGGTGTCCGACGCCGAGCGCCCGGTACGCGCCCCTCAGCTGTTCGCCCGCGGAGCCGAACAGGATCGGGTCGATGTGCGTCGGTGTCGCGCCGGGCGCCATCACGCGCGCGCCGACGTGGGCGTCGGTCGTGCACGTGACGTGCAGCAGCAGCGCGGTGAGCCAGGCCGCGCGCTCGGTCTCCGCATCGACGCCGATCGCCCGAGCGAGCCGGGCGGCGATCACGGCGGCCTGCATGCCCTGCTCGAGCGGCCTGCCCATGCCATAGTCGATGGCGAGCGAGAGGGCGGCGACGATCTCCGTCGTCCGTACCCGTTCCCCCGACCCGGTACCGGTCATGCCCTCAGGCTACTCGCGGCCCGGGTCGGAGGTCGTGCGGCTCAGGCCACCGGCACGCCCGCCCGGCGGAAGCGGTCGCGCACCGCGTCGACCCGTTCCGGCTCGGGCGGGCGCGTGTCGGCGAGCGCGTAGTCCGCGCCGATGCGCTCCCACTTGTCGGCGCCCATCTGGTGGAACGGCAGCACCTCGAGGCGCTCCACGTTCGGCCAGCGCGACACGATGCGGGCGACCGCGTCGACGTTCTCGTCGGCATCGGTGAGCCCGGGCACGAGCACGAAGCGCACCCACACCCGCGTGCCGCGGGCGGCGAGGCGGTCGCCGAACGCGATCGTCGGCTCGAGGTCGACGCCGGTGACGTCGCGGTAGGTGTCCGGGAGCCCCGACTTCACGTCGAGCAGCACAAGGTCGACGTCGTCGAGCATGTCGTCGTCGGCCTTCGCCCCGAGGAATCCGCTCGTGTCGAGCGCGGTGTGCACTCCGAGAGCGGATGCCTCGTGCAGCACGCGCCGCACGAACGGCGCCTGCATCAGCGGCTCGCCGCCCGACAGCGTCAGCCCGCCGCCGGTCGCGGCGAACACGTCGCGGTAGCGCGCGATGCGGGCGACCAGCTCGTCGACCGTCGTCGCGGTGCCGTCGCGCATGCGCCACGTGTCGGGGTTGTGGCAGTACTGGCACCGCAACGGGCATCCGTTCAGGAACACCGTGAGGCGCGTTCCGGGGCCGTCGACCGCGGTCACGAGCTCCCACGAGTGCACGTTGCCGACCTCGCCGGCCCGCTGCGCGCGGAGGCGCTCGTGGTGCGCCTCCGCGAGCGCCTCGCGGCTGGGGTGGAGGGTCAGGGCGACCATGACGGCCTGCCTCAGACCCCGGCGTGGAAGGTGCGGTCGAGCACGTCCTGCTGCTGCTCGCGCGTGAGCCGCACGAAGTTCACCGCGTAGCCCGAGACGCGGATGGTCAGCTGCGGGTAGTTCTCGGGGTGCTCCATGGCGTCGACGAGCGTCTCGCGCCGCAGCACGTTGACGTTCATGTGGTAGCCGTTGCGTGCGATGTACGCGTCGAGCAGTCCGACCAGGTTCGACACGCGCTCGTCCTCGGTGCGGCCGAGGCCCTGGGGCGCGACCGTCGTGGTGAGCGAGATGCCGTCCTGCGCGTCCTCGAACGGCAGCTTCGCCACCGAGAGGGCGCTCGCGAGCATGCCGTGCGTGTCGCGGCCGTTCATCGGGTTCGCACCCGGGGCGAACGGGGCGCCCGCGGGCCGGCCATCGGGCGTGCCGCCGGTCGCCTTGCCGTAGACCACGTTCGAGGTGATGGTGAGCACCGACTGGGTGTGGATCGCGTTCCGGTAGGTGGGGTGCTTGCGCACCATCGCCATGAACTCGTGCACCAGCTCGGCAGCGATCTCGTCGGCGCGGTCGTCGTCGTTGCCGTAGGCGGGGTACTCGCCCTCGACCACGTAGTCGACGACCAGGCCGGTCTCGTCGCGCACCGGGCGCACCGTCGCGTACCGGATCGCCGAGAGCGAGTCGGCGGCCACGGAGAGCCCCGCGATGCCGCAGGCCATGGTGCGCACGACGTCGCGGTCGTGCAGCGCCATCTCGAGCCGCTCGTACGCGTACTTGTCGTGCATGTAGTGGATCGTGTTGAGCGCGTCGACGTAGGTCTCCGCGAGCCACTCCATGGTGCCGCGGAACGCCTCGCGCACCTGGTCGTAGTCGAGCACGTCGCCCTGCGCCGGCGCGGCGACCGGCGCGACCTGGTGGCCGGAGATCTCGTCGCGTCCGCCGTTGATGGCGTAGAGCAGGGTCTTGGCGAGGTTCACGCGTGCGCCGAAGAACTGCATCTGCTTGCCGACGGCCATCGGCGAGACGCAGCACGCGATGGCGCTGTCGTCGCCGCACGCGCTGCGGATCAGGGCATCCGACTCGTACTGGATCGCGCTCGTGTCGATCGACACCTGCGCGCAGAACCGCTTGAAGCCCTCGGGCAGGTCCGCGCTCCAGAACACGGTGAGGTTCGGCTCGGGTGCCGGGCCGAGGTTGTAGAGCGTCTGCAGCATGCGGAACGCCGTCCTGGTGACGAGCGGGCGGCCGTCGGCGCCGACGCCGCCGAGCGACTCGGTCACCCAGGTCGGATCGCCGCTGAACAGCGCGTCGTACTCGGGGGTGCGGAGGAACCGCACGATGCGCAGCTTGATCACGAGGTCGTCGACGAGCTCCTGCGCCAGGGTCTCGTCGATGCGGCCCGCGGCGAGGTCGCGCTGCAGGTAGACGTCGAGGAAGCCGGTGTTGCGGCCGAACGACATGGCCGCGCCGTTCTGCTCCTTTACCGCGCCGAGGTACGCGAAGTACAGCCACTGCACGGCCTCCTGCGCGGTCCCGGCGGGGCGGCGGATGTCGAAGCCGTACGAGTCGGCCATCGCGACCAGTTCCTGCAGGGCGCGGATCTGCTCGGCGTTCTCCTCGCGGTCGCGGATGACCTCCTCGGTCGAGAACCGCATGTCGAGCTCGGCGCGCTCGGTGCGCTTCGCGGCGATGAGCGCGTCGACGCCGTACAGGGCCACGCGGCGGTAGTCGCCGATGATGCGGCCGCGGCCGTACGCGTCGGGCAGCCCGGTGATGATGTGGCTGTGCCGTGCGCGCTTCACGCCGGGGGAGTAGGCGTCGAACACGCCCTGGTTGTGGGTCTTGCGGTACTTGGTGAAGGTCTCCTCGACGCGCTCGTCGACGTCGTAGCCGTAGGTCTTCAGGGCGCCGGCGACCATCCGCCATCCGCCGTTCGGCATGATCGCGCGCTTCAGCGGGGCATCCGTCTGCAGGCCGACGATGAGCTCGCGGTCGCGGTTGATGTAGCCGGGGGCGTGCGAGGTGATCGTCGAGGGGGTGTGCGGGTCGATGTCGTAGACGCCCCGCTCGCGCTCGGCGGGGAACATCTCCGTGAGGGTGTTCCAGACGGCCAGCGTGCGCTCGGTGGGGCCCTGCAGGAAGGCGGCGTCGCCCTCGTACGGCAGGTAGTTGCGCTGGATGAAGTCGCGGACGTCGATGCCGTCCTGCCAAGGGCCGGGGGCGAACCCCTGCCACGCCTCGGGGTGCTCGGCGGCCTCGTGGGTCGTACCGGTCGTGGTGCGGGTCTGGTCGAGCGTGCTCATCGCGTCCTCCTCGGGACTCTCCCTGCGCGCCGTGAGGATCACCCGCGGCGCCCCATCGCTTCCGTGGTCGGACCATTGTGGTCTGACCACCCTTCCACCGTACTCCTGCCCGCTGGGAATCACCAGTGATTCGCGGGGATCGGTCGATCGGGAGAGGTGACGGATGCCTCGGGCCGACCGCAGTGGTCACTCGACCAAATACCCATGGGGTATTATTGACGCCCATGAGCACCATGCGTTCCACCACCCGTCCGTTCGCCCGCGTCATCGCGCTGCTCGCGGCAGCCTTCGCGACCGTCTTCGCACTCGCGGCCTGCTCGTCGGCGGAGCCGATCGAGGTCGGCAGCGACACGGTCGTCGTCGACGTGCGCACCGCGGGCGAGTACGCCTCCGGTCACCTCGACGGCGCGGTCAACATCGACGTGCAGTCGGCCTCGTTCGACGCGGCGATCGCCGAGCTCGACCCCGAGGGCTCGTACGTCGTCTACTGCCGCTCGGGCAACCGCTCGGCCGCGGCCATCGACCGCATGGAGGCGGCGGGCTTCACCGACCTCGTGAACGCGGGCGGTCTCCAGGACGCCGCGGACGCCACCGGCATCGAGATCGTCACCGGCCCGTAGCCACCCCCGAACGTCACCGATGGGCCCGCGGCGATCGCCGCGGGCCCATCGCCGTCTCCGGCCGGGGCGGAGCGGGCCGGCTCAGGCGACGAGCTGCTCGTGGCGGCGGATCCACTCCACGAGCGTCTCGCGGGGCACGCCGACCCGTTCGGTGACGCGGTCCATCGGCACGTTCGCCTCGAGCAGGGCGCGCGCCTCGGCGACCACCTGCTCCTCGTCGATGACGACGGGCTCGCCGGTCTCGAGCGCGTCGAGCTCCGCGTCGAGATCGCCGGTGTGGGCGACGGACTTCAGCAGTCCGGCCGCGACCGGCGAGCGGTGCCGCGTGAACACGGTGTGCACCGCGAGGTGCGCGGTGAAGGCGAGCGCGATCGGCGGCACGGCCGAGATGACCACGGCCGGCCACACACCCAGTGCGAGCGACGACGCCGGGAGCGCGAGCACGTGCACCGCGTTGCCTGCGACCGTCGCGACGATGAACACCCAGAACGTCACCCAGGTGAGCGCGCGCGAGGTGTCGGGCAGCAGCACCGCGATGAGCGTCGCGGCCACGACCGGCAGGTCGACGATGAGCGGGAACACCCACGCCCGTTCGGGCGGGATGCCGCCGGCGGCGACGGCGAGCTCGTAGAGCGCGCCGTACGAGAGGTAGAACGCGCCGACCGCTGCGGCGATGACGAGCAGGACGAGTCCGCCGCGCAGCAGGCGCGACGAGGGCGAGTCGGGCACGGGATCTCCGTTCGGGTCACGGGTGAGGTCGTGGCCGAGCGTAGGAGCGACCGCCGACACCCGTGGCCGGGAACGACGAACGCCCGGCGGAGCGGCGTCCACCGGGCGTGTCAGGGAGGGGATGACGGGAATCGAACCCGCGTAATCAGTTTGGAAGACTGAGGCTCTACCATTGAGCTACATCCCCGCGCGCCCGTTCGGGCACTGGAACATGGTAGTACACGCGGGGCGTCCCACCGTGCACGCGCCGAGCCCGTCGGGCGCCCGTCAGCGGAACGATCCGATCGTCGCGATCACCCGCCGTGCCGTGCGCAGCTGCCGCTCGTAGGTCGCCGCGATCACGATGAGCAGCACACCCGCGATGCCGAGCCACACCCACCACCACACGGCCTGGTAGAGCGCCGCGATCCACGGCCAGAGCTGCGCGACCGCGTGCACCGCGAGCACGACGCCCCCGATGAGGAACGGGGCCTGCAGGCGGCCGAACGCGCCGACGAGCAGCACTGCGAGCGACGCCACACCGAGCGTCACGACCCGCCAGAGCTCGGGGTCGGTGAAGTCGGCGGCGAGGGCCGGCAGCAGCAGCACCGCGAGACCGGGCCCGAGCGTGCTCCACGACGACCGCGCGGGCGTCCGGACCAGGTCGATGACGCCGGCGCCGAGTAGCGCGAGTGCCACGCCGGCGGTGACCGGGTCGCTGGGCTGCACCGCGTCGGTCGCGAGCGAGACGATCGCGAGGAGCACGAGCGCCGCGAGCGTCGACCACCGCGTGACCGAGCCGCCGAACGGGCGGGTCGTCGACCACGCCGCCGCGACGTGCAGCACGGCCAGCACCGCGAGCGCGAGGATGACGCGCCACTCCGGCGCGCCGGCCGCCAGCATGGCCAGCACGGGCGCGAGCGCGACGGCGACGGATGCCGCGAGCAGCCACTCCGCGGCGGCCCCGGGCGTCGCGCGCCGGCGCACCCAGCCGACCGATGCGAGGAACCCGGCCATCAGGGCGACCGCGCCCCACGGCTCCGGCGGCAGGAACGTGGTGCCGAGCCGTGCGGCGGTGATACCGGCGACCGCGCTCGCGAGCGCCGTGCCGGCCCACCCCATCGCGAGGGCGATCGCGGCCGCTCGCGCGCCCGCCACCCGCTCCGGCAGCACGAAGCCCGCGACGACGAGGGCGATGCCGACGGCCGCGACCACGAGGGCGCGCACGGCGTCGTCGGCGGCAGCGGCGGAGGGGAGCAGCGCGGTGGCGGTCGCTCCCGTGGCGAGCGCCGTGGCCGAACGCTCCGGCGGGGCATCCGGATGGTGCCGTGCGGTGAGGAGGAACCACACGGTCGCGAGGGCGATCGCCGCCGGCAGCGAGTACGCCTCGACCGCGTCGGCACCGAGCGTCGCCGAGCCCGACCACGCCGCGGCGATCGCGAGCAGCACCGACCCCCACGACGCGTGGCGCCACGGTCCGGTGACGACGTCGCCGACCGACGCGGCCACGAGCACCGGGGTCGGCGCGAGCAGGAGGAGCGGCAGCCAGGCCGGCACGTCGCCGATCACGACGAGCCCGACGGTCGTCACCGCCACGAGCGCGACGCTGCCCGCCCAGACCAGGCGCGGCGTGGGCGGCGCCTCGGGCAGCAGGAGCAGCACGCCGGCGGCGATCGTCGCGGCGACGGCACCCGCGACTCCGGCGAGGTCGGCGCGGTGCAGCCCGTCGGTCACGAGGGCGATGCCCGTGATCAGGGCGCCGACGGGGGCGACGAGCGCGAGCGTCATGCGCACGACGATCGCGCGGCGGCTCCACTGCCAGGCGGTCGCGGCCAGCGTGACCAGCAGTGCCGCGACGCCGCGCGAGGGCTCGTCGGTCGAGAACGCGACCGTGGTGGCGGCGAGCACCGCAGCCACGGCGAGCGGACCGGCTGCAGCCACGAGGTCGGCGTCGCGCCACGCGCGCCACGTGAGCCCGGCGATGAGCAGGCAGAGTGCGGCGCCCGCCGACGCCCACGAGGCCGCCGCGTCCCAGTCCTCGGGCAGGTCGACGCCGAGTTCACCGAGCAGTGCGGGTGCTCCGGCGAACAGGCCGACGACCCCGAGCGCCGCGATCACGACGTGCAGCGCATCCGCCACGGCGACCGCCCCCTCGGTCCAGACCGCGCGCGAGAGCACCCGCCCCGCGACCGCGAGCGCGACGACCGCGGCGAGCGCCGCAGAGAAGAGCACCGGGTCGGATGCCACGAGGAGCGCGACGACGACCGCGAGCCCGCCGCCCGAGGCGAGCACGACCCGCACCGTCGTCGACACGCGCAGCGCGGCGCATGCGGCGAGCGCGGCGGCCGCGGCGAGCAGCAGCACGGCCACGCACTCGGGCCGGTCGAGGCTCGCCGCGAACGGGAACACCGCCGCCGCGAGCAGGCCGACCGGCACGGCGAGGAAGCGGCGTCCCGACCGGAGCAGGTACGTGACCGCGAGCGTCGCCGCACCGAGCGCGATCGCCGCCGCCGCGCTGCCCAGCGCGTATTCCCGCCCCGTACCGGACGCCGACGCGAACTCGAACGCGGTGATGCGGTCCACCACCGTCATCACCGCGTACGGCAGGGCGAACGCGCTCGCGGCCGCGGCGACGACGAGGGCGGGAACCGACGCCCACACCGCGAGCGTCGAGACCGATCGAATCGGGAGGAGCCGCGCAGCCGCGGCGAGGACAGCGACGGCGCCGGCCGCAGCCGGAGCGAGGGCGATCGCGGCGGGCTCGGCCACCCGGTCGGCGAGCTCGAGCGCGGGGCCCAGCGCTGCGGCGATGCCCGCAAGGAGCGCACCCGCGCGCGCGGACTCGCGGCGCAGGCGCTCAGCGGGATGCGCGTCCGCGATGAGCGCCCATCCGCCCCACACGCCGGCGATCGCCCAGAGCGACCAGAGCACGGGCACCTCGTCGGTCCACGGTGCGGCGGCGAGCGCCAGGATGCCGCCGAACGCGCCGGCGCCCACCGCGACGGCCCTCGAGGCGGATGCCGGCAGGAACCATGCGGCGGCCCCGACCGCGAGCGCCAGGCCGCCGCCGGCCCAGACCGACGTCGGGAGTTCCTCGGAAACGGTCGAGCCGAGGAGGAAGACGGCCGTCGGCACGAGGCCCGCGGCCGCCCAGCCGGGCACCCGCACCCGAGTCGCCCATCGGGCGCCGATCAGCAGCACGGAGAGCGCGAGCAGCGCCATGCCGGAGTAGAGGCGCCCGTCCAGCAGGTCGGTGCCGAACAGCGCGTTCGCACGCACGATCCACACGTCGAGCAGCAGCAGCACGACCGCCACGACGGCGACCCCCTCGGCCGTGCCCGCGAGCCCGCGGCGGCGCAGCAGCCAGGCGAGGCCAAGCACGAGCACGCTCGCGAACGCGATGATCACCGAGCGCACCTCGAGCGACGCGACGAGGTAGGCGACGAAGAGGAACACGATCGCCGCGACCGACGTGAGGATGACGCCGATCGAGAGGAGCAGCACCTGCACGCCAGAACGCGTGCGCCTCGCCGGGGCGGTCTCGCCGGCCGCGGCGGAGCCGGAAGCGGGCGTGGGAGGGGAGGGCGCGACGCTCGGCTCGGGCGCCTCGCCGGGGGCATCCGCCCGCCCCTCGCCCGGTCCGGCCGGCGCGGCGACGGCCGCCGACCCCGGTGCCGCCGCGGCGACGCGCGCGGCGTGCTCGCGCCGGGCCCGCTCGCGTTCCGCCTGCTCCGCCCGCAACTCGGCGATGAGCGCCTGCCGGCCCTGCTCGGCCTCGAGCACCCCGCGCGAGGCCGCGAGCAGCTCCCCGGCGCGCGGCACGTCGAGCGCGAGGCCGCACGCGTCGCACGTCGCCGAGCGCAGCGGCGTGAAGCAGGCGGGGCACCGCGTCGTGTCGACGAGGTGCTCGGGGGCCTCGGGCCAGCGGCGGAGACCGGGACGTGGCGCGCGCGCGTCGCTCATGGCTGAATGCTGCCAGAGCACGGATGCCCGGTGGCGGATGCCGCGCACCTGTGGACCGTGTCCTCACCGGCGTGCGCGTGGAGCACGCGCGCGGCCGGGCCGCCCCGCGCGCCCGCGGAACGCGTGCAGTAGACTCGTTCGGGTTGTCTCCGTGCACCGGTGCGTCTCGGCGCGCCCACACGGGAGACCCACGAGTTGAGTGCCGACTCGGGGCGTAGCTCAGCTTGGCTAGAGCGCCCGCTTTGGGAGCGGGAGGTCGCAGGTTCGAATCCTGTCGCCCCGACGAGTCGCTCGAGTCGACTCGAACTTCCACGAATTCAGGAGAACCGTTCCATGCCGACCACTTCGGTTGAGAAGCTGAGCCCCACCCGTGCCAAGCTCACCATCACGGTGACGCCGGAGGAGCTCAAGCCCAGCATCACGCACGCCTACGGCCACATCGCCGAGCAGGTCAACATCCCCGGCTTCCGCAAGGGCAAGGTTCCGCCGCCCATCATCGACCAGCGCGTCGGCAAGGGCGCCGTGCTCGAGCACGCCGTGAACGAGGGCCTCGACGGCTTCTACCGTTCCGCGATCGAGGAGCACAAGCTCCGCCCGCTCGGCCGCCCGGAGGCCGACATCGTCGAGTGGCCCAGCGACAAGGACTTCTCGGGCGACCTGCTGCTCGCCATCGAGGTCGACGTGCGCCCCGAGATCGAGCTGCCCGAGTACGCCGGCGTCGAGCTGACCGTCGACGCGGTCGAGGTCGGCGACGACGAGGTGGCCGAGGAGCTCGACCGTCTGCGCACCCGCTTCGGCACCCTCATCACGGTCGACCGTCCCGCCACCACCGGTGACTTCGTCACCCTCGACCTGGTCGCCACCATCGACGGCGCCGAGGTCGACACCGCCTCGGGCGTCTCCTACGAGATCGGCTCGGGCGAGTTGCTCGAGGGCATCGACGAGGCGCTCGACTCGCTCACCGCGGGCGAGACCACGACCTTCGAGTCGAAGCTGCTCGGCGGCGACCACCAGGGCGAGACCGCCGAGATCACCGTGAACGTCACCGCCGTGAAGGAGCGCGAGCTCCCCGAGGCCGACGACGACTTCGCGCAGATCGCGAGCGAGTTCGACACCCTCGACGAGCTCAAGGCGAGCCTCGTCGAGCAGGTCTCGAAGTCGAAGGTCTTCGGCCAGGGCACCCAGGCCCGCGACCTGCTCGTCGACAAGCTCCTCGAGCTCGTCGAGGTGCCGGTCGCCGAGTCGGTCATCGAGGACGAGGTGCACCGCCACCTCGAGGGCGAGGGTCGTCTCGAGGACGACGAGCACCGCGCCGAGGTCACCGAGTCGAGCACCAAGGCCTTCAAGACGCAGATCGTGCTCGACGCGATCGCCGAGAAGGAGTCGGTGCAGGTCAGCCAGGAGGAGCTCAGTCAGTACCTCGTCCAGGGCGCCGCGCAGTACGGCATGGACCCGAACGAGTTCGTGCAGGCGCTCAGCTCGAACGGCCAGATCCCGGCCATGGTCGGCGAGGTCGCGCGCAACAAGACGCTCGCGATCGTGCTCGGCAAGGCCGTCGTGAAGGATTCCAACGGTGCCGTCGTCGACCTGAGCGAGTTCACCGCGGTCCCCGGTCAGGACGACGAGGCGGATGCCGCTGAGGGCGACGCCGTCGTCGAGGAGACCGTCGCCGAGGAGCCGGCCGCCGCGGAGCCGGCCGCCGAGGAGGCCCCGGTCGAGGAGGCTCCCAAGAAGAAGGCGCCGGCCCGCAAGAAGGCCGCCGCGAAGGACGCCGAGTAGGCGACACCCGCACGATCGAGAGGGTCGGATGCCAGGGGGCATCCGGCCCTCTCGCCGTCTCCGGCCCCGGTCAGGCGCGTGCTGCGTCGACCCGCGCCACCGTGGAGTCGACCGACTCGTCCGCCTCGAGCGCGGTCGTCCAGGCGCCGCGGCCGCCCCGGAGGATCGCCATCGCGGCCCCGGTGAACGCGATGAGGCCGAGCACCATCGAGGCGTAGGTGATCCATACGCCCGAGAGGAAGTTCGGCAGTCCGAACTCGACGACGACCCACACGAGCAGCGCGATCGGCACCCACACGGGTGCGATGCGCGATCGGAGCATCGCGATGCCCGTGAAGACGACGCCGAGCACGGTGCCGAGCAGGCCGAACGCGAGGTAGGGCAGGAAGGCGCCGCCCTGGGAGGCATCCGCCGCGGCCACCGCCGCAGCCGTGTCGCCCGTCTCGGTGGCGTACACGGCCATCTCGCGACCCACGAGGGACGCCCCCGCGAACACCGCGTGACCGAAGGCGCCGAGACCCGAGAGCACCGCGCCGATCGTGCCGGTGACGCGGGCGCGATGCACCGTCGCATGGGCGAGTCCGACCAGTCCGATGGCCCAGCACACCTGCGACAGAGCGAACAGCTGCAGGCCGAGCGCGGCGGTGGGCGACTCCGCGAGCAGGCGGATGTACTCCGCGTTGTCGTCGGGGAACTCGGGCTGCAGCAGCAGCCCGACGAACGCCAGCACGATGCCGGCGACCAGCGAGACGGCGACGACGACTCGTCGCAGGGCGGGCAGTGCGGTGCGGGACATGAGGACCTCCTCGATCGCGGGCCGCGGCCGTTCCGCGACCCCTGACGGGAACGTAGGAGGGCCGGCGCGTCACGGTCTGCCGCGCCGCGTACCGGGCCGGTCCACCCGCGTCGACACGAGGAGTCGACCCGGGTGGATTCCCGCGCGACGCGCCGGGCGCTAGCCTCCGATCATGGAGCGTTCCCGCCATCGAGATCTCGCGGTCGACCTGGTGCTCGCGGGCATCGTCGCAGCCGCAGGTCTCGCCGAGGTGTGGGTGCCGCTCGAGTCCGTGCAGGGCACCGGCTCGCCGATCGTCAGCAGCGTCGCGATCGTCCTCGCGGGGTGCCTGCTCGCCCTGCGTCGGCGGGCCCCGATCGCGCTCGTCGGCGTACCGGCGACCTGGGTGCTCGCCGGCATCGTGACGCTCGGCGATCTCCAGATCCTGTTCTTCGGGGAGCTCGTCCCCATGTACTTCGCGCTCTACTCGGGCATCCGATTCGGCCGCCCGCGGGCAGCCGCGGCGGTTGCCGGTTCGGTGGCGCTCGCCGTCGTGATCGCGGACCTCACCATCCCGTACCTGCAGGATGCGAGCGAGCTCCTGTTCCACTGGGGAATCCTGATCGCGATCGCACTCATCGCGCTCGGCGTGCGCCGATCCGAAGCGCGGGCCGTCGCGGCGGCGCTCCGCGCCGAGCGCTCCGAGGCGGAGGCGCGCCATGCAGCCATGCTCGCCGTGGCCGAGGAACGGGCTCGCATCGCGCGCGAGCTGCACGACATCCTCGGGCACTCGATGAGCGTGGTGGTCGTGCAGGCGGGGGCCGCCGCCGAAGTGGTCGACGACGACCCGGTCGCGGTGCGCCGTGCGCTCGAGGCGATCCGCTCGATCGGGCGCGACTCGCTCGCCGAGGTGCGTCGGGTCGTCGCGCTGCTGCGCGAGGACGAGGAGGCGGGCCTCGCGCCGGTGCCGGGCATCGATCGGCTGCCCGACCTCATCGCGCAGGCCCGGGATGCGGGTCTCGACGTCACGTACTCGGTGGTCGGCAACGTCGACGCGCTCTCCGCCGGCCGGGGGCTCGCGGTCTACCGGGTCGTGCAGGAGGCGCTCACCAACGTGCGCCGACACGCGAACGCGCGGTCGGCGGCCGTGGTCGTGACCGCGACGCCGGACGCGGTGACCGTGACCGTGACGGACGACGGCGGTGGCCACGCGGCGAGCGGGGCGGCGGGCCACGGCCTGTTCGGCATGCGCGAGCGCGTCGCGATCTACGGCGGCGAACTCGAGGCGGGCCCGCAGGAGGGCGGATGGCACGTCCGCGCGGAGCTTCCGGTGCTGGGGCCGTCGTGAACGACGCCGCTGCACCCCTCCGCGTGCTGCTCGTCGACGACCAGGAGCTCGTGCGCGTCGGGTTCCGGTTGATCCTCGAGCGGGCCGGCATGGTCGTCGTGGGGGAGGCGGGCGACGGCGAGCAGGCGGTGGCCGCCGCATCCGCCCATCACCCCGACGTGGTGCTCATGGACGTGCGGATGCCGGTGGTGGACGGCATCGAGGCGACGCGCAGGATCATGGCGGGCGAGTCGCCGCCACGCGTGCTCGCACTCACGACGTTCGACCTCGACGAGTACGTGTTCGCGACCGTGCAGGCGGGGGCATCCGGGTTCCTGCTCAAGGACGCGCCGCCGGCCGACCTCGTGCACGCGGTGCGCGTGGTCGCCCGGGGAGACGCCATGCTCGCACCCACGGTCACCGCACGCCTGCTCGGGAGGTTCACGGCCCCGGCCGATGCCGATCGACCCACCGTCACGCTGCCGGCGCTCACGGAGCGCGAGCGGGAGGTCGTGCGGCTCGTCGCCCACGGCCGGTCGAACGCGGAGATCGCCGAGCGGCTCTTCCTCAGCGAGTCGACGGTGAAGACCTACGTGTCGCGGCTGTTCGCGAAGCTGGGCGTGCGCGATCGCGTGCAGGTCGCGGTGCTCGCCTACGAGAGCGGCCTGGTGCGCCCGGGCGAGCCGATCGCCTGACGCGCGCGACACGTCCTCCGCCCACGGCGAACAGCACGACCCGGCCGATTCGCAGCGGATAGATTCGATGCCGAACGCGAATACCGAAATGGAGCGACACATGGCCGAACCGGCACTGCAGCCCAGTGTTTTCGATCGACTGCTGAAGGACCGCATCATCTGGCTCGGTTCCGAGGTGCGAGACGACAACGCGAACGAGATCGCCGCGAAGCTCCTGCTCCTCGCCGCCGAGGACCCGAAGAAGGACATCTACCTCTACATCAACTCGCCCGGCGGCTCGATCACCGCGGGCATGGCGATCTACGACACCATGCAGTTCGTGCCGAACGACATCGTCACGGTCGGCATCGGCATGGCCGCCTCGATGGGGCAGCTGCTGCTCACCGCGGGCGCCAAGGGCAAGCGCTACATCACCCCGAACGCGCGCGTGCTGCTGCACCAGCCGCACGGCGGCTTCGGCGGCACCGCGAGCGACATCCAGACGCAGGCGCAGCTCATCCTCGACATGAAGCGCCGCCTCGCCGAGATCACCGCTGCGGCGACCGGCAAGACGGTCGAGCAGATCAACGCCGACGGCGACCGCGACCGCTGGTTCAACGCCGAGGAGGCCCTCGAGTACGGGTTCGTCGACGCGATCCGCGAGTCGGCGACCGACGTCTCGGGCGGCGGCGGCACGGCGGCATAGGGCAGCGAGAGAAGAGAGAACGACACCCACATGAAGACTCCCGACTTCGGCGGCACCGCGCACGGCGCCCTCGCCGCCCCCGGTTCGCGCTACATCCTCCCGAGCTTCGAGGAGCGCACGGCCTACGGCTACAAGCGCCAGGACCCGTACGCCAAGCTGTTCGAGGACCGCATCATCTTCCTCGGCGTGCAGGTCGACGACGCCTCGGCCGACGACATCATGGCCCAGCTCCTGGTGCTCGAGTCGATGGATCCCGACCGCGACATCATCCTGTACATCAACTCGCCCGGCGGCTCGTTCACGGCCATGACGGCGATCTACGACACGATGCAGTACATCCGCCCGCAGATCCAGACGGTCGTGCTCGGCCAGGCCGCGTCGGCGGCGGCGGTCATCGCGGCGGCGGGCACGCCCGGCAAGCGCCTGGCGCTGCCGAACGCGCGCGTGCTCATCCACCAGCCCGCCGTCGGCCAGGCAGGCCAGGGCCAGGCGTCCGACATCGAGATCCAGGCCGCCGAGATCATGCGCATGCGCACGTGGCTCGAGGAGACGCTCGCGCGCCACTCCAAGCGCGACCAGCAGCAGGTGCACGAGGACATCGACCGCGACAAGATCCTCTCGGCGGAGGAGTCGCTCGAGTACGGCCTCATCGACCAGGTGCTCACGAGCCGCAAGAACGCTCCGGCGTCGATCGCTCCGTAGCATCCGCTCGACGATCGAGGGCGGGAGGGCGCATGCCCCTCCCGCCCTTCGTCGTTTCGCGACATGATCGCGCGAGTTCCCTCACAGAGTCGGTGCGGCGGGTTAGGCTCGAACCGACGCACATCGAAGGAGGCTCGCATGGCCCGCATTGGCGAAAGCGCCGACCTGCTGAAGTGCTCCTTCTGCGGAAAGAGCCAGAAGCAGGTGCAGCAGCTCATCGCCGGTCCCGGCGTGTACATCTGCGACGAGTGCGTCGAGCTCTGCAACGAGATCATCGAGGAGCGCCTCGCCGAGTCGGGCGAGGAGACGCAGGGCGAGTTCGACCTCCCCAAGCCCAAGGAGATCTTCTCCTTCCTCGAGGAGTACGTCATCGGGCAGGAGCCCGCGAAGCGCGCCCTCGCCGTCGCGGTCTACAACCACTACAAGCGGGTGCGTGCACGCACGACGCTCACGTCGGCCGACCACGCGCGCGACGAGGTCGAGATCGCGAAGTCGAACATCCTGCTCATCGGGCCGACCGGCTGCGGCAAGACCTACCTCGCGCAGACGCTCGCGCGACGCCTGAACGTGCCGTTCGCCGTCGCCGACGCGACCGCCCTCACGGAGGCCGGCTACGTCGGCGAGGACGTCGAGAACATCCTGCTGAAGCTCATCCAGGCGGCCGACTTCGACGTCAAGCGCGCGGAGACCGGCATCATCTACATCGACGAGGTCGACAAGATCGCCCGCAAGGCCGAGAACCCCTCGATCACCCGCGACGTGTCGGGGGAGGGCGTGCAGCAGGCGCTGCTGAAGATCCTCGAGGGCACGACCGCCTCGGTGCCGCCGCAGGGCGGTCGCAAGCACCCGCACCAGGAGTTCATCCAGATCGACACGACGAACGTGCTGTTCATCGTCGCCGGCGCGTTCGCCGGGCTGGAGGACATCATCTCGTCCCGCGCAGGCAAGCGCGGCATCGGCTTCGGCGCCCCGCTGCACAGCAAGGACGACGAGGTCGACATCTTCAGCGAGGTGCTCCCCGAAGACCTGCACAAGTTCGGCCTGATCCCCGAGTTCATCGGCCGCCTGCCGGTCGTCACGACCGTCTCGCAGCTCGACCGCCCGGCGCTCATGCAGATCCTCACGGAGCCGAAGAACGCGCTCGTCAAGCAGTACGAGCGAATGTTCGAGCTCGACGGCGTGGAGCTCGAGTTCGACCAGGGGGCCATCGAGGCCATCGCCGACCTCGCGGTGCTCCGGCAGACCGGTGCGCGAGGGTTGCGCGCGATCCTCGAGGAGGTGCTCGGGCCGATCATGTTCGAGGTGCCCTCGAGCGAGGAGGTCGCCCGCGTGGTCGTCACGCGCGAGGCCGTGCTCGACAACGCGGCGCCCACGATCGTGCCGCACAAGCCGCGCCGTCAGGAGAAGTCGGCGTAGTCCCCTCCGGCGTGCCGCAGCACGCCCAGCAGTTCGTCGGCCGCGTAGTGCGCCCAGCGCCGGAGTTCGGGCTCGGTCATGTCGTCGATCACGCCGGTCCACGTCCCCGTGCGGTTGACGGCGTGCACGATGCGCATCGATCGCCACTCCTCGGCGGTGGGCGGGCGGAGTCCCCACGCCGCGGCCCACGCGTCGCGCACGGGTTCCCACGCGAGGTCCGGCTGACGATCGATCCAGTCGTGCGGCACCGCAAGCACCTCGAGCGCGTTCGCCCACTGCCCGTCTGCGAGGTCGAACAGCCGGACGCCGTCGGCCAGGGGGAAGGCGTTACCGGGGTGGAGATCGCCGTGGTTCCACGCCGACGGGTACGGCGAGTCGGCGAGCACGCGCACGGCGTCCGCGACCGCCGGGCCTGCGGCCCGCAGGCGCGACGCATCGGCATCCACGAGTCGCGCGGGGTGCGGCGCCGGAAGCCCCGCCAGCAGCTCGACGAGGTCCTCGAACCGGTCCTCCACCCGGATGCTGCGATCCGGCACGCCCGCACCGACCAGATCCGTGCGCCGTCCCACGAGGGAGCGCTGCAGGCGCGCCGCCTCGCCGACGAGCCGGGCCCAGACGTCGGTCGTGACCTGGCCCCGCTCGGCGACGGACGGCCCGTGGTCGGTCATGAGCAGGAGCCCGCGTCCGGCGTCGATCGCGAGCGGCGCCTGCACGGCGTCCGCCACCAGTTCCGCGAGCACCGCCTGCACGCGCGCCTCGAAGGCCATCGCCGGGTGGTTCTGCTTGCACCACACGGTGCCCGCGTCGGTGGCGATCGTGAGCTGCGTCGACCACGGCCGCACGCGGCGCCGCTCGAGCGGCCCCGTCGGGCGGACGCCGACCTCGCGCAGCATCCGCCGCACCCGGCCCTCGGTCGCGGCGAGCCACTCGGGGGAGCTCACGTGCTCGCTGAACGGGTCCGGCATGCGCACAGCCTAAGGAGTGTCAGTCGTAGGTGCCGACGACGCTCCACCGGAGCGTGGCGGGGTCGAGCACGACGTCGAAGACGAGCGAGCCCGAACCGTCGTCGGCAGTGCCCTGGAAGCGCCAGCCCGTGACGTCGAGCGGCCCGCGCACGCCCGTATCGGCGAGCGGGCGCCACCAGGGACACGTGCCCACCAGCGCGGTCGGCCGATCGCTCACGCGGTAGCGCACCTGACGCCAGACGAGTCGGCGCGGCTCGCCGTCGTCACCCGTCGAGACGACCGTCTCCTCGTCGATCGTGCGCATCGCGTCACCCTCCGTTCGAACATGTGTTCGAATGGTACGACGCGCGGGCGCGACACGCCAACGCCCGGTGGACGGGCGTCAGCGGGCGGTCGTGGCCGCTGCTCAGGCGGGGTCGTCGTCGCTGCGCGCGCCGAAGACGATCTCGTCCCAGCTCGGCATCGACGCACGGCCCTTCTTCGAGTTCGCGGTCGCGCGCGCGGGGGTGGCGGAGTCGCTCTCTCCCGAGGCGGCGACGCGGCCCCAGAGCGAGTCACCGGCCGGCTGCGCAGGAGCCGCCGGCTTCTGCGCCTCCTGCTTCTGCGGCGGCCGCTTGGCCGCGGGCTGCCGCTTCTGCGGCGACTTCCGAGGCGCGCGTGCCGGCGCCGGGGCGGGCGCCTCGTCGAACTCCTCGTCGAACGTCGACAGGGGGATGTCGAGCGACTGCTCGGTGTCGTCGGAGACCTCGGCGACGGCGGCCGACTCGCGCTCGCCACGTCGCTTCCGCAGCGCCTCGAGCAGGTCGGCGGTGTCGCTCATCGCCTGCTCGGGCTCGGCGGCGCGCTTGATCGCCGCGTTCGCCGCGGCGGGGCTCGACGTCTTCACCGTGCGCGAGTACGACAGGGGCTCGGGCTGCGGCGGGGCATCCGCCGGCTCGAGGTCGTCGTCGAACGCGAAGGCGCCGCTGTCGAACCGCGACGCGTCGGGGTCCTGCGCGCCCACCGCGCGGAGCTTGGGGATCAGCCCCTCCTTCGGCTCGCCGGGCTGCGACAGCGTCACGGCCTCGGAGTTCAGCGGCTGCAACGCGCGCTTGCGCGGCTCGAAGCCCCAGCGGGCGTCGTGGTCGATGTCGTCCGCACGGAACTCGAGCTTGACCATCCAGCCGCGGTCCTCCTCCTTCCAGCTCGCCCAGCGGCCGCGGTCGGCGCCGAGCTTGTCGAGCCGGTCGCGGATGACGCTGCCGAACGTCGGGGGAGTGTCGGGGTCGACCTCGCCCTCGATGTGCACGGGCACGGCGAGGGCGGAGTTCACGATGTGCTCGCGCTCGGCGAGCACCGGCCCCTCGAACCGGCGGATCGCCTCGAGCGACGCCCCGGTGAGGGTCGCGACCTCCTCGGCCGACAGGCCGGCGCGGATGTGCGCCTGCACCTCCCTGGGCGCGAGTCGCGGTGCGTTGGGTGATTCCGGATGCGACTGGCGGAGCTTCGACTGCACCACGTCGTCGATCGGGATCCTGAATCTCGCCCCCTCGTCGGAGGCGGCGAGCAGCGCGCCGTTCTCGACGCCGATCACCTTCAGTTCCTGCATGTCGCCGGGCCCTTCCCTGCTCACTGTTGCGAGCAAGGATGCCATGGGCCCCGGCAGGCGCAGGGGAATACCCCGGGCGTGCCGGAAGTTGCAGCGGGCAGATCGACCGGCGGCGTGGGGCGTTTGCACTTCCACCCCGGTTGATGCAGACTATGGCCGCCGATTTTCTTCGGCTGTCCCACCAAGAAATGGAACGGAATGGCAACAGATTACGACGCACCGCGGAAGAGCGACGACGACTCGGAGTCGATCGAGGCTCTCAAGGAGCGCGTACCCGACAAGAACTCGGGAATGGTCGACGCGGATGACGCCGACAACCCCGGTGGGTTCGACCTGCCGGGAGCTGATCTCTCCGACGTGGAACTCGACGTCGTGGTGCTGCCTCCGCAGGCCGACGAGTTCACGTGCGTGAGCTGCTTCCTCGTGAAGCACCGCTCGCAGATCGACCACGAGACCAAGCTCGGGCCGATCTGCCTCGAGTGCGCGGCCTGATCGGCGCCGCTACGCAGACTCCGATGGCCGTCGCGATCCGTTGATCGCGGCGGCCATCTCCGTCGGCCGGCGCGACGACACGATCCAGTAGGGGGTCGGGTCCTGCTCGTCGACGATCGGCACCTTCACGACGTGCGGCACCCAGCCGCGGATCAGCAGCCAGGCACGGGCATCCAGCCGCACGCCCCGCTCGGCCGTGGCATCCGCCCCCTCGTGCGCGGTCGCCTCGCCCGTGAGCGCGAGCGGAATGCTGGCCTTCCCCGCGCGCAGCTCGGTCCCGGTCACCTCGACGACCGGCGCCGCGGCGACGAACGCGCCGAGCGTGCCGAGGTAGAGCACGATCCCGGTCACGATGCCCGCGGGCAGGGAGACGGGCGCCAGCACGAGGATGCTCGCCGGGATCAGCAGCAGGCTGACGACGATCATCCAGGGGGTGGGCCAGAGTCGTTCTCGGTACACGTGCATGGATCCATTCGACCAGATTTCTTCGACTACCCTCGACACGTGACCGATTCCGTCGAGGTGCTCATCACCGCTGACCGCGTGCCCGCATACGCCCACCCGGGCGACGCCGGGGCCGACCTGCACGCGTCGGAGTCGCTCGTGCTCGCACCGGGGGAGCGGGCCACCGTCGGCACCGGCGTGGCGGTCGCGCTGCCCGACGGCTACGTCGGATTCGTCGTCCCGCGCAGCGGCCTGGCGTTCAAGCACGGCATCACCATCGTCAACGCCCCGGGCACGATCGACGCGGGCTACCGCGGCGAGATCAAGGTCTCGATGCTGAACACGGATGCCTCCGAGGCGTACGAGATCCGCGAGGGCGACCGCATCGCGCAGCTCGTCGTCATGCCCGTCAGCCGGGCGCGCTTCGTGCCGGTCGACCGGCTGCCCGGAAGCCATCGGGGGGAAGGCGGGTTCGGGTCGACCGGATTCGCCGCCGACGCACACCCCACACCCCAGTCAGGAGCCGCATCAGCGTGAGCGAGATCGAGAACGCCGACCGACCGGTCGACCACCCCAAGTCCGCCCCGGAGGACCGCGACACCGCGGGCCCGCTCGACGAGTCGGAGGCCAACCCGGTCCGCCCGTACGTCGACCTCGGCGGCGTGAAGGTGCTGCCGCGCGAGGGCCTGCACCTGCGCCTCGAGGTGGAGGAGTCCACCAAGCGCGTGGTGGCGATCGGGCTCGACTACGCGAACTCGACGCTGCAGGTCCAGCCGTTCGCCGCGCCGCGGTCCAGCGGCCTGTGGCACGAGATCCGCGAGCAGATCGCCACGCAGATCACCGGCCAGGGCGGCACGATCACGCCCCGCGAGGGCGCGTTCGGGCCCGAGCTGCTCGCGCAGATCCCGGTTCCGGCGACCGAGCAGCAGGCCGCGCACACGCGGCTCGCCCGCTTCGTCGGCGTCGACGGGCCGCGCTGGTTCCTGCGCGGCGTGATCGCGGGCGACGCAGCCGTCGACCCGTCGGCCGCCGCGCTGGTGGAGGACCTGTTCCGCAGCATCGTCGTGGTGCGCGGCAACACCCCGATGCCGCCCCGCGACCTCATTCCGCTGCGCATGCCCCAGGGCTCGGGCGGATCGAAGCCGCCGGCCGCCCCGTGACCACCGTGTCCGACCCCGCGCACGGCGACCGCGACGAACCCGCCGAGGGCGAGCGGGACGACGACGTCGCCGCGCACGAGACCGCGGCCGGCATCGGCGCGGGCCTCGCGCAGGCCGCCGAGCGCTCCGGGCTGGGCGGGCTCGCCCGCGACGAGGCGCTCACGGCTCGTGAACTGCTCGGCGCCCTCGGCGGCGTCCGCGGGCTGTGCGAGGCGATCCTGCCCGGGCTCGTCTTCCTCACGGTCTACGCGATCTGGGGCGAACTGGTCCCGGCGCTGGCCGGATCGGTCGGCCTCGCCGTCGTCTTCACCATCGCCCGCCTGATCGCGCGCACGCCCGTGACGCAGGCGGTCGCGGGGCTCGTGGCCGCCGGGGCATCCGCAGCCCTCGCCCTCTGGACCGGCCGCGGCGAGGACAACTTCGTGCTCGGCCTGTGGACCAACGGGGCGTACGCGGCCGCGATCCTCGTCTCGCTGCTCGTCGGCTGGCCGTTGCTCGGCCTCGCGGTCGGGTTCCTGATGGGCGACGGGCTGGAGTGGAAGCGCGACCGGCGCAAGTACCGTGCCATGCAGCTGCTCACGGTGCTCTGGCTCGGCCTGTTCGTCGGCCGGTTGGCCGTGCAGCTGCCGCTCTACCTGGCCGCCAACGTCGAGGGCCTCGCCCTCACCCGCCTGCTCATGGGCGTGCCGCTGTACGCGGTGCTGCTGGTGCTGTCGTGGCTCGTGGTGCGCGCCGTGTACCCGTCGGGCTCCGACCGGGGCGAGTGATACAGTTATCTCGACATCGAGATAAATGTACCGAGCTGGACGAGCCCGGTCCGCAGCGCGGCGATTAGGTTACCCTTGCTGGCGGGGGGCCCAGTTCGGCCGCGAGAATCACAGGCGGGCCGGTCCGCGCCGGTCGCATCGAGCGAAGGAGAGGCCAACGTGTCTGCAGTGAACAGTTTCGGGGCGAAGGACGCGCTCCGGGTCGGCGACGACTCGTACGAGATCTACCGCGTCGACACGGTTCCGGGGTACGAGAAGCTGCCGTTCAGCCTCAAGGTGCTCCTCGAGAACCTGCTGCGCACCGAGGACGGCGCGAACGTCACCAAGGCGCAGATCGAGGCGCTCGGCTCGTGGGTGCCGACGGCCGACCCCGACACCGAGATCCAGTTCAGCCCTGCGCGCGTGGTCATGCAGGACTTCACCGGCGTGCCCTGCATCGTCGACCTCGCGACCATGCGCGAGGCCGTGGTCGCCCTCGGCGGCGACCCGAGCAGGATCAACCCGCTCTCGCCGGCCGAGATGGTCATCGACCACTCCGTCATCGCCGACCTCTTCGGCACCGAGAACGCCCTCGAGCGCAACGTCGAGATCGAGTACGAGCGCAACGGCGAGCGCTACCAGTTCCTCCGCTGGGGCCAGACCGCGTTCGACGACTTCAAGGTCGTGCCGCCCGGCACCGGCATCGTCCACCAGGTGAACATCGAGCACCTGGCCAAGGTCATCTACTCGCGCGACGTCGACGGCGTCACCCGCGCCTACCCCGACACCTGCGTCGGCACCGACTCGCACACCACCATGGTCAACGGCCTCGGCGTGCTCGGCTGGGGCGTCGGCGGCATCGAGGCCGAGGCGGCCATGCTCGGCCAGCCCGTGTCGATGCTCATCCCCAAGGTCGTCGGCTTCAAGCTCTCCGGCGAGATCCCCGCCGGCGTCACCGCGACCGACGTCGTGCTCACGATCACCGACATGCTGCGCCAGCACGGCGTGGTCGGCAAGTTCGTCGAGTTCTACGGCCCCGGCGTGGCATCCGTGCCGCTCGCCAACCGCGCCACCATCGGCAACATGAGCCCCGAGTTCGGCTCGACCGCGGCGATCTTCCCGATCGACGACGTGACCCTCGACTACCTGCGCCTCACCGGCCGCACCGAGGCCGAGGTCGCGCTCGTCGAGGCGTACGCGAAGACCCAGACGCTCTGGCACGACGCCGCGAACGAGCCGTCGTTCTCCGAGTACATGGAGCTCGACCTCGGCACGGTCGTGCCGTCGATCGCCGGCCCGAAGCGCCCGCAGGACCGCATCGTGCTCTCCGAGGCCAAGACCCAGTTCGAGTCGGACCTCACCAACTACGCCGACGTCGAGCACGACCTGGTCGACCTCGAGATCGCGGAGTCCTTCCCGGCGTCCGACCCGCCCGGCAACACGCCGGAGGACGAGTTCAGCCACCACGAGCACCACCACCGGAGCCACGCGCCGAAGACGGTGTCGAAGCCGACGAAGGTGGATGCCGCGGACGGCTCGTCGTACACGCTCGACCACGGCTCGGTCACGATCGCCGCCATCACGTCGTGCACGAACACGTCGAACCCGTCGGTCATGCTCGCCGCGGGCCTGCTCGCGCGCAACGCGGTGAAGAAGGGCCTGAAGGCCAAGCCGTGGGTCAAGACCACGCTGGCGCCGGGCTCCAAGGTCGTCACCGACTACTACGAGAAGGCCGGACTCACCCAGGACCTCGAGGACCTCGGCTTCTACACGGTCGGCTACGGCTGCACCACCTGCATCGGCAACTCGGGCCCGCTCATCGAGGAGGTCTCGGCCGCGGTGCAGCAGAACGACCTCGCCGTGACCGCGGTGCTCTCGGGCAACCGCAACTTCGAGGGCCGCATCAACCCCGACGTGAAGATGAACTACCTCGCGAGCCCCCCGCTCGTGATCGCGTACTCGCTCGCCGGCTCGATGAACTTCGACTTCGAGTCCGACCCGCTCGGCACCGACACCGACGGCAACGACGTCTACCTCAAGGACATCTGGCCGGATGCCTCGGAGGTGCAGGACACCATCGACTCGTCGATCAACCAGGACATGTTCACCACGCAGTACGCGAGCGTGTTCGAGGGCGACGAGCGCTGGCGCACGCTGCCGACGCCGACCGGCGCGACCTTCGAGTGGAACCCCGAGTCGACGTACGTGCGCAAGCCCCCGTACTTCGACGGCATGACCATGGAGACGACGCCGGTCGCCGACATCGCCGGTGCACGCGTGCTCGCGAAGCTCGGCGACTCGGTCACGACCGACCACATCAGCCCCGCGGGCGCCATCAAGGGCGACAGCCCGGCCGGCAAGTACCTCGTCGAGCACGGCGTGGAGCGCAAGGACTTCAACTCCTACGGCTCGCGTCGCGGCAACCACGAGATCATGATCCGCGGCACGTTCGCGAACATCCGCCTGCGCAACCAGCTCCTCGACAACGTCGAGGGCGGGTACACGCGCGACTTCACCCAGGCCGACGCCCCGCAGTCGTTCATCTACGACGCGTCGATGAACTACCAGTCGCAGGGCATCCCGCTGGTCATCTTCGGCGGCAAGGAGTACGGCTCGGGCTCGAGCCGCGACTGGGCGGCCAAGGGCACCAACCTGCTCGGCGTGAAGGCGGTCATCACCGAGAGCTTCGAGCGCATCCACCGTTCGAACCTCATCGGCATGGGCGTCGTGCCGCTGCAGTTCCCCGCCGGCGAGTCCGCCGACTCGCTCGGGCTCGACGGCACCGAGGTGGTCTCGATCACCGGCCTCGAGGAGCTGAACTCGGGCACCACGCCGAAGACGGTGCACGTCGTCGCCGCGCCGAGCGAGCACTCGCCCGCCGGCAAGGAGACGGTCGAGTTCGACGCGGTCGTGCGCATCGACACGCCCGGTGAGGCCGACTACTACCGCAACGGCGGCATCCTCCAGTACGTGCTGCGCAGCCTCGTCTGACGCACCGTCCGTAGCACGCGAGCGACCCGGCAGTCCAGCTGCCGGGTCGCTCGTCGCTTCCCCAGACTCCCGGCGTAGACTCGGCGGACGGCGACCGCGAGGCGCCCGTGCACCGGAAAGGTACCCTGCATGACCCTGCTCGAGACGATCGACGGCCCCCGAGACCTGGACCGGCTCTCGCCCGCAGAGCTCGACCAGCTGGCGCGCGAGATCCGGGAGTACCTCGTCGCGAGCGTGTCGCAGACCGGCGGGCACCTGGGGCCGAACCTCGGCGTCGTGGAGCTGACGCTCGCGATCCACCGCGTCTTCGAGTCGCCGAAGGACGCCATCGTCTTCGACACCGGGCACCAGTCGTACGTGCACAAGATGCTCACGGGCCGGCGCGACCTCTCCAGCATCCGCACCACCGGCGGCCTCGCCGGGTACCCGCAGCGCTCCGAGTCGGAGCACGACATCGTCGAGAGCTCGCACGCGTCGAGCTCGCTGTCGTGGGCCGACGGCATCTCGCGCGCGTTCGAGATGACCGGCCAGCAGGACCGCCACGTCGTGGCCGTGGTGGGCGACGGGGCGCTCACGGGCGGCATGACGTGGGAGGCGCTCAACAACATCACCGACGACAACAACCGCAGGCTCGTCGTCGTCGTCAACGACAACGGGCGCTCGTATGCGCCGACCATCGGCGGCATGGCCCGGTTCCTCAACTCGGTGCGCACGCGTCGCGGCTATCGCGCGCTGCACCAGTCGAGCCGGAAGGCGTTCGATCGCCTCGGCGGGCCGGCCCGGGCCGTCTACCGGGGCGTCCGCGGCGGCCTGCACGGCTTCCTCAGCCGGTTCTCGAACAACGAGGCGCTCTACTCGAACCTCGACATCAAGTACATCGGCCCGGTCGACGGCCACGACGAGGGCGCCGTCGAGCGGGCGCTCGTGCAGGCGCGCGACTACGGCACCCCCGCGATCGTGCACGTGATCACCGAGAAGGGCCGCGGCTACGAGCCAGCGCTGCGCGACGTCGCCGACCAGTTCCACGCCGTCGGGCAGATCGACCCGGAGACGGGGGAGTCGCTCGTGGCCGCATCCGCCCCCTCGTGGACCAGCGTGTTCTCCGAGGAGCTCGTGCGCGTGGCCGATGCCGACGACCGCGTCGTGGGCATCACCGCGGCGATGCTGCGCCCGACCGGGCTGCACCGCATGGCCGAGCGCTACCCCGACCGCGTGCTCGACGTGGGCATCGCCGAGCAGCACGCGGTCACCAGTGCCGCCGGGCTCGCGTTCGGCGGGCTGCACCCGGTGGTCGCGGTCTACGCCACCTTCATGAACCGCGCGTTCGACCAGGTGCTGATGGACGTCGCGCTGCACCGCGCGGGCGTCACGTTCGTGCTCGACCGCGCCGGCGTCACCGGCCCCGACGGGCCCAGCCACCACGGCGTGTGGGACCTCGCGATCCTGCAGGTCGTGCCGGGCATCCGGCTCGCGGCGCCCCGCGACGCCGAGCGCCTCGCCGAGGAGCTGCACGAGGCGGTGCAGGTGCAGGACGCCCCGACGGTGCTGCGCTTCCCGAAGGGCTCGGTCGGCACCGAGTACCCCGCCGAGCGCCGCACGCCCGACGGCGTGGACGTGCTGCGCGAGACCGACCGTCGCGACGTGCTGATCGTCACCGTCGGCCCGATGGCCGGCATCGGCCTCGAGGTCGCCGAGCGGCTCGCCGACCAGGGGATCGGCGCCACCGTCGTCGACCCGCGCTGGGTCGTCCCCGTGCCGCGCAGCGTCGTCGAGCTCGCGCGCGACTACCGCATCGTCGTCAGCATCGAGGACGGCATGCGCGTGGGCGGCATCGGCACGCGCATCCGCCAGGACCTCCGCGAGGCCGACGTCGACACCGCGGTCACGGAGATCGGGCTGCCCGACGAGTTCCTCGACCACGGCTCGCGCGGCGACATCCTCGAGCGCGTCGGACTCACGCCCCAGCACATCGCGCGCGACGTGACCGCGATGGTGCTCGGCAGCAAGCTGCCGCACGCGCGGGCCGTACCTGCCGACGAGGAGGCCTCGACCCGCTGAGGCGGGCTTCTCGCACGAACGACGAACGCCCCGGAGCCGAAGCTCCGGGGCGTTCCTCGTGTCGCCGTGGCGTCAGGCGCCCACGCCCGCCACCGGCGGGTGGTGGAACGTGTCGCCGAAGGCGCGCTCGCTGGCGCCGACGCGGTCCAGGTACGGCGTGGCGCCGCCCATCTGGAACGGCCAGCCGGCGCCGAGGATCATGCACAGGTCGATGTCCTCAGGGGCGTGCACCACGTCGTCCTCGAGCATCCGGTGCATCTCGTCGGCCAGGCCGTCCTCGAGACGCGTGCGGATCTCCTCCGCGGTCATCGGGTTCGTGCCGCCGGCGACGATCTTCACCGCGCCCTTGTCGTAGCCGGTGACGTTGCCCTTGCCGTCGCGCTCGAGCAGCTTGCCGTGCTCCGCGAGGCGGTGCAGGTTGTCGCTCGCGAAGAAGCGCTCCGGGAACGCCGCGTGGTGCGTGTCGAGCACGTGCGCGCCGACCTTGAGGCCGACGAGCTCGAGCAGCTCGAACGGGCCCATCGGGAGCCCGAACGGCTTCACGGCCTCGTCCACGACCTCGAACGGCGTGCCCTCGTCGACCGCGTGCATCGTCTCGCCGAGCACCTTGGCCAGCACGCGGTTCACGACGAACCCGGGGGTGTCGCGCGTGATGACCGCGTTCTTGCGGAGCTTCGCCGCGATCACCATCGCGGTGGAGAGCGTGGCCTCGTCGGTCTTCGGGGCGTTCACGACCTCGATCAGCGGCATGACGGCCACCGGGTTGAAGAAGTGGAAGCCCACGAGCCGCTCGGGGTTGGCGAGCTTCGCGCCGATCTGCTCGACCGACAGCGACGAGGTGTTCGTGGCGAGCACGGCCTCGGGGGAGACGTGCTGCTCGATCTCGGCGAAGACGTCCTGCTTGATGCCGAGCTCCTCGAACACCGCCTCGATGACCCAGTCGCAGTCGGCGAAGTCGGCCTTGTCGGTGGTGCCGGTGACCAGCGCGCGCAGGCGGTTCGCCTCGTCGGAGGAGATGCGGCCCTTCTGCTCGAGGGTGCCGATCTCATCGCGGATGTAGGCGAGGCCCTTGTCGACGCGCGCCTGGTCGAGGTCGGTGATGACCACGGGCACCTGGAGGCGGCGCACGAACAGCAGCGCGAACTGGCTGGCCATGAGGCCGGCGCCGATCACGCCCACCTTGGTGATGCGCTTCGCGAGTGCCTTGTCGGGCGCGCCGGCCGGCTTCTTGGCGCGCTTCTGCACGAGGTTGAACGCGTAGATGCTGGCCTGCAGCTGGTCGCCGACGATGAGGTCGGCGAGCGCCTCGTCCTCGGCGGCGAAGCCGGCCTCGCGGTCGTTCGACTTGGCGCCCTTGAGCAGCTCGAGCGCGACGTACGGCGACTTCTGGACCTCGCCGATGCGGCGCTTCAGCATCTTGGTGGCGATGCCGATCGCGGCATCCCACTTCACCATGCGCTCGACCTTGCCCGGCTCGTTCGGCCGCTTCACCTTCACGCGGCCCGCGACGACGTCGTCCGCCCAGCGGATCGAGTCCTCGAGGAACGCGGCCGAGGCGAACATGCGATCGGCGATGCCGAGCTCGAGCACGTCCTTGCCCTTGAGGGTGCGGTTCTGCTTGAGCGGGTTCTCGATGACCACCTTGAGGGCGTTCTCGATGCCGATCAGGTTCGGCAGCAGGGTCGCACCGCCCCAGCCGGGGATGAGCCCGAGGAACACCTCGGGCAGCGCGACCGCCGGGGTCGAGGCGTCCACCGTGCGGTAGTCGGCGTGCAGCCCGATCTCGAGGCCGCCGCCGAGCGCGAGCCCGTTGATGAACGCGAACGTGGGCACGCCCATGGTGTGCAGCTTGCCCAGCGCGTGGTGGCCGAGCTGGCCCATGCGCAGGGCGATCTCGTGGCTCGGGATCTCGGCGACCTTGCTGAGGTCGGCGCCTGCGGCGAGGATGAACGGCTTGCCCGTGACGGCCACCGCGTCGATGTCGCCGGCCTTCGCCTGCTCGGCGAGCCGGTCGAGCGTGTCGGCGTACTCGAGCAGCGACTTCGGGCCCAGCGTGTTCGGCCGGGTGTGGTCGCGCCCGTTGTCGAGCGTCACCAGTGCGAGCACGCGCCCGTCGGAGAGCGGGACCTCGCGCACGTACGAGTGCGTGACGACCTCGTCGTCCGACAGGCCCGCGAGCTCCGTGAAGTCGATCTTCGTGTAATCGGTCATCGCGGTGCTCAGCCCTTCCTGCTCTTGCGCTCGGCCTTCTTCGACCAGTTCGGGTTCTCCCAGATCATCGTGCCGCCCTGTCCGAGGCCCACGCACATGGCGGTGATGCCGTAGCGGACGCCCGGCTGCTCCTCGAACTGGCGGGCGAGCTGGTTCATGAGGCGCACGCCCGACGAGGCGAGCGGATGCCCGACGGCGATCGCGCCGCCCCACTGGTTGACGCGCGGGTCGTCGTCGGCGATGCCGAAGTGGTCGAGGAACGAGAGGACCTGGATCGCGAACGCCTCGTTCAGCTCGAACAGGCCGATGTCGTCGATCGACAGGCCCGCCTTGCGGAGCGCCTTCTCGGTCGACGGCACGGGGCCGATGCCCATGATCTCGGGGTCGACGCCGGCGAAGCCGAAGCTCACGAGCTTCATCTTCGGGGTGAGGCCCAGCTCCTCGGCGGCCTCGCCCGACGCGAGCAGGGCGACCGTCGCGCCGTCGTTGAGGCCGGACGCGTTGCCGGCCGTGACGCGGCCGTGGGGGCGGAACGGGGTCTTGAGCCCGGCGAGGCCCTCGATCGTCGTCTCGGGGCGCGGTGCCTCGTCCTTCGTGGCGAGGCCCCAGCCCTCCTCGGTGCGGATCGCGACCGGGATGAGGTCCTGCTGGATCTTGCCCGCCTCGTAGGCCGCGGCGACCTTCTGCTGGCTGCCGAGGGCGAACCGGTCGGCGCGCTCCTTGGTCAGGTGCGGGTAGCGGTCGTGGATGCGCTCGGCGGTCGCGCCCATGACGAGGGCGTCCTCCGACACGAGCTTCTCCGCCACGAACCGCGGGTTGGGGTCGACGCCGGAGCCCATCGGGTGCCGACCCATGTGCTCGACGCCGCCGGCGATCGCGAGGTCGTACGCCCCGTAGCCGATCGAGGCGCCCATCATCGAGGCGGCGGTCATCGCGCCCGCGCACATGCGGTCGATCGAGAAGCCCGGAACCGACTTGGGGAGCCCCGCCAGGATTGCGGCACTGCGGCCGAGGGTGAGCCCCTGGTCACCGGTCTGGGTCGTCGCGGCGATGGCGACGTCGTCGATGCGGTCCTTGGGAACGTTCGGGTTGCGCTCCAGCAGTCCGATGATCGCCTTGATCACCAGGTCGTCGGCGCGGGTGTTCCAGTACATCCCCTTCTCGCCGGCGCGGCCGAACGGGGTGCGCACCCCGTCGACGAATACGACATCAGCTCTTTCGGCCACTCTGCCTCCACCTTTCGCTTCGGAACGGTCCGATCCTAGGGAGGGGGTTCGACCCGGCGGAATCGTTTGCCGGTTCCTACGAACCGGTCGTGACGCCCACGTCGTCGGCTTGGGCTGCCTCTACAAAGGCATCGGCGATTCTCTGTGCGGTTGCGTCAACCTGCCACGGTCTGGCGCCCAGATCGGCCAGTGCGGAGGCGATCGACACGGCCGTCGCGGGCTCCGGAGGGGACCAGGCGACGCGGCGCAGGTAGTCGGGCGTGAGCAGGTTCTCGACCGGCATGCCCATCGATTCCGCGACCTCGGTGAGCGCGCGGCGCGCGGGCTTCAGCCGCGCATCCGCCTCGGGATTCCGGCTCGACCAGGCGCGCACCGGGGGGAGCGTGTCCGCGGGGACCCGCACGGCGGGGAGGTCCTGCGTGGTGCGACCCTCCTCGATCGCCGCCCACCAGCGGTCGATCTCGGTGCGGCTCGCGCGCCCGGTGAAGGTGCGCAGCTCGGCGAGGGCGCGCTTGCTCTCGGGCAGCGACTTGGCGACCGCGACGATCGCGGCGTCGGGCACGAGGCGGCCCGGCGCGATGTCGGTCTCGCGCGCGTACTCGTCGCGTGCGGTCCAGAGTGCGCGGGCGATGGCGAGCGCGCGCTGGCCGCGCACGCCGTGGATGCCGGAGAGCCGGCGCCAGGGCTCCGCGGGTGCGGGCTTCGCCTCCCGCTCGAGCACGGCCCGGAACTCCTCCTCGGCGATGGCGCGCTTGTCGGCCGCGTCGAGCTCGTCGCCCATCCGCTCGCGCACGTCGACGAGGTGCTCCACGTCGAGCGCCGCGTACTGCAGCCACGACTGGGGGATGGGCCTCGTCGACCAGTCCGCGGCGGAGTGCTCCTTGGCGAGCGTGATGCCGAGGAGGTCCTCGACGACCGCGGCGAGTCCGACCTTGGGGCGACCGAGCAGCCTGGCGCCGAGCTCGGTGTCGAAGATGCGCACCGGGTCGAGGCCGACCTCGCGCAGGCACGCCAGGTCCTGGCTGGCCGCGTGGAGGATCCACTCCTCGTCGCCGATCGCGTCCTGCAGCGGCGCGAAGTCGCCGATGGGCGGCGGATCGAACAGGAACGTGCCCGCTCCCCGACGGTAGACCTGGATCAGGTAGGCGCGCTGCGAGTACCGGAAGCCGCTCGCCCGCTCCGCGTCGACGGCCACCGGGCCGGCACCGGAGGCGATCGACCCCGCGGCGGCGGCGAGGCCGTCGGGGGTGTCGATCACCTGGTAGTCAGCCACGCCGGGCCCTCTTTCGTGCGAGGAGGGTCACTCCCTCCGTCGATGGCGGAAGCCCCGCGAGCATGCAGAGCAGTTCTCCCCAGCCTTCCACATGCGCGGCGACCTCGTGGTCGAGGGGCGTCCAGGAGGCCCGCAACTCGATCTGTGCGCCGTCGCCCTGCTCGGCGAGTTCGCCGTAGCCGGTGGAGAGCACCTTGGTCGCGGTGCCGGATGCCGCGGCATAGCGTGCACCTCGCGCGTCGAGCGCGTCGACCAGCCACGACCAGGCCACGTCGGCGAGGAACGGGTCGAGCCCGATCTCCGTCTCGAGCGGCGCCTGGGCGAAGCAGATGATGCGGAACCGCCCGCCCCACTCCTCGGGCTCCTCGGGGTCGTAGAGCAGCACGAAACGACCGGTGCCGAGTTCGGAGTCGGACCCGTGCGGGGTGGGCGACACGTCGGCCGCGAGCGCGACGGCGTAGGGCGCGAGCGACGATGGCGCGGGGATCTCCGAGATCGCGAGCTCGGGCCTGGTCGACGAGCGGCGGAGCGCGTCGAGCGCGGCCGCGAACTCCGGCGGCGGAGGTGACGCTTGCTCGGGCACGTGTGCAGACTAGAGTCTCGACTAGGGAGCGCGGCAGCGGCACGCCGTCGCCGCCGGTCACGGACGTGAGGGGGATCACGTGGCGAACGGGTTGCGCAGGCGACGGTCTGCTGCGGCGACGGAGGGCGCCCGTGCGGTGTTCGGCATGGCCGCGGGCGGCGCGATCGCAGTCTCGGCGGTGCTGGCCGCGGTCGGGGCAGCGTCCTCGCTGCTCGCCTCGTTCGTCGCCCGGGCGATCGTCACGCCCTCGAGGTACAAGGTCGAGGACACGCGCGTCGTCGCGGTCGACCTCGCCCGTCACGAGATCACGCTGGGCGCGACGCCCGATGCGCGCATGCGCGGCGAGTACTCCTTCTGGTTCCATCAGGACACCGGCCACGCGCGCCTCGGCGAGGTGCTCGAGGAGACGCCCACGGTCGTGCGCCGCAGGCTGCTGGGCGTCGACTTCGGCGTGCTGGCGACGGCCCACCGCGGGCGCTTCAGCGGCTGGTTCCACCTCGGGCCGTGGGAGCTCGGGCATCCGTATCGCGACGTAGTGATCGACACCCCGGTGGGTCCCGCTCCGGCGTGGCTGGTCCCCGCCGCCGAGGATTCCGGCCGCTGGATCATCCACATCCACGGCCGCGCGGTCCGGCGCCAGGAGTGCCTGCGCGGCCTTCCGGCCGCCCACGCGGCGGGATTCACGTCCCTCGTCGTCAGCTACCGCAACGACGGTGAGGCGCCGGAGGGGCCCGACGGCCGCTACCGCCTCGGCGACACCGAGTGGCTCGACGTGAACGCGGCGATCGAGTACGCCGTCGAGCACGGCGCGAGCGAGATCGTGCTGATGGGCTGGTCGATGGGGGGCGCGATCGCGCTCCAGACGGTGCTGCGCTCGCGGCGCGCGCGTTCGACCGTCGTCGGGCTCGTGCTGGAGTCGCCGGCGATCGACTGGCACGACATCCTGTCGTACCAGGGCGCGACCTACCGCCTGCCGCCCCCGCTCACGCGCCTCGTCATCGCGATGCTCTCGAGCCGGTGGGGACGCCTCTTCACCGGGCTCGGCTCGCCGATCGGCTTCGACCGGCTCGATGTCGTGGCCCGGGCGGACGAGTTCGACCTGCCGATGCTGCTGTTCCACAGCGCGGACGACGGCTTCGTGCCGGTCGCGGGTTCGGATCGCCTCGCGGCGGCGCGACCCGACCTCATCACGTACGAGCGGTTCACCCGTGCGCGGCACACCAAGCTCTGGAACGACGACCCGGTGCGATGGAACGGCGCGCTGGCGGTCTGGCTCGGCGAGCTCGCCCGCGGAGGGACGCGGGCGGAGCGCCCGTCCGTGCCCGCGCACGGCTGAGGCGGCCCGCTCAGGCCTCGCGCGACCGCTCGAGCTGACGCTTGATGCGGGCCAGCATCGCGGTCATGCCGCGGATGCGCAGCGGGGAGACCGCCTCGGTGAGCCCGAGCGACTGGGGGTAGTCCGCGGGCACCGCGAGCACCTCGTCGACGGCGAGCCCGTCGAGCCCCTGGGCGAGGATCGACGCGAAGCCGCGGGTCGTGGGCGCCTCGACCGGCGCGGTCGCGTGCAGGTGCACGGCGCCCGAGGCATCCGTCTCAGTGAAGATGTAGACGGGCGACTGGCACTCCTCGACGCGCTCGAGCAGGTCGGGGTGGTCGCGGTACCGCTCGGGGAGGTCGGGGAGCTCCTGCGAGAACTCGAGCAGCAGCTGCAGGCGGTCGCGCAGGCCGAGCGCGAGGAAGTCCTCGCGGATCTCGGCGAGCTGGGCGGGGAGTGCGGTGGTCGTCATCCGGGCCATTCTCCCATCGACCGCCTGCGCGGGCGCTGCACGCTCACCGGCCGGGAACGGCCCCGGGCTCGGTGCCGGTCACGATCGGCACGCGCACCGCGCTGCCCCACTCGGTCCACGACCCGTCGTAGTTGCGCACGTGCTCGAAGCCGAGCAGGTGGGTCAGCACGAACCAGGTGTGGCTCGACCGCTCGCCGATCCGGCAGTAGGCGATGACCTCGTCGCCGTCGGCGAGCCCGGCCTCGCCCTTGTAGATCGCCTCGAGCTCGTCGCGCGTCTTGAAGGTGGCGTCGGGTGCCGCTGCGCGGGCCCAGGGCACGGATGCCGCCGAGGGGATGTGCCCGCCGCGCAGCGCGCTCTCGTCGGGGTACGCGGGCATGTGCGTGCGCTCGCCGCTGTACTCCTCGGGCGAGCGGACGTCGATCAACGGGCTGCCGAGGTGGGCGAGCACGTCCTCCTTGAACGCGCGGATCGTCGTATCGTCGCGCTCGACGACCGGGTACTCGACGGGCACGGGGGAGGGGACGTCGGTCGTGAGCTCGCGCCCCTCGGCGACCCAGAGGTCGCGGCCGCCGTCGAGGAGGCGCACGTCCTCGTGGCCGAAGAGCGTGAACACCCACAGCGCGTAGGCCGCCCACCAGTTGTTCTTGTCGCCGTAGACCACGATGGTCGTGTCACGTGAGATGCCCTTCGAACCGAGGAGCGCGGCGAACTGCTCGCCGTCGAGGTAGTCGCGCACGACGGGATCGTTGAGGTCGGTGTGCCAGTCGACCTTGACCGCGCCCGGGATGTGCCCGGTCTCGTAGAGCAGCACGTCCTCGTCGGACTCCACGACGACGAGGCCGGGGTCGCCCAGGTGCGCCGCGAGCCACTCGGTCGAGACCAGGCGCTCGGGATGGGCGTACGCGCGGAACTTGTCGGCGGGGTCGGCTGCGACGGACATGGTGCCTCCTGGTGTCGCCCGATGGGGCGGGGTGATGGTGGGAGCGGACTAGGCTGGTGGCCTGTTCCACTACGAATGTACGCGGAGGGTCGGTCACCGGAGGGGTGGCTGTAACCCGGTGCAACACGGGAGGCCCCCCAGGTGAGTTCGACCACGCCCGGCACGATCGTCCGTCTCGTCGACCGGGACCCGTCGATCACGGGGGCGGAGATCGCCGCCGAGCTCGTGCCGCCGCCCCAGTTCGCCCACGCGAGCTTCGAGTCGTACCGTCCCGACCTCGACTACCCGTCGCAGCAGGCGGCGGTCGATCGCCTGCAGGCGTTCTCCCGAGGGTGGACCTCGAGCCAGCGCCCGGGCGGCTTCTTCTCGTGGAACAAGAAGGCCAAGCCGGAACTGCCGGGCGTCTACCTCGACGGCGGGTTCGGCGTCGGCAAGACCCACCTGCTGGCCGCGCTGTGGCACACCGCGCCGGGCCGGAAGTACTTCGGCACCTTCATCGAGTACACGGCGCTGGTCGGCGCGCTCGGCTACGCCAACGCCGTGTCGCTGCTGCGCGGCGCCGAGCTGATCTGCATCGACGAGTTCGAGCTGGACGACCCGGGCGACACCATGCTCATGACCCGGCTCCTCGGCGAGCTCATGTCCAGCGGCACGCGCGTGGCGGCGACGTCGAACACGCCGCCGAACGCGCTGGGCGAGGGCCGGTTCGCCGCCGCGGACTTCCTGCGCGAGATCCAGGCGCTGTCGAGCAACTTCGAGACGCTGCGCATCGACGGCCTCGACTACCGACGGCGTGACACGACCGGCGAGGCGATCGCGGTCGACGGGGAGTCGCTGCGCCGGAGCGTCGCCGCGCTCGCGGACCGCGGCCACACCGTCGCCGTGGCGGGATTCGACGAGCTCATCGCGCACCTCGCGACGGTGCACCCGTCGAAGTACATCCGGATGATCGAGGGGCTCGAGGTGCTCGCGATCGAGGACGTGCGCGTGCTGCACGACCAGAACGCGGCCCTGCGGCTGGTGGCGTTCGTCGACCGCCTGTACGACGCGGAGGTGCCGATCGTCTCCACCGGGGTCGCGCTCAGCGAGGTCTTCGACGACGACATGCTGGGCGGCGGCTACCGCAAGAAGTACCTGCGCTCGATGTCGCGGCTGGTCGCGCTGACGACCGGCGAGCTGCCGCCGCACGACTGATCCGGGCGGCTGGGTCGCCCTCGCGCGGATCCGTTGCACAGCGGGGCTCGGCGGCGCGCGTCCGATGCGTGGTCTCGCGGCATCCTCCCTGCGCCACGAAACATCCTGTTTACATTCGCCCGTTCTTCGTAACAGACGCGAAACACTTTCGGCATCCTGATTGAAACGTCGCGGCACCATTCTGAAACGCGTACCCGCGCCGGAACCCGAATCCTTCGGACCTTCGCGGGGCTCCCCTGCAAATCCGAAGAGGTGTGAGGAAATCAATGGATAGCGGCAACATCGCATGGGCCGTCACAGCGTCGGCCCTGGTGCTCTTCATGACGCCGGGCGTGGCGTTCTTCTACGGCGGCTTGGTGAAGGCCAAGAGCGTCGTCAGCATGATGATGATGAGCTTCGGAGCAATGGGCCTCATCAGCGTGCTGTGGGTGCTCTACGGCTTCAACATGAGCGCGACCGAGGGCGTCTGGGACTTCTCGGGCAACCCGTTCGCGGACTTCGCGCTCGCGGACCTCGCCACCGGTGAGTCCGCGAACGGCGACCTGCTCGGCGTGATCTTCGGCGCCACGTTCGCCATCATCACCGTGGCCCTGATCTCGGGCGCCATCGCCGACCGTGCCAAGTTCGGATCGTGGATGATCTTCGCCGGCATCTGGGCGACGGTCGTCTACTTCCCGGTCGCGGCCTGGGTCTGGGGCGGCGGCTGGATCCTCAGCCTCGGTGACGAGATCGGCCTCCCCGGCGTGATCGACTACGCCGGTGGTACCGCGGTCCACATCAACGCCGGTGCTGCGGCGCTCGCTCTCGCGCTGGTCCTCGGCAAGCGCGTCGGCTTCGCCAAGGGCATGGACCAGCCGCACAACGTGCCGCTGACCCTCATCGGCGCCTCGGTGCTGTGGTTCGGCTGGTTCGGCTTCAACGCCGGCGCGGAGTTCCTCGCCGAGGGCATGCCCGGCGTCGGCCTCATCGCCGTGAACACGCTCGTCGCGACCGCTGCGGCCATCCTCGGCTGGCTCGTCGTCGAGAAGCTCAAGGACGGCAAGCCCACCGCCGTCGGCGCTGCTTCGGGTGCCGTCGCCGGTCTCGTCGCGATCACCCCGGCGTGTGCCAACCTGACCCCGGGCTGGGCGACCCTGCTCGGTGTCGTCGCCGGTGCCGTCTGCGCCCTGGCGATCGAGCTGAAGTTCAAGCTCGGCTACGACGACTCGCTCGACGTGGTGGGCATCCACCTCGTCGGTGGTCTCATCGGTACGCTCTACCTCGGCTTCTTCGCCATCGACACCGGCCTCTTCACCGGTGGCGACTTCGGCCAGCTGGCCGTCCAGGCGATCGCGGCCTTCGGCGTGCTGATCTACTCGTTCGTCGTGGCCTTCATCCTGGGCTTCGCGATCGAGAAGACCATCGGCTTCCGCGTGAAGAACGAGGACGAGCTCGCCGGCATCGACACCGCCGTGCACGGTGGCGAGGGCTACAAGCTCGAGACCTCGGTCTGAGTTCGACCCGGGTCGCGCGGCACCCTGGGCCGCGCGACCTGATCGCACCGAACGGGCGGTGGGAGTGATCCCACCGCCCGTTCGGCGTGTCATGGGACTCTGGACCTATCGGTCCGTACCGGGCCGGGCCAAGATGAGGGCATGAACGCAGCGCCGGCGCGGGCGGACCGCGCACTCATCGGCATCGGCATCGCGATCGCCCTCGTGGTCGTCGCCGCCGTCATCGCGGTGCTCGTGCGCGGCGCACCCGAGCAGCTGGACGAGTCGACGCCGGAGGGCGTCGTCCAGCGCTACAGCGCGGCCGTGATCGCCGGTGACGAGCAGGCGGCGCTGGAGTACCTCGTTCCCGAGCTCGCGGAGTCGTGCGAGCGCGTGGAGCGGTTCGACGACGAGGTCCGCGTGAGCCTCGTCGCCACGACCGAGCGGGAGTCGAGCGCGGACGTCGAGGTGGCGATCGTCACGACGTACGGCGGCGGGCTCTTCGGGCCGGACGAGTACCGATCCGACGGCAGCTTCGACCTCGTGCGCGTCGACGACGAGTGGCGCATCGAGTCGGTGCCGTGGGAGCTCGCGGTCTGCGCACCGGGCGGGGTCGGCTGATGGCGGCCACCGCGGCACAGGCGACGGTGCGTCGCGTCGTCATCGTCGTGCTGCTGGCCATCGCGGTGGGCATCGCCGCGATCGGGCTGTCGGGCCTGGTCGAGCGGATGCTCGGGCTGGCCGATCCGCTCGCAGGCAGTGACACGACCGGCCTCGCCCTCGCGCTCGCGTTCGCGCTGGTCGGCGTGCCGCTCGCGGGCGTGCTCTGGTGGCTGCTGTGGCGGCGCTTGGACGACCCGGTCGAACGGGAGGCGCCGTCGTGGGGGGTCTACCTGCTGATCGCGCGCACGGTGTCGCTGGTCGTCGCGACGATCGGCCTGCTCGAGTGGGCCGACGCGCTGGTGGGCGGGCGATGGCTCGAGGCCGAGCTCGCCACCGGGATCGTGTGGGCCGGGGTCTGGGCGTGGCACGTGTGGATGTCTCGGCACGCCGGACGATCGCCGGTGCGCCTGGCGAGCGTGCCCGCGGTGGTCGGCGCGGCGTACGGTCTCGTGCTCTGGGCGTCCGGCGGCGTGAGAGCGCTCGGCGCGCTCGTGGACGCGGCGCTGGCCGGGCAGGTCGTGGACGGGTTCGCCGGCTCGACCTGGTGGACGCCGGTCGTCGAGGCGCTGCCGTGGCTCGTGGTGGGTCTCGCCGTGTGGTGGTGGCACCTGCGCGGCGAGGGCGCGGGAGCGGCGCGGACGGTGTTCGCGGACGTGGTCACGCTCCTGGTCGGCATCGCCGCGGCGGCATCCGTCGCGCTGTACGGTGCAGGGACCCTCGTCGACGTGCTGCTGCGCCTCGCGTTCGACGCGTCGGCGACCGGCGCGGACCTGGCGGCGGACACGGGCGACGGGGTCGGCCTCCTGCTCGTCGGCGTGCTGGTCTGGCGCATCCACCACCGCATGCTCGCCGGGCGCGAACCCGCGGTGCGTTCCGCCGAGACGTTCGCCGTCTCCGGGGTCGCGGTCGTCGCCACGGCCATCGGCATCGGGGTGAGCGTCAACGGGGGGCTCGCGGCGCTCGTGCCGGCGCCGCTGGCCGGCGCCTTCGCGCCGACCGTCCTGCTCGCGGGCCTCAGCGCGCTGCTCGTCGGCGCCCCCGTCTGGTGGCTGGCGTGGCGGCCGCTGCGGCCGGTGCCGCCGGAGGAGGCGGCCTCGACGGGTCGGCGGGTGTTCCTCGTGGTGCTGTTCGGGGTCAGCGCGCTCGTGGCGCTGATCTCGCTCCTGATCATCGGCTATCGGCTGTTCGAGCACCTGCTCGAGGGCGCCGGCCCCGCCGGCGGGCTGCTCGACGCCGTACGGGCGCCGGTCGGCTGGCTGGTCGCGACCGCTGTCGTCTCCGCTTACCACTTCGCCACCTGGCGCGCCGATCGCAGGCACGCGCCGACCGCGCGACCCGATCGCCGGCGCCGATCCGTGATGCTCGTGGCCGGGGGCGACGTCGATGCGCTGGCGACCGAGCTCGGTGAGCGCACGGGGGCGAAGGTGACGGTGCTCCGTCGGATCGACGCGGAGACGGCGCCGGACGTGGCGGCGGTCATGGCCGCGGTGGAGACGTCGGACGCTGCGCGCATGCTGGTCGTCGCGGGGGAGCGGGGAGTGGAGTCCGTGCCGCTCGCGGAATGATTCGGTGGGCGATACCAGACTCGAACTGATGACCTCTTCCGTGTGAAGGAAGCGCGCTACCAACTGCGCCAATCGCCCGTCGCGGTGATCCGCAAGGCGGAACCGCGGACTCGATAGTAGCCGATGGACGGCCCGCAGCGCACATCGGGGAATGTGACACCCCGGGGCCGGCTTCAATTTGTCATCGGCGTCTGGCTTGGGTTAGAGTCTCTCTGCACGCAGCGATGCGGGCGATGCGGATGTGGCGCAGTTGGTAGCGCATCACCTTGCCAAGGTGAGGGTCGCGAGTTCGAGTCTCGTCATCCGCTCGGATGGATCGGGCGAAAGCCCGTTTCTTTCTGTGGTGAGAACCCAGGAAAACGGTGGATTGGCCGAGAGGCGAGGCAGCGGCCTGCAAAGCCGTATACACGGGTTCGAATCCCGTATCCACCTCGAACCGCTCCGAATGAGAACGGTAGCGGGCGATTGGCGCAGCGGTAGCGCGCTTCCCTGACACGGAAGAGGTCACTGGTTCGATCCCAGTATCGCCCACACACAGAGACCCCCGGCTCGCCGGGGGTTTCGTCGTTCCAGAGGTGACGTCGGCCCGGCGGCGCCGCTACCCTGTCGGGCATGAGCCTCCTGGACCTCACGGTGCAGGCCACGATCTCGCTGGTCGTGCTGGTCGATCCGATCTTCCGCGCGATCTTCTTCCGCGTGCTCACCGAGAACGAGCCCGAGAACCGGGCGAAGTACGTGCGCCGGCTCATGGTCGTGATCGCGGTCATCCTGCTGGGCAGCGCACTGGTCGGCAAGTTCCTGCTCGACCTCATCGGCATCAACCTCGGCGCCTTCGGCATCATCGGCGGGCTCGTGCTCGTGCTGATGGGCTTCGAGATGCTCTTCGCGGGGCGGCCGAGCCGGGCGCAGGGCGGTGCGGCGGCGGCCGAGGCACATCCGGTCGAGTCGGCCGCCGACCAGATCATCGTCCCCTATGCGATCCCGTTCATGGCGGGTCCGGGCGCGATCACCACGGTCATCACGATCTCGACGGCGGGGGAGGGCTTCCAGGGCACGATCGCCGCGGTCATCGCCTCGGTGATCGTCGTTGCGCTGATCCCGGTCGGTCACCTCGTGCTGGTCAACCGCATCCGCTTCAGCGAGCAGGGGCTGTCGCTCGCGCAGAAGTTCGGCGGCCTGTTCGTCGCCACCATCGGCGCCCAGCTCATGCTGAGCGGCGTGCAGACCTTCTACGGTTTCTGAGCGTGGGCGGACAGCCGACCGCGCCGCGGGCGCGCGACGCGCGCGCGCCCGCAGCGGGCGTCACCAGGCCGACGGGGCCGGGGGCGCGACGACCGGCGGGCGGTCGTCGCAGGTGATCGTGTTCGGCAGCACCCAGGGTGCCATCCAGGGGCCGGTCGTGTTCACGCCGCTCGAGTCGTTGCCGCCGAGGTCGATGAGCGAGAACTCGCTGCCGGAGGGCGGGAAGTTGAACGAGCCGCAGTTGTTCACGCCGACTGCCCCGACGTTGCGCGCGTCGACGTTCTCGAACGACGCCGAGCCCGCGACGCGTGCGCTGACGACCGACGTGCCGGTGCCGTCGACGCGCACGTCGGCCAAGTGCACGCCCGAGATCGACACCTCGTTGCGCACCGGCCAGTCCGACACCAGCATGATCGCGTTGTAGGTGCTGTCGAGGTAGTGGTCGCCGGTCACGCGCACGTCGGCCTGGTCGATCGACCGGTCGAGCGCGTAGAACCAGATCGCGCCGAGCCCGATGTTCCAGTTGAGCTCGTACGTGCCGGCCCGCACGGTCGTGTTGTCCGTGAACGCGAGCGTGCCCGTGAACGGCTCGGCGCCGAACCGTGCGCCGGCGTGCAGCGCGCTGCCCTCGCGCACGGGGTCGGCCACCAGGTTGCCGGAGACGGTGATGTCCTCGCCGCCGTAGATCGCGATGCCGTTCGCCAGCGACGGCGACTGCACGGTGTTGCCGGTGAACGCGTTGCCGGCGTTGGTGTCGCCCTGCGCCCACATCGCGAGCCCGTCGTCGCCGGTGTTGCGCACGAAGTTGCCCTCGGCCACCGAGTTCACGACGCCCGTGTGGAAGTTCAGGCCGTCGGCGATCTGGTCGACGATCACGTTGTCGCGCACGACGACGCCGTCCATCGGGCCGTCGAACCACAGCCCGACCTTCGTGTGCTCGATGTGCAGCCGCTCGATCGTCGAGTCGCTCATGGCGCCGCCGATGCCGTTCACCTGGTCGGTGTCGATGCGCTCCCGCACGTCGCCGCGGATCGCGAAGTCCGACAGGTGCACGTTCGCGCTGCCGCCGTCGGCGGCGTCCTTCCCGTAGAACCCGACCCCGGTGTGCACCGAGCCGTCGGCGGCGGGCTCCTTCAGCGCCACCTCCTCGCCGAAGACGATCGAGTGCCAGTTGCCGGCGCCGACGATGGTCACGTCGTCGACGATGAGGTGCTCGCTCACGCGGAACTCGCCCGCCGGGATGAACACGTCGACGTCGTGCCGCTTCGCCCACTTGATCGCGGTGCGGAAGGCCGGCGCCGCATCCCGCACGCCGGTCGGGTCGGCGCCGAACTTCGTCACGCTGACCGACTCGTCGGGCTGGGGGAGCGGCGGCGCCACGAGCTCCGAGTCGAGCAGGTCGATCACCGTCCAGGCGGCATCCGCCCCCACCGGTGCCGTGAGCCGCACGACCGAGCCCGCGGGGTGGGTCGCGCCCAGCAGCATCCGCTGCTCGTCGTAGAAGTGCATCGGCCGGAACGGGGTCTCCACCACGTAGTCCTCGCCGGGCACGCACCCGCACTCGGTGATCCACCAGTCGGGGTGCAGCAGCTGCGCGTTCGGGTCGTTGGTGAACGGGTACTGGTTGTAGAGCCAGGAGTACTCGGAGGTGAGTTCCATCGTCTGCGGGTCGCCGCCGTCGACGGTCACCTCGAGGGGCGAGCGGATGCCTCCGCCGTCGGGTGCGTCGGGGATGCTGTAGCGCACCGTGATGGCGTTCGCCGCCGCGGGCAGGGTGAACTCGACGTACTCGCCCGGGTCGAGTCGCACGGCGCTGCGGCCGGATGCCTCGGCGGGCAGCGTGTACGCCGTGCGATCGGGCCCGATCACCTCGCCGCTGGTCGTCGCGTGCTCGGCCTCCTGCTCCATGAACGGCACGTCGGCGCCGCGGCCCATGACGAGCGCGGGGTCGAGCGCGGCGCGCGTGACGGCGGGGTCGCCCGCGGCGGGTGCGGCCTGGGCGGCGACCGGCCCGACGATCGCGGCGCCGAGTGCGACGGCCGCCGCAGCGGTGATCGCGAGCGCGCGGCGACCGCGTGGCGGCGAGGCGGCGGGCAGGGGGACTGGTGTGCTGGAGCGGGTCATCGTCGACTCGTGTCCTCTCGGTCGTGCGCGTCATCGGGCACTGCGGGGCGTGCGGTGCCCTCGAGTGGGGCGAGGCTATTGCCGCCGACATCGAGCGAACAAGAGATCGCGGTGAAATGCCGTGGAAAAGTTTGGTTCTTGCGGAATCGAGCGCAAGAGGCTGGAAGTCGTGCGGTCGACGCGGTGACGCTTGCGCGATCGGCGCAAGCGCGGGGTGCGGACGCCGGCGCCGGGTCCGGCGGCGGCGAGCCCGGGTCGCGACTACAGTTGAGGGGTTGCGACTCCCGTTCGTGAGGGGTCGCGTCTCACACGTTCAGGGAGTGGATCCACTTGGTCGACGGCTTCGAGCTCTTCACCGATCGATCCGTTGTCGCGATGCGCGTCAACGGCGAGCTGAAGGACCTCGCGACGACGGTGACCGACGCCGACACCGTCGAGCCGGTCGCGATCGACTCGCCCGACGGGCTCGACATCCTCCGGCACTCCACGGCCCACGTGCTCGCGCAGGCCGTGCAGCAGGTGAACCCCGACGCGAAGCTCGGCATCGGCCCGCCCGTGACCGACGGCTTCTACTACGACTTCGACGTCGCCGAGCCGTTCACCCCGGAGGACCTGAAGGCCCTCGACAAGGCGATGGCGCGCATCATCCGATCCGGCCAGCGCTTCGTGCGCCGCGTCACCACCGAGGACGACGCACGCGCCGAGCTCGCCGGCGAGCCCTACAAGCTCGAGCTGATCGGCCTCAAGGGCGGGGCGGATGCCGGTGAGGACAACGAGTCGGTCGAGGTCGGCGGCAGCGAGCTCACGATCTACGACAACGTCGACCCGAAGACCGGCGAGGTGATCTGGAAGGACCTCTGCCGCGGCCCGCACCTGCCGAACACCCGCATGATCGGCAACGGCTGGGCGCTCTCCCGCGTCGCGGCCGCCTACTGGCGCGGCTCGGAGAAGAACCCGCAGCTGCAGCGCATCTACGGCACCGCGTGGCCGACGAAGGACGAGCTGCGCGCCCACCAGCAGCGCCTCGAGGAGGCCGCCAAGCGCGACCACCGCCGTCTCGGCGCGGAGCTCGACCTGTTCAGCTTCCCCGACGAGATCGGCTCGGGCCTGGCCGTCTTCCACCCGAAGGGCGGCATCATCCGCCGCGAGATGGAGGACTACTCGCGCCGCAAGCACGAGCAGGGCGGCTACGACTTCGTCTACTCGCCGCACATCACGAAGGCGAACCTCTTCGAGACCTCGGGCCACCTGGGCTGGTACGCCGACGGCATGTTCCCCCCGATGCACCTCGACGAGGCGCGCAACGAGGAGGGCGAGATCACCCGGCAGGGCGCGGACTACTACCTGAAGCCCATGAACTGCCCGTTCCACATCCTCACCTACAAGTCGAACGCGCGCTCCTACCGCGACCTGCCGCTGCGCATGTTCGAGTTCGGCACCGTGTACCGCAACGAGAAGTCGGGCGTGATCCACGGCCTGACCCGCGTGCGCGGCCTCACCATGGACGACGCGCACATCTTCACCACGCGCGAGGACATGAAGGGCGAGCTCACCCGCACCCTGCGGTTCGTGCTCGACCTGCTGAACGACTACGGCCTCACCGACTTCTACCTCGAGCTGTCGACGAAGGACCCCGAGAAGTACATCGGCGACGACGAGGTCTGGGAGGAGGCGACCCAGACCCTCGCGGAGGTCGCCGAGGAGTCGGGCCTCGAGCTCGTGCCCGACCCGGGCGGGGCAGCGTTCTACGGGCCGAAGATCTCGGTGCAGGCGCGCGACGCGATCGGCCGCACCTGGCAGATGTCGACGGTGCAGCTCGACTTCATGCTGCCCGAGCGGTTCGAGCTCGAGTACGCCGCGTCCGACGGCACGCGCAAGCGCCCGGTCATGATCCACCGCGCGCTGTTCGGTTCGATCGAGCGTTTCTTCGGCGTGCTCACCGAGCACTACGCCGGCGCCTTCCCGGTCTGGCTCGCGCCCGTGCAGGTCGTCGGCATCCCGGTCGCCGAGGAGTACGAGTCGTACCTGGGCGCCGTCATCGAGCAGCTGAGGGCCTCGGGCGTGCGCGCCGAGCTCGACACGAGCGACGACCGCATGCAGAAGAAGATCCGCACGCACACCAAGCAGAAGGTGCCCTTCCAGCTCATCGCGGGCGAGGACGACCGGTCGCAGAACACCGTGAGCTTCCGGTTCCGCGACGGCAGCCAGGAGAACGGCGTGCCGATCGACCAGGCGGTCGGGCGCATCCGCGCGGCGATCGACGAGCGCCGGCAGGTCGTGTCGCAGGGCGACTTCTGATGGCGGGTCCGTACACCCCCGAGGAGTTCGAGGGCGTGCCGACGGATGCCTCGGGCGACCTGCCCGGCGTGCCCGACGCGTTCCAGCGGCTCTGGACCCCGCACCGGATGGTCTACATCCAGCAGGGCCAGCAGCCCGAGGAGCACGCCTGCCCGTTCTGCCGCGCGCCGGAGATGGACGACGAGCAGTCGATGATCGTCGCGCGCGGCGAGCACGCGTACGCACTGCTGAACCTGTACCCGTACAACAGCGGTCACCTGCTGGTCTGCCCGTACCGGCACATCGCGACCTACGACCAGGCGACGCCCGAGGAGGTCGACGACATCGGCCGCATCACCCAGATCGCGATGCGCGTCGTGCGCGAGGTCTCGCGCTGCGACGGGTTCAACATCGGCATGAACCAGGGGCGCATCGCCGGTGCCGGCATCTCGGAGCACCTGCACCAGCACATCGTGCCGCGGTGGGCGCTCGACGCGAACTTCTTCCCGATCATCGCGAAGACCAAGGCGATCCCGCGACTGCTCGGCGACGTCCGGCAGGAGATCGCCGACGCCTGGCCGGCCTGAGCACGTCGTCGGCCTCGCCGGCCGGCTGATCGGATGCCCCGGAGCGCACGCGCGCTCCGGGGCATCCGTCGTCTCAGCGGACCTGCCGCACCTCGAACTGCATGCGCGGGTGCGCGTAGGCCTCCTGCGACTCGATGAGCTGCAGCTCGCGCTCGCCCGAGGCGTGCGTGTTCGACAGCAGGTCGAACACGCTCGAGGCGGTGCGTGCGAGGGCGTCGCCCGCGTCGCCCGTGCTGCGGTAGTGGGCGGTGAACAGGGCCGCCGTGACGTCCCCCGAGCCGTTGGCCTTCATCGGCAGGTGCGGGGTCTGCACGATCCACGCGCCACGGTCGTCGACCGCGAGCATCTCGATCGTGCCCTCGGGCCGGTCGGGGCGCTCCACGCTCGTGACCAGCACGGTGGCCGGCCCGGAGGCGCGCACGAGGTCGACCGAGGCGAGCGTCGACTCGAGGGTGTCGGGCTCGGTGCCCGTGAGGTAGCCGAGCTCGAACTGGTTCGGCGTGATGAGGTCGGCGGCGGGCACCACCCGGTCGCGCAGCAGCACCGGGATGGCGGGGGCCACGAAGCATCCGCTCTTCGCATTGCCCATGACGGGGTCGCACGCGTAGATCGCGCCGGGGTTCGCGGCCTTGACGCGGGCCACGGCGTCGAGGATCACGTCGGCGATGCCCTCGCCGCCCTGGTAGCCCGAGAGGATCACGTCGACGTCGGCGAACGCCCCGCGGTCCTCGATGCCGTCGATGACGGCGCGCACGTCGTCGGGGTCGATCATGGGCCCGCGCCAGGCGCCGTAGCCCGTGTGGTTGGAGAAGTTCACCGTGTAGACGGGCATCACCTCGACGCCGATGCGCTGGAGGGGGAACACTGCCGCGGAGTTGCCGACGTGCCCGTAGGCGACGGCGGACTGGATGGAGAGGACCTTCACCCGCTCGATCATTCCATCCCGGCGGGGGAGAGTCGTCCACCGGCGGCGCGCACGGCGGCGGCGACGTCGGCGGCGAGCCGCTCGGCGTCGTCGTCGGAGAGGTCGTGCACGGTCAGCCGCAGGCGCGGGACGGCGGGGGGCTCGCCCAGCACGAACTCGTCGCCGGCGCGTGCGAGCCAGCCGCGACGCATGAGCTGCTCCGACACGTCGCGGGCCGCGACGGGCAGCGGGATCCAGAGGTTGAGCCCGTCGCCCGCTGCGACCGGGACGCCCAGCTCGGTGAGTCGCGCGGCGAACGCGGCGTTGCGCGCGGCGTAGTGCGCGCCCGCGTCGGCGATGCCCGCGGCGACCGCCGGGTCGGTCACGAGCGACAGCGTGAGGCGCTGCAGCAGGTGGCTCACCCAGGTCGTGCCCGGGCTGAGGCGCATCGCGAGGCGGTCTGCCGTGTCGGGGTCGGAGGCGGTGACCGCGAGGCACATGTCCGGCCCGAGGAACTTCGACACCGAGCGCACGAGCGCCCAGCGACGATGGCCGGGCCCGATGATCGAGCGGAACGGGTCGCGCGAGAGCATGGAGAAGTGGTCGTCCTCGATGACGAGCACGTACGGGTGGTCGGCGAGCACCGCGCGCAGGTCGGCCGCGCGCGCCGCGCTGAGGCTCGCGCCGGTGGGGTTCTGCGCGCGCGGGGTGCAGACGACGGCGCGCACGCCGTCGTCGAGCGCGGCGCGCAGGCCGTCGACCGTCATCCCCTCGTCGTCGACGGGGACGGCGACGGGGCGGTAGCCGCCGACGCGCACGGTGTGGATGCTGGTGAGGAAGCACGGGTCCTCGAGCGCCACCGCGTCCTCGCGCACGAGGGCGAGGGCCAGCAGCCGGTCGACGGCGTCCGCGGCGCCGCTGGTGATCGTCAGCCGCAGGTCGGGCGGCGCGAGGTCCGCCGACATCCACTCGCGCGCCCAGCGCTCGAGCCCGGGATCGATCACGGGCTCGCCGTAGAGCACCGGCCGGCCCGCCATGCCCGCGAGCGCGATCGACGGGTCGGGGATGCGGTCGGGGTCGGGGTTGCCGGTCGCCACGTCGCGCAGCACGCTGTCGGCGGCGAAGCCCTCCTGGGGCACGACCTCGGGGTCGGCGACGTGCGTGCCGCCGCGTCCGCGGGTGACGACCACGCCGGCCGCCGTGAGCTGGCCGTAGGCGGCGACCACGGTGTTGCGGTTCACCCCGAGACTCCCCGCGAGGCCCCGCACGGACGGCAGCGGGTCGCCCGGTCGCAGCGTGCCGCGCTCGATGAGCGCACGCACGCTGTCGGCGATGTCCGCGGCCGAGCGGCCGGTGATCTCGATGGTCATGTCACGATCCAACACGGTTGCGTGGGCGATGTCCCGACCATGCTATCTTTTGGCCTAGGCCAAGCAAGGCGCTTGTCCGTCATGCTGCGCAGTTCGCGCGACCTCCGTCGAAGGGAAACCCCGATGAGCACTGCCGAATTCGGCTCCAGCCGCGTCAAGCGCGGACTCGCCGAGATGCTGAAGGGCGGCGTCATCATGGACGTCGTCACGGCCGAGCAGGCCCGCATCGCCGAGGACGCCGGCGCCGTCGCCGTCATGGCGCTCGAGCGCGTTCCCGCCGACATCCGCGCCCAGGGCGGCGTGGCGCGCATGAGCGACCCCGACCTCATCGAGGCGATCATCGCCGAGGTCTCGATCCCGGTCATGGCGAAGGCCCGCATCGGCCACTTCGTCGAGGCGCAGGTGCTCCAGGCGCTCGACGTCGACTACATCGACGAGTCGGAGGTGCTCTCGCCGGCCGACTACGTGAACCACATCGACAAGTGGGAGTTCAACACCCCCTTCGTGTGCGGTGCGACCAACCTCGGCGAGGCGCTGCGGCGCATCAACGAGGGTGCGGCGATGATCCGCTCGAAGGGCGAGGCCGGCACCGGCGACGTCTCCGAGGCGACCAAGCACATCCGCAAGATCACCGCCGAGATCAACGCGCTGAAGTCGATGACGAAGGACGAGCTGTACGTCGCCGCGAAGGAGCTGCAGGCCCCGTACGAGCTCGTGGCCGAGGTCGCCGAGACCGGAAAGCTCCCGGTCGTGCTCTTCACCGCGGGCGGCGTGGCCACCCCGGCGGACGCGGCGATGATGATGCAGCTCGGCGCCGACGGCGTCTTCGTCGGCTCGGGCATCTTCAAGTCGGGCAACCCGGAGGCGCGCGCCGCGGCCGTCGTCAAGGCGACGACCTTCCACGACGACCCGGCGGTCATCGCCGAGGCGTCGCGCGGGCTCGGCGAGGCCATGGTCGGCATCAACGTCGGCGACCTGCCCGCCCCGCACCGGCTCGCCGAGCGCGGCTGGTAGGCACGGGACGAACGAGCGGATGCCGCGGGCAGCGGCATCCGGAAACGGTGACGACATGACTCGAGTCGGCGTGCTCGCCCTCCAGGGCGACTTCCGCGAGCACGTGGCGGTGCTGTCCGGCCTGGGGGCCGACGTCTCGACCGTGCGTCGCCCGGCCGAGCTCGACGAGATCGACGGTCTCGTGATCCCGGGTGGCGAGTCGACCGTGATGGACAAGCTCTCGCGGGCGTTCGGGCTCGCCGAACCGCTGAAGGCCGCGATCGCCGACGGGCTGCCCGTGTACGGCACGTGCGCCGGGCTCATCATGCTCGCCGACACCGTGCTCGACGCGATCGCGGGCCAGCAGAGCCTCGGCGGGCTCGACGTCGTGGTGCGGCGCAACGCGTTCGGCTCGCAGAACCAGTCGTTCGAGACCGACCTCGACGTTCCCGCGATCGGCGACGATCCCGTGCACGCGGTGTTCATCCGCGGGCCGGTGGTCGAGTCCGTGGGCCCGGCGGCCACGCCGCTCGCGCGGCTGGACGACGGGCGGGTCGTCGCCGTCGAGCAGGGGAACCTGCTCGGCACGAGCTTCCACCCCGAGATCACGGGGGAGTACCGATTCCACGAGTACTTCCTCTCGAAGGCGCGCGCCCGCTCCTGAGCGACCGCCGTCGGCGGCCCGGCGTAGCGTGTGCGGCATGACGCGGTACATCGCACTGCTCAGGGGCGTGAACGTCGGCGGCGTCACCATCAGGTCCGCCGACCTGCGCGAGGTCTTCGCGTCGCTCGGCTTCGACGAGGTGCGCACGGTGCTCGCGAGCGGCAACGTCGTCTTCGCGGCATCCGCCCCGGGCGACCGGGTGAAGGCCGACATCGAGCGCGCGCTCGGGGAGCGCTTCGGGTACGACGCGTGGATCGTGCTCACGACCGTGGAGCGAGTGTCCGCAGTGATCGACGACTTCCCGTTCGACGCCGAGGACGACGAACGGCAGCCGTGGGTGATCTTCGCGAGCGACGCACGTGCACTGGACGAGCTCGTGACCGCAGCATCCGATCTCGATCCCGCGGTCGACCCCCTGCGGCGCGGGGACGGGGTGCTCTATTGGAACCCCGTGAAGGGCACCACGGGGGACACGCCGTTCGCCAAGCTGCTCGCGAAGGCGAGGTACCGGCCGACCACCACGAACCGCAACCTGCGCACGCTCCGACGACTGGTCTGACGGCGGGGCCTCCGGCCGGGCGCCGCGGGGCCTGCCCTACAATGGCATGTCGGCGCGGATGCATCGCGCGCGCCCAGAGACGACCCGGGAGATTCATGTCAGGCCATTCCAAGTGGGCGACGACCAAGCACAAGAAGGCGGTCATCGACGCACGCCGTGCGAAGTCGTTCGCGAAGCTCATCAAGAACATCGAGGTCGCCGCGAAGCTCGGCGGCGCCGACCTGGCGGGCAACCCGACCCTGTACGACGCCGTGCAGAAGGCCAAGAAGACCTCGGTGCCGAACGACAACATCGACCGCGCGATCAAGCGCGGCGCCGGCATCTCCGGCGAGTCGATCGAGTACACGACGATCATGTACGAGGGCTACGCGCCGAACGGCGTCGCACTGCTCGTCGAGTGCCTCACCGACAACAAGAACCGTGCCGCCGCCGAGGTGCGCACGGCCATGACCCGCAACGGCGGCACCATGGCCGACCCGGGCAGCGTCGCGTACAACTTCAACCGCAAGGGCCTCATCGTCGTGGGCGCCGCCGACGGGCTCACCGAGGACGACGTGCTCACCGCGGTGCTCGACGCGGGCGCCGAGGAGGTCACCGACGAGGGCGAGAGCTTCGAGGTCATCACCGAGGCCACCGACCTCGTGCAGACCCGCACCGCGCTGCAGGACGCGGGCATCGACTACGACTCGGCCGACGTCGCCTTCGTGCCGTCGCTCAAGGTGGAGATCGACGCCGAGACGGCGCGCAAGGTCTTCCGCCTCATCGACGCGCTCGAGGACTCGGACGACGTGCAGAACGTCTACAGCAACTACGACGTCAGCGCCGAGGTGCTGGCGGAGCTCGAGGCGGACGAGTAACGACCATGCGCGTGCTCGGCATCGACCCGGGGCTCACCCGGTGCGGTGTCGGCGTGGTCGACGTCGCCCCCGACCGGAGCGCGACGCTCGTCGACGTGGTCGTGCTGCGGTCGCCGGCCGACCTGGCGATCGAGCGGCGGCTGCTGCGCATCGCCGAGGGGCTCGAGGCGATCCTCGAGGAGCACCGCCCGCAGGCGGTCGCGCTCGAGCGCGTGTTCGCGCGCAGCGACGTGTCGACGATCATGGGCACGGCCCAGATCTCGGGCGTCGCGATGCACCTCGCGGCGCGCCGCGAGCTCACCGTCGCGCTGCACACCCCGAGCGAGGTGAAGGCGGCGATCACCGGGTACGGCCGTGCCGACAAGAAGCAGGTCGGCGCGATGGTGGCGCGCATCCTGGGGCTGGAGACGCCGCCGAAGCCCGCGGACGCCGCGGACGCGCTCGCGCTGGCGATCTGCCACGCGTGGCGGTCGGGACCGGCATCTGGGGCCGTTCACGGTGGCGCGGGCGACATCGACGCCGGGGCGACCCCGGCCCAGAAGGCATGGCTCGCCGCGGAGCGTGCCGCGAAGACGTCGGGGGCCGCACGTAGTCTGAAGCCGTGATCTCCTCGCTCAGTGGAACGGTGCTCGCGGCATCGGGCGGAACGGTCGTGATCGACGTCGGCGGCGTCGGGTTCTCCGTGGCGACCACCCCGGCCCTCGCCCTCGCGGCGCGCGAGGGGGAGACGCTCCGCGTGCACACCGCGCTCATCGTTCGCGAGGACGCGCTGTCGCTGTTCGGGTTCGGCACGACCGAGGAGCTGCGCGTGTTCGACCTGCTGATCGGCGTCACCGGCGTCGGGCCGAAGTCCGCGCTCGGCGTGCTCTCGTCGCTCTCACCCGAGCAGGTGGCGCACGCGGTCGCGAACGAGGACGACGCGGCGTTCCGCAAGGTCAGCGGCATCGGCCCGAAGACCGCCAAGCTCATCGTGGTGTCGCTCACGGGCAAGCTCGTGGTGACCGCGCCGCCGGTCGCGGCCGTGCCGTCCGTGCGGGCGAACGCGGGCGACGACGTGCTCGCTGCGCTCACCGGGCTCGGCTGGCCCGAGAAGGCCGCGCAGCAGGCGCTCACCGAGACGCTGGCCGAGGCATCCGGCACCGACGCCGCATCCGTTCCCGTGCTGCTGCGGCTCACGCTCGCCCGGCTCGGTCCGGCCCAGCACGCCGGGAGGGCCTCGTGAGCGACCCGGGAGTCGACCTGACGAATCCGGAGCTCGCCAACGAGGCCGAGCTCGCGTTCGAGGGCGCGCTGCGCCCGCGCAGCCTCGGCGAGTTCGTCGGGCAGGCGCGCGTGCGCGGCCAGCTCCAGCTGCTGCTCACCGCGGCGCAGATGCAGCAGCGCACGCCCGACCACATCCTGCTCGCCGGCCCGCCCGGGCTCGGCAAGACGACCCTGGCCATGATCGTCGCCCACGAGGGCGGCAGGCCGCTGCGCATGTCGAGCGGGCCGGCGATCCAGCACGCCGGCGACCTCGCGGCGATCCTGTCGTCGCTCGTGCCGGGCGAGGTGCTCTTCATCGACGAGATCCATCGCATGGCGCGCTCGGCCGAGGAGATGCTCTACCTCGCGATGGAGGACTTCCGCATCGACATCATGGTCGGGAAGGGCGCCGGTGCGACCAGCGTGCCCCTCGACCTCGCGCCGTTCACGCTGGTCGGCGCGACCACGCGGTCCGGGCTCCTGCCGAACCCGCTCCGCGACCGGTTCGGGTTCACCGCGCACCTCGAGTTCTACGGCGAGGACGAGCTGCGGGAGGTGCTCGGCCGCGCGGCGCGCATGCTCGGGCTCGACGTCGACGGCGAGGCGCTGGCGGAGATCGCCGGCCGCTGCCGGGGCACCCCGCGCATCGCGAACCGCCTGCTGCGACGCGTGCGCGACTACGCGCTCGTGCACGGCGGGCGCGCCGACCTCGACGCGGTGCGCGCCGCGCTGGAGCTCTACGACGTGGACGAGCTCGGGCTCGACCGGCTCGACCGCGCGGTCATCGAGGCGATCCTCACGCGGTTCGGCGGCGGCCCCGTGGGGCTCAACACGCTCGCGGTCTCGGTCGGCGAGGAGGCGGAGACGATCGAGTCGGTCGTCGAGCCGTTCCTGGTGCGCATCGGCCTGCTCACGCGCACGCCGCGCGGTCGCGTGGCGAGCCCGGAGGCGTGGCGGCACCTCGGTCTGCGCAGCCCGGCATCCGGGCTGCCCCTCGATGACCTATAATCCTTGGAGGCTTCGGCCCACCCCACCAGCGCGCAGGCCCGGAACGGCCGCGCACCCCAGACTTGGCACGACCGCGTCGTCGTGCACCGGAGGCACCCCCAGATGGATCCGTTCACACTCATCATGCTCGCCGTCCTGGCGCTGCTCATCTTCTTCATGTTCCGCAACTCGCGCAAGCGCGCGGCGGAGCAGCGTGAGCTGCAGTCGAAGGTCGCGACCGGTGCGACGGTGATGACGAACTTCGGGGTGTTCGGCACGATCCTGTCCATCGACGAGGAGGAGAACCAGGTCCTGCTCGAGTCGAGCCCGGGCACGGTCCTCACGGTGCACCGCCAGACCATCAACCGCGTCGTCACGCCGGCGCCGGGCTCGGAGGACGAGTTCGAGGAGCCGGCGGACGCCGAGCCGGAGTACGGCGAGCGGGTCGACGAGTCGGACGCGGCGCCCGAGACGGGCACCGAGCCGAAGAAGTCGGACGACTAGGACCCCTCGACACCACACGTCCGCGTCGGGTGACGCGGACGTGCAGAGAAAGCGGAATTCGTGGCTGCACCCTCCAAGCGGTCGTCCCGACCCACCACCGTCAAGAAGGCCTGGCGCTCCCTCAGCTGGCTCGGCGCCCTGATCGTCGCACTGATCGCGATCAACACCGCCGGCGTGCTCTGGGCGGGCGGCTCGTGGACGCCGAAGCTCGCCCTCGACCTCGAGGGCGGCACGCAGATCATCCTCGCCCCCGAGCTCGCCGAGGGGCAGAGCGTCACCGGCGAGCAGCTCGACCAGGCGGTCTCCATCCTCCGCCAGCGCGTCGACGCGTCGGGCGTGTCCGAGGCTGAGATCACCACGCAGGGCGACCGCAACATCGTCGTCGCCATCCCGGGTGAGCTCGACGACGAGACGCGGCAGCGCATCGAGTCGTCGGCCAAGCTCGAGCTGCGCCCCGTGATCCTCGCGGGCGTGGCGTCGACCGAGACTGCCGAGCCGACCGACGAGGCGGACGAGGAGGCGACCGACGAGGCGGAGGCGACCGAGACGCCCGAGCCCACCGACGCCAGCGACTTCGCGTGGATCACCGACGAGCTGCAGGCGGAGTACGACGCGTTCGACTGCGCCTCGATCGACGAGGCCGAGGCGAACCGGCACCCCGCCGACGAGCCGCTCATCACCTGCGACACCACGAACACGTTCAAGTACGCGCTCGGCCCGGTCGAGGTCAGCGGCGAGAACATCACGGACGCCACCAACGGCATGGTGCAGAGCTCGTCCGGCGTGTCGACCGGCACCTGGGCCGTCAACCTGCGGTTCGACGACCAGGGCACCGAGGACTTCGCCGCGGTCAGCACGCGACTCTTCGGCCTCGAGGAGCCCCGCAACCAGTTCGCGTTCGTGCTCGACGGGCGGATCATCTCCGCGCCGAGCATGAACGGCATCATCACCGACGGTCGCCCGCAGATCACCGGCAGCTTCACCCAGGAGTCGTCGAAGGCGCTGGCCGACCAGCTGAAGTTCGGTGCGCTGCCGATCAGCTTCACGGTGCAGAGCTCGGACACGATCTCGGCGACGCTCGGCTCCTCGCAGCTGCAGAGCGGCCTCATCGCCGGCCTCATCGGCCTGATCCTGGTCGTGATCTACACGCTCTTCCAATACCGGGCGCTCGCGTCGGTGACGATCGCCTCGCTCGTCGTGGCCGGCGTCATCACCTACCTCTCGATCACGATCCTGTCCTGGTACCAGGGGTACCGGCTCTCCCTCGCGGGCGTCGCGGCACTGATCGTCGCGATCGGCTTCACGGCCGACTCGTTCATCGTGTACTTCGAACGCGTGCGCGACGAGCTGCGCGACGGCCGTGCGCTCGTCGGCGCGGTCGAGGCGGGCTGGAAGCGCGCGCTGCGCACCGTCATCGCCTCGAAGACGGTCAACCTGCTCGCCGCCATCGTGCTGTTCATCTTCGCGGTCGGCAGCGTGCGCGGGTTCGCGTTCACACTCGGTCTCACGACCGTGATCGACGTGATCGTGGTCATCCTGTTCACCCACCCGATGCTGCAGCTGCTCGCGCAGACGCGGTTCTTCTCCAGCGGCCACCCGTGGTCGGGCCTCGACCCGACGGCGCTCGGCGCCGTGTACCGCGGCCGTGCGGAGTTCCGCAAGCCCGCCGCGAACGTGACGAAGACCAAGGTCGCGTCGAGCTCGCGCGAGGCGCAGCGCCGGCAGACCATCGCCGAGCGCAAGGCTGCGGAGCTCGCCGCCGTCGGCGACACGCCCTCGAACGAGGGGAAGGACTCCTGATGGCCAGTCGGCTCACCACCTTCGGCAACGACCTCTACACGGGCAAGCGCTCGTTCAACTTCGTCGGCGGACGCCGCAAGTGGTACGCGATCGCCGCGGTGCTGATCATCCTGTCGGTGCTCGTGCCCGTGTTCCGCGGCTTCAACTTCGGCATCGAGTTCCGCGGGGGCTCCCAGTTCCTGATCTCGAACGTCGCCGAGGCGACCCAGGAGCCCGCGATCGACGCGGTCGCCGAGGTCGTGCCCGACGCCGTCGCGCGAGTGACGATCGTCGGCGACGACGGCGTGCGCGTCCAGACCGACCAGCTCGAGGCCGCCGAGACCCGTGAGGTGACCACGGCCCTCGCCGAGGCGTATGGCGTGCCCGAGTCGGAGATCACGTCGAGCTTCGTCGGCGCGAGCTGGGGCGAGGACGTCACGCGGCAGGCCATCATCGGCCTCATCGCGTTCCTGCTCTTCGCCGCGGTCTTCATGGCGCTGTACTTCCGCACCTGGAAGATGTCCGCGGCCGCGATCCTGTCGCTGTTCGCCGACCTCGTCGTGACGGCGGGCATCTACGCCGCCAGCGGATTCGAGGTCTCGCCGGCGGCGATGATCGGCCTCCTGACGATCCTCAGCTACTCGCTCTACGACACCGTCGTGGTGTTCGACAAGATCCGCGAGAACACCTCGTGGGAGGGCGACGAGTCGAGGCGTACCTTCCCCGAGTCGGTGAACCTCGCCGTGAACCAGACCCTCGTCCGGTCGATCAACACGAGCGTGGTCGCCGCACTCCCGGTCGCCGCGATCCTCTTCATCGGCGCGTTCGTGCTCGGCGCGGACACCCTGCGCGACATCTCGCTGGCGCTGCTCATCGGCATCCTCGTCGGCACGTGGTCGACCGTGTTCATCGCGGCGCCCATGTACTCGCAGTTCCGCGAGGGCGAGCCGGCCATCAAGCGCCACGACGAGCGTGTGCTGAAGGAGCGCGACCAGGCGGCATCGACCTCGGAGGCGCCCGCCGAGGTGGGTTCCTGATCGGCGCCGCCGACGCGGGCCGCTGGCCCGCGTTCGCCGTCTCCGCCGACGAGCGGCGATAATGAAGGCGGAGGTGGTGCGATGGTGAGCGAGTCACCCGTCGCGACGGGCAATCCGTCGCTGCGCCGCCTCGTGCCGCGCATCTTCTCGAAGGCGCAGCCCTCGGGGGCGGTCGACACGCTGCTGCGCACGGTGCGCATGCACCATCCGAAGGCCGACCTGGCGGTGATCGAGCGCGCGCACGCGGTCGCCGAGCGGGCCCACGAGGGCCAGAAGCGCAAGAGCGGCGAGCCGTACATCACGCACCCGATCGCGGTCGCGCAGATCCTCGCCGACCTCGGGATCGGCTCGAAGACCGTCGCGGCGGCGCTGCTGCACGACACCGTCGAGGACACCGAGTATCGGCTCGACGAGCTCCGCGACGACTTCGGCGACGAGATCGCGATGCTCGTCGACGGCGTGACCAAGCTCGACAAGGTCAAGTACGGCGACTCCACCCAGGCCGAGACCGTGCGCAAGATGATCGTCGCGATGTCGAAGGACATCCGCGTGCTCATCATCAAGCTGGCCGACCGCCTGCACAATGCGCGCACGTGGGGCTTCGTGCCCGCGGCATCCGCCACCCGCAAGGCGACCGAGACGCTCGAGATCTACGCGCCGCTCGCGCACCGGCTCGGCATCCAGACCATCAAGTGGGAGCTCGAGGACCTGAGCTTCGCGGTGCTCTACCCCAAGCTGTACGCCGAGATCGAGAGCCTCGTGCGCCAGCGCACGCCGCAGCGCGAGGAGTTCGTGCAGACGGTCATCGACCTGGTGAACGACGACCTCAAGGCGGCCCGCATCCGCGGCAAGGTGGTCGGCCGCCCGAAGCAGTACTACTCGATCTACCAGAAGATGATCGTGCGCGGACGCGAGTTCGACGAGATCTACGACCTCGTGGGCATCCGCGTGCTCGTGAACTCGGTGCGCGACTGCTACGCGGTGCTCGGCGCCATCCACGCGCGCTGGACCCCGCTGCCCGGTCGGTTCAAGGACTACATCGCGACGCCCAAGTTCAACCTGTACCAGTCGCTGCACACCACCGTGATCGGGCCCAAGGGCCGCGCGGTGGAGATCCAGATCCGCACGCACGAGATGCACCAGCGCGCCGAGTACGGCGTCGCTGCGCACTGGAAGTACAAGGAGCAGGTCAACGGCAAGGCCAACGACCAGAAGGCGGTCGGCGACGCCGACATGGCCTGGCTCGCGCACATCTCCGACTGGCAGGCGGAGACCGCCGACCCGGGTGAGTTCCTCGACTCGCTGCGCTACGAGATCGGCGCGAAGGAGGTCTACGTCTTCACCCCGAAGGGCCGGGTCATCGGCCTGCCGGCGGGTGCGACGCCGATCGACTTCGCCTACGCGGTGCACACCGAGGTCGGCCACCGCACGATGGGCGCGAAGGTCAACGGGCGCCTCGTGCCGCTCGAGACCCAGCTCACCAGCGGCGACGTCGTCGAGGTGTTCACGTCGAAGAACCCCGACTCGGGGCCCAGCCAGGACTGGCTGAACTTCGTGAAGTCCCCGCGGGCGCGCAACAAGATCCGCCAGTGGTTCACCAAGGAGCGGCGCGACGAGGCGATCGAGCAGGGTCGCGACTCGATCGCGCGGGCGATGCGCAAGCAGAACCTGCCGCTGCAGAAGCTCATGGGCCAGGACTCGTTCGCCGAGGTGGCGGCGCAGTTGCGCTATGAGGACGTGAGCTCGCTCTACGCGGCGGTGGGCGAGGGGCACATCTCGACCCAGTCGGTGCTCGAGAAGGTCATCTCGCTGGTGCGCGACGAGGACGAGGACGAGGCGACGGATGTCCCGCTGGCGAACATGCCGCGGCCCTCATCGGTGTCGCGGAGCTCGGACTCCGGCGTGCTCGTGCGCGGCGCCCCCGACATCCTCGTGAAGCTCGCGCGGTGCTGCACGCCCGTGCCGGGCGACGAGATCGTGGGCTTCATCACCCGCGGCTCGGGCGTCTCGGTCCACCAGGCCTCGTGCCACAACGTGCAGGGCCTGCTCCGCGAGCCCGAGCGCATGATCGACGTCGAGTGGGCGCCGAGCTCGAAGGGCGTCTTCCTGGTGCAGATCCAGATCGAGGCGCTCGACCGGGGCGGCCTGCTCTCCGACGTCACCCGCGTGCTGAGCGAGCACCACGTGAACATCCTCTCGGCGACGGTGTCGACGTCGACGGACCGCCTCGCGATCAGCAAGTTCGTGTTCGAGATGGGGGACACGACGCATCTCGACCGCGTCCTCAACGCCGTGCGGCGCATCGACGCGGTCTACGACGTCTACCGCGTCAGCGACGGCTGACGAGGCTCGTCGCACCGCCGGTGGAGGCGATCTCGTCGTCGAGCCGGTCGAGCACGGCCCGCTTGCCGGGGAGCCGGCGATGTCCGGACACCCGGTCCCGGAACTCGGCGAGGCCGATGCCCGCATCGGCGAGCAGCCGGAGTGCGGCGACCCGGTGATCATGCGCGACCGAGGCCGCACGGAGCAGGTCGAACGCGGTGCGGGCAGGGGTGGTCGCGGCGGCCGGACCCCACCGCTCGATCTCCGCCTCGTCGAGCTGCAGCTCGCTGAGCTCGCAGCGCACGGTCGGGTCGATGCCGCGGCGGGCGCCGATGCGCACGCACACCTGCGGCACCGGGGGAGCGGCAGCGACCGCGCCGTGCACCCACGCCGCGGTCATGCGCGCCGCGATCACGTCGCGTCCGACCGCGAGGCGCACCGACCGTGCGCGCTGCTCGGGCCGGTCGGGCTCGTCGATCGGCGCCCAGCCCGCGGGCAGTGCCATCACCTCGCCGTCGATGCGCAGCGCGCACAGCTCCGCGAGCGGGAGGTCGTGGGCGGACAGCAGCGAGGGAAGCCGGCTCATGTCGACATCGTGGCCCGCCGCATCCGCTCAGCGCAGGGGGGCGCGTCACCTGTGGACAGCCGACCTGCACCCGCCCTGTGGAGGACGGAGCTCGCCGGCGTCAGCCCGAGATCGCCTTGAGCCACGCCTTGCGCGCGGCGAGGGCCTCCTCGGCCTCGGTGACGGCCTTCGTGTCCTTGCGGGCACGAGCGTCGGCCAGGTCGGACTCGAGCTGCTCGATGGCCTCCTCGAGCTGGCCGGCCAGCCCCTCGGAGCGCGCCTTCTTCTCGGGGTCCTCGCGCTCCCAGCGCTCGTCCTCGAGTGCGCGCACGGCGTTCTCGATCTTCCGCAGCCGGTCCTCGACGGTGCGCAGCTGCGCCCGCGGCACCTTGCCGATCTCGTCCCAGCGGCGCTGGAGGTCCGTGAGGGTCGCGCGTGCCTTCGCGGCATCCTTGGCCTTCAGCAGCGGCTCCGCCTCATCGAGCAGCGCGAGCTTGGCGGTGAGGTTCTCCTCGAACTCGGCGTTCTCGGCCGCATCGACCTCGGCCTTCGCCTGGAACAGCACGTCGCCGGCGGCCTTGAACCGCGCCCACAGCGCGTCGTCCTGCTTCTTGCCGGCCCGGCCGGCGCGCTTCCAGTCGTCGAGCAGTCCGCGGTACTCGGGGATGCCATCGGCGCCGCGCGGTGCGAGCTGCTCGGCGCGCTCGATCAGGCGCTGCTTGGCGGCGCGCACCTCGCGGTGCGAGGCGTCGAGCTCGGCGAAGAACGCCTTGCGGTGCGTCTCGACGGTCGAGCGCGCGGTGCGGAACCGCTTCCAGAGCTCGTTGGCCTGGCCCTTCGGCAGGCGCGGGCCCTCCTGCTGGTGCTTCTGCCAGCGCGCGAAGAGCCCGTCGAGCGTGGCGGTCGCCTGCTTCCACTGCGTCTTGGCGGGGTCGGCCGCGGCGAGGGCCTCGGCCTCCTCGACGATCGCGGTGCGCTCGGCGATCGCGGCCTCGAGTGCCTGGGCGGCCTCGGCCTTCTGCTGCTCGGTCTGCTCGCCGACGGTGCCCGACAGGGCCTCGAGCCGGCTGCGCAGCGTGGCGAGGTCGCCGACCGCGTTCGCCTCGGCGACGGTCTCCTGGAGGTGCGCGACGGCCTTCGCGACGTCGGCCGCCGACGCGCCCGCGCGCGAGCGCTGCTCGAGCAGCGTCACCTGGCCGGCGAGGTCCGCGTACTTGCGCTCGAAGTAGGCGAGCGCCTCCTCGGGGGTGCCGTCGGGGTACTGGCCGACGGCGCGCTCGCCGTCACCGTCCGTGACGTACACGGTGCCGGTCTCGTCGACGCGACCCCACTGCTGCTGATCTGATTGAGACACGGCCTCACCTTGTCGGAACTTCCCGGCGCCGTCGAACGGGCGACGCCGCCCCCAAGCCTATTGCACCGCCACCGGGCGGTTTTCCCGCGTTACTCGATCGTGAACGCGGTGATCGTCGTGGGCACCGCGGGCGCCCCGTCGGTCGCCCCGCCCTCGACGCCCGCGTCGGTGATCGATGCGCGCAGGTCGTCGAGGCCGTCGGTCACCTGCCCGATGACCGTGTAGCCGCCGGCCTCGTCGGGCGTGAGCGTCGTGTCCTCGTAGACGATGAAGAACTGGCTGCCGTGGCTGTACGCGTCGAACGACTGGCGGGCCATCGCGATCGTGCCGGCCGGGTAGAGGTCGTCCTCCGGTGCGTTCTCGATCGGACCGTAGCTGTACCCGGGGCCGCCGGTGCCGTCGCCGATCGGGTCGCCGCACTGGAGCACCCAGATCGTGCCGTCGGTGAGGCGGTGGCAGCTGACGCCGTCGTAGAAGCCGGCCTGGATGAGCGAGACCTCGGACGCCACGGCCTGCGGTGCGGCCGCGCCGTCGAGCTCGACCGCGAGCTCCACGTCGTCGTTGAGCGAGAGCACGCCGGTCCATGTGCGGTCCTCGGCGAGCTCGGGCGCGGGCACGTCGCCCTGGTTCTCGCCCTCGGCGGCCGTGGCGGCGGGCGTCTCGGTGGCCTCCGCCTCGACCGGCGCGCCGGGACCCGCGGAGAAGTAGGCGATCTGCACGACGGTCGCGATGACGAGCACCAGCACCAGCACGGCGCCGGCGATCCAGTTGTCGCGCACGCGGCGGCGTTCCTTGTGCTCGTGGACGTGCCTCCGGGCGCGGTACGCGCGCAGGCGCTCCCGCTCGACGCGTTCCTGCGTGTTCTTCGCTGCCACGGCGCTCCTCGTGCTCGTCGGTCCGGATGCACTCTAGGCGAGGCGTCCGCGCCGGTCCAAGCGGGCCGCGGCGGGCCGCGACCGGCGTCGGACCCCGCCGTTACGCTGGGAGCATGGTCGAGTCCGCCCCGGGGCTGCGCTCCGGCGCGACGCCCCTCGCCGTGCGCATGCGTCCGACGAGCCTCGACGAGGTCGCCGGCCAGCGGCACCTGCTGACGCCCGGGTCGCCGCTCGTCGCGCTCGCGGGCGACGCGTCCGGCAGGTCGGGCTCCGTGTCGGTCATCCTCTGGGGGCCGCCGGGCACCGGCAAGACCACGCTCGCCCAGGCCATCGCGCGCTCCTCGGGCCGTCGGTTCGTCGAGCTGTCGGCCGTCTCCGCCGGCGTGAAGGACGTGCGGCAGGTCATGGAGGAGGCGCGCTCGAGCCGCGACCTCTACGGCGTCTCGACGGTGCTGTTCCTCGACGAGATCCACCGCTTCACCAAGGCGCAGCAGGACGCGCTGCTGCCCGGCGTCGAGAACGGCTGGGTGATCCTCGTCGCCGCCACCACCGAGAACCCGTCGTTCTCGGTCGTCTCGCCGCTGCTGTCGCGCTCGCTCCTGCTCACCCTCGAGCCGCTCGACGACGACGACCTCGGCGTGCTGGTCGACCGGGCCGTGGCCGACCCGCGGGGCCTCGGGGACGCGGTGGTGCTCGAGGCCGACGCGCGGGCTGCGCTCATCCGGCTCGCGTCGGGCGACGCGCGTCGCGCACTGACGGCGCTCGAGGCGGCGTCGGTCACGGCCGCGAGCGAGCGGCCCGACGAGGCATCCGGTGCCGACGGCGTCGACGACGCGGCCGAGGGTGAGACGGATGCCCCTGAGCCGGCCGACTCCGACGCAGCCGCCGCCGAGACCAAGCCGGTCATCACCGCCGAGCTCGTCGCTCGCGCGGTCGATCGCGCGCTGCTGCGCTACGACCGGAACGGCGACGAGCACTACGACGTGATCAGCGCCTTCATCAAGTCGGTGCGCGGGTCCGACGTCGACGCCGCGCTGCACTACCTCGCGCGCATGATCGAGGCGGGGGAGGACCCGCGGTTCATCGCGCGGCGCATCATCGTGCTCGCCTCGGAGGACATCGGGATGGCCGACCCGCAGGCGCTCCAGGTCGCGGTCGCCGCGGCCGACGCCGTGCAGTACATCGGGATGCCCGAAGGGCGCATCCCGCTCGCGCAGGCCGTCGTGCACCTCGCGACGGCGCCGAAGTCCAACGCGGCCTACCTGGGCATCGACAGGGCGATCGCCGACGTGCGCGCGGGCCACGCCGGCCCGGTGCCGAAGCACCTGCGCGACGCGCACTACCCCGGGGCGAAGCGGCTCGGCCACGGGAAGGGGTACGCGTACCCGCACGACGACCCCGTGGGAGTCGTGCGCCAGGACTACCTGCCCGAGGGCCTGGAGCGCGCCCGCTACTACCTGCCGGGCGACCACGGGAACGAGCGCGAGATCGCCGCGCGCCTGGAGCGCCTGCTGAAGATCGTCCGGGGATGACGGGCCGGGTTCGGCCGGGGCATCCGCTTCGTGCTACCATCGATGCGGCCTGAAGCCAGGTCTCAGCGAGCGGCTGCGCAGAGATCCACGGCGAACGGATGCGACCTGTAGCCGGTCGCCCCCAGGCATATCCCTCATACTTCCTCCCGTGCGTCGCGCCCGGGAGTCCACACGTACGAGCATCCCCTCCGAAAGGAACCCGTGTCCACCACGTCACGCACCCGTAGCAAGACCCGCCTGTCGCGCGCCCTCGGCATCCCGCTGACCCCGAAGGCCGCGCGCCACATGGAGAAGCGCCCCTACGCACCGGGCGAGCACGGCCGCACCAAGCGCAAGGCCGACTCCGACTACGCCATCCGCCTCCGCGAGAAGCAGCGCCTCCGGGCCCAGTACGGCATCCGCGAGAAGCAGCTCCGCATCGCCTACAACGAGGCGAAGCGCACCGAGGGCGCCACCGGCGAGAACCTCGTCGAGCTCCTCGAGATGCGCCTCGACGCCCTCGTGCTGCGCGCCGGCTTCGCCCGCACCATGGCGCAGGCCCGCCAGTTCGTCGTGCACCGTCACATCCTCGTCGACGGCAAGCTCGTCGACCGCCCCTCGTTCCGCGTCAAGCCGGGCCAGACCATCGGCGTCAAGACCCGCTCCGAGGGCACCGAGCCCTTCCAGGTCGCGGCCGCCGGCGGTCACGTCGACGTGCTCCCCAAGACCCCGGGCTACCTCGAGGTCGAGCTCGACAAGCTCCAGGCGAAGCTCGTGCGTCGCCCGAAGCGCGCCGAGGTCCCCGTGACCTGCGAGGTCCAGCTGGTCGTCGAGTACTACGCGGCTCGCTGACGAACCCGTCTCCCGAAGGGGGTCGTGGCATCTGCCACGGCCCCCTTCGTCGTCTCGCTATCCCATCGATTGCGGGTGTGCAACCGGGCCGACAGGCGGATCGACGCCACTAGACTGGTCCTCGGCGCGCCGCGTCGCAGGCACACGAGCAGCAGTGAAGGAGACCGTAATGAAGAACATCCTCTGGTTCACCGTCGGCGTCGCGGCCGGGTTCGTCGCCGCGCACCAGGTCAACAAGACCCAGCAGGGCCAGCAGTTCTTCGCGACCGTGGATGCACGGGCGAAGGAGTTCGGCAAGGCCGTGGCCGACGGCTACCACGCTCGCGAGGCCGAGCTGCGCGCGATGGTGGACGACGTCATGTCGACCGCCAAGGACGCCGCGGCCGAGGCCGCCGAGGAGGTCGCGGACGCGGCCGAGGATGTCGTCGAGGCCGCCGAGGACGCCGCCGAGGACGCCAAGTCCTAGACGCGCGACGCCGCACCACCACGCCCGCTCGCGCGGGTGACGATCATCCCTGAACGGAACCATGCAGACTGCCGACATCCGCCAGCGCTGGCTGGACTTCTTCGCCCAGCGCGGCCACACCGTCGTCCCCTCCGCGTCCCTCGTGAGCGACGACCCGACACTCATGTTCACCGTGGCCGGCATGGTGCCGTTCGTTCCGTACCTCACCGGCGTGGTGCCGGCGCCGTTCCCGCGCGCGACCAGCGTGCAGAAGTGCATCCGCACGAACGACATCGAGGAGGTCGGGCGCACGCCGCGCCACGGCACCTTCTTCCAGATGAACGGCAACTTCTCGTTCGGCGACTATTTCAAGGAAGGCGCGATCGGGTACGCCTGGGAGCTGCTGACCTCGTCGGAGTCCGACGGCGGGTACGGGTTCGACGAGCGCGACCTGTGGGTGACCGTCTACAAGGACGACGACGAGGCCATCGACCTCTGGAAGAAGATCGCCGGCCTGCCCGACGAGCGCATCCAGCGACTCGACAAGGACACGAACTACTGGTCGACCGGCCAGCCGGGCCCGGCTGGCCCCTGCTCGGAGATCTTCTTCGACCGCGGGCCCGCGTACGGCGTCGACGGCGGCCCGGCCACCGACGACGACCGGTACGTCGAGATCTGGAACCTCGTCTTCATGCAGTACCTCATCGAGGACGTGCGGTCGAAGACGGACTTCCGCATCGTCGGCGAGCTGCCGAAGAAGAACATCGACACCGGCATGGGCCTCGAGCGCGTCGCGTTCCTGAAGCAGGGCGTCGACAACATGTACGAGATCGACCAGGTGCGCCCGGTGCTCGATGCCGCCGCGGAGCTCTCCGGCCGCCGGTACGGCGCCGACCACGAGGACGACGTGCGGATGCGCGTGATCGCGGACCACGTGCGCTCCTCGCTCATGCTCATGAGCGATGGCGTCGCGCCGTCGAACGAGGGCCGCGGGTACATCCTGCGGCGCCTGCTGCGCCGGTCGATCCGCGCGATGCGACTGCTCGGCGTCGACGGGCCGACGTTCGGCACGCTGTTCGGCGCGTCGCGCGACGCCATGAAGGCCGCGTACCCCGAGGTCGAGCACGACTACGGGCAGATCTCGCAGCTCGCCCTCGGCGAGGAGGAGACCTTCCTGCGTACGCTCTCCGCCGGCACGTCGATCCTCGACCTCGCGGTCGGCTCGACCAAGGAGGCGGGCAGCACCGCGCTGCCGGGCGACACGGCGTTCCTGCTGCACGACACGTACGGCTTCCCGATCGAGCTCACGCTCGAGATGGCCGACGAGGCGGGCCTGTCCGTCGACCGGGCCGCCTTCGACACCCTGATGGCCGAGCAGCGCTCGCGCGCCAAGGCCGACGCGAAGTCGAAGAAGAAGGCGCTGGCCGACCTCTCCGTGTACGCCGACCTGCGCGCCAAGGGTGAGACCGTCTTCACGGGCTACACCGACCTCACGACCGAGTCGACCGTGCTCGGGCTGCTCGTCGGCGGCCGGCCGGTCGCGGTCGCGAGCGCGGGGCAGACCGCCGAGGTCGTGCTCGCCGAGACGTCGCTCTACGCCGAGGCGGGCGGCCAGGCGGCCGACCAGGGCCTGATCGTCGGCGACGGTTACGAGCTGAAGGTGCTCGACGTGCAGAAGCCCGTGAAGGGCCTGATCAGCCACACGGTCGAGGTCGTGAGCGGCGAGGTCGCCGCGGGCGATCGCGCCACCACGCTGGTCGACGAGTCGTACCGCCGCGGCGCCACGCAGGCGCACTCGGGCACGCACGTCATCCACGCCGCCCTGCGCCAGGTGCTGGGCCCGAACGCGCACCAGTCGGGTTCGTTCAACAAGGCCGGGTACCTGCGCCTCGACTTCGGCTGGAACAGCGCGCTGTCGGCCGAGACCCGCAGCGAGATCGAGGAGATCTCGAACAACGCCGTGCGCGACAACCTCGAGGTCGTCACCCGAGAGATGCCGCTCGCCGAGGCCAAGGAGCTCGGCGCGATGGCGCTGTTCGGCGAGAAGTACGGCGACACCGTGCGCGTCGTCGACATCGGCGGCCCGTGGTCGCGCGAGCTCTGCGCGGGCACGCACGTGCGCACGAGCGCCGAGATCGGCATGATCAACCTGATCGGCGAGTCGTCGGTGGGCTCGACCAACCGGCGCGTCGAGTCGCTGGTCGGCCTCGACGCGTTCCGCCGGTTCGCCGCGGAGCGCGCGCTCGTGTCCGAGCTCACGACCAACCTCAAGACCCCGCAGGACCAGCTGGTCGACCGGGTCAACGAGCTCGTGCAGTCGCTGAAGACGGCCGAGAAGCGCATCGCACAGTACGAGGCGCGGGCGCTCGGCGACCGCATCCCGTCGATCGCCGAGAAGGCCGCCCGGGTGGGGCAGACACGCCTGGTCGCGGAGGACCTCGGCGAACTCGGCTCGGGCGACGACCTGCGCATGCTCGCCACGGGCGTGCGCGAGAAGCTCGGCACGGATGCCGCCGTGGTCGCGCTCACCGCGGTCGTGAAGTCCCGCCCGGTGGCGATCGTCGCGACCAACCCCGCCGCGCGCGAGCAGGGTCTGAAGGCGGGCGCGCTCGCCAAGCAGATGGCCGGCGTGCTCGGCGGCGGCGGTGGCGGCAAGGACGACCTCGCCCAGGGCGGCGGCCAGGACGTCCAGGCGATCCCCGCCGCGCTCGAGGCCGTGCGCCGGGCGGTCGCGTGACCCTCCGCCCGGGGGTCAGGCTCGGCGTGGACGTCGGCCGGGCGCGCGTGGGCGTGGCCCGCTGCGACCCGCACGCGATGCTCGCGACCCCGGTGGAGACCGTGCCGCGCGACGACGAGTCGGGCGCCGACCTGCGCCGCATCGTCGAGCTCGCGAACGAGCTCGAGGCGATCGAGATCGTCGTCGGCCACCCGCTGTCGATGTCGGGTCAGGCGACGGCCTCGACCGAGGACGCGGTGGCGTTCGCCGGCCGGCTGGCCGCCGCATCCGCCGCCCCGGTCCGGCTCGTCGACGAGCGGCTCTCGACCGTCTCGGCGCACTCGGCCCTGCGCAGCGCGGGCAAGCGCACCAAGCAGCACCGGCCGGTGGTCGATCAGGTCGCGGCCGTTATCATTCTCCAGCACGCCCTCGACGCGGAGCGGGCCGCCCCGAACCCGCCCGGAACCGTCGTCGCCCCGAACGAAGGACGCTGAGCCCGTGTCATATCCCCCGCCGAGCGACGGTCGTCGCGGCCGGTCGCACCACGACGACGGGCTCGACTGGGACCAGATGCTCTCCGGCCAGCCGGGTGGCGGTGCGGGTCGCGCCGAGCGCCCCGAGCAGCCCGCGGCGCAGGCGCCGCAGGGCCGGCCCATGACGCGCCGGGAGATGCGCGAGGCGGAGGCGGCCGCCGCGGCGCGCGGGCGCAAGGCGCCGGCCTCGAGGCGCGAGGCGCGCCAGGCCGAGGCGCCCGAGCCGCAGCAGGCGCCGGCGCGGCGCACGACCGCCGCCGAGCCGGGGCCGCTCGAGTTCGGCGACGACCACGAGCCGACCGAGCGCCGGCGCGGCGGCTGGGGCTGCCTCGTGGTGCTGCTGGTGATCGTCGGCGTGCTGGTCGGCGGCTACTTCGCCGTGCAGGCACCGCTCGCCGCGTTCATGGAACGTTTCGAACCGGCCCCCGACTACACCGGTACCGGCACCGGCGAGCTCGTCTTCATGATCGAGGACGGCGACACCGGCGAGGACATCGCGCGCAACCTGCACGACCAGGGCGTCACCGCGTCGTTCGACGCCTTCTACGAGCTGATCCTCGAGCAGAACCCCACCTTCTTCCCGGGCGCGTACCAGATCGCGACCGAGATGAGCGCCCAGTCCGCGCTCGACGCGCTGCTCGACGACGCGAACCGACTCGAGAACACGTTCGTGATCACCGAGGGGATGTGGGCGGAGAACGCACTGTCGGCTGCGTCGCAGGGCACCGGCATCCCGGTCGACGAGCTGCAGGCGGCCGCGGCCGACCCGGCCGCGCTCGGCCTGCCCGCCGAGGCAGAGACCGTCGAGGGCTTCCTGTTCCCCGCGACCTACACGTTCGGCCCCGATGCGACGGCCGACGAGGTGATCCAGACGCTCGTCGACCGCCAGTTCCAGGCCCTCGACGAGGCCGGGGTCGCGCCCGAGGACCGCTGGGAGACGATCATCATCGCCTCCATGCTCGAGCGCGAAGCCGGCCTGCGCGAGGACTACTACAAGGTCTCGCGGGTCATCCAGAACCGCCTCTCCGACGCGTCGCCCACGAACGGGCTGCTCCAGTTCGACTCGACGGTGCACTACGGCATCGGTGAGGACGGCGTGATCACCACCACCGACGCCGAGCGCGCCGACGCCTCGAACCCGTACAACTCGTACGTGCACCCGGGCCTGCCGCCCGGGCCGATCGGCAACCCCGGCGACCTCGGCATCGACGCGGCGCTGAACCCGGCCGACGGCACCTGGGTGTACTTCGTGACGGTGAACCTCGACACGGGCGAGACGGTGTTCAGCACCACGCTCGGCGAGCACGAGGCGGCCGTGCAGCAGTACCTCGCGTGGCTCGCCGACCACCCCGAGTACGGTGGCTGAGCTTCCCCGCGGCAGGCGACTCGCGGTGCTCGGCTCGCCGATCGTGCACTCGCGGAGCCCGGTGCTGCACCGTGCCGCGTACGGCGAGCTCGGCCTCGACTGGACTTACGAGGTCATCGAGATGACCGGCGAGGGCATCGCCCCGTTCGTGCGCGCGCTGCGCGAACCGTGGCGCGGGCTCTCGCTCACGATGCCGCTGAAGCGGGACGTGATCCCGGCGCTCGACGGCATCGACCGGGTCGCCCGGCTCACGAACGCCGTGAACACGGTGCTCTGCGCGGACGACGGCCGCCGGCTCGGGTTCAACACGGATGTCGCGGGCATCGTGCGCGCCCTGCGCGAGCGGGGCGTCGGCGACGTCGGCCGGGCCGTGCTGGTGGGCGCCGGGGCGACGGCGACGTCGGCCCTCGTCGCGCTCGCGGAGCTCGGTGCCGAGTGGGTCGAGGTCTACGCGCGCACGCCGGAGAAGGCGGCCGGCCTGGTCGCGCTGGGCGGGGAACTGGGCGTGGCGGTGCATCCGCTGCACCTCTCGGGCCTGGCCGCGGCCGACGGCGCGTCCCTCGCGGTGAGCTGCCTCCCCGGAGGAACCGCGCCGGGCGTGCCGGTGTCCGACGCGCTCGTGGCGGGTTCGACCCTCTTCGACGTGGCGTACGCGCCATGGCCGACGGCGACCGCGACGGTCTGGGCGGATGCCGGCAGGCCCGTGATCTCCGGTCTGCCGATGCTGCTCCACCAGGCGCTCGTGCAGGTGCGCATCTTCGCGCTCGGCGACCCGGAGGCCGAGCTGCCCGACGAGACGTCCGTGTTGCGCGCGATGCGTCATGCGCTCGGCGACATGGGAGGATAGTCCCCATGCTCCGATGGCTCACCGCGGGGGAATCGCACGGCCCCGAACTCGTCGCGATCCTCGAAGGACTCCCGGCAGGGGTGCCCGTGCTCCTCGACGACATCCGCTCCGACCTCGCCCGCCGCAAGCTCGGGTACGGCCGCGGCGCGCGCATGAAGTTCGAGCAGGACGAGCTCGCGATCTCGGGCGGCGTGCGCCACGGGCTGAGCCTCGGCAGCCCGGTCGCCGTGCGCATCGGCAACACCGAGTGGCCGAAGTGGACCGAGGTCATGAGCCCCGAACCGGTCGACCCCGAGAAGCTCTCGCGCGGACGCGGCGCACCGCTCACCCGACCGCGCCCGGGCCACGCCGACCTCGTCGGCATGCAGAAGTACGGCTTCGACGAGGCCCGCCCGGTGCTCGAGCGCGCGAGCGCCCGCGAGACCGCCGCCCGCGTCGCGCTCGGCGCGGTGGCCCGCTCGTTCCTGTCGGAGCTCGGCATCGAGCTGGTCGCGCACACCATCGCGATCGGCCCGGTGCGCGTGCCCGAGGGTCGCCCGCTGCCCGCACCCGACGACGTCGACGCGCTCGACGCCGACCCGCTGCGCTGCTTCGACGCCGAGACCTCCGAGCGCATGGTCGCCGAGGTCGACCTCGCGCACAAGGAGGGCGACACGCTCGGCGGCGTCGTCGAGGTGCTCGCCTACGGCGTGCCCCCGGGGCTCGGCTCGCACGTGCACTGGGACCGCAGGCTGGACTCGCAGCTCGCGGCCGCGCTCATGGGCATCCAGGCCATCAAGGGCGTCGAGGTCGGCGACGGCTTCCTGACCACGACCCGCCGCGGGTCGGAGGCGCACGACGAGCTCGACCTCGACGACGGCCTCATCTCGCGCGTGAGCGATCGTGCCGGCGGCACCGAGGGAGGCATGTCGACGGGCACCGTGCTGCGCGTGCGCGCCGGCATGAAGCCGATCGCGACGGTGCCGCGCGCGCTGCGCACGGTCGACGTCGCCTCGGGGGAGGCCGCCACCGCGCACCACCAGCGCTCCGACGTGTGCGCCGTGCCCGCCGCGGGCGTCGTCGCCGAGGCGATGGTCGCGCTGACGCTCGCGAACGCGGTGCTGGAGAAGTTCGGCGGCGACTCGGTCGCCGAGACGGCCCGCAACCTGCGCGGCTACCTCGAGGCCATCCCCGAGCGGCTCGCCACCCGCGTGGCATCCGCCGCGACCGTCGACGCGGATGCCTGAGCGGCCGCTCCCGCTCGTGCTCATCGGCCCGATGGGATCGGGCAAGACCAAGCTGGGGCGGCGCGTCTCGGCGCGCCTCGAGCTGCCGTTCATCGACACCGACGCCGACGTCGTGGCGAAGCACGGGCCGATCCACGAGCTGTTCGCGCGCGAGGGCGAGGCGTCGTTCCGGGCCAAGGAGCGCGAGGCGGTGGCCGCGGCGCTGCGCGAGCGCGCGGTGGTCTCGCTCGGCGGCGGCGCGGTGCTCGATCGCGACACGCAGCACGACCTCGCCGGGGCATCCGTCGTGCGGCTGCTGGTCGACGAGGCCACGGTCGCGGCGCGGCTCGGTGCCGGCGGCGCGCGCAGGCCGCTGCTCGACGGCGGCGGCATCGACGCGTGGGCCCGCATCGCCGCCGAGCGCCGGCCCGTCTACGACGCCCTGGCCGACCTGGTCGTCGACACGAACCGGGGCACGGCCGCACAGCTGACCGACCTGATCTGCGACTGGTGGAGGAACGACGCGTGACCGACGAGACGACGACGATCCGGGTCGGCGGGCCCGACGACGGCTACGACGTGCGGGTGGGCCGCGGCATCACGGCCGACGGCGTGGCCGAGGCGCTCGGCGGCGGGGTGTCGAAGGTGCTCATGGTGCATCCGCCCACCCTCGGCGCGAAGGCCGCGGCGCTCCGCGAGGCGCTGCTCGGGCGGTACGACGTGCTGCTCGCCGAGGTGCCCGATGCCGAGGCGGGCAAGCGCGTGGAGGTCGCCGCGTTCTGCTGGCAGGTGATGGGGCAGGCCGACTTCACCCGCAGCGACGCGGTGATCGGGTTCGGCGGGGGAGCGGTGACCGACCTCGCCGGGTTCGTCGCCGCGACCTGGCTGCGCGGCGTGAAGCTCGTGCAGGTGCCGACCACGGTGCTCGGCATGGTGGACGCGGCCGTCGGCGGCAAGACGGGCATCAACACCGCAGAGGGCAAGAACCTCGTCGGCGCCTTCTACGCGCCGTCCGCGGTGCTCTGCGACCTCGACCACCTCGACACGCTCTCGACGAACGAGATCCTGGCCGGCTTCGCCGAGATCGTGAAGGCGGGGTTCATCCGGTACCCGGAGATCCTCGACATCATCGAGGCGGATGCCGCCGCAGCGACCGATCCCGCGACGCCGGAGTTCCGCCGCGTCGTCGAGCTCGCGATCACCATGAAGGCCGAGGTCGTCAGCGAGGACTTCACCGAGCAGGGCCTGCGCGAGATCCTCAACTACGGCCACACCCTCGGGCACGCCATCGAGCACGCCGAGCGCTACCAGTGGCGCCACGGCGCCGCGGTCGCGGTGGGCATGATGTTCGCCGCCGAGCTGTCTCGCCTCGCCGGGCGGCTCTCCGACGAGGTCGTCGACCGGCACCGCCGGGTGCTCGACCTGCTGAGCCTCCCGACCACCTACCCCGTCGGCCGCTGGAACACGCTGCTCGCCACGATGCAGCGCGACAAGAAGGCGCGCGGTGCGATGCTGCGCTTCATCGTGCTCGACGATCTCGCCAAGCCCACGGTGCTGCAGGCGCCCGAGGCATCGCTGCTGTTCGCGGCGTACCAGGAGATCGGTTCGTGAGGGCCGGCAGGGTCGCGGCGATCGCGGCCCTGGCGGTGGGCATGCTGCTGCCGGTCGCACCGGTGGCCGCTGCGGAGTCCGAGCCGCAGCTCGCCGCGCCGGGCGAGCTGGAGTTCGGCACGTGCGTCGACCTGGTCGAGTACGACGGCTCCGGCGTGGTCACCGACGTGACGCTCGCGTCCTGCGACGTGCCCCACGACGCCGAGGTCTACACGCGGTCTGCGGTGCACGGCGAGTACCCGGGCGCGGATGCGCTCGTCGAGCGCGCCGCGACCGTGTGCGACCGGGCGATGCACGGGACCGACGTGTACCTCGAGGAGACCGGCCTGGAGGCCGTGTACCGCATCCCCGACGCGGAGGACTTCGCTGCGAACGGGTTCATCGAGTGCCTCGCGGTCGACCGCCTCGGGGCTCCGCTGGCCACGACCCTCGCCGCCGCCGACGAGGCCGGCACGCTCATCGACCCGAGCCTCGTCGAGGTCACGGAGGTCGCCGTCGGGGAGTGCTTCACCCTCGCCATCGCCGGATCGGGCGAGCAGGTCGCCGTCGCGCGGGTCGTCGACTGCGCGCAGCCGCACGACGCGCAGCTCTACCACCGCGAGGTGATCCCCGAGCCCTATCCGGGTCAGGACGAGACGCTGGCGATCACGAACGACGTCTGCGATTCGTGGTTCGACCCGGAGTGGGGCGTCGGCGGCGGCGTGGCGCTGTCGTGGACGGCGTGGTACGCGACGCGCGCGTCGTTCCGGGACTCGCCGACGATCGAGTGCGCGGCGGTGCACTTCGGCGGCGCGCCGCTCGTGGGCGACGTCGCCGGGGACGTGGCCCTCGCGGACCCGGACGACGCCGAGGTGCTGGACTACGCCTACAGCGAGGACGCCTACGGGTGGGCGGCGCTCTGGCTGACCACCGTCGTCGGCATCACGCTGGTGATCGTCGTCGTCTCGCTCATGCTCGGCTGGCTGCTCGTGGGCGCGGGCCTCACCGTGCTGTTCGGTCGCGTCGGGATCCCGCCGTGGCGGGCCTGGGTGCCGTTCCTCCGCACGTTCTCCTGGTTGCGCCTCGGTGGGCAGCCGGGCCACCTGACCTGGCTGCAGCTCGTACCGGGTGGATCCTGGGTCACGTCGATCTTCCTCTGGATGGGCATGCACCGGACCGGCATCGCATTCGGGCGCGACGGCGGCTACGTCGCGCTCGGCGTGCTGGTGCCGTTCGCCTGGGCGCTCGCGGTCGGCAACGACCGGCCGTATCGACCGGAGCTGATCGTGGCGCAGGGGTACCCGCCGCCGACCGAGGGCACGCAGCCGCAGGAGCCCGAGCCGTGGTCGCCCGGGCCCGCACCGAGGCCGCCCGCCTCGCCGGTAGGCTGACGACCATGACGACGGTGCTGGTGCTGAACGGACCCAACCTCGGCCGGCTCGGCACGCGCGAGCCCGAGGTCTACGGGTCGGCGACGCTCGACGACATCCGCGCGGACCTCGAGGCATCCGCCCCCGCCGGCATCGAACTCGAGCTGCGCCAGACCGACCACGAGGGCGAGCTGATCGGCTGGCTGCATGAGGCGGTCGACCGCGGTTGCCCCGTGGTGCTGAACCCCGCCGCGTTCACGCACTACAGCTACGGCATGCGCGACGCGGCCGCGATGGTCTCGAAGTCCGGCCTGCCGCTCATCGAGGTGCACCTGTCGAACCCGCACTCTCGGGAGGCGTTCCGCGGCTACAGCGTCGTGTCCGAGATCGCGACCGGCGTCATCGCCGGGTTCGGGCCCGACTCCTACCGCCTCGCGATCGACCAGATCGGCCGTCTGATCGGGTGATGCATTGGGCCGTAGGCCCGCCCGGCGTCTAGACTGCTCTGCGGGCCGCAGCCGATTCGGCGCGCCCGCGGACTTTCTCTATCGAAACGGAAACACAACATGGCGAGCACTGCGGACATCAAGAACGGCGTCGTCCTGAGCATCGACGGACAGCTCTGGACGGTGATCGAGTTCCAGCACGTCAAGCCCGGCAAGGGCGGCGCGTTCGTGCGCACCAAGCTGAAGAACGTCGTCTCGGGCAAGGTCGTCGACCGCACCTACAACGCCGGCGCCAAGGTCGACATCCAGAACGTCGACCGTCGCGACTACACCTACCTGTACAACGACGGCGAGAGCTTCGTGTTCATGGACGCCACCGACTACGACCAGGTCAGCGTGACCGACACGGTCGTCGGCGACGCCAAGAACTACATGCTCGAGAACCAGCCGGTGACCATCGCCATGCACGACGGCAACCCGCTGTACCTCGACCTGCCGGCATCCGTCGTGCTCGAGATCACCTACACCGAGCCGGGCCTCCAGGGCGACCGCTCGACCGGCGGCACCAAGCCCGCGACCCTCGAGACCGGCTACGAGATCCAGGTGCCGCTGTTCCTCGAGACCGGCACCAAGGTGAAGGTCGACACCCGCAGCGGCGACTACCTCGGACGCGTGAACGACTAGTGAGCGCCCGCACGAAGGCGCGCAAGCGCGCGCTGGACATGCTCTACGCGGCGGACCTCCGCGAGGTCCCGGTCGAGCGCGTGCTCGCCGACGAGGCGGAGCGCGCAGCCGGCGAGCCCGAGCGGCAGGCGTCGTGGCTCTACGCCCGCGAGATTGTCGACGGCGTGATCGACCACCGCGCCGAGATCGACGAGCTCATCACGTCGCATTCACGCGGCTGGACGCTCGAGCGCATGCCCGCGATCGACCGCGCCGTGCTGCGCATCGCCGTGTGGGAGATCGTCCACAACGACGAGGTGCCCGACGGCGTCGCGATCTCGGAGGCGGTCGAGGCCGTGACCGTGCTCTCGACCGACGACTCGGCCGGCTTCGTGAACGGCCTGCTCTCGGCGGTGGCGGGGGACCGCTCGTGATCCGCCGCGCCGGAGTGCTCCTCGGCGCTGCGGCGCTCGCGCTCGTGCTCGCCGGCTGCGCCGCCGACGAGGGTACAGATGCCACACCCACGGACCTCCCCGCGGGCACGGTCGGCGCGGCGCACCTCGACGACCTCGCGTTGGTTGTCGGCACGGGCGACATCGCCGTATCCGCGTACGTCGACCCGTTCTGCCCGCACTGCGCGCTGTTCGAGGACGCCGCGGGCGACGTGCTCGCCGAGCTCGTCGCGGACGGCACGATCACCTACTCGATCCACCCGATGAACTTCCTCGACCGGTCCTCCGACACGGCGTACTCGTCGCGCGCCGGTTCGGCGATGACCTGCGTCGCCGCCGAGCAGCCGGACGCGCTGCTGCCGATGGTCGCCGCGGTGTTCGAGAACCAGCCGACGGATGCCGCGGGGCTCGACGACGACGCGCTCGCATCGCTCGCCTCGGGAGTCGGCGCGCCGGGCGCTGCGGACTGCATCGCCGCGAACACGTACGTCGACTGGGTGCAGGCGTCGAACGACGCCGCGCTGACCGGGCCCATCGAGGGCGCCGAGATCGAGCGCATCGAGGGCACGCCGACCCTGCTGGTCGACGGCGCCGCCTACACCGGCGAGTTCGACGGCGAGGCCGTGCGCGCCTTCATCACCGGCGAGTGAACCCGCCGCGCCCGCCGTCGGGCGCACCCCCCGGCCTGCGCGGAACGCACAGGAACCGCTGGTAGGATCGACGAAACCGACATCCTTTGAAGTCCGTCCCGTGAGGCGGAGAAGGGAGTCCGCATGGCTGTGCGCCCCGTGCTGCAGCAGGCCGACATCGAACGCGCGCTCACGCGCATCGCCCACGAGATCCTCGAGTCGAATCGCGGCGCCGACGACCTCGTCATCCTCGGCATCCCGACGCGCGGCGTGATCCTCGCCGCCCGCATCGCCGAGATCATCCGACGCATCGAGCCGAACGCCCCCGCCGCGCTCGCGGGCTCGCTCGACGTGACCATGTACCGCGACGACCTGTCGCACACCCGCACGCGCACGCCCGCGCCGACCGACGTGCCGGTCGGCATCGACGACCGCACGGTCGTGCTCGTCGACGACGTGCTCTACTCGGGGCGCACCATCCGCGCGGCACTCGACGCGCTGGCCGACATCGGACGGCCCCGCGCGGTGCGACTGGCGGTGCTGGTCGACCGCGGGCACCGCGAGTTCCCGATCCGCGCCGACTTCGTGGGCAAGAACCTGCCGAGCGCCGCGAGCGAGCGCATCAACGTGCACCTGCGCGAGGTCGACGGCGAGGACGGCGTCTCGATCGAGGGGGGCGTGCGATGAGGCACCTGCTCTCGACCCGCGACCTCGGCCGCGAGCAGGCGATCGAACTGCTCGACATCGCCGAGGACATGGCCGCCGTGCAGCAGCGCGAGGTGCGCAAGCTCCCGACGCTGCGCGGCCGCACGGTCGTGAACCTCTTCTTCGAGGACTCCACGCGCACCAGGGTCTCGTTCGAAGCGGCGGCGAAGCGGCTCTCGGCCGACGTGATCACCTTCAGCGCGAAGGGCTCGAGCGTCTCGAAGGGCGAGAGCCTCAAGGACACCGCGCAGACGCTGCAGGCGATCGGTGCCGACGCGGTGGTCGTGCGCCACCAGGCATCCGGCGCCCCCCAGACCCTCGCGACGAGCGGCTGGATCGACGCGGGCGTCGTGAACGCCGGCGACGGCACCCACGAGCATCCGACCCAGGCCCTGCTCGACGCGTTCACGATGCGCCGGCGCCTGCACGGCGACGCGTCGCGCGGGCGCGGCCTCGACGGCGCGCGCGTGGTGATCGTCGGCGACGTGCTGCACTCGCGCGTGGCCCGCTCGAACGTCTGGCTGCTCGACGCGCTGGGCGCCGAGGTCACGCTCGTCGCCCCGCCCACGCTGCTGCCGGTCGACGTCTCGGCGTGGCCCGCGCAGGTCGGCTACGACCTCGACGCGGCGATCGACGCCGGCCCCGACGCGGTGATGATGCTGCGCGTGCAGGCCGAGCGCATGCACGCCGCCTTCTTCCCCAACAGTCGCGAGTACTCCCGCACCTGGGGGCTCGACGACGCCAGGTTCGCGCGACTGCCGCGGACTACCATGGTCATGCATCCGGGGCCGATGAACCGGGGTTTCGAGATCGCGGCGTCGGCCGCCGACTCGGCCCAGTCCACGGTGCTCGAACAGGTTGCGAACGGAGTTTCGGTGAGAATGGCTGCCCTGTACCTGCTGCTGTCCGGTGAGCGGGAGGAGGCGGCGTGAGCCGCACGCTCATCCGCGGCGCGACCCTGGTCGACGGCACGCGGGGCGACGTCCTGCTCGATGGCGGCCTGATCGCCGAGATCGGCTCGGTGGCGGATGCCGCGGGCGCGACGATCATCGACGCCGACGGCCTCCTGGCCCTGCCGGGTCTCGTGGACCTGCACACGCACCTGCGCGAGCCGGGGTTCGAGCAGAGCGAGACCGTGCTCACCGGCAGCCGCGCGGCCGCGGCGGGCGGCTACACGGCCGTCTTCCCGATGGCGAACACCTCGCCCGTCGCCGACACGGCCGGCGTGGTCGAGCAGGAGCTGCGCCTCGGCGAGGACGCGGGCTACGTCACCGTCCAGCCGATCGGCGCGGTCACGGTCGGCCTCGCGGGGGAGCGGCTCGCCGAGCTCGGCGCGATGGCCGCCTCGCGGGCGAAGGTGCGCGTGTTCTCCGACGACGGCCTCTGCGTCGCCGACCCGCTGCTCATGCGCCGGGCGCTGGAGTACGTGAAGGCCTTCGACGGCGTGATCGCGCAGCACGCGCAGGAGCCGCGCCTCACCGGGGGCGCGCAGATGAACGAGGGCGCCCTGTCGGGCGAGCTCGGCCTGCGCGGCTGGCCCGCGGTCGCCGAGGAGGCGATCATCGCGCGCGACGCGCTGCTCGCCGAGCACGTCGGCAGCCGGCTGCACGTCTGCCACCTCTCCACGGCGGGCTCGGTCGAGGTGGTCCGGTGGGCGAAGGCCCGCGGCATCCGCATCACCGCCGAGGTCACCCCGCACCACCTGCTGCTCACCGACGACCTGGTCGCGAGCTACGACGCCCGGTACAAGGTCAACCCGCCGCTGCGCACGGCCGCCGACGTCGAGGCGCTGCGCGACGCGCTGGCCGACGGCACGATCGACATCGTCGCGACCGACCACGCGCCGCACCCCGCCGAGTCGAAGGAGTGCGAGTGGGATGCCGCGGCCAACGGCATGGTCGGGCTCGAGTCCGCCCTGTCGGTCGTGCACGAGGCCATGGTCGAGACCGGCCGCTTCGGCTGGGAGGACGTGGCCCGGGTCATGTCGTCCGCGCCCGCGCGGATCGGCAGCCTGGCCGGCCACGGGCACGCGCTCGAGGCGGGCGCGCCCGCCGAGCTCACGCTCTACGACCCGACCGTGCGCGCCGAGTTCGGCGTCGGCTCGCTCGCGGGCCGCAGCCGCAACTCGCCGTACCTCGGCCGAACGCTGCCGGGACGCGTGGTCGCGACGTTCCACCGCGGAGTGCCGACCGTGCTCGACGGCGAGGTGCGTCCGGCGGACGAGGTCGCGGGAGGCGCCCGTGGATAACTACGCGATCGGCGGCATCGTCGTCGCCGTCATCGTCGCGATCGTGGTCGCGCTCATGCTCGTCTCCTGGCGCGCGCGCCGCCGGCGCGACGCCGGCATCGTCGACCACCCGCAGCCGGGCGAGCCCGGGGCGGTCGTGCTCGAGGCGCCCGTCATGCACGTGGCGACCACGCCGCACCGGCGCCCGGTCGAGCGGCTCGCGCCGCGCGGGCTCGGCTTCCGCGCGGCGGGCCGCATCGACGTGCGCGAGGACGGCGTGCTGCTCGACCTGGTCGGTGAGGCGCCGGTCTACCTGCCGGCCGACGCGCTCGTCGAGGTGACGACCGCGAGCTGGGCGATCGACCGCGGCGTGGAGCCCGAGGGGCTCATCGCCGTCGCGTGGCGCGCCGGGACGGCCGCCGACCACGACGCCGACACTCCCGACGACCTGGTCGTCGACACATATCTCAGGGCCCAGCGGGTCGGCGACGCCACCCGCATCGTGGAGGCCCTCAGCACACTCGCCGGGGCCGATGCGGCCGCCGGCGGCGACAACGGAAGCGAGGCCTGACATGGCGATCCCCGGGAAGGACGCGGGACCTGCGGTCCTCGTGCTCGAGGACGGCACCCGATACGCCGGACGCGCCTACGGCGCGACCGGCCGCACGCTGGGCGAGGCGGTGTTCGCCACCGGCATGACCGGCTACCAGGAGACGCTGACCGACCCGTCGTACGCGGGTCAGATCGTGCTCATGACCGCGCCGCACATCGGCAACACCGGTGCGAACGACGAGGACATGGAGTCCTCGCGCATCTGGGTGTCCGGGTACGTCGTGCGCGACCCCTCCCGGGTCGTGTCGAACTTCCGCGCCCAGCGCAGCCTCGACGACGACCTCGTCGCGGGCGGCGTCGTCGGCATCAGCGGCATCGACACGCGCGCGGTCACTCGCCACATCCGCGCCGACGGCGCGATGCGCGCGGGCATCTTCTCGGGTGCCGACGCGGCGCTCTCCGACGACGAGCAGCTCGCGCTCGTGCGCGGCGGCGAGGAGATGACCGGGCGCAACCTGTCCGGCGCCGTCTCCACGACCGAGGGCTACTCGCTCGACGCCGAGGGCGAGCGGGTCGGCTCGGTCGCCGTGCTCGACCTGGGCGTCAAGACCTCCACGCTCCGCTACCTCGCCGAGCGCGGCTTCGACGTGCACGTGCTGCCGCAGACCGTCACGGTCGAGGAGCTCCTGGCGCTCGCCCCCGATGCGCTGTTCTTCTCGAACGGGCCCGGCGACCCCGGGGCATCCGACCACCATGTCGAGCTGCTGCGCGCCGCCCTGCGCACCGGGCTGCCGTACTTCGGCATCTGCTTCGGCAACCAGCTGCTCGGCCGCGCGCTCGGCTTCGGCACGTACAAGCTGCCGTTCGGCCACCGCGGCATCAACCAGCCGGTGCTCGACCGCGCCACGGGCCGGGTCGAGATCACCGCGCACAACCACGGGTTCGCGGTCGACGCGCCCCGTGAGGGCGTGACCGAGTCGAGCCAGGGCTTCGGCCGCGTCGAGGTCAGCCACATCGACCTGAACGACGACGTGGTCGAGGGCCTCAACTGCCTCGACATCCCCGCGTTCTCGGTGCAGTACCACCCCGAGTCGGCGGCCGGCCCGCACGACGCGAACTACCTCTTCGACCGGTTCCGCGACATGGTCATCGCGAGCAAGGAGAACGGCAACTGATGCCCAAGCGCGACGACATCAACTCGGTCCTCGTCATCGGGTCCGGCCCGATCGTCATCGGCCAGGCGGCCGAGTTCGACTACTCCGGCACCCAGGCCTGCCGCGTGCTCCGCTCGGAGGGCGTGCGGGTGATCCTGGTCAACCCGAACCCGGCGACGATCATGACCGACCCGGGCTTCGCCGACGCCACCTACGTCGAGCCGATCAACCCCGAGATCCTCGAGTCGATCATCATCAAGGAGAAGCCCGACGCGGTGCTCCCGACGCTGGGCGGCCAGACCGCGCTGAACGCGGCGATCGCGCTCGAGGAGGCGGGCATCCTCGCCAAGCACGGCGTGGAGCTCATCGGCGCGAAGGTCGACGCGATCCGCAAGGGCGAGGACCGCCAGCTCTTCAAGGAGCTCGTGGTCGAGTGCGGCGCCGACGTCGCGCGCTCGCACATCGCCCACACGATGGACGAGGTGCTCGCCGCCGCGGACGACCTCGGCTACCCGCTCGTCGTGCGCCCGTCGTTCACGATGGGCGGCCTCGGCTCGGGCTTCGCCTACGACGAGGCCGACCTCCGCCGCATCGCCGGCGCGGGCCTGCACGACTCGCCCACGACCGAGGTGCTCCTCGAGGAGTCCATCCTCGGCTGGAAGGAGTACGAGCTCGAGCTCATGCGCGACACGGCCGACAACACGGTCGTGGTCTGCTCGATCGAGAACGTCGACCCGGTCGGCGTGCACACGGGCGACTCGATCACGGTCGCCCCGGCGCTCACGCTCACCGACCGCGAGTACCAGCGGCTGCGCGACATCGGCATCGACATCATCCGCGCCGTGGGCGTCGACACCGGCGGCTGCAACATCCAGTTCGCCGTCGACCCGTCGAACGGCCGCATCATCGTCATCGAGATGAACCCGCGCGTCTCGCGGTCCTCGGCGCTCGCGTCGAAGGCCACCGGCTTCCCGATCGCGAAGATCGCCGCGAAGCTCGCGATCGGCTACCGGCTCGACGAGATCCCGAACGACATCACCCGGGTGACCCCGGCGAGCTTCGAGCCGACCCTCGACTACATCGTCGTGAAGGTGCCGCGGTTCGCGTTCGAGAAGTTCCCGGCCGCCGACCCGACGCTCACGACCACCATGAAGTCGGTCGGCGAGGCCATGGCGATCGGCCGCAACTACGCGTCGGCACTGCAGAAGGCGCTGCGCTCGCTCGAGAAGCGCGGGTCGAGCTTCCACTGGGGCGACGAGCCCCGCAGCGTCGAGGAGCTGCTGGAGGTCGTGCAGACGCCGACCGACGGCCGCATCGTCGCCGTGCAGCAGGCCCTCCGCAAGGGCGCCACGGCCGAGCAGCTCTTCGACGCCACGAAGATCGACCCCTGGTTCCTCGACCAGATCGTGCTGATCAACGAGGTCGCCGACACCGTGGCATCCGCTTCGGAGCTCGACGAGTCGCTGATCCGGTTCGCGAAGGAGCACGGCTTCTCCGACGCGCAGATCGGCCAGCTGCGGGGCATCGACGAGGCGGATGCCCGTGCGGCGCGCCACGACCTCGGCATCCGCCCGGTCTTCAAGACCGTCGACACGTGCGCCGGCGAGTTCCCCGCCCTCACGCCGTACCACTACTCGAGCTACGACCTCGAGACCGAGGTCGCGCCGAGCGACCGCCGCAAGGTCGTCATCCTCGGCTCGGGCCCGAACCGCATCGGGCAGGGCGTCGAGTTCGACTACTCGTGCGTGCACGCGTCGTTCGCGCTGTCGGACGCCGGGTTCGAGACGATCATGATCAACTGCAACCCCGAGACGGTCTCGACCGACTACGACACGAGCGACCGGCTGTACTTCGAGCCGCTCACGCTCGAGGACGTGCTCGAGGTCATCCACGCCGAGTCGCAGTCGGGCGAGCTCGTCGGCGTCGTGGTGCAACTCGGCGGCCAGACCGCGCTGGGCCTCGCCGCCGGCCTCGAGGCCGCGGGCGTGCCGATCCTCGGCACCAGCCCGTCGGCGATCGACCTCGCCGAGGAGCGCGGCCAGTTCTCGCGCATCCTCGACGACGCAGGGCTCCTCGCGCCGCGCAACGGCACGGCCACCGAGCTCGACGGGGCCATCGCGGTCGCGGAGGGCATCGGCTACCCGGTGCTCGTGCGCCCGAGCTTCGTGCTCGGCGGCCGCGGCATGGAGATCGTCTACGACACGCCCTCGCTGGTGGACTACTTCGAGCGCATCGCCGACCAGGGCATCGTCGGCCCGACGCATCCGCTGCTCGTCGACCGCTTCCTCGACGACGCGATCGAGATCGACGTCGACGCGCTCTACGACGGCGAGCAGCTCTACGTCGGCGGCATCATGGAGCACATCGAGGAGGCCGGCATCCACTCCGGCGACTCGAGCTGCACCCTGCCGCCGGTCACGCTCGGCAAGGCGCAGATCGACCGCGTGCGCGAGGCGACCCTCGCGATCGCGCAGGGCGTCGGCGTGCGCGGGCTGCTCAACGTGCAGTTCGCGATCGGCGCCGGCGTGCTCTACGTGCTCGAGGCCAACCCGCGCGCGAGCCGCACCGTGCCGTTCGTCTCGAAGGCGCTGGGCATCCCGCTCGCGAAGGCCGCGTCGCGCGTGATGGTCGGCGCGACCGTCGCCGAGCTCGTCGCGGAGGGGCTGCTGCCTGAGACCGACGGCTCGACCGTGCCGTTCGACGCGCCCGTCGCCGTCAAGGAGGCCGTGCTGCCGTTCCACCGGTTCCGCACCCGCGAGGGCGACATCGTCGACTCGGTGCTCGGCCCGGAGATGCGCTCGACCGGCGAGGTCATGGGCATCGACCGCGACTTCCCGCGCGCGTTCGCGAAGTCGCAGCTCGCCGCGTACGGCGGCATGCCGCTGCAGGGCACGGTGTTCGTCTCGGTGTCCGACCGCGACAAGCGCGCCGTGATCCTGCCCGTGCTGCGCCTGCGCGAGCTCGGCTACTCGGTCGTCGCGACCGAGGGCACGGCCGAGATTCTGCGCCGCAACGGCATCGAGGCGGGCGTCGTGCTGAAGTTCAACGAGAAGACCGACGCGGCGCCGACCTCGGTCGTCGAGCTCATCCACCAGGGCATGGTCGACGTCGTCATCAACACGCCGAGCGGGCGCTCGTCGCGCGCCGACGGGTACGAGATCCGCGCGGCGGCGGTCGCGGCCGACATCCCGCTGTTCACGACCATCGCCGAGCTGTCGGCGGCGGTCGCGTCGGTCGACTCGGTGCGCCGCGGGTTCGAGGTCACGAGCCTGCAGGACTACGAGCTGGCACGGAAGGCGGTCTGACGTGGCATCGTTCGGCACGCGGCTGGGGGAGTCGTTCGACCGGTTCGGCCGGCTGTGCGTGGGCATCGACCCGCACGCGGGCCTGCTCGACGCCTGGGGACTCCCCGCATCGGGCGCGGGCGTGCGCGAGTTCGGCCTGCGCGTCGTCGACGCGATGGCCGGGCGGGTCGGCATCTGCAAGCCCCAGGTGGCGTTCTTCGAGCGGTTCGGCTCGGCGGGCATCGCCGCGCTCGAGCGCGTGCTCGCCGAGGCGCGGGGTGCGGGCATCCTCGTCATCGCCGACGCCAAGCGCGGTGACATCGACTCGACCATGGACGCCTACGCGCGCGCCTGGCTCGAGCCCGGGTCCCCGCTCGAGGCCGACGCGCTCACGGTGAACCCGTACCAGGGCCTCGGCAACCTCGCCCCGACGCACCGGCTCGCCGAGCAGCACGAGAAGGGGCTGTTCGTGCTCGCCGCGACCTCGAACCCCGAGGCGGCCGCGATCCAGCGGTCGGTGCTCCAGCAGGGCAGCCGCGAGGGCTCGACCGTGGCCGCGGCGATCTGCTCGGGCGTCGCCGCGTGGAACGCCGAGGAGGCGGATGCGGGCGAGCAGCCGTTCGGCTCGACCGGCGTGGTGATCGGGGCGACCGTCGACCTGCGGGCCGCGGGCATCGATCCCGACGCGGCATCGACCCCGCGCACCCCGGTGCTCGCGCCCGGGTTCGGGCACCAGGGCGCCGAGCTGGCCGACCTGCAGGACACCTTCGGTGCGTGGACGGCGGGCGTGATCGCGAACGAGTCGCGCTCGATCCTGGCGGCGGGCCCCGACGGCATCCGCGACGCGATCGCGCGCCGCGTCGAGGCGACGGCGGTGTCCCGTGGCTGAGCCCGTGCGCAGCGGTCCGCCCGCGCCGCCCGAGGTCGACCGCGTCGCCGCGTCGCGTGCGGCCGTCGCCGCCCGCCGGGCGCGTGCGGCGGTGAAGGCGTCGATCGCCGACGGCGGCCGCAGCCCGCTCGACGTGATCCGCGTCGCCTTCGAGGACGCGTCGACGCCCGAGGCCACGCTGCGCGTCACGGAGTTCCTCACCTCGGTGCCCGCGATCGGCGAGACCAAGCGGGTCCGCATCATGCGCGACCTCGGCATCGCCGACGCGAAGCGCCTCGGTGGCCTCGGCCGCCGCCAGCGACTCGCGCTGCGGGCATTCCTCGCCGAGTGGATCGCCGCGCACGGCGGCATCGGCAACCGGCTCGTCGTGCTCGCCGGGCCGACGGCGGTCGGCAAGGGCACGGTGGCGTCCTACATCCGCCGCAACCACCCCGACGTCATGCTGTCGGTGTCCGCCACCACGCGTGCGCCACGGCCCGGCGAGGTCGAGGGGCAGAGCTACTACTTCGTCGACGACGCCGAGTTCGACCGGCTGGTGGCCGAGGACGAACTGCTCGAGTGGGCCGTGGTGCACAACGCGCACCGGTACGGCACGCCGAAGGCGCCGGTGGAGCGCGCGATCGCCGATGGCAACAGCGTGCTGCTCGAGATCGACATCCAGGGAGCGCGGTCGGTGCGCAGGGCCATGCCCGAGGCGACGCTCATCTTCCTGCTGCCGCCGACGTGGGACGAACTCGTGCGGCGGCTGGTCGGGCGCGGCACGGAGTCGCCCGCCGAACAGCAGCGCCGACTGGAGACCGCGCGGGTGGAACTGGCCGCGGTCGACGAGTTCGACCACACGGTCGTGAACCACGACGTCGCCGAGGCCGCGCAGAACGTCGTAGACTTGATGCGGCCTCGGGCCCGCGGGCGGTAGCCTGCCCGCTTCCACGATCTTCCGCGCAACCGTCCGCGCGACCCACGCACCCAGAAGGAGCACGCCATGGCAGACAAGCTGACCGGCATCATCGACCCGCCCATCGACGACCTGCTGTCGAAGGTCGAGTCGAAGTACGCACTCGTCATCTTCGCCTCCAAGCGCGCGCGCCAGATCAACGACTACTACGCCGACCTGCACGAGGGCAGCCTGTTCGACAACGTCGGGCCGCTGGTGGACTCGACGATCGACGACAAGCCGCTCTCGGTGGCGCTGCACGAGATCAACGAGGACAAGCTCAAGATCACCCCGGCCGGCGAGTAGCCGTCCCGACGTCGAGGTGGCGCCGTTGAACGTCGTCGTCGGCATCACCGGCGGCATCGCCGCGTACAAGGCGGTCGGCGTCGTGCGCGAGCTGGTGCTCGCCGGGCACGACGTGCACGTGGTGCCGACCGAGTCGGCGCTGCGGTTCGTCGGCCGCCCGACCCTCGAGGCGATCAGCCGCAACCCGGTCCACGACGAGCTCTACGAGGGCGTCGCCGAGGTGCGGCACGTGGCCATCGGCCAGGCCGCCGACCTCATCGTGATCGCCCCGGCGACCGCGAACACCATCGCGCGCCTCGCGGCCGGCCTCGCCGACGACCTGCTCGGCAACACCGTGCTCGCCTCGGAGGCGCCGCTGGTCATCGCGCCCGCGATGCACACCGAGATGTGGGGCAACCCCGCCACGCAGGCCAACGTCGCCACGCTGCGCGCCCGCGGCGTCACCGTCGTCGGGCCCGCCGTCGGCCAGCTCACCGGCGCCGACAGCGGCCCGGGCCGCATGGAGGAGCCGGCGACCATCGTCGCCGCAGCCCTCGCCCGCGCGACGGCACCCGCTGGCGACCTGGCCGGACGCCGCATCGTCGTGACCGCGGGCGGTACCCGCGAGCCGCTCGACCCCGTGCGCTTCCTCGGCAACCGCTCGAGCGGTCGCCAGGGCGTCGCGATCGCCGACGCCGCTCGTGCGCGCGGCGCCGAGGTGACGCTCATCGCCGCCAACCTCGAGGTCGACGAGCCGGCCGGATGCGACGTGCGGCACGTCTCGAGCGCCGAGGAGCTGCGGGCGGCCGTGCGCGCCGCCGCACCGGGCGCCGACGTCGTCGTGATGGCCGCCGCGGTCGCCGACTACCGGCCGGCCGCCGTCAGCGAGCAGAAGCTCAAGAAGGACGACTCGGGCGACGGGCTCACGCTCGAGCTCGTGCGCAACCCCGACATCCTCGCCGAGCTCGGCCACGAGCCGCACGAGGGCACCGTGCTGGTGGGCTTCGCCGCCGAGACCGAGCCCGACGACGAGCGCCTGCTCGAGGTCGCGCGCGCCAAGCGCGAGGCGAAGGGCTGCGACCTCCTGGTCGTCAACCGCGTCGGCTGGAGCGAGGGCTTCGGCACGCCCGACAACGCCGTCATGATGATCGGGGCGAGCGGCGAGGTCGTCACACGCGTAAACGGGGACAAGCTGTCGGTGGCGCACGGCATCCTCGACATGGTTGTCTGAGACCGACGGATGCCGCGCCAGCGCGTCCGTGCGCCACGAAGGGACATCGAACCAGCCGCATGAGCGAACTCCGCCTGTTCACCTCCGAATCGGTCACCGAGGGGCATCCCGACAAGATCTGCGACCAGGTCTCGGACAGCATCCTCGATGCGCTCCTCACCGTCGACCCGCACAGCCGGGTCGCCGTGGAGACGCTCGTGACCACGGGCCTCGTGCACGTCGCGGGTGAGGTGCGCACGACCGGGTACGTCGAGATCCCGGCGATCGTGCGCGAGCGCATCACCTCGATCGGGTACGACTCCTCCGACGTCTGGTTCGACGGCCGCTCCTGCGGCGTCTCGATCTCGATCGGCGGCCAGTCGCCCGACATCGCCGTGGGCGTCGACCAGGCGTTCGAGTCGCGCGAGGGCTCCAGCATCGACGAGCTCGACCGCCAGGGCGCGGGCGACCAGGGCATCATGTTCGGCTACGCGGTCAACGAGACGCCCGAGCTCATGCCCATCCCGATCTGGACCGCCCACCGCCTCGCCGAGCAGCTCGCCGCGGTGCGCCGCTCGGGCGAGCTCGACTACCTGCGCCCCGACGGCAAGACGCAGGTCACGGTCGGCTACGAGGGCGACGTCGCGCGCACGATCGACACGGTCGTGCTGTCGACGCAGCACTCGCCGCGGGTCGACACCGCCACCCTGCGCGCCGAGGTCGAGGAGACGGTCATCCGTCCCGTGCTCGAGCGCACCGGCCTCGACGCGACCGGCGTGCAGGTGCTCATCAACCCGACCGGCCGCTTCGAGATCGGCGGGCCGCAGGGCGACGCGGGGCTCACCGGGCGCAAGGTCATCATCGACACCTACGGCGGCGCGAGCCGTCACGGCGGCGGGGCGTTCAGCGGCAAGGACCCGTCGAAGGTCGATCGCTCGGCCGCCTACGCCATGCGCTGGGTCGCGAAGAACGCGGTCGCCGCGGGCCTTGCCGACCGGCTCGAGCTGCAGGTCGCGTACGCGATCGGCAAGGCCGCCCCCGTCGGCCTCTACGTCGAGACGTTCGGCACCGCGCACGTGCCCGAGGAGCGCATCATCGGCGCGATCCGCGAGGTGTTCGACCTGCGTCCGGCGGCGATCATCCGCGACCTCGACCTGCTGCGGCCGATCTACGCGAAGACCTCGACCTACGGGCACTTCGGTCGCGAGCTGCCCGAGTTCACCTGGGAGCGCACGGACCGCGTCGACGACCTGCGCAGCGCCGCACGGCTCTGATGCCGGGCGGGCGCGTCGCCAGGGTCGCGATCGACTCGCCCCTGCCGCAGCTCGACCAGCTGTTCGACTACGCCGTCCCCGAGGCACTCGCCGACCAGGCGGTGGCGGGCGCCGCCGTGCGCGTGCCGCTCCGCAGCGGCGGGCGGCTCGCCCGCGGCTGGATCGTCGAGCTCGCCGACCAGAGCGCGTACGAGGGCCGGCTCAGCGAGGTCGAGGAGGTCACCACGCTCGTGCCGGTGCTCGCGCCGGAGGTGTGGGCGCTCGCGCGCCGCGTCGCCGACCGGGCCGCCGGGTCGGCGAGCGACGTGCTGCGCCTCGCGATCCCGCCGCGGTACGTGCGCGTGGAGAAGTCGTGGGCGAAGGAGCATCCGGCGGGTGCGGAGCGCCCGGCTGCGCCGGAGGCGACGGATGCCCCGGGCGAGCCCGACGCGCTCGACCGGGCCGTGGCCGACCGCGCGCGCATCGCACTGCAGGCGCTGCCCGGCGTCACCACCCTCGACGGCGGCGCGACCGTCGGCCGCTGGGCGACCACGCTCGCGTCGGCCGCCGCCCGCGTGCTCGCGCGCGGCGAGTCGACCATCATCGCGGTGCCCGACCACCGCGACCTCGCGCAACTCGAGCAGGCGCTGCACGCGGTCGCGCCCGCGGATCGCATCACCCGCGTCGACGCGGGCCAGACCGGCGGCGCCCGGTACCGCGGGTTCCTCGACTGCCTCGACGGCACGCCCCGCGTCGTCATCGGCAACCGCTCCGCGGTCTACGCGCCCGCCGCGCGCCTCGGCCTGATCGCGCTCTGGGACGACGGCGACCCGCTGCACGCCGAGCCGCTCAGCCCCGGCGTGCACGCGCGCGACGCCGCGCTCGTGCGCCAGGAGCAGTCGGGGGCCGCGCTCGTGTTCTCCGCGCACGCGCGCAGCACCGAGGTGCAGCGGCTCGTCGGAATCGGGTGGTGCCGGCAGGTCGAGCCCGAGCGGATCGCCCGCCCGAGGATCGTGGTCGACGAGGCGGGCTCCGATCCGGGCACGGCGCGCATCCCGTCCGCCGCATGGCGCGCCGCGCGCGACGCCGCCCGTGAGGGCCCCGTGCTGCTGCAGGTCGCCCGCCCCGGCTACGCGGCCGCGCTCGCGTGCGCGCGCTGCGGCGCGCCCGCGACGTGCGCGGCCTGCGGCGGCGGCCTCGAGCAGCGCGGGCCGCGCACGCCCCCGGCCTGCCGGGTCTGCGGCACGCACGCGAACCCGTTCCGCTGTGCCGAGTGCGAGGGGGAGCGGCTGCGCATGGTCACCGTGGGCACGGAGCGCACCGCCGAGGAGCTCGGGCGCGCCTTCCCGGGCACCCGCGTGATCGTCTCCGACGGTGCGAGGCCCCTCACCGAGGTCGGCCCGGAGCCCGCGCTCGTGATCGCGACGCGCGGCGCGGAGCCGGTCGCCGCGGGCGGCTATCGCGCGGTGCTGCTGCTCGACGGCGAGCGGATGCTGCTGCGCGAGGCGCTCCGCGTGTCGGAGGACTGCGTGCGCTGGTGGGCCGACGCCGCCGCGCTCGCGGCCGACGACGCGCCCGTGCACCTGGTCGGGGTGCGGGGCCGTATCGCGACCGCGCTCGCGACCTGGACGCTCGCCGCGTGGGCGGAGGAGGAGCTCACGGCCCGGAGGGAGCTGCGCTTCCCGCCAGCGGTGCGCGTGGCGACGGTCACGGCGCGCGGGCCGGTGCTCGAGCGCCCGATCGCCGAGCTGCGCGCGCTCGGCGAGGGCGTCGACGTGCTCGGCCCGGTGCCCGTCGACGACGGGCTCGAGCGCGTGGTCGTGCGCATGGACTACGGCCGGGCCCAGGCCGTCGCGGCGTCGCTGCGGGCATCCATGATCCGCGTGGCCACCGAGCGCCGACGCCCGGTGCAGGGCCAGCCCGTGCGCCGCCCGCCTACACTCAGGGTGAGGTTCGACGATCTGGAGGCATTCGGCTAGATGCGCATCGTGTACGCGGGCACCCCGGAGGTCGCCGTCCCGTCGCTGGAGGCCCTCGCGGCATCCGACCACGAGGTGGTGGGGGTCGTCACACGGCACGACGCGCCGCTCGGCCGGAAGCGCGTGCTCACCCCGTCTCCCGTCGCATCCGCGGCCGATCGGCTCGGCATCCCGGTCGTGAAGGCGAACCGGCTCGACGCCGACGCGACGGAGCGGATCACGGCGTTCGACGCCGACCTCGGCGTCATCGTCGCCTACGGCGGCCTCGTGCGCGAGCCGCTGCTGTCGGCGCCCCGCCACGGCTGGGTCAACCTGCACTTCTCGCTGCTCCCGCGCTGGCGCGGTGCCGCGCCCGTCCAGCGCGCGCTCATGGCGGGCGATCGCGAGGTCGGTGCGTGCGTGTTCCGGCTCGTGCCCGAGCTCGACGCCGGCGACGTGCTGGTCGAGCGCCGCACGACCGTGGCCGACGGCGAGACCGCCGGCGAACTGCTCGAGCGGCTCGCGCGCGACGACGCGGGCCTCGTGGTCGCGGCGGCCGACGCCATCGCCGACGGCACCGCGGTGGCACGCGTCCAGGAGGGCGAGCCGACCCTCGCGCCGAAGCTCGTGCTCGCCGACGGCCGGCTCGACTGGACGGAGCCGGCGGACCGGGTGCTCGACCGCTATCGAGGCGTCACTCCCGAGCCCGGCGCGCACACCGAGATCGACGGCGCCCGCCTGAAGGTGCTCGAGCTCGCGCCGGCGCCGGGAGCCGCCGCCCTGGAGCCGGGCCGCATGGCGCTCGTCGGCAGGCGGGCGCTGGTGGGCACGGCGTCCGAACCGCTGCAGCTCGTGCGGGCACAGCCCGCGGGCGGGAAGGCGATGTCGGCCGCGGACTGGCTGCGTGGCCGCGGCGGCGCCGAGGTCGTGGCGCGATGAGCGGCGGCCGGAGGCGCAGCGGCGGCGGCGGCCGCGCGCCGCGCGTCTCACCGGCGCGCCTGGTCGCGGCGGAGGTGCTGCTCGCGGTCCGCGAGTCCGACGCCTACGCGAACCTCCTGCTGCCCACCCGCATCGCCCGCGCGGGCCTCTCCGAGGCCGACGCGGGTCTCGCGACCGAGCTCACCTACGGCACCCTGCGCATGTCGGGCTACTACGACCGCATCATCGCCATCGCCGCGGACCGGCCGGTCGACCGCATCGACCCTGCCGTGCTCGACGTGCTGCGCCTCGGCACGCACCAACTGCTCGCGACCCGCGTGCCCACGCACGCCGCGGTCAACGAGTCGGTCGACCTCGTGCGCGCCATGGGTGCGCCGGCGGCGAGCGGCTTCGTCAACGGCGTCCTGCGCGGCATCTCGCGGGTCTCGGCCGACGCGTGGGCGGCGCGGGTGCGCGAGGCGGCGGACGGCCCCGACGACGCCCTCGCCGCGCTGTCGTCGCACCCGGCGTGGGTCGTGCGCGCGCTCCGGAAGGCGCTCGCGCACGAGCACCGCGCCGACGAGCTCGACGACCTGCTCGCCGCCGACAATGCCGCCCCCGCGGTGAACTACGCGGTGCTGGGCGGTGCGGATGCCCCCGGGCCCGCGACACTCGGCGAGCGCGACCGCTTCTCGCCCATCGGGTTCACCGCGACCGGCGGCGACCCGACCCGCGCGCTCGAGGGCCACGACGGTCGCGTGCGCGTGCAGGACGAGGGCTCGCAGCTCGCTGCGCTCGCGCTCACGCGGGCACGGCCCGTGCGGGCGGGCGAGCGCTGGCTCGACCTCTGCGCCGGCCCCGGCGGCAAGACCGCGGTGCTCGCGGCCGAGGCCCGCGGCGGCGGCGCGACGCTCGAGGCGAACGAGGTGGTCCCGGCCAGGGCGCAGCTCGTCCGCCGCGCGCTCGAGGGCGTCGACGAGGGCGTCGAGGTGCACGAGCGGGACGGCCGTGCGTTCGGCGAGGACCGTGCCGGCGCGTTCGACCGCATCCTGCTCGACGCCCCGTGCACCGGCCTCGGCGCGCTGCGTCGCCGGCCCGAGGCGCGGTGGCGCAAGTCGCCCGAGGACGTGTCGGCGCTCACGACGCTCCAGACCGAGCTGCTCGATTCCGCGATCGGCGCGCTCGCGCCGGGCGGGCTGCTCGCATACGTGACGTGCTCGCCGCACACGGCCGAGACCCGGTCGATCGTGCGGCAGGCGCTGCGCCGGCACGACGACGTCGAGCGCGCCGACGTGCACGCGGTGCTCGGCGACGTGGCGCTGCATCCGCTCGATCTCACCGGCGAGCCGGGGGAGGCGCAGCTCTGGCCGCACCGGCACGGCTGCGACGCGATGTTCATCGCGCTGCTGGCCAAGCGCGAGCCCGCGGCGTCGGTAGGCTCGCAGGCATGACCACGCGGATCAATCCGAGCATCCTCGCGGCCGACTTCGCGAACCTCGAGCGCGAGCTCGGGCGAATCGCCACGGCGGACCTCGTGCACGTCGACATCATGGACAACCACTTCGTGCCGAACCTCACCTTCGGGCTGCCGATGGTCGAGCGCCTGGCGCAGGTGACGCCGATCCCGCTCGACGTCCACCTCATGATCGACGACCCCGACCGCTGGGCGCCCGGCTACGCGGAGGCGGGCGCGGCCTCCGTGACCTTCCACGCGGAGGCGGCCGCCGACCCGGTCGGCCTCGCACGCCGCCTCCGGCAGATCGGTGCGCGCGCGGGCATCGCCCTGAAGCCCGGCACCGGGCCGGAGGACGTGCTCGAGGTGCTGCACGAGTTCGACCAGGTGCTCGTCATGACGGTCGAGCCCGGGTTCGGCGGGCAGTCGTTCATGCCCGAGACCATGCCGAAGCTGCGGCGCGTCGCCGACGCCGTCGCGGCGGCGGGCCTCGACGTGTGGCTGCAGGTCGACGGCGGCATCGCGGCCGACACCATCGGCATCGCCGCCGAGGCGGGTGCGGACACGTTCGTCGCCGGCTCCGCGGTCTACGGCGGCGACCCGACCGCCCGCATCGCGGAGTTGCGCGCCGAGGCGGCGAAGCACAGCCATGCGCACCGGTAGCCTGTAGGACGTGAAGACGTTCGATGCGCTGTTCGCCGAGCTGAGCGAGAAGGCGCGCACCCGACCCGAGGGCTCGGGCACGGTCGCCGCCCTGGACGCCGGCGTGCACCAGATCGGCAAGAAGGTCGTCGAGGAGGCGGCCGAGGTCTGGATGGCCGCGGAGTACCAGAGCGACGAGGAGACCGCCGAGGAGATCTCGCAGCTGCTGTACCACCTGCAGGTGCTCATGCTCGCGCGCGGCCTCCAGCCGGAGGACGTGTACCGACATCTGTGAGCGATCGCTCCCGACTCCCTCCGATCGTCCCCACACGAAAGCCGCTCCCATGCTGAGAATCGCAGTGCCCAACAAGGGCTCCCTCTCCGAGACCGCCGCGCAGATGCTGCACGAGGCCGGGTACACCGGTCGTCGCGACTCGCGCGAGCTCGTCGTCGCCGACCCGCGCAACGACGTCGAGTTCTTCTACCTCCGCCCGCGCGACATCGCCACCTACGTCGGCTCCGGCGCGCTCGACGTCGGCATCACCGGCCGCGACCTGCTGCTGGACTCGGGGTCGGATGCCACGGAGATCGCCGAGCTCGGCTTCGGCGGCTCGACCTTCCGCTTCGCCGGCACGCCCGGCGCCTTCTCGGAGCTCGCCGACCTCGACGGCGTGCGCGTGGCGACGAGCTACCCGGGCCTGGTCGGCGCGTTCCTGGAGCGCCACGGCGTGTCCTCCGACCTCGTGCGCCTCGACGGCGCCGTCGAGTCGGCCGTGCGCCTGGGCGTGGCCGACGCCGTCGCCGACGTGGTCTCGACCGGCGGCACCCTGCGCAAGGCGGGCCTGGAGATCTTCGGCCCGGTCATCCTCGACTCGACCGCCGTGCTGATCGGCTCGGGCACCGAGGCGCCCGGCACGAAGACGCTCGTGCGCCGGCTGAACGGCGTGATCGTCGCGCGCGAGTACGTGATGCTCGACTACGACGTGCCGATGAGCCTGCTCGACCAGGCGACCGCCGTCGCCCCCGGGTTCGAGTCGCCGACGGTCTCGCCGCTGCACGACCGCGAGTGGGCGGCCGTGCGGGTCATGATCAAGCGAACCGAGACCAACCACGTCATGGACGCGCTGTACGAGCTCGGCGCGCGCGCCATCCTGGTGAGCGCCATCCACGCGGCGAGGCTCTGATGTCCGTCGCGGTCCGCGTCATCCCGTGCCTCGACGTGGCCGCGGGCCGCGTGGTCAAGGGCGTGAACTTCCGCGACCTGCGCGACGCCGGCGACCCGGTCGAGCTCGCCCGGCTGTACGGCGAGCAGGGCGCCGACGAGCTGTGCTTCCTCGACGTCACGGCGACCGTCGACGACCGGTCGACCACGTACGAGGTCGTGCAGGCCACCGCGGAGCAGGTGTTCATCCCGCTCACGGTCGGCGGCGGCATCCGCTCGGTCGACGACGTCGCGCGCCTGCAGGGCCACGGTGCCGACAAGGTCGGCGTCAACAGCGCGGCGATCGCGCGTCCGGCGCTCATCGGCGAGATCGCCGACCGGTTCGGCTCGCAGGTGCTGGTGCTGTCGCTCGACGTGAAGCGGTCGGATGCCACCGAGTCCGGGTTCGTCGTCACGACCCACGGCGGCCGCACGGAGACGACGCTCGACGCGCTCGCCTGGGCGCGGCAGGCCATCGAGCTCGGCGTGGGGGAGCTGCTCGTCAACTCGATCGACGCCGACGGCACCAAGCAGGGCTTCGACACCGAGCTCGTCGCCCTCATGCACGAGCTGTCGTCGGTGCCCGTGATCGCCTCCGGCGGGGCGGGCGCGGTGGACGACTTCGCCCCCGCGGTCGCCGCCGGGGCCGACGCGGTGCTCGCGGCATCCGTGTTCCACAACCGCGAGCTCACGATCGGCGAGGTCAAGGACGCCCTCGCCGCGGACGGGAGGACGGTACGACGATGACCGACCACGACGACGAGGAACTCGAGCGCGACGCGGAGCCCTGGGCCCCCGGCGCATCGCCCATGGACCGTGCGGCGTTCAACGCCGACGGGCTGCTGCCCGCGGTGATCCAGCAGTGGGACACCGGCGAGGTGCTCATGCTCGGCTGGATGGACCGCGAGGCGATGCGGCGCACGCTCACCGAGGGGCGCGTGACCTTCTGGTCGCGCTCGCGGCAGGAGTACTGGCGCAAGGGCGACACCTCCGGCCATGCCCAGCACGTGATGGCGGCCGCGCTGGACTGCGACGGCGATACCCTGTTGGTGCGCGTGGAACAGGTCGGGGTGGCCTGTCACACGGGCACCCGCACCTGCTTCGACGGCGACCCGCTCGAGGTCGTCGTCGGCCGCGCACCCGCCTGACCATCAACCGACCGACCCGCGCCACGAGGAGCACGATGCCGACCACCGCCGAGCAGACCGGCACGACCGGTCGCGCCGACTTCGACGCGCTGCTGCCCGGCCGCAGGGTCGTGCCCGTCACGCGCGAGCTGTTCGCCGACGGCGAGACGCCGGTGGGCATCTACCGCAAGCTCGCCGACGGCCGCCCGGGCACGTTCCTGCTCGAGTCGGCCGAGCAGGGCGGCATCTGGTCGCGGTACTCGTTCGTCGGCTCGGCGTCGTACGGCGTGCTCACGCAGCGCGGCGACGTGGCCGAGTGGCTCGACTACGGCCTCGATGCCGGGCGGGCGCTGGGGGCGGATGCCCCGGAGGGACCGCTCGCGGCCGTCTCGGCGCTCTACGCCCGCTGGCAGACCGAGCCGGTGCCCGGCATGCCGCCGCTCACGGGCGGGCTCGTCGGCTTCATCGGCTGGGAGGCGATCCGCCAGATCGAGCGGCTGCCGAACCGGCCGCCGGCCGAGGGCGCGGTCGTCGGCCAGGCGCTGAGCTTCGTCTCGGAGCTCGTCGTGCTCGACCACCGCCGCGGCACCGTGCAGCTCATCGTGAGCGCGCTGAACGACGGCGTCGACGACGCCGACGCGCTCTGGGCCGACGCGCAGGCGCGGCTCGACCGCATGCAGGCCGCGATGGCCGTGCCCGCCGAGGCGCACCTCGCGGTGGTCGACCTCGCGACCCCGGCGTCGCCGACCTCGCGCACCGAGCGGCAGGACTTCCTCGACGCGGTCGTCACGAGCAAGGAGTACATCCGCGAGGGCGACATCTTCCAGGTCGTCATCTCGCAGCGCTTCGAGCAGGAGTGCACGGCCGCGCCGATCGACGTCTACCGGGTGCTCCGGAGCCTCAACCCGAGCCCGTACATGTACCTGCTGAGCCTCGAGGACCCGGACGGCGAGCCGTACTGGATCGTCGGCTCGTCGCCCGAGGCGCTCGTGAAGGTGCAGGACGGCCGCGTCTACACGCATCCGATCGCGGGCTCGAAGCCGCGCGGCGACACCCCCGAGGCCGACGCCGACCTCGAGGCCGAGCTGTCGGGCGACCCGAAGGAGCGCGCCGAGCACCTGATGCTCGTCGACCTCGCGCGCAACGACCTCGCGAAGGTGTGCGCGGCGGGCTCGGTCGAGGTGACCGAGTTCATGCGCGTCGAGCGGTTCAGCCACATCATGCACCTCGTCTCCTCGGTCGAGGGTGACCTGCTGCCGACCGCCGACGCGATCGACGTGTTCCGCGCCACCTTCCCGGCCGGCACGCTGTCGGGCGCGCCGAAGCCGCGCGCGCTCGAGATCATCGACGAGCTCGAGCCCGTGCAGCGCGGCGTGTACGGCGGCGTCGTGGGCTACTTCGGCTTCGGCGGCGACGCCGACCTGGCCATCGCGATCCGCACGGCCACGATCCGCGGGGGCATCGCGCGCGTGCAGGCCGGCGGCGGGCTCGTCGCCGACTCGAACCCGCAGTCGGAGTTCGAGGAGTCGCAGAACAAGGCCGCGGCGCCGCTGCGCGCGGTCGCGGTCGCGAACGCGATGCGGACCCTGGGCTGACGTGACCGGTCGACGCCTGAAGCTGGTCCTCGTGCTCGGCGCCCTCGGGGCGGCCGGGCTCGGGCTGCTCGCGTGGACCCAGACGTGGTTCACCGTGACGCTCGACGCGGGCGCTGCGCACGAGGTGCCGGGGCAGGTGGCGGATGCCGCCCTGGCGGCGCTCGCCCTCGCCGGCCTCGCCCTCGGTGCGGCGCTCGCGATCGCCGGCCGCGTGGCGCGGCTCGTGCTGGGCCTGCTCGCCGTCGTGCTCGGCGCGTGCATCGTGCTGTCCGCGTGGCTCGCGATCGGCGACCCGGCCGGGGCCGCGGCGCCCGTGGTGACGGAGTCCACGGGGATCGCGGGCGAGTCGGCGGTCGCCCTCGTGGCATCCGTCGCCTGGACCGCCTGGCCCTGGGTCGGAGCGGCATCGGGAGTGCTCCTGGCCGCGGCCGGAATCGCGGTGCTCGCGACCTCCTCCCGGTGGCCGGAGTCGTCCCGCCGGTACCGGGCGGTGCGGGTCGAGCGCGCCGACGGGGCCGCCGGCACGGTCGACGAGTGGGACGAGCTCTCGCGCGGCGAGGACCCCACCGAGCCCGGTCGGGACTGACCGCGGCCAGCCGATAGACTTCCACCGTCCCCGAACCAGAAGGAGCATCATGAGCACTGACATCAGCGACCCGGGCCACGGACACTCGCCCGCAGCCTGGATTGCCGTGGTGATCATGCTCGTCGCGTTCTCGATCGGCACCGTCGCGTTCTTCTTCGCGGTCGAGTGGCTCGTCTGGGCCTCCGCGGTGCTCCTCGTGCTCGGCGCGATCGCCGGCTGGGCGCTCGCGAAGGCGGGCTACGGCGTGGGCGGCTCCCGCGTCACCGCATCGGAGCACTGACCGACGTGCTGTCCGAGCTCACGGCGAACGCGGTCGCGGACGCCGAGGCCCGGCGCGCCGACCGTCCCCTCGCGGAGGTCGAGCGCGCGGCGCAGGAGCGGCCGGCGGCGATCGACGCACTGGCCGCGCTCGCGCCGGCCGACCGCGTGAAGATCATCGCCGAGGTCAAGCGCGCGAGCCCGTCCCGCGGGCCGCTCGCCGACATCCCCGACCCCGCCGCGCTCGCGCGCGAGTACGAGGCGGGCGGGGCGAGCGCGATCAGCGTGCTCACCGAGGGGCGCCGGTTCCTCGGCTCGCTGGCCGACCTCGAGGCCGTGCGCGCGGCCGTGTCGTTGCCGGTGCTGCGCAAGGACTTCATCGCCACCCCGTACCAGGTGCTCGAGGCGCGTGCCTCCGGCGCCGACCTCGTGCTGCTCATCGTCGGCGCGCTCGAACAGCGCGACCTCGCCGAGCTGCACGCGCTCATCGAGCAGCTCGGCATGACCGCGCTCGTCGAGACGCACGACGCCGATGAGCTCGCCCGCGCCGCCGACATCGGCGCGCGCCTGATCGGCGTGAACGCACGCAACCTGTCCACCTTCGAGCTCGACCGCGACCTGTTCGGCCGGCTCGCACCGAGCTTCCCCGACGGCGCCGTCAAGGTGGCCGAGTCGGCCGTGTCGACGGCCGACGACGTCGCCGCCTACCGCGCGGCGGGCGCCGACGTGGTGCTCGTGGGGGAGGCGCTCGTGACGAGCGAGCCCCGCGAGACGCTCGCGAGATTCCTGGGGGAGTAGATGTCCCTGCGCACCGAGACCGGTCCGTACTTCGGCGACTTCGGCGGGCGGTTCGTGCCCGAGTCGCTCATCGCCGCGCTCGACGAGCTCGACGAGGCCTGGCAGCTCGCCAAGCTCGACCCGGCGTTCCACGACGAGCTCGACGGGCTCCTGCGCGACTACGTGGGGCGTCCGTCGCCGCTCACCGAGGTGCGCCGCTTCGCCGAGCACGCCGGCGGCGCCAGGGTGTTCCTCAAGCGCGAGGACCTGAACCACACGGGCTCGCACAAGATCAACAACGTGCTCGGCCAGGCGCTGCTCACCAAGCGGGTCGGCAAGACGCGCGTGATCGCCGAGACGGGCGCGGGCCAGCACGGCGTCGCGACCGCCACGGCCGCAGCCCTGTTCGGCCTCGAGTGCGTGATCTACATGGGCGAGGTCGACACCGAGCGCCAGGCGCTGAACGTGGCTCGCATGCGGCTGCTCGGCGCGGAGGTGATCCCGGTCACGCACGGCTCGCGCACCCTGAAGGACGCGATCAACGAGGCGATGCGCGACTGGGTGACCAACGTCGGCCACACCAACTACATCTTCGGCACCGTCGCGGGCCCGCACCCGTTCCCGGCGATGGTGCGCGACCTGCAGAAGATCATCGGCGAGGAGGCCCGCGCGCAGATGCTCGAGCGCACCGGCGCGCTGCCGACGGCCGTCGCGGCATGCGTCGGCGGCGGGTCGAACGCGATCGGCATCTTCCACGCGTTCCTCGATGACCCCGGGGTGGCGCTCTACGGCTTCGAGGCCGGCGGCGAGGGCGTCGACACCGAGCGCCATGCCGCGACGATCGGCAAGGGCCGACCCGGCGTGCTGCACGGCGCCCGCAGCTACCTGTTGCAGGACGAGGACGGCCAGACCATCGAGTCGCACTCGATCTCCGCGGGACTCGACTACCCCGGCGTCGGTCCCGAGCACTCCTGGCTCTCCGACATCGGCCGGGCCGAGTACCGGGCGTCGACGGATGCGGGCGCCATGGACGCGCTCCGCCTGCTCTCGCGCACCGAGGGCATCATCCCCGCGATCGAGTCGGCGCACGCGCTCGCGGGCGCCCTCGAGCTCGGCCGCGAGCTGGGACCGGAGGCGAGCATCCTCGTGAACCTGTCCGGGCGCGGCGACAAGGACATGGAGACCGCGGCGAAGTGGTTCGAGCTCATCGACGGCGAGGAGGGCGCATGAGCGTCGGCGAGACCATCGACGCACGGGTGGCGGCCGGCACCGGCGCGCTCGTCGGCTACCTGCCGGTCGGCTTCCCCTCGCTCGGCGCGAGCGTCGACGCGGCGGTCGCGCTGGTCGAGAACGGCGTCGACGCGCTCGAGCTCGGCATCCCGTACTCCGACCCGGTGATGGACGGCCCCGTGATCCAGGACGCGACCCAGGCGGCGCTCGCGAACGGGTTCAAGCTCGCCCACGGCTTCCAGGCCGTCCGGGCGATCCGCGAGCAGGTCGACGCGCCGATCCTGATGATGACCTACTGGAACCCCGTCGTGCAGTACGGCGTCGATCGCTTCGCGGACGACCTCGCCGCGGCGGGCGGGGCGGGCCTCATCACGCCCGACCTCATCCCCGACGAGGCCGACGCCTGGCTCGCGGCATCCGACCGCACCGGACTCGACCGCGTGTTCCTGGCGGCGCCGAGCTCATCGGATGCCCGGCTGGCGCGCACCGTCGAGGCGAGCCGCGGGTTCGTCTACGCGGTGTCGACCATGGGCATCACGGGCGCGCGCGCCGACGTGGACCGCGCGGCGCGCACCCTCGTCGAGCGGCTGCGCGCGGCGGGCAGCACGCGTTCGTGCGTGGGCGTCGGCATCTCCACCGCCGAGCAGGTGCGCGAGGTCGTCTCCTACGCCGACGGCGCGATCGTGGGCTCCGCGCTCGTGAAGGCCCTCGCGGACGGCGGCGTGGAGGCCGTCGGCGCGCTGGCCGCCGAGCTCGCGCGCGGCACCCGCCCGGCGGGGTAGTACGCTGGCCGAGGCCGCCTGCGGGCCCGAACCCGCAACCTGGACGAAAGGCACCGAACGAACGTGATCGCACCGCTCAGCATCCCCAGCCCGGAGTGGAGCTCCTTCCAGATCCCGCTCCCGTGGGGCGGCGCACTCACCATCCACGCGTACGCGCTGTGCATCCTCGCCGGCATCGTGCTCGCGGTGATCATCACGTCCCGCCGGCTCACCAAGCGCGGCGCCGAGCCGGGCGTGGTGCTCGACATCGCGCTCTGGGCCGTGCCGCTGGGCATCGTCTTCGCCCGCTTCTACCACGTGTTCACGCACCCGGCCGACTACTTCTACGAGGGCGCCGACCTCCTGCGCGTGCTCTACATCTGGGAGGGCGGCAACGCCATCTACGGCGCGCTGATCGGCGGCGCGCTGGGCGTCTGGATCGGCTGCCGCATGACGGGCATCCGCTTCTGGTCGTTCGCCGACGCGCTCGCGCCCGGCATGCTCATCGCGCAGGCCGCCGGCCGGCTCGGCAACTGGTTCAACCACGAGCTCTTCGGCCTGCCGACCGACCTGCCGTGGGGGCTCGAGATCGAGTCGACCAACCCCGCGTTCCCGACCGGCCTCGAGCCGGGCACCCTGTTCCACCCGACGTTCCTCTACGAGATCATCTGGAACCTGCTCGGCGTGGCGGTGCTGCTCTGGCTCGAGCGGAAGTTCCGCCTGCGCTGGGGCAAGGCGTTCGCCGTCTACCTCATCTGGTACGGCGTCGGCCGCAGCTTCCTCGAGACGATCCGGGTCGACCCGAGCGAGATCTTCCTCGGCATCCGGTCGAACGTCTGGGCGTCCTTCGCGGCCATCGTGATCGGCGTGATCATCATCCTCGTGCAGAACCGCCGTCACACCGGCATCGAGTCCAGCCCGTACGTGCCCGGCAGGGAGTGGCGCGCACCCGACGCTGTAGACTCGGACGACACCGAGTCCGACCGAGACACGATCGGCGACGAAGCCGAGGACGAGGGCGACCAGGAGGCGACCGCAGCCACAAGCACACGCGAGACGACCTCCTAGTCCGGGCGATCCGGCCCGTGCCCCGAATGCGCTCCCGCACCATCGGGGCGCACATCCGACATTCCGATGGGCCGAAGGCGTCCCGCGCTGGTTCACTGATTTCACGAGGACGGTCACTGTGGCGATGACTCCGACCCACGCACGATTCGGTGCGGTCCCCCCGGCACAGGGGATGTACGACCCCGCCCACGAGAAGGACGCCTGCGGCCTCGCCATGGTCGCCACGCTCCGCGGCACCGCCGGGCACGACATCATCCAGGCCGCGCTCGACGCGCTGCGCAACCTCGAGCACCGCGGCGCGGTCGGCTCCGACGCGGGCACCGGCGACGGTGCGGGCATCATCACGCAGGTGCCCGACGCGTTCCTGCGCGAGGTCGTCTCCTTCGAGCTGCCCGCACCGGGCCGCTACGCCGTCGGCAACGCCTTCCTTCCCACCGACCCGACCCAGCGCAGCGCGGTGAAGCGCCGCTTCCGCGAGATCGCCGCGGAGGAGGGACTCGAGATCCTCGGCTGGCGCGAGGTGCCGGTGCGGCCCGACGAGCTGGGCACGCTCGCGCGCGCGGCCATGCCCGACGTGCAGCAGGTCTACGTGCGCAGCGTCGCCGAGACCGAGGCCGGCGCACCGCTGTCGGACATCGCGCTCGACCGGCTCACCTTCCGGCTGCGCAAGCGCGCCGAGCGCGAGATCGAGCTCTACTTCGCATCGCTGTCGTGCCGCACCCTCGTCTACAAGGGCATGGTCACGACCCTGCAGCTCGAGCCGTTCTACCCCGACCTCTCCGACGAGCGGTTCACCTCGAAGCTCGCGCTCGTGCACTCGCGCTACTCGACCAACACGTTCCCGTCGTGGCCGCTCGCGCAGCCGTTCCGCATGATCGCGCACAACGGCGAGATCAACACGGTGCAGGGCAACCGCAACTGGATGCGCGCGCGCCAGTCGCAGCTCGAGTCCGAGCTGCTCGGCGACCTCGCCCCGGTCATGCCGATCGTCACCCCCGGCTCGAGCGACTCCGCCTCGTTCGACGAGGTCGTCGAGCTGCTGAGCCTGTCGGGCCGCAGCCTCCCGCACGCGGTCATGATGATGGTGCCCGAGGCCTGGGAGAACGCGACCGAGATCGACCCCGCCCGTCGCGCCTTCTACGAGTACCACTCGATGCTCATGGAGCCGTGGGACGGCCCGGCCGCGATCGTCTTCACCGACGGATCCCTCGTCGGCGCGACGCTCGACCGCAACGGCCTGCGACCGGGCCGGTACGTCGTCACCGACGACGGCCTGGTCGTGCTCGCGAGCGAGATCGGCGTGCTCGACATCGACCAGTCGAAGGTGGTCCGCAAGGGACGCCTGCAGCCCGGACGCATGTTCCTGGTCGACACGGTCGCCGGCCGCCTGATCGAGGACGACGAGATCAAGTCCGAGCTCGCCGCGTCCGAGCCGTGGGGGGAGTGGCTGGAGTCCGGCCGCATCCGCCTCGCCGACCTTCCCGAGCGAGAGCACATCGTGCACCCGCCGGCATCCGTCCGCCGCCGCCAGCGCACCTTCGGCTACACCGAGGAGGAGGTGCGCGTCCTGCTCACGCCGATGGCCCGCACCGGCATGGAGCCCCTCGGCGCCATGGGTTCCGACACCCCGATCGCGGTGCTGAGCGAGCGCCCGCGCCTGCTCTTCGACTACTTCACGCAGCAGTTCGCCCAGGTCACCAACCCGCCGCTCGACTCGATCCGCGAGGAGGTCGTGACCTCGCTCGGCACCGCGCTCGGGCCGGAGTTCAACCTGCTCACCTCGGGTCCCGAGCACGCGCGCCAGGTCACGCTGTCGTTCCCGGTGATCGACAACGACGAGCTCGCGAAGATCCAGCACATCGACCCGCGGCCCGACAGCGCCACCACCACGACGCTGCGCGGCCTGTACCGGGTCGAGGAGGGCACCGACGGCCTGCGCGCGCGCCTCACCGCGCTGTGCGAGGAGGCCGACCGCGCGATCGCGGCCGGCGCCCGGTTCCTCGTGCTGAGCGACCGCGACACCACGTCGGAGCTCGCGCCGATCCCATCGCTGCTCATGCTGGCCGCCGTGCACCACCACCTGATCCGGTCCGAGACGCGGATGCGGGTGGGCATCGTGGTCGAGACCGGCGACGTGCGCGAGGTGCACCACGTCGCGCTCCTCATCGGCTACGGCGCGTCGGCCGTCAACCCGTACCTCGCGATGGAGACCTGCGAGGAGCTCGTGCGGTCGGGCGTCATCACCGGCGTCTCGCCCGAGCAGGCCGTGAAGAACGTGATCAAGGCGCTCGGCAAGGGCGTGCTGAAGATCATGTCGAAGATGGGCATCTCGACGATGTCCTCGTACGCGGGCGCCCAGGCGTTCGAGGCCGTGGGCCTCAGCCAGGAGTTCGTGGACGAGTTCTTCACCGGCACGACCTCGAAGCTCGGCGGCGTGGGCCTCGACGTCATCGCGACCGAGAACGCCCGGCGCTACAAGGGCGCCTACCCCGACGACGTCGCCGTGACCGTGCACGAGCGGCTCGCGACCGGCGGGGAGTACCAGTGGCGCCGCGACGGCGCCCCGCACCTCTTCAACCCGGAGACGGTGTTCCGGCTGCAGCACGCGACGCGCAGCGGCCGGTACGACGTCTTCCGCGAGTACACGTCGATGGTCGACGGCCAGGCCGAGAACCTCATGACGCTCCGCGGCATGTTCGCGCTGCGCACGGGAGCCCGTCCGCCAGTGCCGATCGACGAGGTCGAGCCGGTCTCCGAGATCGTCAAGCGCTTCTCCACGGGTGCCATGAGCTACGGCTCGATCTCCAAGGAGGCGCACGAGACCCTCGCGATCGCGATGAACCGCCTCGGCGCGCGCTCGAACACGGGCGAGGGCGGCGAGGACCTCGATCGCCTGCTCGACCCCGAGCGCCGCAGCGCGATCAAGCAGGTGGCATCCGGTCGCTTCGGCGTCACGAGCATGTACCTGACGCACGCCGACGACATCCAGATCAAGCTCGCCCAGGGCGCGAAGCCCGGCGAGGGCGGCCAGCTGCCGCCGACGAAGGTGTACCCGTGGGTCGCGCGCACCCGGCACGCGACGGCCGGTGTCGGCCTCATCTCGCCGCCGCCGCACCACGACATCTACTCGATCGAGGACCTGAAGCAGCTCATCTTCGACCTGAAGCGGGCCAACCCGGGCGCGCGCGTGCACGTCAAGCTCGTGAGCCAGTCGGGCATCGGCGCGGTCGCCGCCGGCACGGCCAAGGCGCTGGCCGACGTCATCCTCGTCTCGGGCCACGACGGCGGCACCGGTGCGAGCCCGATGAACTCGCTCAAGCACGCGGGCACCCCGTGGGAGCTCGGGCTCGCCGAGACGCAGCAGACGCTCATGCTCAACGGCATGCGCGACCGCGTCGTCGTGCAGGTCGACGGCCAGATGAAGACCGGCCGCGACGTCGTGGTCGGCGCGCTGCTCGGTGCCGAGGAGTTCGGCTTCGCGACCGCGCCACTGGTCGTCGAGGGCTGCGTGCTGATGCGCGTCTGCCACCTCGACACCTGCCCGGTCGGCGTCGCGACCCAGAACCCCGAGCTGCGCAAGCGCTTCAGCGGCAAGCCCGAGTTCGTCGTGAACTTCTTCGAGTTCATCGCCCAGGAGGTGCGCGAGTACCTCGCCGAGCTCGGCTTCCGCAGCCTCGACGAGGCGATCGGCCGGCGCGAGATGCTCGACGTCGACCGCGCCGTGGACCACTGGAAGGCGAGCGGCCTCGACCTCACCCCGGTGCTGGTCGGCCCCGACTTCTCCGACTCGGAGCCGCGCCGCAACGGCCGCCCGCAGGACCACGAGCTCGGCGAGCACTTCGACAACCAGCTCATCGAGGCCTCGGCGGACGTGATGGAGCACGGCGGGCGGGTCGAGATCGCGCTGCCGATCCGGAACACCGAGCGCGCCGTCGGCACCATGCTCGGCCACGAGGTGACCGCGCGCCACGGCGTGAACGGCCTGCCCGCCGGGTCGATCGACGTCACGCTGACCGGATCGGCCGGCCAGTCGTTCGGCGCGTTCCTGCCCGCGGGCATCACGCTGCGCCTCGAGGGCGACTCGAACGACTACGTCGGCAAGGGCCTCTCCGGCGGTCAGGTGATCGTGCGGCCCGACCGGTCGAGCACCTTCCCCGCCGAGCGTAACGTCATCGCCGGCAACGTGATCGGCTACGGCGCCACCCAGGGCAGCATGTTCATCAGCGGCATCGTCGGCGAGCGCTTCCTGGTGCGCAACTCCGGCGCGACCGCGGTGGTCGAGGGCGTGGGCGACCACGCGCTCGAGTACATGACCGGCGGGCTCGCGCTCATCCTCGGCCCGACGGGCCGCAACCTCGGCGCCGGCATGTCCGGCGGCACGGCGTACGTGTTCGACCTGCCCAAGGAGCGCATCAACCGCGACGCGCTCGCGTCGGGTGAGCTGCAGCTCCACGAGCTCGGCAGCGCCGACCACGAGATCGTGCTCGACCTCCTCCGCCAGCACCTGGAGCACACGGGTTCCGCGCTCGCCGCGCGCCTGCTCGAGGCGCCCGACACCATGGAGCGATTCGTGAAGGTTCTCCCGCGCGACTACGCGGCCGTCCTGAAGACCCGGCAGAACGCCGTGGACGAGGGGCTGGACCCCGACGGCGACGTCGTCTGGGGCCGCATCCTGGAGGTGACCAATGGCTGACCCGAAGGGCTTCCTCAAGACGACCGAGCGCGAGCTGCCGAAGCGGCGGCCGGTGCCCGTGCGCATCATGGACTTCAAGGAGGTCTACGAGCAGGGCGACCCCGCGCAGCTGCGCCGGCAGGCCGGGCGCTGCATGGACTGCGGCATCCCGTTCTGCCACCAGGGGTGCCCGCTGGGCAACCTGATCCCGGAGTGGAACGACCTGATGTGGCGCGGCGAGGGCCGCGCGGCGATCGAGCGCCTGCACGCGACCAACAACTTCCCCGAGTTCACCGGCCGCCTCTGCCCGGCGCCGTGCGAGTCCTCGTGCGTGCTCGGCATCAACCAGCCCGCGGTCACGATCAAGCAGGTCGAGGTGTCGATCGTCGACCAGGCGTTCTCGAACGGCTGGGTGCAGCCGCATCCGCCCGGGCGCCTCACCGGCAAGACCGTCGCGGTCGTCGGCTCGGGCCCGGCCGGACTCGCCGCGGCGCAGCAGCTCACCCGCGCGGGCCACACGGTCGCCGTGTACGAGCGCGACGACCGCATCGGCGGCCTGCTGCGCTACGGCATCCCCGACTTCAAGATGGAGAAGCGCCACCTCGACCAGCGCATCGCGCAGATGACGGCCGAGGGCACGCGATTCCGCGCGGGCGTCGACATCGGCACCGACATCTCGTGGGACGCGCTGCGCGAGCGCTACGACGCCGTGATCATCGCGACCGGCGCGATGGTGCCCCGCGACCTGCCGATCCCGGGCCGTGACCTGCCCGGCGTGCACTTCGCGATGGAATACCTCGTGCAGTCGAACCACGCGGTCGCGGGGGACACGGTTCCCGAGCAGATCGACGCCTCGGGCAAGCACGTGGTGGTGCTCGGCGGCGGCGACACCGGCGCGGACTGCATCGGCACGGCGCACCGCCAGGGCGCCCTGTCGGTCACGAACCTCGCGATCGGCAAGAAGCCCGGCATCGCGCGTCCCGACAGCCAGCCCTGGCCGATGCACCCGAACCTGTTCGAGGTGCAGACGGCGCACGAGGAGGGCGGCACCCGCCAGTACCTCGCCTCGACCGTCGAGTTCGTGTCGAACGACGTCGGCGAGGTCCGCGCGATCCGCGTCGCGGAGACCGAGTACCTCGACGGCCGCCGCGTGCCGAAGGCGGGCACCGAGCGTGAGATCCCCGCCGACCTGGTGCTGCTCGCGCTGGGGTTCACCGGTCCCGAGTCGCAGGACCTCTCCGGCCAGCTCGGCACGTCGTTCACGCAGCGCGGCAACGTCGAGCGCGACGACGCGTACGCCACCAACGTCCCCGGCGTCTTCGTCGCCGGCGACGCCGGTCGCGGGCAGTCGCTCATCGTGTGGGCCATCGCCGAGGGACGTGCTGCGGCGTCGTCCGTGGACCGCTACCTTGAAGGTGAGACCCACCTCCCGAGCCCCATCCCGGCGTCCGCCCAGGCGATCTCGATCTGACCACCGGCCCTTTCATCCCCACCACCACGATCACCGCGCCCCGGCGCGAGGAACACGGAGCACAGAGAACATGAGACGCGCGAAGATCGTCGCCACGCTCGGACCCGCGACCGGGAGCTACGAGGGGGTCCGCGCGCTCATCGACGCCGGCCTCGACGTGGCCCGCATGAACCTCAGCCACGGCACGTACGACGTGCACGAGGGCGTCTACCAGAACATCCGGAAGGCCGCGAACGACTCGGGTCGCGCCGTCGCCGTGCTGGTCGACCTGCAGGGCCCGAAGATCCGGCTCGGCAAGTTCGCGGACGGCCCGCACGAGCTGGCCGAGGGCGATGTCTTCACCATCACCACCGAGGACATCCTCGGCACCAAGGAGCTCTGCTCCACCACGTTCAAGGGCCTGCCGCAGGACGTCGCCCCCGGCGACTTCCTGCTGATCGACGACGGCAAGGTGCGGGTCCGCGTGCTCGACACCGACGGCACGCGCGTGCGCACCGAGGTGGTCGTGGCCGGCCCGGTCTCCGACAACAAGGGCATCAACCTCCCCGGCGTGGCGGTCAACGTGCCGGCGCTCTCCGAGAAGGACGAGGCCGACCTGCGCTGGGGCCTCGAGCTCGGCGCCGACCTCATCGCGCTGTCCTTCGTGCGCAACGCCGAGGACGTCTCGCGCGTGCGCGAGATCATGGACGAGGTCGGCCGTCGCGTGCCCGTCGTCGCCAAGATCGAGAAGCCCCAGGCCGTCGAGGCCCTCGAGGAGATCATCGACGCGTTCGACGCGCTCATGGTCGCCCGCGGCGACCTCGGCGTGGAGCTGCCGCTCGAGGCCGTGCCGATCGTGCAGAAGCGCGCGATCGAGGCGGCCCGCCGCATGGCCAAGCCGGTCATCGTGGCCACGCAGATGCTCGAGTCGATGATCCACAGCCCGGTGCCGACGCGCGCCGAGACGTCCGACGTGGCGAACGCGGTGCTCGACGGCGCCGACGCCGTCATGCTCTCCGGCGAGACGAGCGTGGGCGAGTACCCGACCGTCACGCTCGAGACCATGGCGCGCATCGTCGCGTCGACCGAGCTGCACGGCCTCGACCGGGTCGCGCCGCTCGGCACCCGCCCCCGCACGCAGTCGGGCGCGATCACCGTGGCCGCGGTCGACGTCGCGAACTTCGTCGAGGCGAAGTTCCTCTGCGTGTTCACCGAGTCGGGCGAGTCGGTGCGCCGCATGTCGCGCATCCGCAGCGGCATCCCGATCCTGGCGTTCACGCCCGACCCCGCGATCCGCCGTCGCATGGCCCTCTACTGGGGCGTGCAGTCGTTCGTGGTCGAGCGCGTCACGCACACCGACCAGATGGTCGCGCAGGTCGACGAGGTGCTGAGCCGCGAGGGCCTGGCCGTCGAGGGCGAGAAGGTCGTCATCATCTCCGGATCCCCTCCCGGCATCCCCGGCACCACCAACGACATCCGCGTGCACAACGTGGGCGAGGTCCTCTAGGGGGCTCCGCAACGACGAACGGCCGGCTCCCGAGGGGGCCGGCCGTTCGTCGTCTCCGGGTCGTGCCGGTGGTGGGGGTCGAACCCACACGCCCTCTCGGGCAAAGCATTTTGAGTGCTCCGCGTCTGCCATTCCGCCACACCGGCGCACGAGACCGCGATCAGAATACCGTAGGCTTTCAGGCGTGACAGACACCGAGAACACCCAGGCCGCGCCGCGTCGCGTCGTGGTCGCCGAGGACGAATCGCTCATCAGGCTCGACGTGGTGGAGACGCTCCGCGACAACGGGTTCGAGGTGGTCGGCGAGGCCGGTGACGGCGAGACCGCCGTCGCGCTCGCGACCGAGCTGCGTCCCGACCTGGTCGTCATGGACGTGCGGATGCCCCAGCTCGACGGCATCGAGGCCGCGAAGCGGCTGAGCGAGGGTCACATCGCACCGGTCGTCCTCCTCACGGCGTTCAGCCAGAAGGAACTGGTCGAGCGGGCGACCGAGGCCGGTGCGCTGGCCTACGTGGTGAAGCCCTTCACTCCGAACGACCTGCTGCCGGCGATCGAGATCGCGCTGGCCCGCCACGCCCAGATCCTCACCCTCGAGGCCGAGGTCGGCGACCTGGTCGAGCGGTTCGAGACCCGCAAGCTCGTCGACCGCGCCAAGGGTCTGCTGAACGAGAAGATGGGGCTGTCCGAGCCCGAGGCGTTCCGCTGGATCCAGAAGGCGTCGATGGACCGTCGCCTCACCATGAAGGACGTCGCGCAGGCGATCATCGAGCAGCTGGCTCCCAAGAAGGGCTGAGCGCTCCGGGCCGCCGGCGCCGTCAGGGCGTCGGCAGGTCCTTGATGAAGTTCGTGATCCGCACGGTGGAGCAGCGCCTGCCCTGCTCGTCGGTCACGACGATCTCGTGCACCGTCATCGTGCGGCCGAGGTGCAGCGGCGTGCACGTGCCGGTGACCGTGCCCGACGTCGCCGAGCGCGTGTGCGTGGCGTTGATGTCGACCCCCACGGCGAGCCGTCCGGGGCCCGCCCAGAGGTTCGCCGACATCGAGCCGAGCGACTCGCCCAGCACCACGTACGCGCCGCCATGCAGGAGGTTGGCCGGCTGCGTGTTGCCCTCGACCGGCATGGTCGCGATCGCGCGCTCCACGGAGAACTCCACGAACTCGATGCCCATGCGCTCGGCGAGCGTGCCGATGCCGCGACGCCGGATGTAGTCGAGCGCGTCGACGGCCTGCTCCTGGGTCATTCGGGCTCCGCTTCGGGTCGTGACGGCCGTGTCGTGGGCCGCTTATAGGCTTGGGGGGTGCCGGATCCAGCAAAGCCTACCCTCATGGTCATCGATGGCCATTCCCTCGCATTCCGGGCGTTCTTCGCGCTCCCGGTCGACAGTTTCCGCACCCGTGACGGGCAGCACACGAACGCCATCCACGGCTTCCTGTCGATGCTCCTGCTGCTGCTGAAGAACGAGAAGCCGACGCACCTCGCGGTCGCCTTCGACATCTCACGGCACTCGTTCCGCACGCGCGACTACGAGGAGTACAAGGGCAACCGCGCCGAGACCCCGCAGGAGTTCAAGGGGCAGGTGCCGCTGCTCCAGGAGGCGCTCGCGGCCATGGGCGTGCGCACCCTCGAGAAGGAGGACTACGAGGCCGACGACATCCTCGCGACGCTCGCCGCGCAGGGTCGCCGCGACGGCTACGAGGTACTGCTGGTGTCAGGCGACCGCGACACCATCCAGCTCGTGAACGACGACGTCACGCTGCTGTACCCGTCGAGCCAGGGCGTGTCGCAGCTGAAGCGCTACGACCCGGCCGCGGTCGAGGAGAAGTACGGCCTGCCGCCCGCGCAGTACCCCGAGATCGCCGCCCTGGTGGGCGAGACGAGCGACAACCTGCCCGGCATCACCAAGGTCGGCGAGAAGACGGCCGTGAAGTGGCTGAAGCAGTTCGGCGACCTCGACGGCGTCTTCGCGCACGCCGACGAGATCAAGGGCGTCGCGGGCAACAACCTGCGCGCCGAGATGGACAACGCCGTGCGCAACCGCCGGCTGAACCGCCTGGTCGACGACCTCGAGCTCGACGTCGCGGTCGACGACCTCGCCGCGAAGCCGATCGACACCGACGCGGTGACGGCGGTGTTCTCCCGCCTCGAGTTCCGCACGCTGCTCGAGCGCGTCATGAAGCTCGCGGGGGAGGAGCAGGTGGCGGATGCCGGAGGCGGCACGTCCGCCCCCGAGGCATCCGCCAGCCCCACGGCGCCCGCGCCGCGAACGCTCCTCGACGAGGAGCTCGGCGCCTGGCTCGACCGCCAGGCGGCGGCGCACCCCGACGGCCTCGGCCTCACGATCGAGATGCTCGACGGCAAGGTCATCGGCGCGGGCGTCTCGGGCGCCGACGAGTCGGTCTTCCTGCCGTGGCAGCCCGGCCGCCGGGACTACGCCCCGTTCGAGGAGTGGCTCGCGAGCGACGCGCCGAAGCTCATGACCGACGCCAAGCCGCAGGTGAAGGCCATGCGCCGGTCGGGGCTCGAATTCGGCGGGCTCGCGCTCGACACCCTCGTCGCGACCTGGCTGGTGAACCCGCTCGCGCAGGAGAAGGGGCTGGCCGACGTCGTCTTCCGCTACCTCGGCGAGACGCTGCCCACGGCCGACCCCGCGCAGCTCGTGCCCGACGAGACCCGGGCCGCCGGCCCGGCCGAGCTCGCCTGGTACACCCTCCGCGCGGCACCCGTGGTGCTCGCCGAGCTGCCCGCCCCCACGCTGCCCGTCTGCACCGACATCGAGATGCCGATCCTCGGCGTCCTCGCCGACATGGAGCTCCGCGGCGTCACGGTCGACCACGAGGAGCTCTCGGCGCTGTCGACCCAGCTCGGCGACCGCGCGGCCGACATCGCCACGCGCGCGTTCGCCGAGATCGGCCGCGAGGTGAACCTCGGCTCGCCCAAGCAGCTGCAGGAGGTGCTCTTCGACCAGCTCGGCATGCCGAAGACCCGGGCGACGAAGACGGGCTACTCGACGGATGCCGGTGCGCTGGCGGACCTCCAGGAGAAGAGCCCGCACCCGTTCCTCGGCCTGCTGCTCGAGCATCGCGACGCGACCAAGCTCCGCCAGATCGTCGAGTCGCTCGACAAGTCGATCGGCGCGGACGGCCGCATCCACACGACCTACGTGCAGGTCGGCACGAGCACGGGTCGCATCGCCTCGACCGATCCGAACCTGCAGAACATCCCGGTGCGCACGGGGGAGGGCCGGCGCATCCGCGAGGCCTTCCGGCACGGCCCGGAGTTCGAGACGCTGCTCACGGCCGACTACTCGCAGATCGAGATGCGCATCATGGCGCATCTCTCGGGCGACCCGGGCCTGATCGAGGCGTTCCACGCGGGCGAGGACCTGCACCGGTTCGTCGGCGCGCGCATCTTCGGCGTCGAGCCGGCCGACGTCACGCCGCTCATGCGCACCAAGGTGAAGGCGATGTCCTACGGCCTGGCCTACGGGCTCAGCGCGTTCGGGCTGTCGAAGCAGCTGCGCATCGAGCAGTCCGAGGCCAAGCAGCTCATGGTCGACTACTTCGCGCGGTTCGGCGCGGTGCGCGACTACCTGCGCGACGTCGTCGCGAAGGCCAAGGTCGACGGCTACACCGAGACGATCTTCGGCCGGCGCCGCCCGTTCCCCGACCTCTCCAGCCCGAATCGCGTGCTGCGCGAGAACGCCGAGCGGGCCGCGCTCAACGCACCGATCCAGGGCTCGGCGGCCGACATCATGAAGATCGCGATGCTCGGCATCGAGCGCGACGTCGCCGAGGCGGGTCTCTCGTCGCGCATGCTCCTGCAGGTGCACGACGAGCTCATCTTCGAGGTCGCGGCGGGCGAGGGACCCGAGCTCGAGGAGATCGTGCAGCGCCGCATGGCGACCGCCGCGGACCTCCGAGTACCGCTCGACGTGCAGCTCGGGCACGGCGCGAACTGGGACGCCGCGGCGCACTGATCCTGAGCGATTTTCGGCTCCGGCGCACTGTGCACAGACGGCGCCGCCGGGTGCACGGACCGCGCCCCCGCAGCGGATAGGCTCGCTCTCATGACTTCGGAGCCCGCACGCACCCCCACCGAGATCGATCGCGTCGCCGAGGGCTGGGTCGACGTCCTGGTCGAGCTGCGACCGGTGCTCGGCACCTACATCGGCCGCGCGTCCACCGACGGGGGCTACGGGGACTACTCGCCCGACGGCGATGCGCAGATGGTCGAGGCGGCGAGGGCGACGCTCGCGAACCTCGAGGCCGCCGAGGAGGTCGACGACGTCGACCGGATCACCCGCGCCGACCTCCGCAGCCAGCTCGAGCTCGCGATCCAGAGCTACGACGCCGGCCTCCACCTGCGCGACCTGAACGTCATCGCGAGCCCCTCGCAGGAGCTGCGCGAGGTGTTCGACCTCATGTCCACCGACTCCGTCGAGGGCTGGGAGGCCGTCTCGACGCGCCTCGCGGCGCTGCCGGAGGCGATGAGCGGGTACATTGCGACGCTGCGCGAGGGCATCTCGCGCGGCATCACGCCCGCGCGCCGCCAGGTGCGCGAGGTCGCGGCGCAGGCGCGCAAGAACGCGCGTCCGGAGGGCTTCTTCGGCGAGTTCGTCGCGTCGGCGGGCGTGGACGGCGACGAGTTCCCCGAGGCGCTCCGTGCCGAGCTCGAGCAGGGCGCCGTGGCATCCGCCATCGCCTACCAGGAGTTCGCGGAGTTCCTCGAGTCCGAGCTCGACGCGGTGGCGGCCGAGAAGGACGCGGTCGGCCGCGAGATCTACGAGCTGCGCTCGCGCGAGTTCCTCGGCGCCACGATCGACCTCGACGAGACCTACGAGTGGGGCCTCGACGAGCTGGCCCGCATGGTGGCCGAGCAGCAGTCGATCGCGAAGGAGATCAAGCGCGGGGCGTCCGTCATCGAGGCGATCTCGTTCCTCGACAACGACCCGAGCCGCAAGCTGCACGGCACCGACGCGCTGCAGGCCTGGATGCAGGAGACGAGCGACCGCGCGGTCGAGGAGCTCGGCGCCACGCACTTCGACATCCCGGAGGAGATCCGCACGCTCGAGTGCATGATCGCGCCCACGCAGGAGGGCGGCATCTACTACACCGGCCCGACCGAGGACTTCTCGCGCCCCGGGCGCATGTGGTGGTCGGTGCCGGAGGGCGTCACCGAGTTCGACACCTGGCGCGAGCTCACGACCGTGTACCACGAGGGCGTGCCCGGTCACCACCTGCAGATCGGCCAGGCCGTGGTGCAGTCCGACACGCTGAACTCGTGGCGCCGGCTGCTCGCGGGCACGTCCGGTCACGCGGAGGGCTGGGCGCTGTACGCCGAGCGGCTGATGCAGGAGCTGGGCTACCTCGACGACCCGGCCGACCGGCTCGGCATGCTCGACGGGCAGCGGATGCGGGCGGCCCGCGTGGTGCTCGACATCGGCGTGCACCTCGAGAAGACCCTGCCCGACGGCTCGGGCCCGTGGACGGCCGAGTACGCGTACGAGTTCATGTCGCGCAACGTGAACATGAACGAGGGCTTCGTGCGCTTCGAGGTGAACCGCTACCTCGGCTGGCCGGGCCAGGCGCCGTCGTACAAGGTCGGCCAGCGCATCTGGGAGAACCTGCGCGACGAGGTGCAGCGGCGCGAGGGCGACGACTTCTCGATCAAGGACTTCCACGGGAAGGCGCTCGCGATGGGCGGGGTCGGGCTCGACACCCTCAAGACGGCGATCCTGGGCGGCTGAGCGGCGGTGCTCCGGGCCGTTTGACCGACGGGCGCGCGCGCCGCTAGGATGGAATGTCACGTTTGTGACGTCCTGTCCGCACGCCCTTCGCGGAACACAATAAACGAAAGCATCGCGCGAGGGGCCCGACCCTGTCCATTACGGAGCACCTACTACATGACAACCGCAACGACCAAGGCAACCAAGCAGGTCGCAATCAACGACATCGGTTCTGCTGAAGACTTCCTTGCCGCGGTCGAGAAGACGCTCAAGTTCTTCAACGACGGCGACCTCATCGAGGGCCAGGTCGTGAAGATCGACCGCGACGAGGTCCTCCTCGACGTCGGCTACAAGACCGAGGGTGTCATCCCCTCCCGCGAACTCTCCATCAAGCACGACGTCGACCCGAGCGAGGTCGTCGGCGTCGGCGACACCGTCGAGGCCCTCGTCCTCCAGAAGGAGGACAAGGAAGGCCGCCTCATCCTGTCGAAGAAGCGCGCCCAGTACGAGCGCGCCTGGGGCGACGTCGAGAAGATCAAGGAGACCGACGGTGTCGTCACCGGTACGGTCATCGAGGTCGTCAAGGGCGGCCTCATCGTCGACATCGGCCTCCGCGGCTTCCTCCCCGCCTCGCTCATCGAGCTGCGCCGCGTGCGCGACCTGACGCCGTACCTCGGCCAGGAGCTCGAGGCGAAGATCCTGGAGCTCGACAAGAACCGCAACAACGTGGTGCTCTCGCGCCGTGCGCTGCTCGAGCAGACCCAGTCGGAGACCCGTTCGACGTTCCTCGCGAACCTCCACCCGGGCCAGGTCCGCAAGGGCGTCATCTCCTCGATCGTCAACTTCGGCGCGTTCGTCGACCTCGGCGGCGTGGACGGCCTCGTGCACGTCTCCGAGCTGTCGTGGAAGCACATCGAGCACGCCAGCGAGGTCGTCGAGGTCGGCCAGGAGGTCACCGTCGAGGTGCTCTCCGTCGAGCTCGACCGCGAGCGCGTCTCGCTCTCGCTCAAGGCGACGCAGGAGGACCCCTGGCAGGTCTTCGCCCGCACCCACGCCATCGGCCAGGTCGCACCGGGCAAGGTCACCAAGCTCGTCCCGTTCGGCGCGTTCGTTCGCGTCGCGGACGGCATCGAGGGCCTCGTGCACATCTCGGAGCTGTCGAGCAAGCACGTCGAGCTGGCCGAGCAGGTCGTCTCGGTGGGCGAGGAGGTGTTCGTCAAGGTCATCGACATCGACCTCGAGCGTCGCCGCATCTCGCTGTCGCTCAAGCAGGCCAACGAGGGCGTCGACCCCGAGGGCACCGAGTTCGACCCGGCGCTCTACGGCATGCTCACCGAGTACGACGAGCAGGGCAACTACAAGTACCCCGAGGGCTTCGACCCGGAGACCAACGAGTGGCGCGAGGGCTTCGACGCCCAGCGCGAGAAGTGGGAGCAGGAGTACGCTGCGGCCCAGGCTCGCTGGGAGGCGCACAAGAAGCAGGTCGCGGCTGCCAACGCGAAGGACCAGGCCGAGGCCGACTTCGGCGGCAGCTCGTTCACGAGCGAGGCGGCCGGCGCCGGCACGCTCGCCGACGACGCGTCGCTCGCGGCGCTGCGCGAGAAGCTCTCGAGCAACTCCTAGTCCCTCTCGGACCGTCAGACGGCCGGGCACCCGATCGGGTGCCCGGCCGTCGCCGTTTCCGCACGGAGCCGGCGAGGCGGATCGCTAGGCTGGAGCCGTGTACCTCATCGGGCTGACGGGCGGCATCGCCTCGGGCAAGTCCACGGTCGCCCGGCGGCTCGTGGAGCACGGAGCGATCCACATCGACGCCGACGCGCTCGCGCGCGAGGCCGTCGAGCCGGGCAGCAGCGCGCTGGGGGAGATCGCCGAGGCGTTCGGACCGGAGATGCTGCGCGCCGACGGCACGCTCGACCGGGTCAGGCTCGGCGATCGCGTGTTCGGCGACGACGACGCGCTCGCGCGGCTCAACGCGATCGTGCACCCGCACGTGCGCGAGCTGTTCGCGAAGCACGCGGCGGAGGCAGAGCGCATCGACCCCGACGCGGTCGTGGTCTACGACGTGCCGCTGCTCGTCGAGGCATCCGTCGACCACCCGTTCGACCTGGTCGTGGTGACCGAGGCGCCCGCATCGACGCGCGTCGGGCGCCTGGTCGACGAGCGCGGGCTCGAGCGCGGGCACGCGCAGGCACGAGTGGACGCGCAGGCGAGCGACGCCGAGCGCAGGGAGGTCGCCGACGTCGTCATCGACACGGGCGGCACGCTCGCGCACACGATGGGGCAGGTCGACGCGCTCTGGGCCGGGCTCCGCGAGCGCCGCTCGAGCGCCTGACGGCGCGCGGACCCGGTGTCGGCGGCCGAACCTAGACTTGAGGGCATGCAGTCGACCCGTTCCGTGCGCCCGTTCGAGGTGGTCAGCGAGTACCGCCCGAGCGGCGACCAGCCGACCGCGATCGCCGAGCTCGCGGGGCGGGTGAACGCCGGCGAGACCGACGTCGTGCTGCTCGGCGCCACCGGCACCGGCAAGTCCGCGACCACCGCGTGGCTCATCGAGGCGGTGCAGCGGCCGACGCTCGTGCTCGCCCACAACAAGACCCTCGCCGCGCAGCTCGCGAACGAGTTCCGCGAGCTGCTGCCGAACAACGCGGTCGAGTACTTCGTCTCGTACTACGACTACTACCAGCCCGAGGCCTACGTGCCGCAGACGGACACCTTCATCGAGAAGGACTCGTCGATCAACGCCGAGGTCGAGCGGTTGCGGCACTCGACGACGAACTCGCTGCTGAGCCGGCGCGACGTGGTCGTCGTCTCGACGGTCTCCTGCATCTACGGCCTGGGCACGCCCGAGGAGTACCTCGCGGCCATGATGCCCCTGCAGGTCGGCCAGCGGCTCGACCGCGACTGGCTGATCCGCAAGTTCGTCTCGATGCAGTACCAGCGCAACGACGTCGAGTTCTCGCGCGGCACGTTCCGCGTGCGCGGCGACACCATCGAGATCATCCCGGTGTACGAGGAGCTCGCGATCCGCATCGAGATGTTCGGCGACGAGATCGAGGCGCTCTACCACCTGCATCCGCTCACCGGCGAGGTGGTGGCCCAGCTCGACGCCGTGCCCGTGTTCCCGGGCTCGCACTACGTGGCGAGCACCGAGGTCATGGACCGCGCGGTGGGCACGATCCGCACCGAGCTCGAGGAGCGGCTCGCCGAACTCGAGCGCCAGGGCAAGCTGCTCGAGGCGCAGCGGCTGCGCATGCGCACCACCTTCGACCTCGAGATGATGGAGCAGATCGGCTTCTGCTCGGGCATCGAGAACTACTCGCGCCACATCGACGGCCGCGACGCGGGGGAGCCGCCGCACTGCCTGCTCGACTACTTCCCCGACGACTTCCTCGTCGTCATCGATGAGTCGCACGTGACCGTGCCGCAGATCGGCGCGATGTACGAGGGCGACTCGTCGCGCAAGCGCACGCTCGTCGAGCACGGGTTCCGCCTGCCGAGCGCGCTCGACAACCGGCCGCTGACCTGGGACGAGTTCTCCGAGCGCGTCGGCCAGACGGTCTACCTGTCGGCGACGCCGGGCCGGTACGAGATGGGCGTGGCCGACGGCGTGGTCGAGCAGATCATCCGCCCGACGGGCCTCATCGACCCCGAGATCGTGGTGAAGCCGAGCAAGGGCCAGATCGACGACCTGCTCGAGGAGATCCGCGCGCGGGCGGAGCGCGACGAGCGCGTGCTCGTGACCACGCTCACCAAGCGCATGGCGGAGGACCTGACCGACTTCCTCACCGAGGCGGGCGTGCGGGTGCGCTACCTGCACTCCGACGTCGACACGCTGCGCCGCGTGGAACTGCTGACGGAGCTGCGCGCGGGCGTGTACGACGTGCTCGTGGGCATCAACCTGCTGCGCGAGGGCCTCGACCTGCCCGAGGTGTCGCTCGTGTCGATCCTCGACGCCGACAAGGAGGGGTTCCTGCGCTCCTCCACCTCGCTCATCCAGACCATCGGCCGCGCCGCCCGCAACGTGTCGGGCCAGGTGCACATGTACGCCGACGTGCTGACCGACTCGATGCGGCTGGCGATCGACGAGACGAACCGCCGGCGCGAGAAGCAGGTCGAGTACAACCGCGCGAACGGCGTCGACCCGCAGCCGCTGCGCAAGCGCATCGCCGACATCACGGCCGTGCTCGCGCGGGAGGAGGCCGACACGGCAGCGCTGCTGGCGGGCCGCGAGGGCGGCAAGAAGTCGCCCGTGCCGAACCTGAAGCGCGAGGGCATCGCGGCAGCGGGCGGCAACGACCTCGAGGAGCTCATCGCCGACCTGAACGGTCAGATGCTCGAGGCTGCGGCGGAACTGAAGTTCGAGCTGGCGGCGCGCCTGCGCGACGAGGTCGCCGAGCTCAAGCGCGAGCTGCGGCAGATGGAGAAGGCGGGGCACCTGACCTGAGCGGATGCCGCGGGGCGTCGTCGTGCGCGCGCGACCCGCGTACCGGGTGGTCGCGTGCGCCCGCGTTCGCTGGAGGCATCCGTCTCGCGTGCCTCGGTGTCGGCGGGCGTGCCTAGACTCGAGTGGTGGCAATCTCCCATCTCGATACCCGCGCGCGCCTGAGCGTGCGCGGCGCCCGCGTGCACAACCTCCGGAACGTCGACGTCGAGCTCCCGCGCGATTCGCTGGTCGTGTTCACGGGGCTCTCGGGGTCCGGCAAGTCCTCGCTCGCGTTCGACACGATCTTCGCCGAGGGGCAGCGCCGCTACGTCGAGTCGCTCTCGGCGTACGCGCGCCAGTTCCTCGGCCAGGTCGACCGTCCCGACGTCGACTTCATCGAGGGGCTGAGCCCCGCGGTGTCGATCGACCAGAAGTCGACGAACCGCAACCCGCGCTCGACGGTCGGCACGATCACCGAGATCTACGACTACATGCGCCTGCTCTGGGCGCGCATCGGCGTGCCGCACTGCCCGGTGTGCGGCGAGCGCATCCAGCGGCAGACCGTGCAGCAGATCGCCGACCGGCTCATGGAGCTCGAGGAGCGCACGCGCTACCAGGTGCTCAGCCCGGTGGTGAGCCAGAAGAAGGGCGAGTTCGTCGACCTGTTCGCCGACCTCGCCGCGCAGGGGTACTCGCGCGCGCTGGTCGACGGCGAGATGGTGCAGCTCACCGACCCGCCGAAGCTGAAGAAGCAGGTCAAGCACGACATCTCGGTGGTCGTCGACCGCCTCGTCGCCGGCCCCGACATCCTCGGGCGGCTCACCGACTCGCTCGAGACCGCGCTGCGCCTCACCGACGGCCTCGTGCGCATCAACTTCGTCGACCGCGAGGGCGACGACGCATGGCAGACCTTCTCCGAGAAGCTGTCGTGCCCCAACCAGCATCCGATCCAGCTGACCGAGATCGAGCCGCGCACGTTCTCGTTCAATGCCCCGTTCGGCGCCTGCCCCGAGTGCACGGGCCTCGGCACGCGGATGTCGGTCGACGACCAGCTGCTGCTCGGCGACCCCGAGCTGAGCATCGCGGGCGGCGTCATCCTGCCGTGGACCAGCCAGGGCAAGAGCCTCTACAACTACTACGAGAAGCTGCTCGACGGCCTCGCCCGCGACCTCGACTTCTCGCTCGACACGCCCTGGAACGAGCTGCCCGACGAAGTGCAGGACGCGGTGCTGCACGGCGACAACTTCGAGGTGAAGGTGCGCTGGCGCAACCGCTACGGGCGCGAGCTGTCCTACACCTCGGGCTTCGAGGGCGTGGTGCCCTATATCGAGCGGCAGTACCTGCAGGCCGAGACCGACGTGCAGCGCGCCCGCTGGGCCGAGTACCTGCGCGAGGTGCCGTGCCCGGTCTGCGACGGCAAGCGGCTGAAGCCCGAGGTGCTCTCGGTGCTCATCCACGACCACTCCATCGCCGACGTGGGCCTGCTGAGCCTCGACGACGCGCGCGAGTTCATGGACCGGCTCGAGCTGACCGAGCGCGAGCAGGCCATCGCGGCGCAGGTGCTCCGCGAGATCAAGCTGCGGCTCGACTTCCTCATCCGGGTCGGGCTCAGCTACCTCGACCTCGCCCGGGCCGCGGGCACCCTGTCGGGCGGCGAGGCGCAGCGCATCCGCCTGGCCACCCAGATCGGCTCGGGCCTCACGGGCGTGCTCTACGTGCTCGACGAGCCCAGCATCGGCCTGCACCAGCGCGACAACCGGCGCCTGATCGAGACGCTCGTCGCACTGCGCGACCTCGGCAACACCCTCATCGTGGTGGAGCACGACGAGGACACGATCCGCACCGCCGACTGGATCGTCGACATCGGGCCCGGTGCCGGCGTCGGCGGTGGGCAGGTCGTGCACTCGGGCAGCTACCGCGACCTCGTCCAGAACCGGCGCTCGGTGACGGGCGACTACCTCGCGGGCCGCCGCAGCATCGCGCTGCCCGAGGCGCGCCGACCGGTCGACCACGACCGCGAGATCACGGTGCGCGGCGCGGCCGCGAACAACCTGCGCGGCGTCGACGTCACGTTCCCGCTCGGCGTGTTCACGGCGGTCACGGGCGTGAGCGGCTCGGGCAAGTCGTCGCTCGTGAACGACATCCTCTACCGCGTGCTCGCGAACCGGCTGAACGGGGCCCGCAAGGTGCCCGGCCGGCACCTGCGCGTCGAGGGGCTCGACAACCTCGACAAGGTCGTGCACGTCGACCAGGCGCCCATCGGGCGCACGCCCCGGTCGAACCCCGCGACCTACACGGGCGTCTTCGACCGCATCCGCACCCTCTTCGCCGAGACCACGGAGGCCAAGGCGCGCGGCTACCTGCCGGGACGGTTCAGCTTCAACGTCAAGGGCGGGCGCTGCGAGGCGTGCTCGGGCGACGGCACGATCAAGATCGAGATGAACTTCCTGCCCGACGTGTACGTCGCGTGCGAGGTCTGCGGGGGAGCGCGGTACAACCGCGAGACACTGCAGGTGCACTACAAGGGCAAGCACATCGCCGAGGTGCTCGAGATGCCCATCAGCGAGGCGGCCGAGTTCTTCGAGCCGATCTCGGCGATCCACCGCTACCTCAAGACGCTCGTCGACGTCGGCCTCGGCTACGTGCAGCTCGGCCAGAGCGCGACGACCCTCTCGGGCGGCGAGGCGCAGCGCGTCAAGCTCGCGACCGAGCTCCAGCGCCGCTCGAACGGCCGCACCGTGTACGTGCTCGACGAGCCCACGACCGGGCTGCACTTCGAGGACGTGCAGAAGCTGCTGCGCGTGCTCGGCAAGCTCGTCGACAAGGGCAACACGGTCATCGTCATCGAGCACAACCTCGACGTCATCAAGTCGGCCGACTGGGTGATCGACCTGGGCCCCGAGGGCGGCTCCGGCGGCGGCACGATCGTCGCCACGGGCACGCCCGAGGAGGTCGCGGCGGTGAAGGAGAGCCACACCGGGCGGTTCCTCGCCGAGATCCTCGAGGTCGGCCCGTCCGCGCGCGTCGAGGCGGCAAGCTGAGCGGGATGCGCGACACCGTCCCGTACCGGCCGAAGGCGGGGGAGATCCCGACCCGGCCGGGCGTGTACCGGTTCCGCGACGAGAGCGGGCGGGTGCTCTACGTCGGCAAGGCGAAGAACCTCCGGTCGCGGCTGTCGAACTACTTCGTGCCGCTGCGCAGCCTGCACGAGCGCACGCGGCGCATGGTGCTCACCGCGGCGTCCGTCGAGTGGACCGTCGTCGGCGGCGACGTCGACGCGCTCCAGCTCGAGTACACCTGGATCAAGGAGTTCGACCCGCCGTTCAACGTCAAGTACCGCGACGACAAGTCCTACCCGTACATCGCGGTCACCCTCGCCGACGAGGCGCCGCGGGCCATCGTCACGCGCCGGGCGAACATCCCGGGCGCGAAGTACTTCGGCCCGTACCCGAAGGTCTGGGCGGCGCAGGAGACCCTCGACCTGCTGCGCACGATCTTCCCGACGCGCGCCTGCAAGGACTCCGACTACAAGCGCGCCATGGCCACGGGCAAGCCGTGCTTCCTCGGCCAGATCGGGCGCTGCTTCGGCCCGTGCTCGGGCACCGTGGGCATCGCCGAGCACCGGCACCACGTCGACGAGTTCGTCGCGTTCATGCAGAACCAGGACAGCCGCATCATCGACGAGCTCGAGCGGCAGATGCGCGAGGCGGCGGCCGCGCAGGACTACGAGCAGGCGGCTCGCCGGCGCGACCAGCTGGCGGCCGCGCGGTCGTTCTTCGAGAAGACCGCGGTGGTGCTGCGCGACTCCGTCGACGTCGACCTGTTCGGCATCGAGCACGACGAGCTGTCGGCGGCGGTGCAGCTGTTCCGCGTGCGCAAGGGTCGCATCCGGGCGGTGCGCGCATGGACGGTCGACAAGGAGCTCGACGTCGGGCTCGGCGATCTCGTCGACTCCGTGCTCCAGAATGTCTACGGCGGGGTCGAGTCGCCGCCGGCCGAGGTCGTCGTGCCCGAGCTGCCCGACGACGCCGAGGCGCTGCAGTCCTGGCTGGAGTCGATCGCCGGGCGCCGCGTGCGGCTGAAGGTGGCGCAGCGCGGCGACAAGGCGGCCCTGCTCGAGACCGCCCGCCAGAACGCCGCGCACGCGCTCATGCTGGCGAAGACCCGCCGCAGCGCCGACTTCACCGCCCGGTCGCAGGCCCTGGAGGACATCCAGGAGGCACTCGACATGGCGGATGCCCCGCTGCGCATGGAGTGCTTCGACGTCTCGCACCTGTCGGGCACGAACATCGTCGCCTCGATGGTCGTGTTCGAGGACGGCCTGCCGCGCAAGGACGAGTACCGGCGCTTCACGATCCCCGAGTACGCCGACGACACCGAGGCGCTGCACCAGGTGCTGACCCGGCGCCTCGCGTACCTGCGCGGCGACGGGCCGGGGGAGGACGGGGCGAACGGCACGGATGCCCCCGAGGGCGAGGTGCCCGCAGGCGACGGCGTCCCTGCCGACGACCCCGCCACGACCGGCCGGAGGAAGAAGTTCGCCTACCGGCCGAACCTGCTCATCGTCGACGGGGGCGAGCCGCAGGTCGCGGCAGCCGCCCGCGCGCTCGAGGAGAGCGGTGTTCGTGGCATCCGGGTCTGCGGCATCGCCAAGCGTCTCGAGGAGATCTGGACGCCCGAGTCGCCGTTCCCGGTGGTGCTCCCGCGCAACAGCGAGGCGCTGTTCATGTTGCAGCGCATCCGCGACGAGGCGCACCGGTTCGCGATCACCCACCAGCGCCAGCGCCGGAAGCGCGACATCGGCTCCGTGCTCGCCGAGGTGCCCGGCCTCGGCCCCGCGCGCGTGAAGGAGCTGCTCCGGCACTTCGGGTCGGTGACCCGCCTGCGTTCGGCGAGCGTGGACGAGATCGCCGAGGTGAAGGGCGTCGGCCCGGCGACCGCGGAGGCCGTCCATCGTCACCTGCACCCCGAGCCCGCCGGTCGGTAGGCTGGGACGCGGGTGGACGAGAGGGGGACCGGGACCGCATGAGCGACGAACGGGTGCGCCAGGAGATGCTCATCGTCACCGGCATGTCCGGAGCCGGCCGTTCCACCGTCGCGAACTCGCTGGAGGACCTCGGCTGGTACGTCGTCGACAACCTGCCCCCGCAGATGCTCCGCCCGCTCGTCGAGCTCGTCGAGCGCGCGGGCGCGACGCTGCCGCGCATCGCCGCGGTCGTCGACATCCGCGGCGGCGACTTCTTCTCGGAGCTGCAGGAGATCGTCATGGCCCTGCGCACGGGCCTCAACCTGCGCGTGATCTTCCTCGACGCGACGGATGCCGCGCTGGTGCGGCGATTCGAGTCGGTGCGCCGCCCGCATCCGCTGCAGGGCGACGGCACGATCCTCGACGGCATCACGGCCGAGCGGTCGCGCGTGGCCGAGCTCAAGGCGTCGAGCGACGTCATCATCGACACCAGCGAGCTGAACGTGCACCAGCTCGCGTCGACGATCCGCGACGCGTTCGCGGCCGCCGACGCGGCCGAGCTGAGCGTGACGGTCATGAGCTTCGGGTTCAAGTACGGCCTGCCGCCCGACGCCGACCTGGTGGCCGACGCGCGGTTCCTGCCGAACCCGTTCTGGAACCCCGACCTGCGCGCGCTGACGGGCGAGTCCGACGCCGTGGCACGCTACGTGCTCGAGCAGGAGGGTGCCGGCGAGTTCCTCGACGGGTACGCTCGTGTCCTCGGCACCGTGTTCGACGGGTACCAGCGCGAGAACAAGCGTCACGCGACCGTGGCGATCGGATGCACCGGCGGGAAGCACCGCTCGGTGGCGATCGCCGAGGCGATGGCGACGCGGCTGCGGGGGGTGCCCGGGCTCGCGGTGAGCATCAGGCACCGCGACCTCGGCCGCGAATAGGAACACGCCCGAAGCGAGGCGAACGACAGGATGGACACACGATTGGCGCTGACAGCCGACGTCAAGGACGAGCTTGCCCGGTTCGAGGTGAGTCGCACGAGCGTGCGGGCCGCCGAGCTGGCCTCGCTGCTGCGATTCGCGGGCGGACTGCACGTGATCTCGAACCGCATCGCGGTGGAGGCCGAGGTCGACTCGGTCGCGATCGCCCGGCGGGCGGCGCGTGACCTCGCGGAGCTCTACGGCGTGCGGGCCGACGTCTCGGTGACCTCATCGGGTGCGACCCGGCGCGGCGACCAGTACCTCGTGCGGGTGCTCGAGGGCGGCGAGACGCTGGCGCGCCAGACGGGACTGCTCGACGCGCGGCGCCGGCCGGTGCGAGGCCTGCCGAACCGGCTGACGACGGGCTCGCGCGAGGAGGTCGCCGGCGTCTGGCGCGGCGCGTTCCTCGCGCGGGGCAGCCTGACCGACCCCGGGCGATCGGCGGCACTCGAGATCACGTGCCCGGGCAACGAGTCGGCCATGGCGCTGGTCGGTGCCGCGGGCCGGCTCTCGATCCCGGCGAAGGCGCGCGAGGTGCGCGGCGTGCACCGGGTGGTCATCCGCGACGGGGAGGCCATCGGCGCGATGCTCTCCGAGATGGGCGCGGCCGGCACGGTGCGCAACTGGGAGGAGCTGCGGCAGCGCCGCGAGGTGCGCGCGACGGCGAACCGCCTGGTGAACTTCGACGACGCGAACCTCCGTCGGTCGGCGCAGGCGGCGGTGGCCGCGTGCGCGCGCGTCGAGCGGGCGCTCGAACTGCTCGGCGACGACGTGCCAGAGCACCTCGGCTACGCCGGCAGGCTGCGCCTGGCCCACCGCGACGCCAGCCTCGACGAGCTCGGGCACCACGCGGACCCGCCGATGACCAAGGACGCGGTCGCCGGCCGCATCCGCCGCCTGCTGGCCATGGCCGACAAGAAGGCTGCGGATCTCGGGGTGCCCGACACCGAGGCGAGCCTCCCGCCCGACCTCGACGTGTGAGATCGCGTCACGGTCCGCGGTGCACCGCGGAACGTGAATAGACTCGAAAGGGTCGCTCGACGCCGGCCGCGGAGCGTGCGCCGGCAGCTGACAAGGAGAAGCAATGGCTGAATACACACTGCCCGATCTCGCCTACGACTACTCGGCGCTCGCGCCCAGTATCAGCGGCACCATCATGGAGCTGCACCACTCCAAGCACCACCAGGCGTACGTGACGGGCGCCAACACGGCGCTGGCGCAGCTCGCCGAGGCGCGCGAGACCGGCAACCTGGCCAACGTGAACAAGCTCGAGAAGGACCTCGCGTTCAACCTCGGGGGTCACGTGAACCACTCGATCTTCTGGACGAACATGTCGCCCGACGGCGGCGACAAGCCGACCGGCGAGCTGGCCGCGGCGATCGACGACCACTTCGGCTCGTTCGACGCGTTCCAGGCGCACTTCGCGGCGACCGCCATGGGCGTGCAGGGCTCGGGCTGGGCCGTGCTCGCGTGGGACTCGATCGGCGAGCGCATCGTCGTGCTGCAGTTCTTCGACCAGCAGGCGAACCTCCCGGCGGGCATCGTTCCGCTGCTCATGCTCGACGTCTGGGAGCACGCCTACTACCTCGACTACAGGAACGTGCGCGCGGACTACGTGACCGCGTTCTGGAACATCGTCGACTGGGCGAACGTCCAGCAGCGCTTCGAGACGGCCCGCGAGAAGACCTCGGGGCTGCTGCTACTGTCATAGCGAACGCAGGGTCCCCGGGCCCTGCCCGGGGACCGTGACGTTTCCGTACTCCTCACCCACCACGCGCCGCACAGGCCAGAAGCAACAGGAGAAACCTTCGTGTCCGTCAAGATCGGGATCAACGGCTTCGGCCGCATCGGCCGCAACTACTTCCGCGCAGCCCTCGCCCAGGGCGCCGACCTCGAGATCGTCGCGGTGAACGACCTCACCGACAACAAGACCCTCGCCCACCTGCTGAAGTACGACTCGATCACCGGCCGCCTCGACGCGACCGTGGAGTTCGACGACGAGAACCTCATCGTCAACGGCAACGCGATCAAGGTCTTCTCCGAGCGCGACCCCGCGAACCTCCCCTGGGGCGACCTGGGCGTCGACATCGTCATCGAGTCCACCGGCTTCTTCACCAAGGCCGCCGACGCCAAGAAGCACATCGACGCGGGCGCCAGGAAGGTGCTCATCTCCGCCCCCGCCACGGGCGAGGACGCGACCTTCGTGCTCGGCGTGAACGAGGACGAGTACGACCCGGCCGCCCACAACATCATCTCGAACGCCTCGTGCACCACGAACTGCCTCGCGCCGCTGGCGAAGGTCTTCAACGACGCGTTCGGCATCGAGCACGGCCTGATGACGACGGTCCACGCCTACACGGCCGACCAGAACCTGCAGGACGGCCCGCACAAGGACCTGCGCCGTGCGCGCGCCGCCGCCGTGAACATCGTCCCGACGTCGACCGGCGCGGCCAAGGCCATCGGCCTCGTGCTGCCCGAGCTCGTCGGCAAGCTCGACGGCTTCGCGCTGCGCGTTCCGGTGCCCACCGGCTCGATCACCGACCTCACCGTCACCGCCTCGCGCGAGGTGACCGTCGACGAGGTCAAGGCCGCGTACAAGGCCGCCGCCGAGGGTCCGCTCAAGGGCATCCTGAAGTACACCGAGGACCCGATCGTCTCGAGCGACATCGTGACCGACCCGCACTCCTCGATCTTCGACGCGGGCCTCCTGCGCGTGATCGGCAACCAGGTCAAGCTGTCGAGCTGGTACGACAACGAGTGGGGCTACTCGAACCGCCTCGTCGACCTCACCGAGTTCGTCGCCGAGCGCCTCTAGCGAGGTTCGCATGACGCTGCGCACCATCGATTCGCTGGGTCCGCTCGGCGGCACGCGTGTCGTCGTCCGGTGCGACCTGAACGTCCCGCTCGCGGACGGCAGGATCACGGACGACGGCCGCGTGCGCGCCTCGGTGCCCACCATCACCGCGCTGCTCGAGCAGGGCGCGCGGGTGATCGTGATCTCGCACCTGGGCCGCCCGGGCGGCGCGCCCGACCCGAAGTACTCGCTGGCCCCCGCGGCCGCGCGGCTGGGGGAGCTCCTCGGCCGTCCGGTCGCGTTCGCCACCGACACGGTCGGCGAGTCCGCGACCGCCGCGGTCGACGCCCTGGGCGACGGCGAGGTGCTCGTGCTGGAGAACCTCAGGTTCAACCCGGAGGAGACCAGCAAGGACGCCGCCGAGCGCGCCGTCTTCGCCGGGAAGCTGGCGGAGTTCGCCGACGCGGTGGTCTCCGACGGCTTCGGCGTCGTGCACCGCAAGCAGGCGAGCGTCTACGAGCTCGTCGAGGCGCGTCCGAGCGCCGCGGGCCTGCTCATCGCCGCCGAGCTCGACGTGCTGGACCGCCTCACCGAGAACCCCGAGCGGCCCTACGCGGTCGTGCTGGGCGGCTCGAAGGTGTCCGACAAGCTCGGCGTGATCGAGCACCTCCTGCCGCGGGTCGACAGCCTGCTCATCGGCGGGGGCATGCTCTTCACGTTCCTCGCGGCGCAGGGCCACAAGGTCGGCTCGAGCCTGCTCGAGAGCGACCAGATCGAGACGGTGCAGGGCTACCTCGCCGAGGCCGAGCGCCTGGGCGTGCAGATCGTGCTGCCGACCGACGTGGTCGTCGCCGCGTCGTTCAGCGCCGACGCCGACCACGTCGTGCGGCCCGCCGACGCGATCGAGGACACCCCGTTCGGGGCGTCGGGCCTCGGGCTCGACATCGGTCCCGACACCGCCGCGGCGTTCGCCGACGTCATCCGCTCGTCGAAGACGGTGTTCTGGAACGGCCCGATGGGCGTGTTCGAGCTCGCGCCGTTCGCGGCCGGCACCAAGGCGATCGCCGGAGCCCTGACCGAGGTCGACGGCCTCAGCGTGGTCGGCGGCGGCGATTCCGCGGCAGCGGTGCGCGTACTCGGGTTCGACGACGACGCCTTCGGGCACATCTCGACGGGCGGGGGCGCGAGCCTCGAGTTCCTCGAGGGCAAGAAGCTCCCCGGACTGGAGGTCCTCGGATGGCAGTGAGCCGCGTCCCGCTCATCGCGGGCAACTGGAAGATGAACCTCGATCACCTGCAGGCGATCGCGTTCGTGCAGAAGCTGGCGTGGAGCCTCGCCGACGCGAAGCACGACTTCGCTGCGGTCGAGGTGGCGGTCTTCCCGCCGTTCACCGATCTCCGCTCGGTGCAGACGCTGGTCGCGGCCGACAAGCTGCCGCTCGCGTACGGCGGGCAGGACCTCTCCGCGCAGGACTCCGGTGCGTACACCGGCGAGATCCCGGGCGGCTTCCTGAAGCAGCTCGACTGCGGCTACGTGATCATCGGGCACTCCGAGCGACGCACGATGCACGCGGAGACCGACGAGGTCGTCGCGGCCAAGGTGCAGGCGGCGCTCCGCCACGACCTCGTGCCGATCATCTGCGTCGGCGAGACGGCGGAGGACCTCGAGGAGCACGGCCCGAGCGCCGTGCCCGTGGCGCAGCTGAAGGCCGCGCTCGCGGGCGTGTCCTCGGCGGCCGACATCGTGGTCGCGTACGAGCCGGTCTGGGCGATCGGCTCCGGCCAGGCGGCGACGCCCGAGCAGGCGGAGCAGGTCGCGGCCGCGCTGCGCGCGACGCTCGCGGAGACGCTCGGCGAGGACGTGGCGGCGAAGACGCGCATCCTCTACGGCGGTTCGGTGAAGGCCGCGAACATCGCGGGCTTCATGCGCGAGCCGAACGTGGACGGCGCGCTGGTCGGCGGTGCGAGCCTCGACATCGACGAGTTCTCGAGCATCGCGCGGTTCCAGAAGCACGTCGGCGTCTGAGGGTGTCGGCGGGCGCACAGCCGGCGCCTTGCTATGATCGACTGATGTCTGCGCGGCACCGCCGCGCCTCGGAAAGGGTTCTACGTGGATATTCTCCAGGTCGTGCTGCAGGTCCTGCTGGGCCTGACCAGCCTCCTGCTGACGCTGCTCATCCTGCTGCACAAGGGTCGCGGTGGCGGCCTGTCCGACATGTTCGGCGGCGGAATGACGTCCAGCCTCGGCGCCTCCGGCGTCGCGGAGCGGAACCTCAATCGCATCACCGTGGTGCTCGGACTCGTCTGGGTCTCGTGCATCGTGGTCCTGGGACTCATCACCAAGTTCGACACCGGCATCTGACGGAGGCCTCAGTGGTATCGGGTAACAGCGCAATCCGCGGCTCGCGCGTCGGCGCGGGCCCCATGGGCGAGCAGGATCACGGGTACCACGCCGAGCGCGTGGCGGTCAGCTACTGGGACTCGCTCGGCAACGAGACCGTGCGGTACTTCTCGGCGACCCTGCCCGAGGAGGAGATCCCGGACGTCATCGACAGCCCCTCGACGGGTCTGCCCGCCGGTCGCGACAAGGACAACCCGCCGTCCGAGCAGAAGGCAGAGCCCTACAAGACGCACCTCGCCTACGTGAAGGAGCGTCGGTCGGAGGACGAGGCCGAGCAGCTGCTCGACGAGGCGCTGCAGCAGCTGCGCGCGCGTCGCGGGCAGAGCTCCTGACGCTCCGCCGAACGTACCGATCACGCGAAACGGCCCGACCGGGATTCCGGTCGGGCCGTTCGTGCGTTCGGGCGCTGCCCGTGCGTCAGTAGTCGGGCGCGATGAGCTGCGGGGGCACCTCGGCCGCCGCCTCGCCGTCGACGAAGAACACCGTGCGCCGGCGGCCCTTGATGCCCGCGACGGGAACCTCGTCGCGGCTCGCGCCGGCGAGGGCCAGGCCGAGGGCCGAGGCCTTGTCGCCGCCCGCGAGCACCATCCAGACGCGCTCGGAGGCGTTCAGCACCGGGCGCGTCAGGCTCAGCCGCTCGGGCGGGGGCTTCGGCGACTGCCGCACGGCGATCACCGTGCGGTCGGTCACGCCGATGCCGGACCGGTGCGGGAACAACGAGGCGATGTGGCCGTCGGGTCCGACGCCGAGGAACGTGATGTCGAACACCGGGTGGTCGTCGTCGCCGGCTGCGAACTCGCGGAGCGTCGCGGCGTAGGCGTCCGCGGCCTCGTCCAGGTCGAGCCCGGAGTCGGAGGCCGGCATCGCGTGCACCTTGCCGGAGTCCACCGGTACGTGGTCGAGCAGCGCCTCCCACGCCTGGGCGTCGTTGCGCTCGCGGTCGCCGCCGGGCACCCAGCGGTCGTCGCCCCACCAGAAGTGCAGGCGGTCCCAGGCGATGGTGTCGGATGCGGGCGAGTGGCGGATCGCGTCGAGCACCGCGATGCCCATGGAACCGCCCGTCAGCGCGATGTGCAGCTCCGGCTTCTCGTCCAGCAGGTCGAGCACCTTCGTGATGAACCGGGCGGCGACCGCGCTGGCGAGCGCCGGCTTGCCCGAGTGCACGAGGACGCGTCGGTCGTTGGTCATGCAGCGGTTCCTTCCGGGTGGCAGAGCGGCAGTCCGTCGACGAGCACCTCGCCGTAGAGCTCGTCGGGGTCGAGCCGGCGCAGCTCGTCGGCGAGGCAGTCGCGCAGGTTGCGGCGGGGGAGCGCGACGTCGTGCTCGGGCTGGCCGGGCTGGCGCAGCCGGGCGACCGACGGCACGTCCCGCAGCAGCTCGATCGGGCCGGTCGAGCGGTGCAGCACGACGCCGCGGATGCCGTGCGAGCCCTCCTCGACGGGTGTCAGGACGAGTTCGACCTCTGCCCCGAGCCGCATGCCGAGCCAGGCGGCGAGCAGCGTGGTGGACGGCGAGTCGATCGCACCGACCACCTCCACCCTGGTGACGGGCTCGTACGGCGGCTGGTCGAGCACCGCGGCGAGCTGGGCGCGCCACAGGGTCAGGCGGGTCCAGGCGAAGTCGGTGTCGCCGGGCGTGTAGCGGCCCTCGAGCGCGTGCACCGCGACCTGCGGGTCCGGCTGCGTCGAGGCATCCGTGATCCTGCGCTGCGCGATGCGGCCGAGCGGCGATCGGCCCGGCACCTCGGGGGCTGCGCCCGGCCACCACACGGCGACCGGCGCGTCCGGGAGCAGCAGGCCCATGACGAGCCCCTGCGGATCGGTCGCGGTGCCGCCCTTGGCGTGCAGCACGATGACCTCGCTCGCACCGGCGTCGCCGCCGACGCGGATCTGCGCGTCCAGGCGCGCCTCGGGCGCGTCGGCGTCGAGCGAGATCACGATGACGCGCATCGGATGCTCGCGCGACGCGTCGTTCGCGGCCTCGATCGCGTCCTCCTCGAAGCCGTCCTGGGTCGCGATGATGAGCGTCAGCACGCGGCCGAGGGCCACCGCGCCGCCCTCCTCGCGGATCTTGACGAGTGCCTTCTGGACCTTCGCGGTCGTCGTCTCGGGCAGGTCGACGATCATGGGCGCCTCCAGGTTCGTCCGTCGCGGGCGAGCAGCTCGTCGGCGGAGTCGGGGCCCCAGGAACCGGGGCGGTACTGCTCCGGCTGGCCCTGCGTCGCCCAGAACTCCTCGATCGGGTCGAGGATCTTCCAGGAGAGCTCGACCTCCTCCTGCCGGGGGAAGAGCGGCGGGTCGCCGAGCAGCACGTCCAGGATGAGGCGCTCGTACGCCTCCGGGCTGGCCTCGGTGAAGGCGTGGCCGTAGCCGAAGTCCATCGTCACGTCGCGCACCTGCATCCCGGCGCCGGGCACCTTCGAGCCGAAGCGGATCGTGACGCCCTCGTCGGGCTGGACCCGGATCACCAGCGCGTTCTGGCCGAGCTGCGCGGTCTGGCTGTCCTCGAACAGCTGCTGGGGCGCGCGCTTGAAGACCACCGCGATCTCGGTCACGCGGCGGCCGAGGCGCTTGCCGGCGCGCAGGTAGAACGGCACGCCCGCCCACCGGCGGGTGCCGATCTCGAGCTTCATCGCCGCGTAGGTCTCGGTCAGGGACTCGGGGTCCATGCCGTCCTCCTCGAGGAAGCCCCGGACCTTCTCGCCGCCCTGCCATCCGCCCGCGTACTGCCCGCGGGCGGTGCCGGTCGCGAGGTCGGCGGGCAGCCGCACCGCCGAGAGCACCTTCTCCTTCTCGGTGCGGAGGTCGGCGGCGTCGAAGGTCACCGGCTCCTCCATCGCCGTCAGCGCGAGCAGCTGCAGGAGGTGGTTCTGGATGACGTCGCGCGCCGCGCCGATGCCGTCGTAGTAGCCCGCGCGACCGCCGACGCCGATGTCCTCGGCCATCGTGATCTGCACGTGGTCGACGTGGTTCGCGTTCCAGATCGGCTCGTAGAGCTGGTTGGCGAAGCGCAGGGCCAGGATGTTCTGGACCGTCTCCTTGCCGAGGTAGTGGTCGATGCGGAACACCGCGTCGGGCGGGAACACCGACGCCACGACGTCGTTCAGCTCGCGCGCCGACTGCAGGTCGCTGCCGAACGGCTTCTCGATGACGACCCTGCGCCACTGGCCGTCGTGCTGCTCGGTCAGGCCCGAGCGGCGCAGCTGCTCCGTGACGACGGGGAACGACTTCGGCGGGATCGACAGGTAGAACGCGTGGTTTCCCATGGTGCCGCGCTCGCGGTCGAGCGACTCCACGGTCTTCCGCAGGCGCTCGAAGGCCTCGTCGTCCTGGAACGTGCCGGGGACGAAGCGGATGCCCTGCGAGAGCTGCTGCCAGACCTCCTCGCGGAACTCCGTGCGCGCGTACTGCTTGACGGCGTCGTGGACGACCTTGCCGAAGTCCTGGTCCTCCCAGTCGCGGCGGGCGAATCCGACCAGGGCGAAGCCCGGGGGCAGCAGCCCCCGGTTCGCCAGGTCGTAGACCGCAGGCATGAGCTTCTTGCGCGACAGGTCGCCCGTCACGCCGAAGATGATCAGTCCGCTCGGCCCGGCGATGCGATTGAGTCGGTAGTCCTTCGGCGATCGGAGCGGGTTCTGTCCCTTGGCGATGGGGGCCGGCTGCATCCGCTGTCCCCGGTCAGCCCGCGGCGCCGAGCAGCGTGCCCGGCTGCGCGTCGGCCGTGAGCGTGAGCGTCAGCACGGGCCGGCCGTGGTCGGCGAGTACGCTCGCGTCGCCCGAGGCCTGCGCGGCGATGAGCTCGCCGAACGTGAACGGCCGGTCGGGGATCGCGAGGTCCTCGGCCGGCTCGGCCGTGACCTGCAGGAACACGCCGACGGCGGGTCCGCCCTTGTGGAACTGGCCGGTCGAGTGCAGGAAGCGCGGGCCCCAGCCGAAGGTGACGGGGCGGCCGGCACGCGCTGCGAGCACGTCGCGGAGTTCCGCCAGCTCGGGCAGGGCGAGCCGGTCGACGTATGCCTGCACGGAGATGTAGCCGTCCTCCGGCACCTCCTCGAGGAGCACCTCGATCGCGGAGGCGAGGTCGCTGGCCGCACCGATGACGTCGGGCGTGCCGCGCACCTCGATGCCCTCCGAGACGAACGCCGCGGGGGCGGGCTCGGGGCGGGCGTCGAGGAGGCCGCGTGCGGCGATCTTCGCCGACTCCACGTCGGGCTGGTCGAACGGGTTGATGCCGAGCAGGCGACCGGCGACCGCCGTCGCGACCTCCCAGGTGACCAGCTGCGCGCCGAGCGAGCCCGAGACCAGGATCTCGTCGCCGTCGTGGAACGGCTGCTCACCCGCATCCGCCACCAGGCGCACGAGCTGCACGTCGGGCAGGCCGGCGGTCACCTCGGGCGAGTCGGTGTCGAGCACGACGGGCAGGATGCCGGTGCCCTCCTTGCCGGTGGACTCGGCGATGAGCTGCTCGGCCCAGTCGGCGAACCCGATGATGTGCGTGCCGTCGGCGATGATGCCGAGCTTGTCGCGCAGGGGAGCGGTCGCCGAGATCGCCGCGCCCAGCACGAGGCCGGGGTTGTCGTCCGAGTCCACGCCCAGGGCCGCCTCGACCGCCTCCGCCTCGTCGAGGAGGCCGGCGATGTCGACGCCCGCGAGCCCCGAGGGCACGAGCCCGAACGCGGTGAGCGCCGAGTAGCGGCCGCCCACGGTCGGGTCGGCGTTGAAGACGCGGTATCCGGCCTCGCGCGCCGAGGCGTCGAGCGGGGAGCCCGGGTCGGTGACGATCACGATGCGCCCGGTCGGGTCGATGCCCGCCTCGCGGAACGCCTGCTCGTAGATGCGGCGCTGCGAGTCGGTCTCGACGGTGGAGCCCGACTTCGACGACACGACGATGGCGGATGCCGCCAGGCGGTCCGCGAGCGCGGCGCGCACCTGTCCCGGGTCGGTCGAGTCGAGCACCGTGAGCTCGACGCCCGCGGTGCGCGTGATGACCTCCGGGGCGAGCGACGAGCCGCCCATGCCGCCAAGGACGACGTGCTCGACGCCGGCCGCGCGGAGCTCGTCGCGCAGTGCGAGGATCTCCGGAACCAGCGGACGCGAGACCTCGACGGCGTGGGTCCAGCCGAGGCGCTTGCTCGCCTCGTCGACCGCGGCCTCGCCCCACAGGGTGGCGTCGTGCGCGGCGATCTTCGAGGCGACGCCGTCGGCGACCAGCGTCGGGACGGCGGCGCGGACGGCGTCGGCGGCCGCGCCGCCGACGGAGATGCGGACGCTCATCGTGCCCCCTCCAGTGCGCCCGAGACGGTCTCGAGCAGCTCGTTCCACGAGACGATGAACTTCTCGACGCCCTCCGACTCGAGGGTCGCGGTGACATCGTCGTAGTCGACGCCGACGGCGGCGAGCGCATCGAGCACGCCCTGCGCCTCGGCGTACGCGCCGGTCACGGTGTCGCCGGTGACGACGCCGTGGTCGAACGTCGCCTCGAGCGTCTTCTCGGGCATGGTGTTGACGACGCCCTGCGCGACCAGCTCGGTCACGTAGAGGGTGTCGGGCAGGTTCGGGTCCTTGACGCCCGTCGACGCCCACAGCGGACGCTGCGGGTTCGCCCCCGCTGCGACGAGCGCCTGCGCGCGGTCGCTCGCGAACGCCTGCTCGTACACCTGGTACGCGAGCCGGGCGTTCGCGACGCCGGCCTTGCTGCGCAGCGCGGTCGCCTCGTCGCCGCCGATCGCGTCCAGCCGCTTGTCGATCTCGGTGTCCACGCGGGAGACGAAGAACGACGCCACCGAGTGGATGGTCGACAGGTCGATGCCTGCCGCCTTCGCCTGCTCGAGGCCGGCGAGGTAGGCGTCGATGACCTCGGCGTGCCGCTGGAGCGAGAAGATCAGCGTCACGTTGACGCTGATGCCCGACCCGATCGCCTCGGTGATCGCCGGGAGCCCGGCCTTCGTGCCCGGGATCTTGATCATCGTGTTCGGCCGGTCGACCTTCGCCCAGAGGCGCTTGGCCTCGGCGATGGTGCCGTCGGTGTCGTTCGCCAGGTTCGGGGCGACCTCGATCGAGACGCGGCCGTCGAAGCCCGCGGTGGCGTCGTACACGGGGCGGAAGACGTCGGACGCGGCGCGCACGTCGTCGGTCGTGATCTCGAAGACCGCGCGGTCGACGTCGGCGCCGTCCGCGGCGAGGGCCGCGACCTGCTCCGCATACGCGTCGCCCTTCGCGAGCGCGCCCGCGAAGATGGTCGGGTTGGTGGTCACGCCGACGACGTTCCGGTCGGCGATGAGCGACTCGAGGCCGCCCGAGGTGATCCGCTCGCGCGAGAGGTCGTCGAGCCAGATGCTGACGCCGGCCTCCGAGAGCGCTGCGGTGGGAGTGCTTGCCATGGTGGTTCTCTCCTTCTGCCCGCGTCAGGACGCGAGCGAATCCTTCGCTGCTGCGACCACGGCCTCGGCGGTGATGCCGAACTCGCGGAACAGGGTCTGGTAGTCGGCAGACGCGCCGAAGTGCTCGATCGAGACGCTGCGGCCGCGGTCGCCGACGTAGCGGCCCCAGGTGAGCGCGAGGCCGGCCTCGACGGACACCCGGGCGGTGACCGATGCGGGCAGCACGTGCTCGCGGTACGCGGCGTCCTGCTCCTCGAACCACTCGAGGCTCGGCGCCGACACGACGCGCGCCTGCACGCCCTCGGCGGCGAGGGTCTCGCGCGCCGCGAGGGCGAGCTGCAGCTCGGAACCGGTCGCGATGAGGATCACGTCGGGGCTGCCGTTCGGCGCCTCGGCGATGACGTACGCGCCCTTGGCCACGCCGGCCGCCGACGCGAGGGTGTCGCCGGACGCCTCGCCGTCGCCGCGCTCGAACACCGGGATGTTCTGGCGGGTGAGCGCGATGCCCGCGGGCCCGCCGCGGCGCTTCAGCATCTCGAGCCACGCGTACGCGGTCTCGTTCGCGTCGCCGGGGCGCACCACCGTCATGTTCGGGATGGCCCGGAGCGACGCGAGCTGCTCGATCGGCTGGTGGGTCGGGCCGTCCTCGCCGAGCGCGACCGAGTCGTGCGTCCAGACGTAGATCGACGGGATGTCCATCAGGGCGGCCAGGCGCACCGACGGGCGCATGTAGTCGCTGAAGATGAGGAAGGTGCCGCCGAACGCGCGGGTCGGGCCGTGCAGCACGATGCCGTTGACGATCGCCGCCATGGCGTGCTCGCGGATGCCGAAGTGCAGAACCCGCCCGTAGGGCGTGCCGTGGAACTCGTGCGTCGAGTGCTCGGTCGGGATGAACGACTCGGCGCCGTTGATCGTGGTCAGGTTCGACTCGGCGAGGTCCGCGGAGCCGCCCCACAGCTCGGGGAGCTGTGCGGCGAGCGCGTTGATGACCTTGCCCGACGCGGCTCGCGTCGAGACGTCCTTGCCGGCCTCGAACACGGGCAGCGCGTCGGCGATGTCCTCGGGCAGCTCGCCCGCGAGCACGCGGTCGAGCAGCGCCTTGCGCTCGGGGTTCGCGGTCGCCCAGGTGTTGAACGAGAGCTCCCACTCCGAGCGCTCGACGGCGCCGCGGTCGACGGCGAGCCGCGTGTGCGCGAGCACCTCCGGGTCGACCGCGAAGTGCTGCTCGGGGTCGAAGCCGAGCACCTCCTTGGTCGCGGCCAGCTCCTCGGCGCCCAGCTTGGAGCCGTGGATCTTGCCGGTGTTCTGCTTGTTCGGGGCGGGCCAGCCGATGATCGTCTTCAGCACGATGATCGACGGCTTGCCGGTCTCGGCCTTGGCGGCCTCGATGGCGGCGTGCAGCTCCTGCACGTCCTCCACGTACTCGCCGGTCTTCTTCCAGTCGACGGTCTGCACGTGCCAGCCGTAGGCCTCGTAGCGCGCCGCGACGTCCTCGGTGAAGGCGATGTCGGTGTCGTCCTCGATCGAGATCTGGTTCGAGTCGTAGATGACGACGAGGTTGCCGAGCTCCTGGTGGCCGGCGAGCGAGGACGCCTCGCTGGTCACGCCCTCCTGCAGGTCGCCGTCCGACGCGATCACGTACACGTGGTGGTCGAACGGGCTCTCGCCGGGCAGGGCGTCGGGGTCGAAGAGGCCGCGCTCGTAGCGGGCGGCGTAGGCGAAGCCCACGGCCGAGGCCAGGCCCTGGCCGAGCGGGCCGGTCGTGATCTCGACGCCGTCGGTGTGCCCGAACTCGGGGTGCCCGGGGGTCTTGGATCCCCAGGTGCGGAGGGACTCGAGGTCCTCCAGCTCGAGTCCGTAGCCGCCGAGGTACAGCTGCACGTACTGCGTGAGCGAACTGTGTCCGGCGGAGAGGATGAAGCGGTCACGTCCGAGCCAGTGCTGGTCGGACGGATCCCGACGCATCACCTTCTGGAAGAGGAGGTACGCCGCCGGCGCGAGGCTCATGGCGGTGCCGGGGTGGCCGTTGCCGACCTTCTCCACCGCATCCGCTGCGAGGACACGGGCGGTGTCCACGGCCTTGTCGTCGATCGGCTGCCATTGCAGTGCTGCCACCTTGTTCTGATCCCTTCGATCATTCGCGTGAGGCCGGGGCACTCCGCCTGCACCCCTCGTGAAGTGCCACGACGGCGGGCAGCACGCGATCCGTCGTGACGGAAGGGGGTGGATGCCGCGCCGAGGCGAGCACCCTCAGCATAGCGAGCAGCGTGTTCCGCTGAGATTGCGTGACGCTCACGGCGTAACCGAGCCGTTGAGAGGCGTCGACCCGCGCGCCACGGACGCGGCGGTCGGCGGCGCGTCCACCCGATCGGATCGCCTAGACTTGACCGGAGACGATCGCGCGGCCGAGTCTCGGCGCGCCAACGAGAAGGAACGATGGACGCAGCCCTCCGCACCCGTGAGCCGGGCACTGCCATCGGCTTCCGTCGCAAGGCTCGCGCCTACCTGGCGCTCACCAAGCCCCGGGTCATCGAGCTCCTGCTCGTCGTGACCGCGCCGACCATGATCCTCGCGCAGGGCGGGCTGCCCGACCTGTGGCTGCTGCTCGCCACGCTCATCGGCGGCGCGATGAGCGCGGGCTCCGCGGGCGCGTTCAACTGCTACATCGACCGCGACATCGATCGCCTGATGCGGCGCACGCGCAACCGGCCGCTGGTCACGGGCGAGCTCACCGACCGCGAGGCGCTCGTGTTCGCCTACGCGCTCGGCGCGGCATCCATCGTCTGGCTCGGCGTCTTCACCAACTGGCTGGCCGCCGGGCTCTCGCTCGCGGCGATCCTGCTCTACGTCGTCTTCTACAGCCTGATCCTCAAGCGCCGCACCTCGCAGAACATCGTCTGGGGCGGCGTCGCGGGCTGCATGCCCGTGCTGATCGGCTGGGCGGCCGTGACCGGCGACCTCAGCTGGGCGCCGTTCATCCTGTTCCTGATCATCTTCCTCTGGACGCCGCCGCACTACTGGCCGCTGTCGATGAAGTACCGCGACGATTACGCGGCCGCCGGAGTGCCGATGCTCGCCGTCGTCCGCGGCCGCGCGCAGGTCGGCCTGCAGGTCATCCTCTACGCGTGGGCGACGCTCGCGTGCTCGCTGCTGCTCATCCCGGTCGCCGACATGGGCCTGCTCTACACCGCCGTCGCGCTCGTCACAGGCGGCTGGTTCGTCGCCGAGACGCACCGCCTCTACGGCCTGGCGATCCGCAACCAGCAGGTCTCGGGCATGCGCGTCTTCCACTCGTCGATCGCGTACCTGTCGCTGCTCTTCCTCGCGGTCGGCATCGACCCGCTGCTGCCCTTCTAGGCATCGGGCGGGCGGCCCGGCGCCGGCTCGGCGAATCCGGCCGTCGGACCCGGTCACTCGGACCTGGCGTCGCCTGTCGCTGCGGGCTTCCAGACGAGCCACTTCCGCGCGACCTCTGCCTCGAGGTCGACGTCGAACCGCTCGGCGATCAGCAGGACGTGCGCCAGGACGTCGGCGAGTTCGGCCCGGAAGCCGGCATCCAGTTCCGCGTCGCTGCGGCCGAATCCTCTCGGACCGGCCGGGCGTCTTCAACCGGCCCGTGACGAAATGTCGGATGCCTCGGGCGACACGCCGCGTGCGGCGGGCGACACGCCGCGCTCTGCGGCGCCGATCCGAGCTTCCTTCACGCGAGGTGCGCGCCGGGTGGTGTCGGGCCGGGTCAGCGGGTGAGGGCCTCGGCGGGATCGGGGGAGTCGGCGGCGACCGGGGCAGGCGCCTTCAGGTTGAGCACCACCGTGGTCATCGCTGCGGCCGAGAGGGCCGCGAGCACCATGTGCACGCCGACCGCGAGCGGGGGCAGGCCGTTGCGGGCCTGGAAGACGCCCACGGCGATCTGGACGAGCACGACGCCGGTCAGCACGAGGAGCCACTTCAACGGCCGCAGGCGCGCCACCGCGGCCCACACGACGAGCACCAGGAGGAGCGCGCCGAGCACGTAGCCCGGCCAGGAGTGCACGTGCGCGAGGAGGCTCGCGTCGACGCCCGTGCGCACGACGTCGTCGTCGCCCGAGTGCGGGCCGGAGGCCGTCGTCATCACGCCGACGACGACGGTGACGGCCAGCGCGAGGGTGGTGACGTGGGTGAGGATCGCGAACGGCCTGGGAACCGCGAGCTCGCGGCGGCCGGCCGGAGCGTGCATGCGCACGAGGAACGCTGCGGCGATGCACACGATGACGACCGACACCGTGTAGTGGAAGCCGACGAGCGCCGCGGCCAGTTCCTGCCAGACGACGAACGCGCCCACGAGCGCCTGCACGACGACGAGCACGAGCACGAGCAGCGCGAGCCGGAAGAGGTCCTTCCGCTCCCGGCGCAGGCGCCACACGAACAGCACCACGAGGAGTGCGGCGAGCAGGAGCGGCCCGCTGATCGTGCGGTTGCCGAACTCGATCACGCCGTGGATGCCCATCTCGGGCGTCGGCGTGAGCGACCCCGGCACGCAGACCGGCCAGTCGCTGCATCCGAGCCCGGAGGCGGTCAGGCGGACCGCGCCGCCGGTGGCGATGATGAGCACGTTGAGCACGAACGACACCCATGCGGTGATGCGGATGCGGCGATCGACGTGGTCGGGGAGCCAGGCGACGAAGCGGTTCACGGTACTCGATCCGGACGCGACGGTCTGGGACGGCGCTGGGAGTCTGCCCCGGACGGTTCGCGACCCTATAGACTTGGGTGGTTGACGAGCATGCGCAGGCGCGCAGGACGCAGGAATGCGGCCGATGCTCGGATTCCATCTTAGGTACGCAATGCAGCCACCCGCACATCACTCCCGAACCGCGCTGCGCCTCGAACGCGGAGAGGGGAGCGAGCCGGACTGATATCCGGGGGGTGGAGAAGAGGAGAACGATGACCGACGTCCTCATCGACCGTCCGGAGCTCGAGGGCCTGGGCCAATACGAGTTCGGCTGGGCCGACTCCGACGTGGCCGGAGCATCGGCGCGCCGTGGGCTCTCGCCCGAGGTCGTGGCCGACATCTCGCAACTGAAGGACGAGCCGGAGTGGATGCGCAAGCGTCGCCTCCGCGCCCTGCAGCTGTTCGACCGCAAGCCCATGCCGAGCTGGGGCGCGGACCTGTCGGACATCGACTTCGACAACATCAAGTACTTCGTCCGCTCGACGGAGAAGCAGGCCCAGACCTGGGAGGACCTGCCCGAGGACATCAAGAACACGTACGAGCGGCTGGGCATCCCCGAGGCGGAGCGCAAGCGCCTCGTCGCGGGCGTCGCCGCGCAGTACGAGTCCGAGGTCGTCTACCACCAGATCAACGAGCAGCTCGAGGCGCAGGGTGTCATCTTCATGGACACCGACACGGCGCTGCGCGAGCACCCCGAGTTCTTCGAGGAGTACTTCGGAACGGTGATCCCGGCGGGCGACAACAAGTTCGCCGCGCTGAACACCGCCGTCTGGTCGGGCGGGTCGTTCGTCTACGTGCCGCCGGGCGTGCACGTCGAGATCCCGCTGCAGGCCTACTTCCGCATCAACACCGAGAACATGGGCCAGTTCGAGCGCACGCTCATCATCGCCGACGAGGGCTCGTACGTGCACTACATCGAGGGCTGCACGGCGCCGATCTACAAGAGCGACTCGCTGCACTCGGCCGTCGTCGAGATCATCGTCAAGAAGAACGCCCGCGTGCGCTACACGACGATCCAGAACTGGTCGAACAACGTCTACAACCTCGTGACCAAGCGGGCCACCGCGGCCGAGGGCGCCACCATGGAGTGGATCGACGGCAACATCGGCTCGAAGGTCACGATGAAGTACCCGTCGATCTTCCTCATGGGCGAGCACGCCAAGGGCGAGACCCTGTCCGTCGCGTTCGCGGGCCCCGGCCAGCACCAGGACGCCGGCGCGAAGATGATCCACATGGCGCCGCACACGCAGTCGTCGATCGTCTCGAAGTCGATCGCGCGCGGCGGCGGCCGCGCCGGATACCGCGGCGAGGTCCGGGTGGACGCGAACGCGCACCACTCGGCGAACACCGTGCGCTGCGACGCGCTGCTCGTCGACACGGTCTCGCGCTCCGACACGTACCCCGCGATCGACATCCGCGTCGACGACGTGCACCTCGGCCACGAGGCGACCGTGTCGCGCGTGAGCGAGGAGCAGCTGTTCTACCTCATGTCGCGCGGCCTGCCGGAAGACGAGGCGATGGCCATGATCGTGCGCGGCTTCATCGAGCCGATCGCCCGCGAGCTCCCCATGGAGTACGCGATGGAACTCAACAAACTGATCGAGATGAGCATGGAAGGATCCGTCGGCTGAATGACGTCCGCAATCCAGACGCCACCCGTCGCCCCCGGTAGCAGGGCGCACAGCGACGGAGCCGGTGCATTCGTGCCGGTGCAGACCCGAACCGAGCGCACCCGCTCGTACGACCCCGCCGACTTCGGCGTGCCCGCGGGCACCGAGGTCGACTGGAAGCACACCCCGATCGCCCGCATCGCGGGCGTCCTCGCGGATGTCGCGACCGACGACCGCCCCGGCGATCCCGCCGTCGACTGGCAGCTGTCGGGCGACGACGCGGTGCGCGTGGGCACGCTGGCCGTCGGCCAGTCGCCCCGTGGCGAGGCCTTCACCCCCGAGGACCTGCCGAGCGCGCTCGCGTGGAAGCACACCGACGAGGCGCTCCACGTGGTCGTGCCGAAGGACGCCGAGCTCGCCGAGCCCGTCGTGATCCGCCTGACCGGCAACGGCGCCGAGCGCCGTGCCAACGGCCACGTCGTGATCGAGGCCGAGCCGAACGCGCGCGGCACGATCGTGCTCCGCCACGCCGGCAGCACCCAGTTCGCGCAGAACGTCGAGGTGCTCGTCCGCGAGGGTGCGAACCTCACCGTCGTGAGCGTGCAGGAGTGGGCCGACGACGCGGTGCACGCCGCCGCGCACCAGGCCCGCGTCGAGCGCGACGCCTACCTCCGCCACGTCGTCGTCTCGTTCGGCGGCGGGGTCGTGCGCCTCAACCCGAGCGTGGAGCTGGCGGGCGAGGGCTCGGAGGCCGAGCTGTACGGCCTGAGCTTCTCCGACGCCGGCCAGCACTTCGAGAGCCAGGTCTTCCTGCACCACAAGGGCCCGCACACGCGCGGCGACGTGCTCTACAAGGGCGCACTGCAGGGCGAGACGGCCCGCAGCGTGTGGATCGGCGACGTGCTGATCGGCCGCGACGCCGTCGGCACCGACTCGTACGAGGCGAACCGCAACCTGGTGCTCACGCCCGGCGCGCGCGCCGACTCGATCCCGAACCTCGAGATCGAGACCGGCGACATCCAGGGCGCCGGCCACGCGAGCGCGACCGGCCGCTTCGACGACGAGCAGCTCTTCTACCTGCAGGCGCGCGGCATCCGCGAGGACGAGGCGCGTCGCCTCGTCGTCATCGGCTTCCTCGCCGAGATCGTGCAGAAGGTCGGCGTGCCGGAGCTCGAGGAGCACCTGGCCGAGGCGATCGAGGCCGAGCTCGCCGGAGGGGTGCTCCCCTCGTGAGCGCGGTCCGCGTGTGCGACGTCGATGCGCTCGAGGCCGACGAGGCCCAGCGTTTCGTCGTCGAGGGCACGCCGATCGCGGTCGTGAAGGACGCCGCCGGAGACGTGCACGCCATCGGCGACACCTGCACCCACGGAGACATCTCGCTCGCCGAGGGCTTCGTGGAGGACGACACGCTCGAGTGCTGGGCGCACGGGTCGAAGTTCTCCCTGAAGACCGGCAAGCCGCTCACCCTCCCCGCCTACGAGCCCGTTCCCGTGTACCGGGTCGAGCTCGCGGACGGCGGCGTCTACATCGACCCGACCGTCACCCTCAACGTCTGAACCCCCGACCACGGCGCGTTGCGCGCCGGGAAGTGAAAGCAACCAGAACCATGTCTGTCCTCGAGATCAAGGACCTCCACGTCAACGTCGAGACCGAGCAGGGCACCCGCGAGATCCTGCGCGGCGTCGACCTGACCATCCGCAAGGGCGAGATCCACGCGATCATGGGCCCGAACGGCTCGGGCAAGTCCACCCTGGCGTACACGATCGCCGGCCACCCCAAGTACACGGTCGTCTCCGGCTCCATCACCCTCGACGGTGAGGACGTCCTCGAGATGAGCGTCGACGAGCGCGCTCGCGCGGGCCTCTTCCTCGCCATGCAGTACCCGGTCGAGATCCCCGGCGTCACCGTCACCAACTTCCTCCGCACCGCCAAGACCGCGATCGACGGCCAGGCCCCCGCCGTGCGCGGCTGGGTCAAGGACGTGCGCGAGTCGATGGCGAACCTGCGCATGGACCCCGCGTTCGCCGAGCGCAACGTCAACGAGGGCTTCTCGGGCGGCGAGAAGAAGCGCAACGAGATCCTCCAGCTCGAGCTGCTGAAGCCCGACTTCGCGGTGCTCGACGAGACCGACTCCGGCCTCGACGTCGACGCGCTGAAGATCGTCTCCGAGGGCGTCAACCGTGCGAAGGAGCAGACCGGCCTCGGCGTGCTGCTGATCACGCACTACACGCGCATCCTCCGCTACATCACGCCCGACTACGTGCACGTGTTCGTCGCCGGACGCGTGGCCGAGGAGGGCGGCCCCGAGCTGGCCGAGCGTCTCGAGGAGGAGGGTTACGATCGCTATCTGGACGGCGCGGTCGTAAGCTGAGTCCCATGGTTTCGACGCTGGCACCGGAGAAGTTCGATCAGGTCGAAGAGGCGCTCAAGGACGTCATGGACCCCGAGCTCGGGGTCAACGTCGTCGACCTGGGCCTGATCTACGACCTCGGCTGGGACGACGAGCACGACGCGCTGATCATCCACATGACGCTCACGAGCGCCGGATGCCCGCTGACGGACGTGCTCGAGGAGCAGACCGCGCAGGCGCTCGACGGCGTCGTCGACGCGTTCCGCATCAACTGGGTGTGGATGCCGCCGTGGGGTCCCGAGCGGATCACCGACGACGGGCGCGACCAGATGCGGGCCCTCGGCTTCGCCATCTGAGGCCGCGCCACCCGGCACCACGCGACAGACGAACGCGCCGGCGCCCTCGGGCGACGGCGCGTTCGCGCATCCCGGCGACTACGAGTCGAGCCCGCGGCGCCGCAGCAGCGGCTCGAGCTCGGCGTCGCGGCCGCGGAAGTCGCGGTACGCCTCGAGCGGGTCGCCGCCGCCGCCCACGCCGAGCAGCCGCCTGCGGAACCGCTCGCCGTTCTCGCGCGTGAGCCCGCCGTGCTCGCGGAACCACTCCACGGTGTCGGCGTCGAGCACCTCGCTCCAGATGTACGAGTAGTACCCCGCGCTGTAGCCGCCGGCGAACGTGTGGGCGAAGTAGGTGCTCGAGTAGCGCGGCGGCACGAGCGGGTCGTCGAGACCGGCATCGGCCAGCGCACGGGCCTCGAACGCGGCGACGTCGTCGACCACGTCGTCGGCGGCCAGACGGTGCCACGCCTGGTCGAGCATCGCCGCGGCGAGGTACTCGACGGTGCCGTGGCCCTCGCCCCACTGCTCGGCGGCCAGCAGGCGGTCGACGAGCTCCTGCGGCATCCGCTCGCCCGTCTCGTGGTGCACCGCGTAGTTCGCGAGCACCTCGGGCCAGAGCATCCACATCTCGTTGACCTGGCTCGGGAACTCGACGAAGTCGCGGTACACGCTGGTGCCCGAGAGCTTCGGGTACGCGGTCTGGCCGAACAGGCCGTGCAGCGCGTGCCCGAACTCGTGGAAGAGCGTGCGGGTCTCGTCGTAGGTGAGCAGCGTCGGCTCGCCGGCGGGCGGCTTCGGCACGTTGAGGTTGTTCACCACGACGGGCAGCGTGCCGAGCAGCGTCGACTGCGTGACGATCGGGTTCATCCACGCCCCGCCGCGCTTGGAGTCGCGGGTGTACACGTCGGCGACGAACAGGCCGACGGGGGAGCCGTCCTCCTCGTGCACCTCGAAGACCCGCGCGTCGGGGTGGTAGGCGACGAGGTCGTCGCGCTCGGTGAAGCGGATGCCGAACAGCTCCGTCGCGGCGAAGAACACGCCGTCGTGCAGCACGCGCTCGAGCTCGAAGTACGGGCGCATCGCCGCGGTGTCGACCGCGTAGTCGCGGGCGCGCACCTGCTCGGAGTAGAAGGCCCAGTCGGATGCCTCGATCGGCCGCGCTCCGGGGATCGCGGCCGCGACCGCGGCGAGGCGCTCGCGTTCCGCGCGGGCGTTGCGCGCGGCCGCCGGCGCGAGCGAGCCGAGCATCTCCGCGACCGCCTCGGGCGTGCCGGCGGTCTGGTCGGCCGTGATGTATGCGGCGTGGTCGGCGAACCCGAGGAGCCGGGCGCGCTCGGCGCGCAGCCGCACCAGCTCGAGCAGCACCTCGCGGGTGTCGTGCTCGTTGCCGCGGGAGCCGCGCGAGCGCGAGGCCTCCATGACGCGGTCGCGCATCGACTCGTTCGTGAGCGAGGAGAGCCAGGGCTGACCGGTCGGCAGCACGAGCGTGACCAGGTAGCCGTCCAGCCCGCGCTCGGCGGCCGCGGCCGCGGCGGCGGACCGCTCGCCGTCACTCAGCCCGGCGAGGTCGGCGGGGTCCTCGGTGTGCACGGCGAGCTCGTTCGTGTCGGCGTGCAGTCGCTTCTCGAACCGGGTCGACAGCGTCGAGAGGCGCTGGTTGAGCTCCTTCAGCCGCTCGGTCTCGGCGGGGCCGAGGCCGGCGCCGGCGAGCGTGAACTCGCGGTGCGTGCGCTCGAGCAGGTACCGCGACTCGGGGTCCAGGTCGAGGTCGTCGATCGCGGCGTGCAGCGCGTCTATGCGGCGGTGGAGCGCCGGGTCGAGGCGGATCGCGTCCTCGTGGGCCGCGATGCGGGGGGCGAACTCCTCCTCGAGCGCGTCGAGCGTCGGCGTCGAGTCCGCCGAGCTCTGGTTCGAGAACACCTCGAGTACGCGTCGGAGGGTCTGGCCGCTCAGCTCGAGCGGCAGCATGGTGTTGGCGAAGGTCGGCGCCTCGACCTGCTCGGTGATCGCGCGCACCTCGGCGAGCTGCTCGGCCATGCCCTGCTCGAGGGCAGGCTCGTAGTGCTCCTCGCGGATCTCGGCGAACGGCGGGAGCTGGTACGGGAGCGTGCTCGGCGTGAGCAGCGGGTTGAGCGACTGGGCCATCCGTCCAGCCTAGGCGGGCCGGACCGGCGGCGACGCCCCTAGGCTCGTGTCATGGGCACGGACATCGACCGGTCTGAGGTCGCGCCGCGGGACGAGTACACGCACGGCCACCACGAGAGCGTCGTGCGCACGCACGCGTGGCGCACGGTGGCGAATTCGGCCGAGTACCTCATTCCCCACCTGCAGCCGGGTGCCAAGGTGCTCGACGTGGGCAGCGGGCCGGGCAGCATCACCATCGACATCGCCCGGCGCGTCGACCCGGCCGTGGTGCGCGGGGTCGATGCGTCGGCGGAGATCGTGGCTCAGGCGGCCGGCCTCGCCGCCGACAACGCCGTGCACAACGTCGAGTTCGCCGTCGACGACGCGTACGGACTCGACGCGGAGGACGACTCGTACGACGTGGTGCACGCCCACCAGGTGCTGCAGCACCTCGGTCGCCCGGTGGACGCGCTGCGCGAGTTCCGGCGCGTGCTGAGGCCCGGCGGGGTCGCCGGCGTGCGCGACGTCGACTACGGCGGGGTGATCTGGTACCCGCTCATCCCCGCGCTCGATCGCTGGCTGGACGTGTACCGGCGCGTGCACGTCTGGAACGGCGGTGAGCCGCTGGCCGGCCGCACGCTCAAGCACTGGGCCGTGGCCGCCGGGTTCGCACGGGTCGACGTCAGCGCGTCGGTCTGGCTGTTCTCGAGCCCGGCGGAGCGCGAGTGGTGGGGCACCTCGTGGGCGGAGCGCGCGGTCGAATCGACCTTCGCCGCACACGCCATCGAGTCCGGCCACGCCGACTGGAGCGACCTGAAGGAGATCGCAGCGGGCTGGCGCGAGTGGGCGGCGCACGAGGACGGCTGGCTGCTCATGCCGCACGGGGAGGTCATCGCGCACGCCTGACCTCGGAAGATGCAAAGAAGCATTTGCAAAGAAATGCTTGCAAAGAATTCTTTGCAGGCGTAGCCTGTGGGCATGGACACTCCCGAGCAGGACCGCCCCGACGCCGCGACGTCGCACCCGCGCGTCGCCGACCTCGGCACCCTGAAGGCGCTCGGGCACCCGCTGCGCATCGAGATCTTCGACGCGCTGTCGCTCTACGGACCCGCGACCGCGAGCATGCTCGCGGAACGGCTGGGGGAGTCGAGCGGCGCGATGAGCTACCACCTCCGCCAGCTGGCGGACCACGACCTCGTGCGCGAGGTCGTCGGCAAGGGCACGGCACGCGAGCGCTGGTGGGAACGGACGCCCGGGGGACTGTCGGTCGCGCCGCCCGACCACGTGGACGATCCCGCCTCGAAGGCGGCGGCCCAGGTGGTGGTTGACCACGTGCAGCATCAGCGGGAGCGTCTGCTGCGCGAGTTCATCGACCGCGGCATGCACGAGCTCCCCGAGCGCTGGCTGCACGCGAGCGTGATGTCCACCGCCAACCTGCACCTCACGCCCGAGCAGCTCGACGAGGCCTCGAACGAGATCATGTCCGCGATCGAGGCGGTCGTCGCCCGGTACCGCGGACTCGACCTGCCGGGCTCGCGCCCGGTTCAGGTGCAGCTCAACGCATTCCCGCTGGTCGATGGAGAGGAAGTCCCCGAATGACCGCCACCGCACTCCCGATCCACGCCCACCGCGTCCCCGCAGACCGTATCGAGCGGCTCGCCACGCGCGCCGGGGTCGAGCTCACCCGTTGGGCCAGCCGTCGCCGCGCGCGACGCGCGGCGATGGTCCCGAGCACCGCGCGTCGCGTGAGCGAGGCGGAGGTCGCCGAGTTCCGCCTCCGCATCGGCGTCGGCATGCGCTGACCCCGGCAGCCCGCCGATCGGCGGGCGCCGCCGCTCACCAGTCGTCGTCGGCGTCGTCCTCGGGCTCGGCGGGCTCGACGACGGGCGCGAGCGCACCCGGTCGCTGCCGGACCCGCGTGCCGTCGTCGAGGGTCGCGATCGCCAGGCCCTCGAGCCAGGTGAGCGTCCAGTACTGGCCCTCGAGCGCGGCGGCCCGCGACTCGGCATCCGCGATCGCGGCACGCACCGGCTCGGGCACCGCCGCGGGTGCGGTGGTGCCGGCGGGCCAGCGCGTGCCGAGTCGCATCAGACCTCCGCGGGCGCGAGCACGACCTCGCTGACGCCGAGCTCGTCCGCCTCGTCGAAGTCGAGGGCCTCGATGCGGCCGACCGCGCGCAGGTCGCCGGCGGCCTGGGCGAGCAGGGCGATGTCGGCCGCGGGTCCGCCGATGCGGGCCTGCGAGACCGGGGTCCGCTGCGAGGCCTTGGCGTCGGTCTTCGCGCGGCGGATGCCCGTGAGTGCCGCGCTCGCGAGGCGGAGCAGCTCGGGGTCGCCGGCCTCGTCGAGCGCCAGCTCGTCGGTGGTCGGCCAGGCCGCGCGGTGCACCGAGCCCTCGTGCGACCACGACCACGCCTCCTCGGTGGCGAACGGGATCACCGGGGCGAACAGGCGCAGCAGCGTCGACAGGGCTCGGTTGAGCGCCGCCACCGCCGAGGCCTGCTCCGGGCCGGCCTCGCCGTACGCGCGCTCCTTCACGAGCTCGAGGTAGTCGTCGCAGAACGTCCAGAAGAACGTCTCGGTCAGCTCGAGCGCACGCGCGTGGTCGTACGCGTCGAGGGCAGCGGTCGCCTGCTCCACGACGGCGCGCAGCGTGGCCAGCATGCTGCGGTCGAGCGGCTCGGTCACGGGGGCATCCGCCGTGCCCTCGAACCCGAGGATGAACTTCGACGCGTTGAGCACCTTGATGGCGAGTCGGCGCCCGATCTTCACCTGGGTCGGGTTCTGCGGGTCGAAGGCGGCGTCGGTGCCGAGACGCGACGACGACGCCCAGTACCGCACCGCGTCGGAGCCGTGCTGCTCGAGCAGGCCCGCCGGGGTCACCACGTTGCCCTTCGACTTCGACATCTTCTTGCGGTCGGGGTCGACGATGAAGCCCGAGATCGCGGCGTTGCCCCACGGGGCCACCCCGTGCTCGAGCTCGGCGCGCAGCGTCGACGAGAACAGCCAGGTGCGGATGATGTCCTGGCCCTGCGGGCGCAGGTCGTACGGGAACACCAGGTCGAACAGGTCGGGATCGCGCTCCCAGCCGCCCGCGAGCTGCGGGGTCAGCGACGAGGTCGCCCAGGTGTCCATGATGTCGTGCTCGCCGACGAAGCCGCCGGCCTCGCCCCGCTGCGACTCCTCGAAGCCCGGTGCGGGCTGCGACGACGGGTCGACGGGCAGCATGTCCTCGGTCGCCACGATGGGCTCGTCGAAGCGCGGCTCGCCGTCGGCGCCGAGCGGGTACCAGACCGGGATCGGCACGCCGAAGAAGCGCTGGCGCGAGATCAGCCAGTCGCCCGAGAGGCCGCCGACCCAGTTCTCGTAGCGCACGCGCATGAAGTCGGGGTGCCAGTCGATGTCGCGGCCGCGCTCGACCAGGCGGTCGCGCAGCGCCTCGTCGCGCGCGCCGTTGGCGATGTACCACTGGCGCGTCGAGACGATCTCGAGGGGGCGGTCGCCCTTCTCGTAGAACTTCACCGGGTGCGTGATCGCCTTCGGCTCGCCGAGCAGGTCGCCCGACTCGCGCAGCAGGTCGACCATGGCCTTCTTCGCGCTGAACACGGTCTTGCCGGCCAGCTCGCCGAACGCGGCGAGGCCCGCCTCGGAGTCGATCGCCTCGGGGGCATCCGCCACGATGCGGCCGTCGAAGCCGATGATCGCGCGGTTCGGCAGGTTCAGCTCGCGCCACCAGGTCACGTCGGTCACGTCGCCGAAGGTGCAGATCATGGCGATGCCGGTGCCCTTGTCCTTCTGCGCGAGGTGGTGCGCCACGACGGGCACCTCCACGCCGAACACCGGGGTGGTCACGGTCTGGCCGAACAGCGGCTGGTACCGCTCGTCGTCGGGGTGCGCCACGAGCGCCACGCAGGCGGGGATGAGCTCGGGCCGGCTGGTCTCGATCTCGATCGTGCCGCCGTCGGGGCGGTGGAACGTCACCCGGTGGTAGTGGCCGGGCTGCTCGCGGTCCTCGAGCTCGGCCTGCGCCACGGCGCTGCGGAACGTCACGTCCCACATGGTGGGCGCGAGCGCCTGGTAGGCCTCGCCCCGGGCCACGTTGCGCACGAACGCGCGCTGCGAGGTCGTGATGGCCTCGTCGGCGATGGTGCGGTAGGTCTGGGTCCAGTCGACCGACAGGCCGAGCGTGCGCCAGAGCGCCTCGAACTGCAGTTCGTCCTCGGCGGTCAGCCGCTCGCAGAGCTCGATGAAGTTGCGGCGCGAGATCGGCACCTGGTCGGCGGGCTTGATCGTCTTGCCCTCGGTGCCCTCGTGCGGCGGCGTGAAGCCGGCCTCGTAGGGCAGCGACGGGTCGCAGCGCACGCCGTAGTAGTTCTGCACGCGGCGCTCGGTCGGCAGGCCGTTGTCGTCCCACCCCATCGGGTAGAACACGGAGCGACCGCGCATGCGCTGGAAGCGTGCGACGACGTCGGTGTGCGTGTACGAGAACACGTGGCCGATGTGCAGCGAGCCCGACGCGGTCGGCGGGGGCGTGTCGATGGAGTAGATGTTCTCCTTCGTCGCCTGATCGCGATCGAACCGGTAGGTGCCCTGGTCCTCCCAGACGGTGCCCCAGTTCTGCTCGAGTCCTTCGAGTGCGGGCTTGTCGGGAATGCGCGACGACGTCATGTGGGAACTCCGGTTCGATATGTGCGGCACCGAGTCAATGTGGAGGTGCCTGAGTGTGCGATTGAGGGCATTCTAGCCGGATGCGCCCGTGAGCAGGCCGTGCGCCGCGGGCGTCAGGCGGACGCGGGCTCCTGGGCGCGGCGGCGTGCGATCGCGGCCGCAGCAAGTGCGGAGCCGAGCGTCAGCGCCGACATGACGGCGAGCACGACGCCGGGGTGCCACCACGCGAACGCCGAGGCCTCGCCGAGCGTCAGCGTGAGTGCCGGCACGAACCCCGAGACGACGGCGGCGATGCTGTACGCGAACGACAGCGCGGAATAGCGGAAGTGGTCGTCGAAGAGGTCGCCCATGAGCCCGCCGAGGCTGGCCCAGGCCATGGTCGGCAGGATGCCGCCGATGATCATCGTGCCGACGAGGATCGGGAACGTGGCGAACTGGAGCAGCCAGTACATCGGGAACGCGATGAGCAGGGTGCCGAGGGCGCCCCACGCGACCACCCGGGCCGATCCGATGCGCGTCGCGAGCCAGCCGAAGGTCGGGATGGTGACGAGCTGCAGCAGCCCGCCGATGGTCGTCGCGACGAGCAGGTCCTGGAAGCTGAAGCCGAGCGTGGTGACGCCGTAGTTCACGGTGTAGGTGTTCATCAGCGAGTAGGAGCCGATGCCCAGGAGCGCCGCGCCGACGGCGACGGCGATCGCCACGGGCTGGCGCGCGAACATCGCGAGGAACGGCACGCGATCGCGGCGGTGCTCGGCCACGAGCTCGCGGAACACGGGGGTCTCGTCGATCGACCAGCGCAGGTAGAGCGAGACCAGCAGCAGCGGGATCGCCGTGAGGAACGGGATGCGCCAGCCCCACTCGACCATGGCCTCGGTCGAGAGCAGGGTGGTCATGACGATGAACAGGGTCGCGCTGAGGATCGAGCCGACGGGGGAGCCGAGCTGCGGGATCGCGGCGAAGAACGGCCGGCGACGGGCATCCGCGTGCTCCGTCGCGAGCAGCACCGCTCCGCCCCACTCGCCGCCGAGGGAGAGGCCCTGCAGCACGCGCAGCACGACGATGCCGATCGCGCCGAGCCATCCCGCCGTCGCGTAGTCGGGCAGCACGCCGATGAGCCCGGTGGCGACGCCCATGAGGGTGATCGTCACGATGAGCGTGCGGCGCCGGCCGATGCGGTCGCCGAGGTGGCCGAAGACGATGGCGCCGATCGGGCGCACCACGAACGCCAGCGCGATCGCGAGGAACGCCGACAGCGTGCCGCCGAACGCGCCGAGCGGTTCGAAGAACAGCGGGCCGACGAAGAACGCGGCGAAGTACGCGAAGACGTAGAAGTCGTACGACTCGAGTGCGGTGCCGACGAACGAGGCGGTCGCGATGCGCCGGATCGGTCGCGAGGGTCGGTCGGGCGTGGATGCGGGCGCGGTCGCTGCGTTCGTCACGCCCGGCATCCTACGCGGCTCCCGCGCACCGTGACGTCAGCCGCGGACGACCTCGAAGGTGTGGCTCGTGATGCCGCCCGGGCCCTCGAGCGTGACCGTGTAGATCTCGCTCTCCTCGGAGCACTGGAAGCTCACGCCCTCGTAGACCTCCTCGTTCGGGAAGACCTCCTCGTACGGCGCGGCCTTCGCGTCGGTCGTGCCGATTCCGAACCACGCCTGCTCGGCCCCGTCCGACATCCACTGGAACCGCAGCGGCACCGACGAGACGCCGTCGCAGTTCGCGATCTCCGGCTCGTAGGCGGTGGTCGTGAAGACGGGCGCCGGGGTCGTGTCCCCGCCGCCGCCGTCGGTCGAGCCGCCCCCGCCCGAGGCGTCGTCGCCGCCCTCGTCGGTGTCGTCCTCGGGCTCCTCGGATTCGGTCGGCTCGGGCTCCGTGGTCTCGGTCGCCGTCGGCGACGGCGCCGCCACCGGCTCCGCCTCGTCGGACCCGCCCGTGAGCAGCAGCACCACGAGCACGATCACCGCGATCAGCAGCACCCCGGCGAGGATCGAGATGAGGATCAGCGCGGTGCGGCGCCCATCGGTCTCGGGCGACTCCTCCGGTGCGGGATCCGCCTGCACCGGGGTCATCGGCACCGTCTCCGCGTGGTCGATCGGCCGCGTGGCGTCCGCGTCCTCGGGCCGGTTCGTTCCGTCGTCGCTCATCGCGTCCTCCGTGTCGTGCCGCGTGATCCGCTCGTCGGAGACGAGGGTAGGGGACCGGCGGGCCGAGTGGGGGGCCTGTGCACAGGCATCCGACCCCCAGTGCGGGTGACGGATGCCCCACCGCGGGCGATACACTGAAGCCAACGACGTCGATCCGGCCATCACCGGGGAGTCTCCGGAAGAACGCGGGCGGGTGCGCAGCATCCGCTCGTCACTAGAACCGGACGGGGCTGGCCCGTCACAGCCAATGAACGAGCGGTTCCGGGTCTCCCCGGGGCAATCGAGGTGGTACCGCGACGGCGTCCGAGGGGCGACCGACGTCCTCGTGACGAACGCACGTCCTCCCAGGAGACCCGTTGTATCCCCGCACTCCGAACGACCGCGGCGAGGTCGCAGCCTCCCCGAACTTCCCGGAACTCGAGCAGCAGGTGCTCGCGTTCTGGCAGGACGACGACACCTTCCAGGCCTCGATCGACCAGCGCGAGGGCGCCGAGGAGTGGGTCTTCTACGACGGCCCGCCCTTCGCGAACGGCCTGCCGCACTACGGCCACCTCCTGACCGGGTACGCGAAGGACGTCTTCCCGCGCTTCCAGACGATGCGCGGCCGTCAGGTGCACCGCCGGTTCGGCTGGGACACGCACGGCCTGCCCGCCGAGCTCGAGGCGGAGCGGCAGCTCGGCATCACCGACAAGAGCCAGATCGAGGAGATGGGCATCGCGGCGTTCAACGCCGCCGCCCGCGAGTCGGTGCTGCGCTACACGCGCGAGTGGCAGGAGTACGTCACGCGCCAGGCGCGCTGGGTCGACTTCGAGCACGACTACAAGACGCTCGACGTGACCTTCATGGAGTCGGTCATCTGGGCGTTCGCGCAGCTGCACGAGAAGGGCCTCGCGTACGAGGGCTACCGCGTGCTGCCGTACTGCTGGCGCGACGAGACGCCGCTGTCGAACCACGAGCTGCGCATGGACGACGACGTCTACAAGATGCGCCAGGACCAGACCGTCACCGTCACCTTCCCGCTCACGGGCGCGAAGGCCGAGGCGCTCGGGCTCACCGCGGTGCGCGCACTCGCGTGGACGACCACGCCGTGGACGCTGCCGACGAACCTCGCGCTGGCCGTCGGCCCCGAGATCGAGTACGCCGTCGTGCCCGCGGGCCCCGCCGGCACGCCCGACGCGACCGTGCTGCGCGAGCGCGCGGGGGAGAGCGACACCGAGGTGCTGGGCGGCGAGTACCTGCTCGCGCGCGACCTCGTCGGCAACTACGCGAAGGACCTCGGCTACGAGTCCGCCGACGACGCGGTCGCGGCGATCTCGCGCACCGTGCGCGGCGCCGACCTCGACGGCGTCACCTACGACCGCCTGTTCGACTACTACGCCGACGTCGAGGCGTACGGCCTCCAGAACGCCTGGCGCATCCTCGTCGCCGACTACGTCACGACCTCCGACGGCACGGGCATCGTGCACCAGGCGCCCGCCTACGGCGAGGACGACCAGCAGGTGTGCGAGGCGGCCGGCATCCCCGTGGTCATCTCGCTCGACGAGGGCGGCCGGTTCCTGCCCGCGGTGACGGATGTCGCCGGGCAGCTGTGGTCCGACGCCAACAAGCCGCTCACCCAGCTGCTGAAGGCCGAGGGGCGCCTGCTCCGCCAGGCGAGCTACGAGCACTCGTACCCGCACTGCTGGCGCTGCCGCAATCCGCTCATCTACCGCGCCGTGTCGAGCTGGTTCGTGCGCGTGCCCGAGTTCCGCGACCGCATGGTCGAGCTGAACCAGGGGATCGGCTGGGTTCCCGAGAACGTCAAGGACGGCCAGTTCGGCAAGTGGCTGCAGGGCTCGCGCGACTGGTCGATCAGCCGCAACCGGTACTGGGGCTCGCCGATCCCGGTGTGGAAGAGCGACGACCCCGCGTACCCGCGCGTCGACGTGTACGGCTCGCTCGAGGAGCTCGAGCGCGACTTCGGCCGGCTGCCGGTGAACGCCGACGGCGAGCCCGACCTGCACCGGCCCTACATCGACGAGCTGACCCGCCCGAACCCCGACGACCCGACCGGGACGTCGACCATGCGCCGCATCCCCGACGTGTTCGACGTGTGGTTCGACTCGGGGTCCATGCCGTTCGCGCAGGTGCACTACCCCTTCGAGAACCGCGAGTGGTTCGACACGCACCACCCGGCCGACTTCATCGTCGAGTACATCGGGCAGACCCGCGGCTGGTTCTACGTCATGCACGTGCTGTCGACCGCCCTGTTCGATCGCTCCGCGTACCGCAACGTGGTCAGCCACGGCATCGTGCTCGGCAGCGACGGCCAGAAGATGTCGAAGTCGCTGCGCAACTACCCGGACGTCAACGAGGTGTTCCACCGCGACGGCTCCGACGCGATGCGCTGGTTCCTCATGGCGAGCCCGGTGCTGCGCGGCGGCAACCTCATCGTGACCGAGGAGGGCATCCGCGAGGGCGTGCGCCAGTTCATGCTGCCGCTGTGGAGCACCTGGTACTTCTTCTCGCTCTACGCCAACGCGACCGGGTACGAGGCCCGGCGTTCGACCTCCTCCGAGGACGTGCTCGACCGGTACCTGCTCGCCAAGCTGCACGACCTCTTCGCGGGCGTGACCGACGACCTGGAGCGCTTCGACGCGACGATGGCCGCGGCCAAGCTCCGCGACTTCGCCGACGTGCTGACCAACTGGTACGTTCGGCGCTCGCGCGACCGGTTCTGGGACGGCGTCGGCGACGACGGCACGGGCCGCGAGGCGTTCGACACGCTCTGGACCGTGCTCGAGGCGCTCTGCCGCCTGGCCGCCCCGCTCGTGCCGCTCGTCGGCGAGACCGTCTGGCGCGGGCTCACCGGCGGGCGCAGCGTGCACCTGGCCGACTGGCCCACGGCCGACGAGTTCCCCGCCGACCCGGACCTGGTCGCGACGATGGACGCCGTGCGCCAGGTCAGCTCGACCGCGCTCGCACTGCGCAAGCAGGCGGGACGACGGGTGCGACTGCCGCTCGCGGCGCTCACGGTCGTGGCAGCGGATGCCGCAGGGCTCGAGCCGTACGCCGCGATCCTGCGCGACGAGCTCAACGTCAAGTCCGTCGAGTTCGTGACCCTCGACGAGGGCAGTGCCGACGCCTACGGCATCTCGCGCCGCCTGTCGGTCAACGCGCGTGCCGCGGGCCCGCGCCTCGGCAAGCAGGTGCAGGCCGCGATCCGCGCGGCGCGCGAGGGCGACTGGGCGGAGCAGGACGGCGTGGTCGTCGCGGGCGGCATCGAGCTCGCAGAGGGCGAGTACGAGCTCGCGCTGGTCTCCGGCGACGCCGACGCCGACTCCCGCGCGATCGGCCTGCTGCCCGGCGACGGGTTCGTGCTGCTCGAGACCGCGACGACGCCGGAGCTCGAGGCCGAGGGCCTCGCGCGCGACGCCGTGCGCGCTGTTCAGGACGCGCGCAAGGCTGCCGGCCTCGAGGTCTCGGACCGCATCCGGCTGCGCCTCGTCACCGAGTCGCACGCCGCGCCGGCGTTCGAGGCGCACCGTGCGCTCATCGCCGACGAGACGCTCGCCGTCGCGCTCGACGTGGCCGTCGACGGCCTCGGCGACGACGCGACGAAGCTCGCCGGCGGCGCGAAGCTCGCCGTGGAGGTGACGCGGGCATGACCGACGAGTTCCGCGACGCGGCCGACGCCGTGTTCTCCGCGCTGCTCGCGCGCATCGGCGAGCAGGCGCCGCAACCCAGGCTCGGCCCCTCGCGCCGCCTGATGGACCTGCTCGGCGACCCGCAGCGCGCCTACCCGGTCATCCACGTCACCGGCACGAACGGCAAGACCAGCACCAGCCGCCTGATCGAGGGCCTCCTGCGCGCCCACGGGCTGCGCACCGGGCTGCTCACGAGCCCGCACATCGAGCGGTTCACCGAGCGCATCCTGGTCGACGGCGAGCCCATCACCGACGAGGCGGTCGCCCGCAACTGGGACGACATCACGCCCTACGTCGAGATGGTCGACGCCGAGCTCGAGCAGGCGGGCGACGTGCCGCTGACGTACTTCGAGGCGCTCTCGGGCCTCGCGTTCGCGGCCTTCGCCGACGCACCGGTCGACGTCGCCGTGATCGAGGTCGGCATGGGCGGCGAGTGGGACTCGACCAACGTCGCCGACGGGCAGGTCGCGGTGTTCACGCCGATCGACCTCGACCACACCTCGCGGCTCGGCTCGACGGTCACCCAGATCGCACGCACGAAGTCGGGCATCATCAAGCCCGCGGCATCCGTCGTCTCGGCCCGGCAGTCGCCCGAGGCGGCCGACGTGCTCGCCACGGCGAGCCGGCTCAGCGAGGCGACGCTCTCGGTCGAGGGCGACGCCTTCGAGACCACGGCGGCCGCGGTGGCCGTCGGCGGGCAGCTGCTCTCCATCCGCGGCATCGCCGGGGAGTACGCCGAGGTCTTCCTGCCGCTGCTGGGCGCGCACCAGGCCCAGAACGCCGCGGTCGCGATCGCGGCGGTCGAGTCGTTCCTCGGCTCGGGCGAGCACGCGCTGTCGCGCGACGTCGTCGAGGAGGCGTTCGCGGTCACCACCTCGCCCGGGCGGATGCAGCTGGTCGGCGTCGAGCCGACCGTGCTCGTCGACGCGGCGCACAACCCGCACGGCGCGCACGCCCTCGTCGAGGCGGTGCGCCAGGTGTTCGACTTCGACGAGATCGCCGTGGTCGTGGGCGTGCTGGGCGACAAGGACGCCGCGGGCATCCTGCGGGAGCTCGACGCCATCGCCGACCTGATGCTCGTGACGCAGTCCGAGTCCGATCGCGCGATCCCCGCCGAGGCGCTCGCGCAGCAGGCGGTCGCCGTCGTCGGGCCCGAGCGCATCGCCTCGTACGACCGCGCCGAGGACGCGTTCGAGGCCGCGCACGACTGGGCGTCCGAGGCGCCCCGCCGCGCCGTCGTCGTGACCGGCTCGATCACCCTGGTCGCCGAGGCCATGGCCTTCGCCGACGACCGGGAGTGGAAGCCGTGACCGCCGCCGACCCGCAGCAGCCCGATCCCCGGCCCGTGCCCGCGCGCTCCGTGCGCCGCAGCCTCGCGAGCATCGTGCTCGGGTTCGAGCTGTTCATCGTGCTCCTGGCCGCGCTCACGATCTTCGGGCTGTCGCCCGCGCCCTTCGGCGACGACGGCATCCCGCGCTGGTGGGCGCTCGTCGGCGGCGGCGTGCTGCTCGTGGCCCTGCTCGCGATCATGGCGCTGCTGCGCTTCGAGGGCGCCTACGTCGCCGGATGGGTCCTGCAGGGGATCCTCCTCGCGACCGGCTTCCTCAACCCCGCGATGTTCTTCGTGGGCGCACTCTTCGGCGGCATGTGGTGGTACGCCATGGTCGCCGGTGCACGTATCGACCGCACACGGAAGGAAACCGCATGACCACCCCGATCGAAGAGACCCTCGTCCTCGTCAAGCCCGACGGCGTCGCCCGCAACCTCACCGGCGAGATCCTCCGCCGCATCGAGGCGAAGGGCTACGCGCTGGTCGACGTGCGACTGCTGCAGGCCGACCGCGAGCTGCTCGCCACCCACTACGCGGAGCACGAGGGCAAGCCCTTCTACGAGCCGCTCATGGACTTCATGCAGTCCGGCCCGATCGTCGCGATGCGCGTCGCGGGCAACCGCGTGATCGAGGGCTTCCGGGTGCTCGCCGGGCAGACCGACCCCACCACCGCCGCCCCCGGCACGATCCGCGGCGACCTGGCCCGCGACTGGGGCCTCCCGGTGCAGCAGAACCTCGTGCACGGCTCGGACTCGCCCGAGTCGGCCGAGCGCGAGCTCGCACTCTGGTTCGACTGATCCCGTTCGGCCGGGCCCGGGTACTGCCGGGTCCGGCCGCCGCGATCAGGTCCGCCGGCCGCCGGCGTCAGCCGAACAGGTCGAACCAGATGCGCGGGATCGCGTCCATGCGCAACTGCGCCTGCACGACGACGATCAGGTAGCAGACGACGGTGATCAGCGGGATCCAGCCCGAGAGCACCGCGCCGATGCGGCGAACGGATGCCCCGCCGCCGAACACGCCCTCGGCGACGTTCCGCAGGGTCACCGCCCAGAACGTGGGGATCGTCACGGCCCAAGTGAGCATGCACCACGGGCAGAGCACGTCGAGCACGTAGATGCTCTGGAAGATCAGCCAGCACACGAACCCGAGCGCGGCGGTGACGCCGACGTTGAAGCCGATCCAGAACCAGCGGGAGAACCGGGCGCCCGAGAGCAGCGCCATGCCGATCGTGATGACGACGGGCCAGCAGACCAGGCCGATGATCGGGTTCGGGAAGCCGAGCACCGCGCCCTGCTCCGACGCGAGGTTCGTCGAGCAGCCCACCAGCACGCTGAAGTCGCACGACACCGAGTGGCTCGGGTCCTCGAGCACGGCGATCTTCTCGACCATCAGCTCGAACGCCGCGATGAGGCCGGTGACGCCGGCGATCACGAGGAACACGGCGAGGGCGATCGGGCGCGGCGGCGCCTCGGAATCCGTCCGGGAGAGGTCTTCGGTCGCGGTCACCGGGCGATTATGTCACGCGCGGGTCAGCGCGGGTGCCCGCGTCCATGCGATAATCGAGCCAGCCGTCCGGACCGCGTCCGGCAGGCGCTGACGAAGGTTTGCGGATGCAGGGGCATCCGGATGACGGTCGGACGACCGGAAGATGTGGCAGCCAGGACACCGGTCCGGCTGCGAAGCGAAGGATTCGCGGAGACCCACGAGGGGTCGCCGCTCGAGAGAGTACCGGAGTGGTGACGCGGTCACCCCGTCCGGTGTAGGAGTGCACCAGCGATGGTGGAAGGTACGAACGAGCAGACCAACGAGACGAACCAGCCGCAGGAGCGACGGGCCCGACTGTTCGGCGGTCGCCGGCGCGCGGACGAGCAGTCGGTCGAGCAGGCGCCCGAGACGGTGACGGATGCCGCTGCCGAGGCGGACGACGCCACGACGACGTCGCAGGACGCGGACGTCGAGGCGGACCCGCAGGCGGCCGAGCCCGCCGAGGCCGGCGTGACGGAGTCGGCCGACGCCGACGACGCGCCCGCGGGTGCGGACACCGATGCGGAGGGCGGTGCGGACGCGGAGGCGCCCGCCGACGAGACGCCCGCGGCCGTCGAGGACGCCGGCTCCGAGGCATCCGCCGACGACTCGGACGCGCCCGCCGAGGAGGAGGCCGCGCCCGAGCCGAGCCCGATCCCCGACGCGCTCACGACGACGTCGCTCATCTTCCACGCGCCCGACGTGACGCCGCTTCCCGCCCGCCCCGGCAGCCGGGCCGAGCAGGAGGACGACGAGCCGCGACAGGGCTCGTCGAAGCGCCGCCGTGCCCGCCGCCGCAGCGGCGAGGACCGCGCGCCCGGATCGGACGACCCCGAGAACACCGTCGTCAAGGTGCGCAAGCCCCGCGAGCAGGAGCCGATCACCGAGCCGCAGAAGGTCAAGGGCTCGACCCGCCTCGAGGCCAAGAAGCAGCGCCGCCGCGACGGCCGCGACGCCGGCCGCCGGCGCGCGGTCGTGACCGAGGCGGAGTTCCTCGCCCGGCGCGAGGCCGTCGACCGCTCGATGGTCGTGCGCGCGAAGTCGGGTCGCATCCAGATCGGCGTGCTGGAGGACGGCGTGCTCGTGGAGCACTACGTCGCCCGCAACCAGGACGCCTCGCTCATCGGCAACGTCTACCTCGGTCGCGTGCAGAACGTGCTGCCCAGCATGGAGGCCGCCTTCGTCGACATCGGCCGCGGTCGCAACGCCGTGCTCTACTCGGGCGAGGTCGACTGGGACGCCGCCGCCGAGAACGGCGAGAAGAACCAGCCGCGCCGCATCGAGCTCGCGCTGAAGCCGGGCGACCGCGTGCTCGTGCAGGTCACCAAGGACCCGGTCGGCCACAAGGGCGCGCGCCTGACCAGCCAGGTCTCGCTGCCCGGCCGCTACCTCGTCTACGTGCCGAACGGCTCGATGAACGGCATCAGCCGGAAGCTCCCCGACACCGAGCGTGCGCGCCTGAAGAAGATCCTCAAGGAGGTGCTGCCCGAGAACGTGGGCGTGATCGTGCGCACCGCCGCCGAGGGCGCGACCGAGGAGCAGCTCACGCGCGACGTGAACCGGCTCACCGCCCAGTGGGCCGACATCAGCTCGCAGCTCGAGAAGGTGCAGGCTCCCGCGCTGCTGCACTCCGAGCCCGACCTGCTGATCAAGATCGTCCGCGACGTCTTCAACGAGGACTTCCAGAAGATGATCATCTCGGGCGAGGACGCGCGCCAGACCATCGAGCGCTACCTGCGCCAGGTCGCGCCCGACCTGCTCGAGCGCGTCGAGAAGTACGAGGGCGAGCGCGACGCGTTCGACGAGTACCGCATCACCGAGCAGATCGAGAAGGCGCTCGACCGCAAGGTCTGGCTGCCCTCGGGCGGGTCGCTCATCGTCGACCGCACCGAGGCCATGACCGTGATCGACGTCAACACCGGCAAGTTCGTCGGCTCGGGCGGCAACCTCGAGGAGACCGTCACCAAGAACAACCTCGAGGCGGCCGAGGAGATCGTCCGCCAGCTCCGCCTGCGCGACATCGGCGGCATCATCGTCGTCGACTTCATCGACATGGTGCTCGAGTCGAACCGCGACCTCGTGCTGCGCCGGCTCGTCGAGTGCCTCTCGCGCGACCGCACGAAGCACCAGGTGGCCGAGGTCACCTCGCTCGGCCTCGTGCAGATGACCCGAAAGAAGCTCGGCCTGGGCCTCCTCGAGTCGTTCAGCGAGGCCTGCGAGACCTGCGCCGGCCGCGGCATCATCGTGCACCACGAGCCCATCGCGAAGCACCGCTCGGCGCAGCAGCCCGAGCGTCGCCGCGGTCGTGGCGGCGGCGGTGGCGGTGGCAACGGCGGCAACGGTGGCGGCCAGTCGCAGCAGGGCGGCGGCAAGTCCGAGCAGAAGTCGAACGGCCACGCCGGCACGCACGGCATCACCGAGGACGCGAAGCACGCCCTCGCGCAGATCGCCGCCTCCACCCTCGCGCACGAGCGGCAGGAGGAGGAGGCCGCGGCTGCGGCAGCCGCCGCCGAGACGAGCACGCCGGACGCCCCCGCCGAGTCGGCTCAGGAGCCCGTGCAGATCCTCGACATCCCGCTCGAGGGCCAGTCGCGTCCGAAGCGCCGGATGCCCGACGCGGACGCCGAGTCGCTGCTCGGCTCGGTGCTCGACTCGCTGCCCGCGCCCAAGCAGCCCGGCGAGGGCCGCACGAAGTCGCGCCGGGTCACGACCGCGGCGCTCCAGGGCAACGCTGCGCAGCCGATCGTCACCCGCCGCGACGCGGGGGAGTGACGAGCGACCTCAGCCGCCGTGGCGGCGGGTGCGGGCGGTGATCCGCAACCCGCTGTCGCGGAGGCGGACGACGAGGTCGCGGTTGCTGACCGGTTCGGCACCCGCGGCGACGAGCTGGTCGTAGCGCTCCGCCGGAACGTCGTAGTGGTCCAGGTCGAAGGCGCGTTCGGGGATTCCCGCGGCGCGGGCGAAGGCGTGGAGCTCGTCGAGCGAGCGGTCGCTGACGAGGTGCGACCAGAGCGTTCCGTGGGCCGGCCACATCGGGCGATCGATCAGCACGGCCATGCGATCGAGTCTACGTGCGACGCGCCGACGGAGGCCGTTTGACCGCCCGCCTCGCGTCACGTAGAATCGTCTGTTGGTGCGTCTCCGCTTATCCCGGGTCCGCCCAAGGTTTTCTGGCAGCTACGACCCTCCTTCCCGCTGGGGTCTTCCGCGCAGTGACATCCTCAACAACACGATGGAGCCGATGAGGCTCCCTGGAGATTGGTACGAGTAGTGGTTTACGCAGTAGTGCGCGCCGGCGGCCGGCAGGAGAAGGTCGAGGTCGGCACCATCGTGACGATGGACCGCGTGACGGCAGACGAGAACGGCAACGTCGAGTTGCCCGCAGTCCTGCTGGTCGACGGCAAGACGATCACCTCCGACGCCGAGAAGCTCGCGAAGGTGAAGGTCACGGCAGAGGTCCTCGGCGACCTCCGCGGCCCCAAGATCGTCATTCAGAAGTTCAAGAACAAGACCGGCTACAAGAAGCGCCAGGGCCACCGTCAGGAGCTCACGCGCGTCAAGGTCACCGGCATCAAGTAGAGCCAAGAGGAGACAGCGATGGCACACAAGAAGGGTGCGAGTTCCACTCGCAACGGTCGTGACTCGAACGCGCAGCGCCTCGGCGTGAAGCGCTTCGGCGGCGAGGTCGTGGGCGCGGGCGAGATCATCGTCCGCCAGCGCGGCACGCACTTCCACCCCGGCGCCGGCGTCGGCCGCGGCGGGGACGACACGCTGTTCGCCCTCCAGGCGGGCGCGGTGGAGTTCGGCACGAAGGGCGGCCGCAAGGTCGTCAACATCGTGGCGGCAGCCGAGTAGTCGGACAGATCACACGTGAGGGCGGGCTTCGGCTCGCCCTCACGCATTTCCACACGGGGGAGGATCCGGCATGGTCAGCTTCGTCGATGAGGTGACGCTGCACCTGCGCGCAGGTCACGGCGGTAACGGCTGCGTCTCGGTGCGCCGCGAGAAGTTCAAGCCGCTCGCCGGCCCCGACGGTGGCAACGGCGGCAACGGCGGCGACATCGTGCTCGTCGCAGACACCCAGGTCACGACGCTGCTCGGCTACCACCACCGCCCGCACCGTTCGTCGGAGAACGGCTCCCCGGGCATGGGCGACAACCGAGCCGGAGCGACCGGCGAGCCGCTCGAGCTCCCCGTGCCGGTCGGCACCGTCGTGAAGGACGAGCAGGGCGTCGAGCTCGCCGACCTCGATACGCCGGGCATGCGGTTCGTCGCTGCGTCCGGCGGTCTCGGCGGCCTCGGCAACGCCGCGCTGGCCTCGGTCAAGCGCAAGGCCCCGGGCTTCGCGCTGCTCGGCACGCCGGGGTGGGAGGGCGAGGTCGTCCTCGAGCTCAAGACGATCGCCGACGTCGCGTTCGTCGGCTACCCGTCGGCGGGCAAGTCGAGCCTGATCGCAGCGATGTCGGCCGCCCGGCCGAAGATCGCCGACTACCCGTTCACGACGCTGCACCCGAACCTCGGCGTCGTGCAGGCCGGCGACACGCGCTTCACGGTCGCGGACGTGCCCGGCCTCATCGAAGGCGCGAGCGAGGGCAAGGGACTCGGCCTCGAGTTCCTGCGCCACGTCGAGCGCTGCTCGGCCCTGCTGCACGTGCTCGACTGCGCCACGCTCGAGCCGGGGCGTGATCCGATCAGCGACCTCGACGTGATCCTCGGCGAACTGGGCGCCTACCCGGTGCCCGAGGGCCAGACCCCGCTGCTCGAGCGTCCGCAGCTCGTCGCGCTGAACAAGGTCGACGTGCCCGAGGCGAAGGAGCTCGCCGAGTTCGTGCGTCCCGAGCTCGAGGCGCGCGGGTTCCGGGTGTTCGAGATCTCCACCGTGAGCCACGAGGGCCTGCGCGTGCTCGGCTACGCACTCGCCGAACTCGTCGCCGCGGCCCGGGAGGCTGCCGCCGCGGAGCCCGAGCCGGAGCGCATCGTGCTGCGGCCCAAGGCGGTCGACCGCATCGAGTTCGTCGTGAAGCCCGAGGGCGGCACCTACGGCACGATGTACCGCGTGCTCGGGGCGAAGCCCGAGCGCTGGGTCGCCCAGACCGACTTCGCCAACGACGAGGCCGTCGGGTACCTGGCCGACCGCCTCGCCAAGCTCGGCGTCGAGGACGAGCTCGTACGTGCGGGAGCGGTCGCCGGATCCACGGTCGTCATCGGCCCGGGCGCCGGCGTCGTCTTCGACTGGGAGCCGACGCTGACCTCGGCCGCCGAGGTGATGGTCGCACCGCGCGGCGCCGACCCGCGGCTCGACGAGAGCCGACGCGCGACCCGAGCCGAGCGCAAGAGCGACTACCACGAGCGCATGGACGCGAAGGCCGAGGCCCGCGCCGAGCTCGAGCGCGAGCGCGAGTCCGGCATGTGGGACGAGGACGAGGCCGAATGACGCCCCTGCAACGGAGCGACATCGGCGTCGCGCGCCGTGTCGTGGTCAAGGTCGGCTCGTCGTCGATCAGCGGCGACCAGGCGGGCCAGATCGCACCGCTCGTCGACGCCCTCGCGGCAGCACACGAGCGCGGCGTCGAGATCGTGCTGGTCTCCTCGGGCGCGATCGCCACGGGCATGCCGTACCTGCGCCTCGACGAGCGGCCGACCGATCTCGCGACACAGCAGGCGGCGGCATCCGTCGGCCAGAACCTGCTCGTCGTGCGCTACCAGGATGCGCTCGACCGCTTCGGCATCATCGCCGGCCAGGTGCTGCTCACCGCCGGCGACCTCGAGCACCCGACGCCGCGCAGCAACGCACAGCGCGCCATGGAGCGCCTGCTCGGCCTGCGCATCCTGCCGATCGTCAACGAGAACGACACCGTCGCGACCCACGAGATCCGATTCGGCGACAACGACCGCCTCGCCGCGCTCGTCGCCGAGCTGATCGGCGCCGACCTGCTCGTGCTGCTCTCCGACGTCGACGCGCTCTACACGATGCCGCCGCACCTGCCCGGTGCACGTCGTATCGACGAGGTGCCGTTCGGCGACGCGCTCGACGGGGTGCAGATCGGCTCGTCCGGCCGGTCGGGTGTCGGCACCGGGGGAGCGGAGACGAAGGTCAGCGCCGCGCGCATCGCCGCCGAGGCGGGCACCGCGGTGCTGATCACCGCGACGGCGCTCGTGGGCGAAGCGCTGACCGACGCCTCGGTCGGCACATGGTTCGCGCCCGGCCCCGCCCCGGAGGGCTCGCGGCTCGCATAGGCTGGCGGCATGCAGTCCACGGCCACCATCGATCCCGTTCTCGCGTCGCGATTCGACGAGGCGCGCGCCGCGTCCCGGGTGCTGGGCACCCGCCCGACGGCGGTGAAGGATGCTGCGCTCGGCGCGATCGCCGACGCCCTGCTGGCGCACGAGCCCGCCATCCTCGCCGCGAACGAGCAGGACATCGCCGCGGGCCGCGCGAACGGCCTCGGGGACGGCCTGCTCGACCGCCTCACGCTGACCTCGCAGCGCGTCGCCGCACTGGCCGACGCCGTCCGCGACGTCGTCCGGCTGGAGGACCCGGTCGGCGAGTCCGTCCGCGGGCGGCGCCTGCCCAACGGCATCCGCATCGAGCAGGTGCGGGTGCCGCTCGGCGTCGTCGGGGCGATCTACGAGGCGCGACCGAACGTCACCGTCGACATCGCGGCGCTCGCGATCAAGAGCGGCAACGCCGTGGTGCTGCGCGGCGGTTCGGCCGCCGAGCACACGAACCACGTGCTCGTCGGCGTGCTGCGCGAGGGGCTCGGCGCGGCGGGCCTGCCGGAGGGCGCGGTGCAGATCGTCGACGACTTCGGCCGCGACGGCGCGCGCGCCATGATGCACGCGCGCGGCCGCATCGACGTGCTGATCCCGCGCGGCAGCGCCGGACTCATCGAGACCGTCGTCTCCGAGTCCACCGTACCGGTGATCGAGACCGGTGCGGGCGTGGTGCACATGTTCCTCGACGAGAGCGCGCCGCTCGAGCGCGCGGTCGAGCTCGTGCACAACGCGAAGGTGCAGCGCCCGAGCGTGTGCAACGCCCTCGAGACCGTGCTCGTGCACCGGAGCGCCGCCGATCGGCTGCTGCCCGCGGTGCTCGACCGCCTGCTCGCCGCCGGCGTCACCGTGCGCGGCGACGAGGCCGTGCAGGCGGTGCGCCCGGAGGTGCTCCCCGCGACCGACGACGACTACGCGACCGAGCACATGGCACTCGAGATCTCGGCGCGCGTCGTCGACGACCTCGACCAGGCGCTCGAGCACATCGACCGATTCTCGACCCGGCACACCGAGGCGATCGTGACCGAGGACCTCGCTTCGGCGGAGCGGTTCCTCGCCGAGGTCGACGCCGCCGCGGTCATGGTGAACACCTCGACCCGGTTCACCGACGGCGGCGAGTTCGGCTTCGGCGCGGAGGTCGGCATCTCGACGCAGAAGCTGCACGCCCGCGGCCCGATGGGCCTGCCCGAGCTGACGAGCACCAAGTGGCTCGTGCGCGGTGACGGGCAGGTGCGCGGCTGACGCCGGCGGCCTCGCTAGACTGGTGGGACGCGCGATCCCGACGCGCAAGATGGAGGAACGCTGATGCAGGTCTTGACCACGGTGCTCGCTGAGACGGAGTTCGCCCGCGAGCTCCCGATGGACCCGATCTGGTACGGCGTGATCGCCCTGGTGGTCTTCGCCGCGCTGGGCTTCGTCACCTGGTCGTACCGCGACGTCGCGAACCGTCACCGCGAGAAGGCCGAGGCGTACGCCGCACGCGTCGCGGCCGGCGAGGAACCGGACCACCAGCACTAGCATCGGCGCCAGCGTGGCCGACGAGGCGAGGCGCCCGCGCATCGGGGTGATGGGCGGGACGTTCGACCCGGTCCACCACGGCCACCTCGTCGCCGCGAGCGAGGTGGCGCACTCGTATGACCTCGACGAGGTCGTCTTCGTGCCGACCGGCCGCCCGTCGCACAAGGGCGCGGTGACCGAGGCCGAGCACCGCTACCTCATGACGGTCATCGCGACCGCCTCGAATCCGCGCTTCACCGTGAGCCGCGTCGACGTCGACCGCGCGGGCCCCACGTACACGACCGACACGCTGCGCGACATCCGCGACCAGCGGCCCGACGCGGAGCTCTTCTTCATCACCGGCGCGGACGCCGTCGCGCAGATCCTCTCCTGGAAGGACGTGGGCGCCCTCTGGGAGCAGGCGCACTTCGTTGCTGTGAGTCGTCCGGGACATGTGCTCTCCGTTTCGGGTTTGCCCGAGGCGGACGTAAGCTTGCTGGAGGTTCCGGCACTTGCGATCTCGTCCACCGACTGCCGGAACAGGGTGCGCCGGGGTGACCCGGTGTGGTACTTGGTGCCCGACGGGGTCGTCCAGTACATCTCCAAGCACCGTCTGTATCGGAGTCTCGAATGACGTCGTGGCAGGATCCGCCACTGACGCGCCGCGAAGCTCGTGAGCGCGAGCGCCTGCTGGCACAGCAGGCCGCGTCGTCGACCCCGGATGCCCCTGCCGCAGCGCCCGCCCCGGCGCCGCAGCCGCCCGCTCCCGCGCCGCAGCCGCCCGCGCCTGCACCCCAGCCGACGCAGTCGCCGGCTGCCTGGCAGTCGCCGCCCGCGCAGGCCCCCCAGCCGCAGCCCGCCCCTCAGGCGGCGCCCCCGTCGATGCAGCCTCCGCAGTCGTGGCAGTCGCCACCCGCGGCACCGCCGCAGTACTCACCGCCGCCGGCCGCCGCTCCTGCAGCGCCCCCGGCCCCGCCGGTCCGCCCGACGCCCGAGCCCGCGCCACAGCCTCCCCGCGAGTCCGCTCCCGAGCGCACGCTGACCCGTCGTGAGCTGCGCGCGCTGCTCGAGAGCCAGGGCCAGAGTACGCAGGACGAGCTCGACGCGCCCTCGCTGCCGCCGGCCCCGCCCGCGCGGCAGGCACCGGCACCAGAGCGCTCGGCATCGCCGGTCGCGATGACCTCGCACCGCGGCGTCGACCCGGCGCCCGCTCCGTCGTTCGAGTCCGCTGCCCCGGAGACTCCGGCGCCGGCACCGGCGTCGTCCACGCCGACGGGCCACTGGAGCCTGCAGATGGCCGAGGACGAGCCGGAGTCGCCCACACCCTTCGACCAGCTGCTCGCGCGCGGCGGTGCCGGCAGCGGCGGCAGCACGACCACGAACGCGCTGATCCTGCCGAGCCTGCCGAACCCGGGCGCCATGATGCACCCGGCGACCGGCGAGGTCATGGTGACCGGCTCGATCGACCTCCCGCGCAGCTACGGGTCGACCGGCGCCCACCCGAGCCACATCGACTCGCCCGACCTCGACAGCATGTTCGACCAGATGGAGGACACCGGCGGCGGTGTCGCTCCGATCTCGGCCGCCCGCGCGATCAGCACGCAGACCTCGCAGCGCGGCGTCATCTCCCCTCCGAAGAAGGAGGGCATGAACGTGCCGCTCGTGCTCGCCGTGACCGCCGGCGTGCTCGCACTCGGCGTCGTCGGCACGCTCGTGGCCGGCTACGCACTGAACCTGTTCTGAGAGGGGCATCCCGCACGATGACCGCAACCGACGACGCCCGCAACCTGCTGGGCATCGCCGCGGCCGCCGCAGACGAGAAGGGCGGCAGCGACCTGGTCGCCCTCGACGTCACGGAGCCGCTGCCGCTGACCGATGTCTTCCTGCTCGTCTCCGGGCGCTCCGAGCGCAATGTCGTCGCGATCGCCGACGGCGTCGAGGACGCCCTGCGCGACCACGGCGTGCACGCGGTGCGCCGCGAGGGCCGCGCCGAGGGCCGCTGGGTGCTGCTCGACTTCGGCGACCTCGTGGTGCACGTCTTCCACGAGGAGGAGCGCATGTACTACGGCCTCGAGCGCCTCTGGCGCGACTGCCCGGTGATCGACGTCGCCTCGCTGCTGCCGAACGGCGCCTGAGCGGGCTCGATTTCTCAGCACTCGGGGTGATGTTGTAAGCTTGTCGAGTTGCCTCCGATGAGGCAGAACGGGTCTGTGGCGCAGCTGGTAGCGCACCTGCATGGCATGCAGGGGGTCAGGGGTTCGAGTCCCCTCAGATCCACCCACATCGCAGAGAACGCCCCGCCGGAACGGCGGGGCGTTTCGCATTCCCCGCGCGGAACGCGTCCTGACGCATTCGCGCGCGGCGCCTTGACCCCCGGACGGGGGAGCCCCAGACTTGTCGAGTACGTCCGCCGCGACGAACGAGGGGATCAGGACATGTCAGCAGAGTTTTCCCGTCCGACCATTGCCGGCCGCACCGCGCCGGCCTCCGAGGTGCGGGAGGACGATGCGGCGCCCTCCGTCGACGAGTACGACGAGCAGGACGAGGTCACGACGACCCCGAAGCGCAGCATGCCCGAGTGGCCGACGAACCTGCGGTTCATGGTCATCGTGCTCGCCGGCGTGGTGGCGCTGTTCCTCGCGTTCGCGCTGCTCATCGCGTTCAATGTCAGCGGCGAGGCGATCAGCGCGCTCGCGGTGATCTCGGTGCCGATCGCGACGATGGTGGCGGCGTACTACGCCGTGTCGCTGTCGATGCAGCAGGTGGATGCCGCGCGCGAGGCCGCGGCCGTCGCGGAGGAGCGCGCACGCGCCGCCGAGGCGACCGCGCGCGAGTCCGACGCGTGGTCGGCGCAGATGGAGTCCGGCCTGCGGGTGGCGGTTGCGAAGCTGCGCGGCGCGGGCGCCAGCACCAAGGACGTCGAGCGGGCCGCCGGCACGCCGGACGAGTTCTTCTAGGCCGGGCGCCGGCCCAGGGGCATCCGCCCCCTACTGCCAGATGTCGAGCGACTGCGCGGGCGGCCGCCCGTCGGTCTCGTAGAGCACGAGGTGCGACCGGGTCGACACGACCCCGGGCATGTCGTGGATGTCGCGCAGGATCGCCTGGCTGAGCTGCTCGTGGTCGGGCGCGCTCACGGTCAGCATGATGTCGATGTCGCCCGAGACGGCCTGCACCTTCTCGACGAAGGGCAGTTTCGCGAGCTCCTCGGCGATGCGCTCCCACGGGGCGTCCTGGATGCGCACGACGACCAGCGCGGTGACGTTCAGCCCGATCGCCTTGCGGTCGACCTGCGCGCCGAACCCGGTGATGACGCCGCGCCGCACGAGCGACTGCACGCGGTTGTGGGCCGAGGTGCGGGAGATGTGCACGCGCTCCGCGAGGGTGCGCACCGACAGGCGGCCGTCCCGGCTCAACTCCGCGACGATGCGCCGGTCGATTGCATCGATCGGTGTGCGGTCCGAGCCGTTCGACTGCTGCGCCATCGCCCCCTCCCGAGACGGCATGCTCACAGCGTAGCGTCGCGCGGCCGGGAGCGATCGGTTGGCGAGCGCCTCGCGTTCGGAATCGGCGGCTAGACTCGGCGGCCATGAGCCCGCTCCGCACCGTCGCGCCGGCGATCCTCGCGATCGCCCTGCTGAGCGGATGCTCCGCGGCCCAGTCCACGCCCGAGGCGTCGTCCACGCCGACGCCCGAGCCGCGTCCGGTGCCCGCGACGGCGGGCACGCCCGAGCCGTTCGACCCGGTCGCCGTGTACGTGCAGGCCGCGATGGCGGGAATGTCCGTCGAGGAGAAGGCGGCGTCGCTGCTGATGCTGCATCGGCCGGGCCTGGACCCGGCGCCGATCCGCGCCGACATCGAGGGCTACGGTCTGGCCGGCGTGATCCTCATGGGCGACAACGTGCCCGGCGACCCCGCCTCGCTCCGCGCCCTGACCGACGCGCTGGTGGTCGACCCCGACCTGCCGCCGCTCGTCGCGATCGACCAGGAGGGCGGCATCGTGCGGCGACTGCCGTGGGACGCCGCCGCGGGCCCCGACACGCTGAAGTCGCAGCCGGTCGAGGCCACGACCCAGGCGTTCGATGCGCGCGCCGCGCTGCTCTCCGACGTGGGCGCGAGCGTGAACTTCGGCATCGTCGCCGACGTGACCGCCGATCCCGGCTCGTTCATCTACTCGCGCGTGCTCGGCATCGACCCCGCGTCGGCCGCCGACCGCGTCGCCGCCGCCGTGGGCTCCGAGCAGGGCGAGGTCTTCAGCACGCTGAAGCACTTCCCGGGGCACGGGGCTGCCCCGGGCGACTCCCACACCTCCATCCCGCAGACCGACCTCGCGTACGCCGACTGGGAGGCGCGCGACGCCGTGCCGTTCCAGGCCGGCATCGACGCGGGCGCGGAGCTCGTGATGTTCGGCCATCTGCGTTTCACGGCCGTGGACGACGCGCCCGCGACCGTGTCGGCGGCGTGGATGGACGTGCTGCGCGACGACCTCGGCTTCGACGGCGTCGCGATCACCGACGACATGCTCATGCTCCAGCGCTCCGGCGTCCCCGAGTTCGCCGACCCGGTCGAGAACGCGGTGCGCGCCCTCGTCGCCGGGCAGGACCTGCTGCTCTACGTGCTGCCGGCCGACCCGTCCTCCGTCGGAGTCGACGTCGACGCGCTGATCGGCGGCATCGCGTCGGCCGTCGAGTCGGGACGCATCGACCAGGACTCGCTGGACGAGTCGGTGGCGCGGGTGCTGACCCTCAGGCGATCACTCGCCGTCGGCTGACCCGTCGGGCGCGAGCTCGGCGTCGATGCCGGTGAAGCGCCCCCAGAGGCGAGCGGATGCCTCGAGCCCGGCGCGCTCCCGCCCCGAGAGCGCCCGGAAGGCGTCGAGTTCCACGACCGCGCGGCCGCGCGTGCGTCGCGCCCGCCACGTGCCCGCGACCCGCCCCGACGCGACGATCACCGGGCGGAACACCCCGTTGCCGCCGGGCACGATGCGCGTGAAGGTGTCGGGCGCGGCGATCGCGTCGCGCTCGGCGTAGCCGAGGTAGTACTCGTCGAACGCGGGCAGCAGCAGTGTCGGCAGGCCTGCGGGCGCGGTCGGTGGCGTCTCCGCGAGGTCGAGGCGATCCTCGGCCAGGTGCTCGACCGTGTCGCCCGCGGCGGCGATGCCACGGCGCACCATGCCGACGGGCAGCCCCGCCCACCAGGCCAGGTCGCGCTCGGTCGCCGGCGCATGACCGCGCAGGTACCTGCGCACGAGCTCCGCGAGCGCCTCGTCGCCGTCGAGCTCGCGCTGTGCCGGCGCCCACTCGTCGAGCAGCACGAAGCCCTGCGCGCGCCCGTCGACCGGCCCCTGCACCAGCAGCCCGTCGATCGCGAGGAGCGAGATGAGGTGGTAGCCGCGCTGGCCCGTCGTGTCGATGCCGGCGCGGTTCCATGCGGCGAGGAGGCCGGCCCGATCGAGCGAGCGGCCGCCGGAGAGCGCCGCTACGCTCGCGTCCGCAGCGAGCGCGGTGTCCCGCGCAGTGAGGCCGAGCTGCTCGCGCCGTCGCGCGGAGGCACGCCGCATCCGCTCGGCGGTGAGCCCCAGCAGCCAGCGCACGTCCTCGGCGCAGACCAGGTGCAGCGTGCCGCGCATGGTCCAGGTGCGCACCACCGAGCCGTCGTCGAGCGCGCGGTCGACGTCGGCCTCGAGGCATCCGCCCGCCCTCGCCCCGAGTGCCCACTTCGCCGCGGGCAGGTCCTGCGACTGCAAGCAGCACAGCCGTTCGACGACCTCGCGCGGCGAGCCGAGCGGTTCGGCGAGCGCCTGCGCGCTCGCGCGCGCAGCCACGAGGGCGCGGTCGCCATGGGCTGCAGCCATGCCCCGATTCTCGCGCGAACCACCGACGCGGGCGGCGAGCGCCCCGCGACCGCGTAGACTGGGCCGCTGCGCCGTCGCTGCTCGCAATCCACCTCCCACCTGCACCGAAGGGTTCCACCGTGCTCGCCGTCCACGACCTCGAGATTCGCGTCGGAGCGCGCGTGCTCATGGAGCACGTGAACTTCCGCGTGGCCGACGGCGACAAGATCGGCCTCGTCGGGCGCAACGGCGCCGGCAAGACGACGCTGACCAAGGTGCTCGCGGGGGAGACCCTTCCGACCGACGGACGCGTCGACCGCTCCGGCGAGATCGGCTACCTGCCCCAGGACCCGCGCTCGGGCGACCCCGAGCAGCTCGCGCGCACCCGCATCCTCGACGCGCGCGGGCTCGGCTCGCTCGTGATCGACCTCCACCGGGCGTCCGAGGCCATGGGCAGCGACGACCAGGCCGTCGCCGAGAAGGCCATGCGCCGGTACGCCAACCTCACCGACCGGTTCACCGCGCTCGGCGGCTACGCGGCTGAGGCCGAGGCGGCGTCCATCGCGTCGAACCTCAACCTGCCCGACCGCATCCTCGACCAGCCGCTGAAGACGCTCTCGGGCGGCCAGCGCCGCCGCATCGAGCTCGCGCGCATCCTGTTCTCCGATGCCGAGACGATGATCCTCGACGAGCCGACCAACCACCTCGACGCCGACTCGGTGATCTGGCTGCGCGAGTTCCTGAAGTCGTACCGCGGCGGCGTGATCGTGATCAGCCACGACGTCGAGCTCGTCGGGGAGACGGTCAACCGCGTCTTCTACCTCGACGCCAACCGCTCGGTCATCGACATCTACAACATGGGCTGGAAGCACTACCAGCGCCAGCGCGTGGCCGACGAGGAGCGCCGCAAGAAGGAGCGCGTCAACGCCGAGAAGAAGGCAGACGCCCTGCGACAGCAGGCCGCGAAGTTCGGCGCGAAGGCCACGAAGGCCGCCGCCGCCCACCAGATGGTCGCGCGCGCCGAGAAGCTGCTCTCGGGGCTGGAGGAGGTGCGCCAGGCCGATCGCGTCGCCAAGCTGCGCTTTCCGACCCCGGCCGCGTGCGGGCGCACGCCGCTGGCCGCGAGCGACCTGTCGAAGAGCTACGGCTCGCTCGAGATCTTCACGGCCGTCGACCTCGCGATCGACCGCGGCTCGAAGGTCGTCGTGATCGGCCTGAACGGCGCGGGCAAGACGACGCTGCTGCGCATCCTCGGTGGCGTGGATCAGCCCGACACGGGCGGCATCGACCCCGGCCACGGCCTGCGCATCGGCTACTACGCGCAGGAGCACGAGACGATCGACGTCGCGCGAACCGTGCTGCAGAACATGGTGTCGTCATCGCCGAACCTCACCGAGACCGAGGCGCGCAAGGTGCTCGGCTCGTTCCTGTTCACCGGAGACGACGTGCACAAGCCCGCCGGCGTGCTCTCGGGCGGGGAGAAGACCCGCCTCGCGCTGGCGATGATCGTCGTGTCGGGGGCGAACGTGCTGCTGCTCGACGAGCCGACGAACAACCTCGACCCGGCCAGCCGCGCCGAGATCCTCGACGCGCTCGCGCACTACGAGGGGGCGGTGGTGCTCGTGAGCCACGACCCGGGCGCGGTGGAGGCGCTGAACCCCGAGCGCGTGCTGGTCATGCCCGACGGCGTCGAGGACCACTGGAGCGCCGAGTACCAGGAGCTCATCGAGCTGGCGTAGACGGCTCGAGCGGATGCTCCGGGGCCGGGTTCCGGGACGGCGGCTCCGATGCCTTCGGGCGCGCCCGTCAGTGCGTGCCGTCGAGGATGCCGTCCTCCACCTCGGCGTCGCTCGGCCCACGGCGGCGGGGGCGCGGCTGCGGCTCGGGCGCCTCGGCCGCGTCGTCGTCATCGAAGGCGAGCGACTTCCGCTCCTGCCGAGCCGCCCAGCCGAGCCCGACGAACGCCATGAGCGCGAACACGAACCACTGGAACGCGTACGAGAGGTGCGGCCCCTCGTCGCGCACCGGGCGGGTCGCGGGCAACGGCGGCTCGTTCGCCTCGGCGCCCGACTGCACGAGCAGGCCGTAGGCGCCGGTGTAGGAGGGCGCGTCGACCCGGTCGGCGAGCTCGTCGAGGTCGATGGTCGCGAGCAGGTCGCCGCTCGAGCTGCGGCCGGCGATCACGTCCTCGCCGGCCTTGAGGCGGGCCGCGACCTCGACCCGGCCGTCGGGCACGCCGGGAACGTCGACCTCGCCGCCGCCGACCGGTGCCGAGATCCAGCCGCGGTCGATCATGAACACCGTGCCGTCGTCGAGCCGGAACGGGGTGATCACCTCGTACCCGGTCGCCCCGGAGTACGGCCGGTTGCGCACGAGCACCTCGGCCTCCGGCATCCACTCGCCGCTCACGGCGACCGGCAGCCACTTGAGGTCCTCGTCGAACCCGTCGATCGCCGGCAGCGCCTCCGTGATCGGCACGGGGTCGGCGTCGTAGTTCGCGTCGATGCGCGAGACCTCCGTCAGTGCCTCCGCCCGTCGGTTGAGCTGCCAGGTGCCGAGCAGCGCGCACACGATCGCGAAGACCACCGTGAGCGCGAGGTAGCCGGCCCAGCGCCGGCTGAGCAGGAAGCGCCAGTCGCTCACGTGGCGTCCGCCGTCGGGTCGTCGGCGATCGGGCCCACCTCGAGCGGGAAGTCGCGCGCGGCGAGGAAGTCGCGCAGGTACCCCACGTGCTCGTCGCAGGCGAGCCAGGTCTTGCGGCGGTCGGCGGCGTGGATGCGCGGGTTGCGCCAGTCGATGCGGTGGGTCGCGCGCTCCGTGCACCCCGCGCGCGAGCAGGTCAGCGCCTCGGGCGGCGCGTCGAGTCCGATCACCGCTGCTCGTCCGTCCGCTCGGGGTGCGCCGTCGGCAGGATCGCGCCGGGCCGCTCCACGGCGCCCGGGCGCGACATGTTCACGTTGGCGAGCACGACCGCGACGTAGGGAAGGAAGATCGCCCCCGCGGCGCAGACGGCGAGCCACCACCCCTCCGCGAAGATCATGCACAGCACGCACACCACGCGGATCGACATCGCGATCGTGTACTTGCGCATGCGCGATCGCCGCTCGTCGTCCGGCGACTGGGGGAGCGAGGTGACCGATTGCGCGTGCTTCATCATGATGTGCGGGGCGAACCCCTCCCTCAAGGGTACGTCCGTCGGGGCGCATGCGTGACGCCCTATGCTGAGACGCGGCCCGCACCCGATGAACGGAGAACCATGACCGACAGCCGCACCGTGCTCGTGACCGGAGGCAACCGGGGCATCGGCTACGCGATCGCCCAGCGCTTCGTCGAGCTGGGGCACCGCGTCGCCGTGACCGCGCGATCGGGCGAGGGCCCCGAGGGCACCCTGACCGTGCGTGCCGACGTCACCGACCAGGCATCCGTCGACGCCGCCTTCACCGAGGTCGAGCAGCAGCTCGGTCCGGTCGAGGTGCTCGTCGCCAACGCCGGCGTCACCCGCGACATGCTCCTCATGCGCATGAGCGAGGAGGACTTCACGAGTGTCGTCGACACCAACCTCACGGGCACCTTCCGCGTCGTGAAGCGCGCCTCGAAGGGCATGCTCAAGGGCCGCTACGGCCGCATCGTGCTCATCTCGAGCGTCGTCGGCCTCTATGGCTCGGCCGGCCAGGTCAACTACTCGTCGTCGAAGTCGGCGCTCGTCGGCTTCGCCCGTTCGGTCACCCGCGAGCTCGGCGGCCGCGGCATCACGGCGAACGTCGTCGCGCCGGGCTTCATCGAGACCGACATGACCGCCGCGCTCCCCGAGGAGCAGCAGGCGCAGTACAAGGCGAACATCCCCGCCGGCCGGTTCGCGACGCCCGACGAGGTCGCGCGCGTGGTCTCCTGGGTCGCGAGCGACGACGCCGCCTACGTGTCGGGTGCGGTCATCCCGGTCGACGGCGGCCTCGGCATGGGGCACTGACCGCGGGTGCGATGAGCGGATGCCGCTGAGGCGGCGCCCGCGCGCACCGCGAGGGGCGCACCGTGCCGGCGTCAGCCGCGCAGCCCGATGAGGGCGAGCACCGTCGACAGGTCGGGCGCGTCGATCGCGAGGTCCGCCTCGCGGCGCACCACGGGCTTCGCCCGGAACGCGACGCCCAGCGCCGCCGCGCGCATCATCTCGAGGTCGTTGGCGCCGTCGCCGACGGCGATCGCACGGTCGGCGCCGAGCCCGGCGGCATCCGCCCACTCGTGCAGGGCACGCGCCTTCGCGTGCGCGTCGACGATGTCGCCGAGCACCCGGCCGGTCAGCGCGCCGTCGACCACCTCGAGGCGGTTCGCCCGGCAGTGATCGAGTCCGAGGCCCGTCGCGATCGGGTCGAGCAGCTCGTGGAAGCCGCCGGAGACGACGCCGACCCGGCCGCCGGCCTCGTGCACGCCGTCGACCAGCTCGCGGGCGCCCGGCGTCACGCGCACCTGCTCCCGCACGGCGTCGAGGGCCGAGACCGGAAGCCCGGCGAGGGTCGCGACGCGCTCGCGGAGACTCGCCGCGAAGTCGAGCTCGCCGCGCATCGCCCGCTCGGTCACGTCGGCGACGTGCGCACGCGTGCCCGCGGCATCCGCGATCAGCTCGATCGCCTCGTCCTCGAGCAGCGTCGAGTCGGCGTCGAGCACGACGACGAACGCGGCGCCGGCGCGCCGCCCGGAACCGACGGTCACGTCAGCTCGCCCGCCTGACCCGCGAGCCCTTGCCGACCACGGTGATGCCGCTCGGCGTCACGATGAAGCCGCGCGAGCGGTCGAGTTCGGGCTCGACGCCGACCTGGGCGCCCGCCTCGACGACCACGTCCTTGTCGAGGATGGCGCGGCGCACGGTCGCGCCCGACTCGATGCTGGCGCGGTCGAACACGATCGAGTCGGCCACGTGCGCGCCCGACCCCACGGTGGCCCACGGGCCGAGCACGCTGCGTTCGACGTGCGCGCCCGAGATGACGGAGCCCAGCGAGACGATCGAGTCGATCATCGTGCCGAGGGTTCCGCGCGCGTCGCGCGTGAACTTCGCCGGCGGCGAGTTGAGCTGCTGGCTGAAGATCGGCCACTCGCGGTTGTACAGGTTGAACACCGGAAGCACCGAGATGAGGTCCTGGTGGGCCTCGAAGAACGAGTCGATCGTCCCGACGTCGCGCCAGTAGTAGCGGTCGCGGTCGGTGGAGCCGGGCACCGAGTTGCGGCGCAGGTCGTAGACGCCCGCGCGGCCCTGGGAGACGAAGGCGGGCACGATGTCGCCGCCCATGTCGTGGTTGGAGTCGGTGAGCTCGCCGTCGCGCAGCACCGCGTCGATCAGCGCGTCGGCGTTGAAGACGTAGTTGCCCATGGAGGCGAGCACCTCGTGCGGCGCATCGGGCAGGCCCTGCGGGTCCTTCGGCTTCTCGAGGAACCGGTTGATGCGCGCCGGGTTGGCGTCGTCGACCTCGATCACGCCGAACTGGTCGGCGAGCGAGATGGGCTGGCGGATCGCGGCGACCGTGGCGTCGAGGCCCGACTCGATGTGCGCGTCGATCATCTGCCGGAAGTCCATCCGGTACACGTGGTCGGCGCCGACCACGACGATGATGTCGGGGTTCTCGTCGTGGATGAGGTTGAGGCTCTGCAGGATCGCGTCGGCCGACCCCGAGAACCATCGCTTGCCGAGCCGCTGCTGCGCGGGCACGGAGGCCACGTACGAGTTCAGCAGCCCGCTGAGACGCCAGGTCTGCGAGACGTGGCGGTCGAGGCTGTGCGACTTGTACTGGGTGAGGACGACGATCTGGGTGAGGCCCGAGTTGATGAGGTTCGACAGCGCGAAGTCGATCAGCCGGTACTGGCCGCCGAACGGCACGGCCGGCTTGGCCCGGTCCTCGGTGAGCGGCATGAGCCGCTTCCCCTCGCCGCCCGCGAGAACGATGCCGAAGATCTTCCGAGGGGTCATGGCCCCAGCGTAGTCAGGTCGCCGCCGGATCCGTAGGGGTTGACCGGGGATGTCGCCGGTCGTCTGCGCTAGCGTTGCGGCATGCGCGTGGACCTGATGACTCGTGAATATCCGCCCGAGGTCTACGGGGGTGCGGGTGTGCACGTCGCGGAGCTCGTGAGGGCGCTGCGACGCGACATCGACGTGACGGTGCGATGCTTCGGCGCGCCCCGTGACGAGCCCGACACCGTGGCCTACGCCGTGCCCGGTGGGCTCGAGGGCGCGAACCCCGCGATCAGCACGCTCGGCGTCGACCTCGCCATGGCGCAGGACGCCGGCGACGCGGACGTCGTGCACTCGCACACCTGGTACGCCAACTCCGCGGGCCACCTCGCGAAGCTGCTCCACGGCGCCCCGCACGTGGTCACCGCGCACAGCCTCGAGCCGTTGCGGCCGTGGAAGGCCGAGCAGCTGGGCGGCGGCTATCGCGTGTCGAGCTGGGCCGAGCGCACCGCGTTCGAGTCCGCCGACGCGGTCATCGCCGTGAGCGAGGGAATGCGGCGCGACATCCTGCGCAGCTACCCGGCGCTCGACCCGGACGAGGTGCGGGTCGTCTACAACGGCATCGACCTCCAGCGCTGGACCCCGCGCGACGACCCGGACGCCGTGCGCGCGCTGGGCATCGACCCCGACCGGCGCTCGGTCGTCTTCGTCGGCCGCATCACGCGCCAGAAGGGCCTGCCGTACCTGCTGCGGGCCGCCCGCTCCCTGCCCGCGGACGTGCAGCTCGTGCTCTGCGCGGGCGCGCCCGACACGCCCGAGATCATGGCCGAGGTGACCGGACTCGTCGAGGAGCTCCGCGCCGAGCGCGACGGCGTCGTCTGGATCGAGCGGCTGCTGCCGCAGCCCGAGCTCTCCGCGGTGCTGAGCGCCGGCACGACGTTCGTGTGCCCGTCGGTGTACGAGCCGCTCGGCATCGTGAACCTCGAGGCCATGGCCTGCGGCATCGCGGTGGTCGGCACGGCAACCGGCGGCATCCCCGAGGTCGTCGACGACGGGGTCACGGGCAGGCTCGTGCCGATCGAGCAGGTCGAGGACGGCACCGGCACCCCGGTGGACCCGGATCGCTTCGTCGCCGACCTCGCGGCGACGCTCACCGAGGTCGTCGACGACCCTGTGCGGGCGGGCGACTACGGCCGCGCCGGGCGCGAGCGCGCCGAGCGCCACTTCGACTGGACGGCGATCGCGGATCGCACGCGGGAGATCTACGCCGAGGTGCTCGCCGGATCGCGCTGACACCGGCATCCACCGACCCCGCGGAGCGGCACGGAGCACCCGCGGGGGATGGATAGCATTGAGGCATGGCGACCACCGTGCTCCAGTTCTCCGACGTCTCGGTCGTCCGAGACGGCAACACCATCCTCGACGGCGTGGACTGGACGGTGGACTCGGACCAGCGGTGGGTCGTGCTCGGCCCGAACGGCGCGGGCAAGACGACGCTCCTGCAGATCGCGGCCGCCGCGATGCATCCGTCGTCCGGCACCGCGGAGATCCTCCAGGAGACCATGGGCAAGGTCGACGTCTTCGAGCTGCGGCCCATGATCGGGTTCGCCTCGACGGCGATGGCCCGCAAGGTGCCGAAGAACGAGACCGTGCTCGACGTCGTGCTCACGGCCGCGTACTCGGTCACCGGCCGCTGGAACGAGGAGTACGAGGACATCGACACGCGCCGCGCGCAGCGCGTCCTCTCGGAGTGGAAGCTCGACGACCTCGCGGACCGCCGGTTCGGCAGCCTCAGCGACGGCGAGCAGAAGCGCGTGCAGATCGCCCGCGCGGTGATGACCGACCCCGAGTTGCTGCTGCTCGACGAGCCGGCCGCGAGCCTCGACCTGGGCGCCCGCGAGGAGTTGGTGCAGCTGCTCGGCGGCTACGCCAGCTCGCCCGCCGCGCCGGCGATCGTCATGGTGACGCACCACGTCGAGGAGATCCCGGGCGGGTTCACCCACGCGATGCTGCTCGCCGACGGCAAGGTCGTGCAGGCGGGCCCGCTCGACGAGACGCTCACCGGTGAGCACCTCTCGCGCGCGTTCGGCATGGGCATCACGCTCGAGGAGCGCGACGGGCGCTTCTTCGCGCGCGCCGAGTGACGCCGTTTCCAGCCCCGATCTGCTAAGATCGATAGCTGGCCCGATGGGCCTCCATGCTTCTGCGCCGGTTCCGGCGGCAGATCCACGCAATCCACCAGCAAGGAACACTGATGAAGACTGACATCCACCCCGACTACGCTCCGGTGGTCTTCCGCGACCTCGCCTCGGGTGCGACGTTCCTCACCCGTTCGACCGTCTCGAGCGACAAGACGATCGAGTGGGAGGACGGCAACAGCTACCCGGTGATCGACGTCGAGATCTCCTCGGCCTCGCACCCGTTCTACACGGGCAAGCAGCGCATCCTCGACTCGGCCGGCCGCGTCGAGAAGTTCAACCAGCGCTTCAAGAACTTCGGCAAGTAGTCACGCCGCGAAGGGCCGGGCGGTCTCGACCGCCCGGCCCTTCGGCATGCCCGCACACGGCCCGAATGGGCCGCCGGAGCGGGTTCAGCGCAGCGGCCAGGCGCCGGAGGTCGTGAACTCGGGGCTGCCGTTCGCGCGACGCCAGGCCTGGTAGTTCTCCGCCTGGTCGCGCGCCCAGCCCACCTGGCGCGCGTGGAGCTCCGCAGGCTCGGCGTCGAGCAGTTCGGGGAACGCGCCGGCCAGCGCGAGGGCGACCCGGCCCGCGGCGATGGCGTCGGCGGATGCCTCGTGGGCGGCGTCGAGGCCGACGCCGTAGTGCGCCGCCGTGACCGACAGCGTGCGCTTGCCGCGCCGGTAGCGGTCGAGCGCCTTGTCGATGACGTAGGGGTCGATGACGGGCGCGGGGGAGTGCAGCGGTGGCACCGCGTAGCGCCTGGCCTCGCGGTCGAGCACGGTGAGGTCGTAGGCGGCGTTGTACGCCACCAGCGGCACGCCGGTCGAGAGCAGGTGGGCGACGGCGTCGACGAGCTGCGCCACGCCCTCGTGCGCGCGCATGCCCTCGGCTCGTGCGCGCGCGGTCGTGATGCCGTGGATCGCGGCGGCCTCGGCGGGGATCTCCACGCCCGGGTCGAGCAGCCAGTCGTGCGCGCCGATCACCGTGCCGTCGCCGTCGAGCACCCCCAGGTGCGCGGTGACGATGCGACAGGTCTCCGGATCGACCCCGGTCGTCTCGAGGTCGAAGACGGCGAGTCGGTCGGTCCAGGTGCGTCGCAGCGTGTCCACGTTCGTCACCCTACGAGCGGGCACCCACATCGATCGGTACCCACAGCGGAGTGGCGTCCGTCCGGACGCCCGCTCGAGCGCCCCTACACTGGGTGCGATGATCGTCGACTCCCCGTATGCCGCCGGGCTCCGGCGTACCCCGGTCCGGCGCCGCACCGCAACCATCGGGGGAGCGAAGACCCGCTGGTGGGACTACGGCGACCCCGACGCGCTGCGCACCATGGTGCTCGTCCACGGCTTCCGCGGCGACCACCACGGGCTGGAGCCGGTCGTGGCGCAACTCGACGGCGTGCGGATCCTCGCGCCCGACCTGCCCGGCTTCGGCGCCTCGGGCCCGCTGCCGGGCACGCACGACATCGACGGCTACGCGGCCTGGCTGCGGGAGTTCGTCGCGCATCAGCAGCTCACGGAGCCTCCCGTCGTGCTCGGCCACTCGTTCGGCTCGATCGTGGTCGCGGCCGCCGTGGCCGGCGGGCTCGAGGCATCCGCCGTCGTGCTCGTCAACCCGATCGCCGCGCCGGCGCTCGAGGGCCCGCGCGCGGTGCTGACCAAGGCGGCCATCGCCTACTACCGCCTCGCGGCCCTGCTGCCGGAGCGGATGGGCTTCGCCCTGCTGCGCAACCGCGCGATCGTGCGCGTGATGAGCATGAGCATGGCGAAGACGGGCGACCGCGGGCTCCGCCGGTTCATCCACGGCCAGCACGACCGGTACTTCTCGGTGTTCCACGACCGCAGGATGCTCCTCGAGGCGTTCCGGGCGAGCGTGGGCAGCAACGTCTCCGACTACGCCGCCGAGGTGCGCGTCCCCGTGCTGCTCGTCGCCGCCGAGCGCGACGACATCACGCCCCTCGAGGCCCAGCACCGGCTCGCGGAACTGCTGCCGGACTCGCGGCTGCGCGTCATCGACGGCGTCGGCCACCTGATCCACTACGAGACGCCCGGCGCGGCGGCCGGGTACATCCGGGCGTTCCTCTCCGGGCTCGAGGCGCGCGTCGCCCGGGGGGATGCCGCGTGAGGGTCGTGGTCGACTGCCGGTACACCCGGATCGGTCGGCACGACGGCATCAGCCGCTTCACCGCCGGGATCGTCGCCGAGCTCGCGAAGCTCCACCCGGTGACGATGCTGATCAGCGATCGTCGCCAGCTCGAGCTGCTGCCCGACCTGCCCTGGGTGGTCGTCGGGTCGCCGACCGGCGTCATGGAGCCGTTCATCGCGCGCACGATCAACCGGATGCAGCCCGACATCGTGTTCTCGCCCATGCAGACGATGGGCTCGTGGGGACGCCGCTACCGGCTGCTGCTCACGCTGCACGACCTGATCTACTACGAGCACCCCACGCCGCCGCGTGACCTGCCCGCCTTCGTGCGCGTGCTCTGGCGGCTCTACCACCTCGCCTGGTGGCCGCAGCGGATGCTGCTGAACCGCGCCGATGCGGTCGTCACCGTCTCCGACACCACCGCCTCGCTGATCGCCGAGCACGGCCTCACCGAGCGGCCCGTCTCCGTGGTGCCGAACGCCGCGGACGCGCTCGTCGAGGTGCGGCGGCCGCGGCGGGTCCCGACGCGCGGACGTCTGCTCTACATGGGCTCGTTCATGCCGTACAAGGGCGTGGAGACCCTCGTGCTCGCCGCCGCGCGCCTGCCCGGCCACGAGCTGCACCTGCTGAGCCGCATCTCCGAGTCCGACCGCCGTCGCCTCACTGCCCTCGCGCCGCAGGCCCGGCTCGTGTTCCACGACGGCGTGACCGACGCCGAGTACGGCGAGCTGCTCGCGGGCGCGACCGCCCTCGTGCACGCCTCCTCGGCCGAGGGATTCGGCATCCCGCTCGTCGAGGCGATGCGGGCCGGCACGCCGGTCGTCGTCAGCGACATCCCGATCTTCCGCGAGATCGGCGGGGACGCCGCGCGGTACTTCGCCACCGGCGACCCGGACGGCCTCGCCGCGCAGGTGCGCGCGCTCGAGGAACCGGGGGAGTGGGAGCGGCGCTCGGCCGCGTCGTTCGAGCGGGCGGGGGCCTTCGCCTGGGACCGCTCGGCGGCACGGCTGCTGGAGCTCATGCGCGAGGTCGTGGGCGAGGGCCGGCGTGCCCGGCCGAGGCCGGCCGCACGCGGCCGGCGCTCCGCGAGCACGGGAGGGAGCGCTCGCGTGCTCGACGGCCTGACGGGCGCGCTCTCGGGCCTCGGCGGGACGCTCGCCGGGGTGACGGCGGCACTCGGCCGGTCGAGCCGATCGGGCGGGCGCTCGAGCGGGCGGCGCGTCGCTGGTCGCTGATCCCGCGCGGGACGGCTCAGCGGCCGAGCAGGTGGTCGGCGATGCCCGTGAGGGTCTCCGAGGTTCCGGAGTCGAGCTTCACGGTCGCACGGCTGTCGCCCTTGGTGATGCCGCGGTTGATGACGACGATCGGCATGCGCGCGCGGCGCGCCTGCTCGAGCAGGCGCATGCCGGAGTTCACCACGAGCGACGAACCCGCCACCAGGAGCACGTCCGAGCTGCGCACGATGGAGGACGCCGCCTGGAACACGTCGCTCGGCACGAACTCGCCGAAGAAGACGACGTCGGGCTTCAGCGTGCCCTCGCAGACCTCGCACGCGGGCACCACGATCGCGTCGACGTCCTCGACCTCCACATCGCCGTCGGGCGCGAGGCGCACCGCTCCGGGGCGCGCGAAGGCCGGGTTGAGCTCATCGAGCCGGTCGGCGATCGCGAACCGCGAGTACTGCTGCCCGCAGTCGAGGCAGACCACGCGGTCCATGCTGCCGTGCAGGTCCACGACGTGCCGGCTGCCGGCGCGGTGGTGGAGCCCGTCGACGTTCTGCGTGACCACGCCGGTCACGTGGCCCGCGAGCTCGAGCTCGACGAGCGCGGCGTGTCCGGCGTTCGGCGTCGCCGTGCCGAAGCTGCGCCAGCCGAGGTGGCTGCCGGCCCAGTAGCGCTTGCGCGCGGTCTCCGACGACTGGAACGCGCTGAAGGTCATCGGGTTCCGCACCGGCGCGCCCTCGCCGCGGTAGTCGGGGATGCCCGAGTCGGTGCTGACTCCCGCACCCGTGAGCACCCCGATGCGGGCGCCGCTCATCAGCGCGAGGGCCTCGTCGAGGCCCGCGTCGCGCACGCCCTGCGCCCCCACCGCGGCGGTCATGCTCGCTCGCACTCCATGTCGGAAGTCTAGACAGACGAAGTTTTCGGGAATGTTTCCATCACTGGCAGGCTGGTGCCGACGAAGGAGGTGCGGCATGCGCGTGCAGGAGGTCGCCGACCCGGGGCATCCGCTCCTCGGCGACTACACCGACCTCACCGACGTCGCGCTGCGGTCGGCGCGTGAGCCCGCCGAGGGCCTGTACATCGCCGAGTCCGCCAAGGTGATCCGGCGGGCCCTCGCCGCGGGCCACCGGCCGCGGTCCGTGCTCCTCGAGCCGAAGTGGCTGCCCGACCTGCAGCCGGAGCTCGAGCCGCTCGACGTCGACGTGCTGGTCGCGGCACCGGCGCTCGTCGAGCAGGTCACGGGCTACCGGGTGCACCGCGGCGCGCTGGCGGCGATGCACCGCCCCGTGCTCGCCGACCCCGCTGTGCTGCTGGCGGATGCCCGGACCGTCGTCGTGCTCGAGGACATCGTCGACCACACCAACGTGGGCGCCGTGTTCCGCAGCGTCGCCGGGCTCGGCGCCGACGCGGTGCTCGTGACGCCCCGCTGCGCCGACCCGCTGTACCGCCGCAGCGTGCGGGTGAGCATGGGCACCGTCTTCCAGGTGCCCTGGACGCGCGTCGGCGACTGGGACGAGACGCGCGAGGTGCTCCACGGCGCCGGGTTCGAACTCGCCGCCCTCGCCCTCGCCGACGACGCGGTGGGCCTGCGCGAGTACGCGCGCGCCCGCCCCGAGCGGGTCGCGATCCTCCTCGGCGCGGAGGGCGACGGACTCAGCCGACGAGCGGTGCGCGCGGCCGACGCCGTCGTCACGATCCCCATGGCGCACGGCGTCGACTCGCTCAACGTCGCCGCCGCCGGCGCGGTGGCGCTCTACGCGCTCTCCACGGATGGGAACGAGCCGCCCCCGGCACGGTTAGCATGACGGGCGTGCCGCCTTCGCATCGCGCCTCGCCGCGCGTCTACCGTCGTCGGCGCATCGTCGTCTTCGGTGCGCTCGCGCTGTTCGTCGCGGCCGTCACCACCGGCGGCGTGTACACGGCGAACGCGCTGAACGCGGAGGTGCCCGAGGTCGCCGCGACCGTCGAGGTGCCCGACGTCGCCGCGGCACCCGCCGCCGAGCTCGACGCGCCCGACGTCGGCGCCTACGCGATCGGCGAACTGGACGACGACGGGCTGCTCGCGGCATCCGATGCCGACGAGTCGGTGCCGATCGCCAGCATCACCAAGGTCGTGACCGCGCTCGTGGTGCTCGACGCGAAGCCGCTCGGCGCCGACGAGCAGGGCCCCGACATCGCGTACACGGCCGCCGACGTGCAGATCTACTGGCAGACCATCGCCGAGAACGGGTCGAACGCGCCCGTGTTCCAGGGCTCGACGCTGAGCGAACGCCAGAGCCTCGAGGCCGTCATGCTGCCGTCGGCCAACAACTACGCCAAGTCGCTCGCCATCTGGGCGTACGGGTCGGAGCAGGCGTACCTCGATGCCGCCCGCGCCTGGCTCGACGCCAACGGGCTCCACGACACCGTCGTGGTCGACACGAGCGGGCTCTCGCCCGAGAGCCGCAGCACGCCGAGCGACCTCGTGCAGCTCGGCAGGCTCGCGCTCCGGCACCCGGCGCTCGCGTCGATCGTGGCCCAGGAGTCGGCCGTGCTCCCGTCCGTGGGGGTCGTCGAGAACACGAACGAGCTGCTCGGCACCCACGGCGTCGACGGCATCAAGACCGGTACGACCGTCGAGGCGGGCGCCTGCCTGCTGTTCTCGGGCGACTACGAGGTCGGCTCGCGCACTGTCACGCTCGTGGGCGTGGCCCTCGGCGCCGACACGCACCCCGAGTTGAACGCCGAGATCGCCGGTCTGCTCGACACGACCGCGGCGGGCTTCCACGAGATCGACGTGATCGACGCGGGCGACGAGTTCGCGGGCTACGCCACCGCCTGGGGCGACACCGCCGTGGCGCGGGCCGCCGGCGAGGCATCCGTGCTGGTCTGGAGCGACACCCCGATCACGATCGAGGTCGACGCCCGGCCGCTCGCGCTCGCGGTGGACGGCACCGACGCAGGCAGCATCACCGTGCGGGCCGGCGACGAGGTCGTCGAGGTGCCGCTCGCGCTCGACGGCACCCTCGAGGACCCGGGCACCTGGTGGCGGCTGTCGAACCCGGGCGGGCTCGACCCTCAGTCGTCGGCGAGCGGACCGGCCGAGTAGGGCCCCGCCTCCGGGCGCTTCGCCGTCACGAGGTCGCCCGACGACTGGTGGCGGATGCGGCGGATGACCCACGGCACGAGGTACTCGCGCGCCCACTGGAGGTCCTCGACGCGCGCGTGCCGCCAGCGCCGCAGCTCGAGGGGCTCGGGCTGCATCGGCTCGAGGTCGTTGTCGACGTTCAGCGCCTGGAGCACCATGCGCGCGACCGTGTGGTGGCCGAGCTCGTTCAGGTGCAGCCGGTCGGGAGCCCACATGCGCTGGTCCTGGATCTCGTGCAGCGCCCACTGGTCGGCGACGATGCAGTCGTGCGCCGCGGCGATCGAGCGCAGGTTCTCGTTGTAGATCGCGACCTTGCCCCGGATGCCGCGGAAGACCGGCGAGAAGCCCACGTCGACGCCGGTGAAGATGACGATCGTCGCGCGGTCGCGGCTGAGCCGCTGGATGGCGTACTCGAAGCGGCTCGAGATCTCGTCGGGGTCGGTGCCGGGGCGGATCACGTCGTTGCCGCCCGCCGAGATCGTGATCAGGTCGGGCCGGAGCGCGAGGGCCGGCTCGACCTGGTCGTCGATGATCTGCTGGATCAGGCGGCCGCGGATGGCGAGGTTCGCGTAGGCGAAGTCGTCGCTGCCGCGCGCGAGCACCTCGGCCACGCGATCGGCCCATCCCCGGTGCCCGCCGGGCACGCCCGGCTCGGGATCGCCGATGCCCTCGGTGAAGGAGTCGCCGATCGCCACGTACCGCGACCAGGGGTGCTGCTGGGTGACCATGGGTCCCATTCTGCCGTCCACAGGAGCATCCGGGCCCCGCGTGCTCGGATGCGCGGACGCGATTCGGAGGGTGTCGGTCGATGCCGGTAGATTCTCGTCGAGTGAGCACAGCGACCCCTCCCGGACACCTGCCCGGCACCTCGGCCGCCGAGCACCTCTCACCGTCGTTCCCCGAGCGCGCCGCGTGGGGCACCGCGAGCAAGCTGCGCGCCTGGCAGGCGGAGGCCCTGGATCGCTACCTCGAGGCGATGCCGCGCGACTTCCTCGCCGCCGCGACGCCCGGCGCCGGCAAGACGACGTTCGCGCTGCGCCTGGCGGCGGAGCTGCGCGCGCGGCACGAGATCGACCGCATCACCGTCGTGGCGCCGACGGACCACCTCAAGCGCCAGTGGGCGGACGCGGCCGCTCGCGCGGGCATCCGCCTCGACCCCGGCTTCCGCAACGCCCACGGCAGCCAGGCGCGGCACTTCCACGGGGTCGCGGTCACGTACGCGCAGGTCGCCATGCGCCCCGCGCTGCACCGCGAGCTCACGCTGTCGGGCCGCACGCTCGTGATCCTCGACGAGGTGCACCACGGCGGCGACACGCTCAGCTGGGGCGACGCGATCCGCGAGGCCTTCCAGCCCGCCACGAAGCGCCTCTCACTCACCGGCACGCCGTTCCGCTCCGACACCGCGCCCATCCCGTTCGTCGACTACGCGCCCGACGAGCAGGGCGTGCGCGTCTCGCGCACGGACTACGACTACGGGTACGGGCGGGCCCTGGCCGACGGCGTCGTGCGCCCGGTGATCTTCATGGTCTACGCCGGCCACATGCGCTGGCGCACCAGCGCGGGCGACGAGATGGAGGCCAGGCTCGGCGAGGACAACACGAAGGACATCACGTCGGCCGCGTGGCGGACCGCGCTCGAGCCGAAGGGCGACTGGATCCCCGCGGTGCTGCAGGCCGCCGACCGGCGCCTCATCGAGGTGCGGCACGCGATCCCGGATGCCGGCGGGCTGGTGATCGCCACGGACCAGTCGACCGCCCGTGCCTACGCGGAGATCCTCGAGCGGATCACGGGGGAGCGGGCGACCGTCGTGCTCTCCGACGAGAGCGAGGCGAGCGCGCGCATCGAGCAGTTCTCGGCCGGCACCCAGCGATGGATGGTCGCGGTGCGCATGGTGTCGGAGGGCGTCGACGTGCCGCGCCTCGCGGTCGGCGTGTACGCGACGTCGGCCTCGACGCCGCTGTTCTTCGCGCAGGCGATCGGCCGCTTCGTGCGCGCCCGGCGCCGCGGTGAGACCGCGTCGGTGTTCCTGCCCAACGTGCCCGGGCTGATGGGACTCGCGAGCGAGCTCGAGCGCCAGCGCGACCACGCGCTGGACCGCCGGTCGGGCGATGACGAGGACCCGGGGCTCGACGACGGCCTGCTCGCCGAGGCGAACCGCGAGGAGCAGGCCTCCGAGGAGCTCGCATCGGAGTGGACCTACGAGGCCCTCGGCTCGAGCGCCACGTTCGACCGTGCGCTCTACGACGGCACCGAGTTCGGCACGCTCGCCGAGCCGGGCAGCGACGAGGAGCACGACTTCATCGGCATCCCCGGCCTGCTCGAACCGGAGCAGGTGTCCGAGCTGCTGCGCCACCGGCAGGCCCGGCAGGAGAAGCGGCAGCGGCAGCGACGGCGCTCGGGCGAGGCATCCGCCCCCGCCGCCGACGAGCCCGAGCAGCCGGTCGCGCTCTACCGCACGCTGAAGGAGCAGCGCACGCTGCTCAACAGCCTCGTCGGCATGTGGTCGCGCCTGTCGGGGGAACCGCACGGCCTCGTCCACGCCGAGTTGCGCCGCCGCTGCGGCGGGCCCGAGGTCTCGAAGGCCAGCGTGACGCAGCTCCAGTCCCGGATCGACCTGCTGCGCTCCCGGCTCTCGTCCCACTGAGGGCGCGCCGCTAGGGTGAGCACGTGAGCCGATCCTCGCGTGTGCTCGTCGTCGCGGTGATCGTGTCGTTCTGCGCGTTCCTCGACGGTGCGATCACCAATGTGGCGCTCCCCGCGATCTCGGAGCAGATGGGCGGGGGGCTCGTGCTGCAGCAATGGGTCGTCGACGCGTACCTGCTGACCCTCGGCTCGCTCATCCTGATCGCGGGTTCGCTGTCGGACTCGTTCGGCCGGCTCCGCATCATCCGCATCGGGCTGTACGGCTTCGGCGTGACCTCGCTGCTCTGCGCGCTCGCACCGACCGGTGAGGTGCTGGTGGTCGCTCGCGCGCTGCAGGGCGCCGCGGGCGCGCTCCTGGTGCCGAGTTCGCTCGCGCTCATCGTCTCGACGTTCTCGGGCCCCGAGCAGGGGCGCGCCATCGGCCGCTGGACCGCCTGGACCACCTCGGCGTTCCTGGTCGGCCCGCTGCTCGGGGGCATCCTCGTGGATGCCGTGTCCTGGCGGCTGATCTTCGCCGTCAACATCGTGCCGATCGTCGCCGTGCTGGTGCTCATGCGCCCGCTCGGACGCGACGAGCCGTTGCTCGACCGACCGCGGGTCGACTGGCTCGGCGCGGTGCTCGGCGTCGTCGGGCTGGGCGGCACGGTGTTCGCCCTGATCGAGCAGGGCCGGTTCGGCTGGGGGTCGCCCGTGATCCTCGTGCCGTTCGTCGTCGGCGTCGCGGCCCTGGCGCTCTTCGTCTGGTGGGAGGCACGGGTCGCCGCGCCCATGCTGCCCCTCGCGTTGTTCCGGGCGCGCAACTTCGCGATCGGCAACCTGTCGACGTGGTTCGTGTACGCGGGCTTCGCCTTCGGCCCGTTCGCGATCACGATCTTCGTGCAGGAGGTCGGCGGTTACACGGCGTTCCAGGCCGGCCTCGCGACCCTGCCGCCCACGGTCATGCTCGTGCTGCTCGGCTCGTGGTTCGGCGGGCTCGCCGGCCGGTACGGCCCGCGCCTGTTCATGGCGGTCGGCCCGCTGGTCGCCGCCGTCGGCTTCCTGCTCACGCTCGCCGTCGACGCGGACGCGTTCTACTGGACCCAGTTCCTCCCCGGCGTCCTGCTGCTCGGGCTCGGCATGGCGATCACCGTGGCGCCGCTGACGTCCGCGATCCTCGGCGCGGTCGACCCGACCCACGCGGGCATCGGGTCGGCGGTCAACAACGCGGTCGCCCGCATCGCGGGACTCGTCGCGGTCGCGTTCTCGGGCGTGATCGTGGGCGCCTCCCTCGACGTCGTCGGGTACCACCGGGCCGCGATCGCCACGGCGGTCATGCTCGCGATCGGCGGCGTGATCTCCGCGCTCGGCATCACGAACCGGGCCGAGCCGATCCGGGTCGCGGCGCTGGTCGACGAGGTTGCATCGCCGCAGGCATCCGCCCCCGCACCGAACACCGCGACGACCCGCGCGGCAGAACCCGCCCCCGACGATCCGGAGCGCGCATGACCACCACGCCGAACGAACTCGACCGCATCGACCGCGCGCTCCTCCGCGCGCTCTCACGCAACGCCCGGGCCTCCGGGTCGGTGCTCGCCGCCGAGGTGGGCGTCGCGGAGTCGACGGTGTCGTTGCGCATCCGCAAGCTGCAGGCAGGCGGGTTCATCCGCGGCTACCACGTCGACATCGACCTCGAGGCCCTCGGCGCGTCGCTGCAGGCGCTCATCGCCGTGCGCCTGGTCAAGCACGCGCGCAGTGAGATCGACGAGTTCCGGGCCGCGGCCACGCACTTCCCGGGCGTGCTCGGGCTGTTCCACATGGCCGGCGCGGAGGACTACCTGCTGCACGTCGCGGCGCGCGACGCGAGCGAGCTGCGGGAGTTCGTGCTGAGCTACCTCACCGGCCATCCGGCGGTCGCCCACACCGAGACGAACCTCATCTTCGAGTACGCCGACGGCGACGGGTGGCAGGAGCTCGTGCAGTGACGCGCGCCAGACGGCGCCGGCGGCGGGGCGCGGTTCGGTGCTCCGAAATGCTGCCAATCGGGCGGGCCGGCATGGGGTCGACGGCGGCGCGCGACTAGCGTGGTCGCCGGCCGCACGGGCCGTCAGGAGGAGGCTCCATGCCGCAGGACGCACGATCGGACGCCGCCGCGCGAGCGAGGTGGCGCCGGTACCTGGCCGACGAGCGCGCCGAGGCCGCCGTGTACCGCGAGCTCGCCGGGCGCCGCACGGGAGAGGAACGCGAGATCCTGCTCGCCCTCGCCGAGGCCGAGCGGCGCCACGAGGCGCACTGGATGCGCCTGCTCGGCGACGACGACGGGCGGATGCCCCGGGCCGACCTGCGCACCCGCATGCTCGCCGGGCTCGCCCGGCGGTTCGGCTCGATCTTCGTGCTCGCGCTCGCGCAGCAGGCCGAGGCGCGCTCGCCCTACGCCGACGACCCGGACGCCACCAGGGCGATGGCCGCCGACGAGAAGATCCACGGCGAGGTCGTGCGCGGGCTCGCCGCCCGGGGGCGCCGGCGGCTCTCGGGCACGTTCCGCGCGGCGGTGTTCGGCGCGAACGACGGGCTCGTGTCGAACCTCGCGCTCGTGCTCGGCATGGCGGCGACCGGGGTCGACCGCAGCGTGGTGCTCTTCACCGGCATCGCCGGGCTTCTGGCCGGTGCGCTCTCGATGGGCGCGGGGGAGTACGTGTCGGTGCGTTCGCAGCGCGAGCTGCTCGAGGCATCCGCCCCCGACCCCGCGGCGCGGGCCGCACTGCCCGACCTCGACGTCGACGCGAACGAGCTCGCACTCGTCTACCGGGCCCGCGGGATGGACCCGCAGGAGGCGACCGCGCACGCCGGGCGCGTGATCGCGGGCGTGCGCGCGCAGGGCGACGTGGCCTCCGGGTCGATGCCGGCGGCCCACGACGACGCCGAGGCCGTGGGCACGGGCATGTCGGCCGCGATCTCGAGCTTCTGCTTCTTCGCCTCGGGGGCGCTCATCCCCGTGCTGCCGTACCTGTTCGGCGCCGATGGGACGGTGGCGCTGGTGGTCGCGCTCGTGCTCGTGAGCGTGGCGCTGCTCGCCACCGGGGCGGTGGTCGGCATCCTGTCGGGGGCGTCGCCCGCGAAGCGCGCGCTGCGCCAGCTCGCGATCGGGCTCGGCGCGGCAGCGGTCACCTACGTGCTGGGGCTCGCGTTCGGCACCACGCTGGCCTGAGCGGATGCTCCGGGGCGGCCGCCCTCAGCGGTCGTCGCCCGCGGTGACGAAGTCGATGAGCTCCTCGACGCGACCGAGGAGGGCCGGCTCGAGGTCGTTCCAGTCGCGCACCGCGCCGAGGATCCGCTGCCAGGCGCGCGCGATGTCGGCCTGGTCGTCGTGCGGCCAGCCGAACGCGGCGCACACCCCGTGCTTCCACGAGGTGCCCTTCGGGATCACGGGCCAGGCGTCGACACCGAGGCGTGCGGGCTTCACCGCCTGCCAGACGTCGACGTAGGGGTGCCCCACCACGAGCACGTGCGCGCCGTGCGGGCCGCGCGCGACCCGGTCGGCGATCGCCTGCTCCTTGGAACCGGGCACGAGGTGGTCGACCAGCACGCCGATGCGCTTGCCCGCCGACGGCGCGGTCTCGCGCACGATCGCGTCGAGGTCGTCGACGCCCTCGAGGTACTCGACCACCACGCCCTCGGCCCGGAGATCGGTGCCCCAGACCTTCTCGACGAGCTCGGCGTCGTGCCGTCCCTCGACGAAGATGCGACTCGCCCGGGCGGTGCGGGCGCGGCGCTGCTCGGGTGCGAACGAGCCCGACGCGGTGCGGGCGCGGGTGGCCGGTGCCTGCATCGTGGGCGCGGTCAGCTTCACCGGCTGGCCCTCGACCAGGAACCCGGTGCCGAGCGGGAAGAGCCGTCGTGCGCCGTGCCGGTCCTCGAGCACGACGTTCCGGCTCTCGAACCCGACGACCGCGCCGCACCAGCCGGTGTCGGCGCGCTCGACCACGAGGTCGCGCTCGGCGGGCACCTCGGGGATCGTGCGGCGCCCGCGTGCGCGCCAGTCGCCCGCGAGCACATCGCTGCCGTACCGGTCGTGGGTATCGCTGTCGAATGGCACCGCACGAGGCTAGCCGAGCGCCGTTTCCGCGCCGCCCCGACACCCCGCGTCGATCACGCAGGAGGCGTCGACTGCGCGCGGCGGGCCAGGCCGAGCGTCCAGGCGGCGCCTGCGAGCGCGACGAGCGCGCCGACCGCGAACGCCCAGGGGATACCCGACGACGCGGCGACGAAGCCCAGCAGGATCGGGCCGATGCCGAGCCCCAGGTCGATCGCCGCGCTCGCGGTGCCCGACGCGAGCCCGCGCTCGGCGGGTGACGCCGTCGCGAACACGGCCGAGAAGAACGCGGGCGTGCTGAACGCGACGCCGACGCCGAGCACGATGGCGCCGACGACGAGTCCGCCCACGTCGCGCCACAGCGCGGCGATGACCAGGCCGGTCGCGATCGCGCCGAGCGCCGCCGCGCCCAGCGGCAGCGACGGCAGCCGGTCGGGCACGCGCGCGAACGCGATCCGGCACACGACGACCACGACCCCGAAGGTGAGGAGCGCGACGCTGGCGTTGCCGATGCCGACGTCCAGGGCGTGCAGCGAGGCGAACGCGAGGTAGCCGCCCATGGCGATGAGCGCGGTGAGGAAGCCGAGCGAGATCGGCAGTGCGGGCCGGTGGAGGATGCGCAGCGGGGCGCCCGGGGGCGTGCGCTCGCTGCTCGTCTCGCCGACGACCAGTCCGAGCGCGGCGGCGACCAGCGCGAGCCCGGTCGCCCCGATCCAGACGGCGGCGTAGCCGCCTGCGCCGATGAGCGCCTCTGCGAGCGGCGGGCCGAACGCGAGCCCGAGGTAGAGTCTGAGCGAGTTGATGGACAGCGCCTCGCCCATGCGCTCGGGCGGGGCGATGTCCGCCAGGGCGGCGAAGATCGACACGAAGAACGCCGCCTCGGCCACGCCCGCGAGGAGCCGGAGCAGCACGACGACGACCAGGTCGTCGGCGACCAGGAGCAGTCCCAGCGAGGCCGCGGCGATGAGCGCACCGCCCAGGATGAGCGGTCGGCGCCCGATCCGGTCGCTCAGCCGGCCCGCGAACGGCCGCAGCACGAGCGCCGAGACCGCGAAGGCCCCGACCGCGATGCCCGCCCCGGCCTCGTCGCCCGCGACGGGCCCGGTCACGAACAGGGGCAGCGCGAAGAGCGCCATGCCGACTGCCGTGAAGTACAGCAGCTCGGTTGCGGTGAGCGCGATGAACGCCCGAGTGTAGAGCGGTGCCGGTGGTACCGAGGCCATTGCCACACCTCCCGGGCCGACGCGCCCTCGGGTCGGGCACGACCAGTGCCCACGCTACTCCCGACTTCCTCGGCGACGGCGCGGGCGTGATATCCACAGAATCGGAGCCCGTCGGCCTCGGTCGTCGCGGGTCTGAGAGGGTCGATTCCGGCGTCCGCGCACCCGCCGGATGCCGCACCACGAAGGAGTCGTTCATGGAGATCGCCGGATTCTTCGGCATCCTGGTCATCGTCGGCATCGCGGTCGTCGCCGCGGTGGTCATCGGCCTGATCGTCCTGCTGTTCGCGCGCAGCTGGATCAAGGTCGCGAGGGCCGACGAGGCCCTCGTCATCTCGGGCCGCAAGCAGAAGGTGCAGCGCAGCGTCATCGGCGCGGACGGATCGACCCGTTCGGAGCTGTCGGAGTCGCCGGTCACCGTCATCGTCAACGGCAAGTCGCTGGTGAACCCGATCACGCAGCGACACGAGATCATCTCGCTCCGCTCCCGCCAGGTCTCGCTGAACGCCGAGGCGCAGTCGCTCGACAACGTCACGCTGAACGTCGACGGCGTTGCGATCGTGAAGATCGGCTCCGACCCGCTGTTCGTCCGCCGCGCGGCGGAGCGCTTCGCGTCGCAGGACAAGGCGATCGAGCAGTTCACGACCGAGCAGCTCGAGGGTGCGCTCCGCGGCATCGTCGCGACGCTGTCCGTGGTCGAGCTGATGCGCGAGCGCAAGAAGTTCTCCGACCAGATCGCCGCCGACGTGTCGCACGAACTCGCCGAGCAGGGGCTCATCCTCGACTCGTTCCAGATCAAGGGCATCACCGACGAGGTCGGCTACATCCAGTCGCTCGGCGCCCCCGAGATCCAGGCGAAGCGCCAGGCCGCCGAGATCGCGCAGACGAACGCCGACCGCGCGATCAACCAGAAGATCATCGCCAACCAGGAGGCGAACCTCATCGAGCAGACGGCGCTCGACACGAACACCGCCAACGCGGACGCCGGCGTCGGCCGTGCCCGCGCCGAGGCGGAGCAGGCCGAGCACCTGGCTCGTGCCCGCGCGGAGCAGGCCGTGCTGCAGCAGCAGGCTGAGAACACGCAGGCCCGGCTCGACGCCGAGGTGAAGCGCGTCGCGGACGCCTCCCGGTACGAGGCGGAGACCCGCGCGCAGGCCGACCTCTACACGCGCGAGCGCTCGGCCGAGGCCGCCGCGATCGAGCAGGTCAAGCAGGCGGAGGCCCGCACGCGCATCGCCGAGCAGCAGGCGGAGGCCGACAAGGCCCGCGCCACCGGTGAGGCCGCAGCGGCCGAGGCGAAGTCGGCCGGTGAGGCGAGCGCACTGCGCGAGCTCGCGGACGCCGAGGCGTCGGCCCGCCGTCTGAAGGCCCAGGCCGAGGCGGACGCGATCCGCGCCGAGGGCGAGGCCCGTGCCGCGGCCGTCGAGGCCGAGGCGCAGGCGATCGCGTCGAACCAGGAGGCGTTCCTGTCGCAGCGGGTGCTCGAGGTGCTGCCGTCGATCATGGCGGAGTTCGCGAAGGGCTACTCGGCGATCGGCAGCGTCTCGATCGTCGGCGGCAGCGAGGACGGCGCGAGCGGCGTCGTGGGCGGCGACAGCGCGAAGGCGATGCGCTCGGTGTTCGACAGCGTCGAGGCGGCCACCGGCCTCGACATCGCCGCGATCATCCAGGGCCAGGCGGTCGGTCGAGGCATCGGCGCTGGCGTCTCGGAGGCCGCGCTCTCGAAGAACGGCTCGCACGACTCCTAGCCCCTCTCGAGACCCGTCGAAAGACTGCGCTCTGGCACGCCAGAGCGCAGCTTTCTGACGGGTCTCGGAAGTGATCTGGGTCGAGACCCGTCAAGAACCTGCACTCTGGCCCGCCAGAGCGCAGCTTTCTGACGGGTCTCGGTCGCGTGGGGGCGGATGCCGCGGGGTGACGCCCCGCGTCAGCGGAAGTCGCGCGAGCGGTTCGCCGCCGACACGGCGAGCGACTCGAACCGGTCGGCGACGAGGTTCGTCACGCCCTCGGGGGAGCGCTCGAGCACTCCGCGCACGACCATGGCGGGCGCCTCGCGGGCGACCCGTCGGAACCGGGTCCAGACCCCGACCCCGGCGATGACGTTCAGCGTGCCCGACTCGTCCTCGAGGTTCAGGAACGTGATGCCGCTCGCGGTCGCCGGCCGCTGCCGGTGCGTGACGACCCCGCCCACCTCGATGCGCCGACCGTTCTCGGCCGCCCCGAGCCGGTCGATGCGGAGCGCCCCGCGCGCGTCGAGGTACTCGCGCACGTGCCGAATGGGGTGGTCGTCGGTCGACACGCCCGTCGCCCAGAGGTCGTAGACGACCTGCTCGGCGTCGGTGAGCATCGGCAGCAGCGGCGGCTGCACCACGACCACGGAGCCGGCGAGCGTGTCGGGGCGGTCCTGCGCGGCCTCACCCGCGAGCCAGAGCGCCTGCCGCCGGTCGAGGTCGAAGCCCGCGAACGCCCCGGCGGCCGCGAGCGCCTCGAGCTGCTCGGTGTCGAGCCCGACCCGGCGGGCCACGTCGGCCATGTCGCGGTACGGACCGCGCGCCTCGCGCTCGGCCACGATCCGCTCCGCCACCGCATTCCCGATCGAGTGGATCTCGGCGAGCCCCAGCCGCACGGCGAACGCCCCGTCGCGCCGGTGCGCCGCGCCCTCGTCGGGCGCCGACCGGTCGAACGGCCCGACCGGCGGCTGCACGTCGTCGAGGCATCCGTCGCGCCCGGTCGCGGGTCGCCTCGCGGCATCCGACCCGCCCAGCCCCTCACCCGCGAGCGGCTCGAGCACCGCCTCGGCGCCCGACCGCTGCACGTCGGGCCGCAGCACCTCGACGCCGTGCCGGCGCGCGTCGGCCGTGAGCGTCTGCGGCGAGTAGAACCCCATCGGCTGGGCGCGCAGCAGCGCGGCGAGGAACGCGGCGGGGTAGTGCAGCTTGAACCACGAGCTGGCGTAGACGAGCAGGCCGAAGCTGATCGCGTGGCTCTCGGCGAAGCCGAAGTTCGCGAACGCCTGGATCTTGCCGTAGATCGCGTCGGCCGTCTCCTGGTCGATGCCGTTGCGCGCCATGCCCGCGTAGAGCTTCTCGCGCAGCGAGTCGATGCGCTCGATGCCGCGCTTGGAGCCCATCGCGCGGCGCAGCAGGTCGGCGTCTTCCGCGGTGCAGTCGCCGACCGCGACGGCCATCTGCATGAGCTGCTCCTGGAACAGCGGCACGCCCTTGGTGCGCGAGAGCACGGGTTCGAGCTTCGGATGCAGGTAGGTGACCTCCTCCTGCCCGGTCGCGCGGCGGATGTACGGGTGCACCGCGCCGCCCTGCACGGGCCCCGGGCGGATGAGCGCGATCTCGACGACGAGGTCGTAGAACCGGCGGGGCTTCAGCCGGGGGAGCGTGCCCATCTGCGCGCGGGACTCGACCTGGAACACGCCGATCGAGTCGGCGCGGCAGAGCATGTCGTAGACCGCCTGCTCCTCCTTCGGCAGGGTCGCCAGCGACCACTCCTCGCCCGTCGCGGCGTGCACGAGGTCGATCGCGTACTGCAGCGCGGCGAGCATGCCGAGCCCGAGCAGGTCGAACTTCACGAGGCCCATCCAGGCGCAGTCGTCCTTGTCCCACTGCAGCACGGTGCGCTTCTCCATGCGGGCGTGCTCGATGGGGCAGACCTCGCCCACTGGCCGGTCGGTGAGCACCATGCCGCCGGAGTGGATGCCGAGGTGCCGCGGGAACCCCAGCACCTGCTCGGCGAGCTCGACGACCGGCTGCGGGATGTCGTGGTCGTCCGTCGAGACCACCGACCCCCAGCGCTCGACCTGACGCGACCAGGCGTCCTGCTGGCCGGTGGAGTAGCCGAGCGCCTTGGCCATGTCGCGCACCGCGACCTTCGGCCGGTAGCTGATCACGTTCGCGACCTGCGCGGCGTTCTGCCGGCCGTACTTCTCGTAGACGTACTGGATCACCTCCTCGCGCCGGTCGGAGTCGAAGTCGACGTCGATGTCGGGCTCCTCGTCGCGCATGCTCGAGAGGAACCGCTCGAACGGCAGCTCGTAGAAGATCGAGTCGACCGCGGTGATGCCGAGCACGTAGCAGACGGCCGAGTTCGCGGCAGAGCCCCGGCCCTGGCAGAGGATGCCCCGGGAGCGCGCCTCCCGCACGATGTCGTGCACGATCAGGAAGTAGCCGGGGAAGTCCTTCTGCTCGATGACGTCGAGCTCCTGCGCGATGCGGTCCCGCACATGCGCCGGGTCGCCCGGGTAACGCTCGGCGGCGCCCCGCCAGGCGAGCTCGCGCAGCCAGCTCATGGGCGTGTGCCCCGCGGGCACCTCCTGCCGGGGCAGCCGCGGCCGGGCGCTCCGCAGCCGGAACGACAGCTCACCCGCCAGGTCGACCGTGCGCGACACGGCGCCGGGGTAGCGCGCGAACCGCTCGGCCATCTCCGTGCCGGAGCGCAGGTGCGCGGTGCCGGTCGCGGGCAGCCAGCCGTCGAGTTCGTCGAGGCTGCGTCGGGCCCGCACGGCGGCGACGGCGGAGGCGAGCCGGTGCTCGGGCGGCGTGGCGAAGTGCACCGCGTTGGTCGCGAGCACGGGCATGCCGTGGCGGCCCGCGAGCCCGGCGAGCAGGTCGTTGGCGTCCTGGTCGCCCGGATGCCCGTGGTCGAACAGCTCCACGAAGACGTTCTCACGGCCGAAGCGCTCGGCCAGTCGCTCGAGCTCGCGGCCCGCGGCATCCGCCCCGCCCGTCTCGAGCGCGCGGCGCACGGTGCCCTTGCGGCATCCGCTCAGCACCGCCCAGTCACCGCCCGCCCGCTCGCCGAGCTCGTCGAGGTCGTAGGTCGGCCGGCCCTTCTCGCCGCCCGCGAGCTGTCCGGCCGTGATGGCCGACGCGAGCCGGTGGTAACCGGCCTCGCCGCGCGCGAGCACGAGCAGGTGGTCGCCCTCGGGATCGGCCATGCCCATCTGCGGGGTGGTGAGGCCGAGCGAGAGTTCCGCGCCGTACGCGGTCGCGAGCTCGGGGAACGCCTCGGCGGCCTCGGCGAAGCGCACGATGCCGTAGAACCCGTCGTGGTCGGTCAGGGCGAGGCCGGCGAGCCCGAGCCGGTGCGCCTCCTCGACGAGCCGCTCGGGCTGGCTGGCACCGTCGAGGAAGCTGAACGCGGAGTGCACGTGCAGTTCGGCGTACGGCACGGTCGCCTCGGGTGCCGCCTCCTCGTCGGCGGGCGGGCGGTACGGATGCCGCTTGCGGGAGAACGCCGGACCGTCGCCGCCGTCCGCGATCGGCCGGGGCGGCCCGGGGCGGCTCGCGTCCGACAGGGTGCGCTCGAGCTCCGACCACGGGATCGGCGGGTTGTTCCAGCCCATCAGTCGTACCTCGCCTCGGCGCGCCACTCGTCGGCGTCGCGCACGAGCAGCCAGGCCGCGCCGTCGTCGTCGACCACCTGGAACCGGTGCGCGCGCCGGGCGGTCGCCTCGTCCCACCACCGTTCGACGACGGGCCACGGACCGGCCCACGCGCGCACCCGTCGCTGCCCGCCCGGCGCGAGCCCCGCGACCGTGAAGGCAGCGGGCGGCGCGCTGATCGACCCGCGTTCGTCGACGGTGACCACGGCCCCGTCGGCGTCGACGAGCCCGGCCGGCACCCGCTCGCGGAACACGGTGGCGGGCAGCGGCGACGGCAGCGACCCGGGCCAGGGGCGGTCGGATGCTCCCTCCGGCGGCCGGTCGCCCCACGGCACGTGCACCTCGCGGTCGGCCAGCATGCGCCCGCCCCCGATGGTCGCGGTGACGACGCCCTCGTGCCCGAGCATGCCCTGCACGCGGGTGAGACCGTGGTGCACGCGCTCGTCGGGGCCCGTGCCCCAGAGCCCCTCCTCGTGGTTGCCCGTGGAGTCGAGCCGCTCCGGGTGCACGCGCACGCGTGCGATCGGCGAGCGCAGCCCCGCGCCGGCGCTGCCCGAGCCCTGCAGCTGCCAGCGGATGCGGTCGACCACGTCGCCCGGCGTGAACCAGCGCGGGTGCAGCCAGTCGCGCGCCGAGACGCCGCCCTCGTCGTCGACGATCTCCACGTGCACGGCCGTGCAGACCAGCTTCGCGGCGGTGAGGCGCTCGATGAACGACTCCGCACGCGTGCGGAACGCGAACGCGAGCTGGTCGATGCGGTCGAGCGGCGGCTCGAACTCCACCTGCTCGTCCCACTCGGGCGGTGGCGTTCGCGCGAGCACGCGGGCGCCGTCGCGACCCGCCGCCCGGTCGTGCGCGAGCGAGCCCGTCGGCCCGAACCGGCGCAGCACGTCGTCGGCGGGCAGCGCGGCGAACTCGCCGAGCCGGCGCACGCCGAGCCGGTGCAGCAGGGTCGCGGTGCGCGGGTCGACGAGCACGCCCACGGGCAGCGGTGCGATGAACGCGGCCGATCCGCCGGGCTCGACCCGCCGCACCGGTGCCGAATCCGAGGTCGCGCGCGCCGCCTGCTCGGCCGCGAACGGCCCGTCGGCGACGCCGACCCGCACCGGCAGGCCGAACCCGCCCACCGCGGCCCGCAGCGCCTCGGCCGCCTCGGCCTCGCCGCCGTAGTACCGCACCGGCCCGCGCGCCCGCACCGCGAGCGCGCCCGGGCGCAGCAGCTGCACGCCGGGCGTGGTCTCCTCGACCCGCCGCACGACCGGCTCGAACGCGCGCGCGTCGAGCGCGGCGTCGTAGTCGAGCAGCTCGAGTGCGGGGGAGCGATACTGCGCCTCGCGCAGCTTCAGCCCCCGTGCGACCCCGTCGCGCCGGGCCGCCGCCGAGCACGCGAAGACGAGCCCCTTCTCGACCAGCGCGAGCGGCGACTCGAGCGACAGGCCGGCCTCGCGCGCGGCCGCGATGACCGGCCAGTCGGGGCACCACACCACGATGGTGCGCCGCGGGTCGGATGCCTCGGGCACGACGCTCATCCGGCGACCCGCCGCAGCGGCGCGGCCGGCGCCTCCGCCCCGGGCAGCGCATCTGTCGCACCGCCCTCGTCGACCCGCTCAGCCGCCGCGGCCACCCCCGGCAGCAGCAGCCGCGCGGTGCTCGCACGGCCGAACCCGCCCCGGCCCGACGCGGTGACGACCGCCTCGCGCGCGGCGAGCCGCCCGTGCCCGTCGCCGAGTCCGGTCCAGCGGCTCTCCGCGACCCGCAGCTGCACCTCGCTCTGCGGCCAGGTGCCGTCGACCACGAGCGCCGCACGGCGCTGGCGAAGCCGGGCTCCGAGCCGCGAGGCATCCGTCGCCCCCACCGCCTCGGGCGGGCGCACCGCCACGACCGGGATCACGTCGACGAGCGCGGCGACCACCGCGAGCCAGTGCCGCCCCGGCGCGGGCACGAGCACGAGCCGATCGAGGTCGAGCCCCGCGAGCCTGGCGGCCTCGGCGCCGAACCCCGGCACGCCGACCACCGCGACCCACGAGCCGGCGCCCGACGCGCCGGCGAGCATCGCCATGACGAGGCTGGTCGAGCCCTCGACGCCGTACGCGCCACCCTCGCGCAGCACCCCGCCCGGCAGCAGGTCGTGCAGCGCCGGCAGCGTCGGGATCGCCCGCCCCTCGAGCCGCGTGGACTGCATGTCGGCGATGCGCGCGCGCAGGGCGTCGGCGCGTTCGCGGGCCTCGCCCGCGGAGACGCGGGACGGCCGGAGGGGAGCGGTGAGTGCCACACCCCATGTTCGAACGTATGTTCGAATGAGTCAAGCGGCGGATGCCACTCGTCCCGCCGGAATTCCCCGGAAACGACGAACGGCCGGATCATCCGATCCGGCCGTTCTCACACCGTGCGCGAGGGGGGACTTGAACCCCCACGCCCTAATACGGGCACTAGCACCTCAAGCTAGCGCGTCTGCCAATTCCGCCACCCGCGCGTGTGTTGCGAACCCGCGATCTCCCGCAGGCCCGAGAGAAGACACTACCACGAATCGGATGCTCCGCCGAACCGGGCAGCCGTCCACCGGCGCCCGGGCGCGCCGACGCATCCGGGGTAGCGTGAGTGGCATGTCCGACGCATCCGCCCACCCGAGCCCGACCGGCATCGACGAGCTCGAGCCGACGGCCCGGATCGCCCGCGACCTGATCCGGTTCGACACCACGAACCACGGGGAGGGGCGCTCCGAGGGCGAGACCGAGGCGGCCGAGTACGTCGAGGCGCACCTGGCCGGCATGGGCCTCGCTCCGCAGCTGTTCGACGCGGCGCCCGGGCGCACGAGCGTCGTGGCCCGCGTGCCGGGGGCGAACCCCGACAAGCCCGCGCTGGTCGTGCACGGGCACCTCGACGTCGTGCCCGCCGACCCGCGCAACTGGAGCGTCGACCCGTTCGCGGGCGAGGTGCGCGACGGCCTGCTCTGGGGCAGGGGAGCGGTCGACATGAAGGACATGGACGCCATGATCCTGACCGCCGTCGGCGACATCCTCGCCTCGGGCCGGCAGCCCGAGCGCGAACTCGTGCTGGCGTTCTTCGCCGACGAGGAGGCGGGCGGCATCTACGGCTCGCACTGGATGACCGACAACCACCCGGAGGTGTTCGCGGGCGCGACCGAGGCGATCAGCGAGGTCGGCGGCTACTCGGTGCACCTGGGCGGGCAGCGCGCCTACCTGCTGCAGACGGGGGAGAAGGCGCTGGTCTGGATCCGCCTCGTCGCACGCGGCCCCGCCGCGCACGGCTCGCGGCTCGTCCGCGAGAACGCGGTCGTGCGGCTCGCCGAGGCGGTCGCCGCGCTCGGGCGCGAGGAGTGGCCGCTGCACCTGGTCGACACCACGCGCGCGCTGGTCGCCGAGATCGCCCGCGTCACCGGCGCGGACCCGCAGCAGGTCTCGCCCGACGAGCTCGTGCTCCGCACCTCGGCAGCGGGCTTCCTCAGCGCGACCCTGCGCACCACGACCAACCCGACGCTGCTGAGCGCCGGCTACAAGCACAACGTCATCCCCGACCGCGCCGAGGCGCTGATCGACATCCGCACGCTCCCGGGCGAGGAGGACGCGGTGCTCGCGCGCGTGCGCGAGATCGTCGGCGACGACATCGAGATCGAGACGGTCGTGCGCGACGTCGGCCTCGAGACGCCGTTCAGCGGCCCGCTCGTCGACACGGTCAAGGCGACCCTCGAACGCCACGACCCGGGCGTGCCGGTCTTCCCGTACCTGCTCTCGGGCGGCACCGACAACAAGGCGCTCAGCCGCCTCGGCATCGCCGGCTACGGCTTCGCCCCGCTCCGGCTGCCCGCCGACCTCGACTTCCCGGCCATGTTCCACGGGGTGGACGAGCGGGTGCCGCTGGACGCACTAGTCTTCGGGAGCAGGGTCCTCCACGACCTGCTGCTCGAGTACTGAGCGACCTCCACCGCAACGAACGCGGCCCCGCCGCGCGGGGCGGAAGGCGAGCCCCGGCATGATCGAAGCGCTGATCCTCGGACTCGTGCAGGGACTCACCGAGTTCCTGCCGATCTCCTCCAGCGCGCACCTGCGCATCCTCGGCGAGTTCCTCCCGAACGCCGCCGACCCGGGCGCGGCGTTCACGGCGATCGTGCAGATCGGCACCGAGGCGGCCGTGGTCGTCTTCTTCTGGCGCGACATCGTGCGCATCGTCTCGCGCTGGTGGCTCGCGCTCTGGGGCCGCGTGCCCCGCAACGACCCCGACGCGCGCATGGGCTGGCTGATCATCCTCGGCTCGATCCCGATCGTCGTGCTCGGCCTCATCTTCCAGGAGCAGATCGAGACGACGCTCCGCTCGCTCTGGATCGTCGCCACGACGCTCATCGTCTTCGGCATCCTGCTCGGCATCGCCGACTGGATCGGCGCGAAGCGCCGGAAGCTCGAGGACCTCACCTACGGCCACGGCATCATCTACGGGTTCGCGCAGGCGCTCGCACTCATCCCGGGCGTCTCGCGCTCGGGCGGCACGATCACCGCGGGCCTCCTCATGGGCTACGAGCGTGCCGCGGCCGCCCGCTACGCGTTCCTGCTGGCGATCCCGGCGGTCTTCGGCTCCGGCTTCTACCAGCTGTTCAAGAGCTGGGGCGAGCCCGGCGTCTACGGCCCGGTCGAGACGGCCGCCGCCACGCTCGTCGCGTTCGTGGTCGCGCTGCTCGTGATCGCGTTCTTCATGAGCTACATCTCGAAGCGGAGCTTCCTGCCGTTCGTGATCTACCGGGTGCTGCTCGGCGGCACCATCATGGTGCTGCTCGCGACGGGCACGATCGACGCCTGACGGCGGTCCTTGCGAGGGGCGAGCGGATGCCCCTGGGCCGACGCCGCGAGTCGACGAGCGGATGCCGCCTGACGGCGCTCAGTCGCGGGGCCGCCAGGGCTCCTCGCCGCGGGGGTCGCCGCGACCGTCGCCGCGACGCCTGAGGTACTTCTCGAACTCCTGCGCGATCGCCTCGCCGCTCGCCTCGGGGGAGTCGACCGTGTCGCGCGCCTGCTCGAGCTGCTCGATGTAGGCCGCCATGTCCTCGTCGTCCGCGGCGAGCGCGTCGACCCCGGCCTCCCAGGCCGCGGCGTCCGACTCCAGCGAGCCGCGCGGCACGCTGAGCCCGGTGATGTCCTCGAGCTTCGACAGCAGCGCGAGCACCGCCTTCGGCGAGGGCGAGTTGTGCACGTAGTGCGGCACCGAGGCCCACAGCGACAGGGTCGGGATGCCCGCGCGCTCGGAGGCGTCCGACAGCACGCTCAGGATGCCGACCGGGCCCTCGTAGCTCGACCGGTCGATGCCGAGCTCGTCGCGCACCTCGGCGTTGTCGCTCGAGACGAACACCGACAGCGGGCGCGTGTGCGGGGCATCCGCCAGCATCGCGCCGAGGAAGATCACGACCTCGATGCCGGCCGACAGCGCGCCGTCGACGATCTCCGACGCGAAGCCCTTCCAGGTGCGTGCGGGCTCTGCGCCGATCAGCACGTGCACCTGCTCGGCGCCCGGCCCGGTGACACGGTCGTCGCCCGCGAACTGCTGCGGCGCGGGACCGAGCAGTCGCGCGCCCGGCCAGGTGAGCCGGCGCACGCCGTCGTCGCCCATCGCGACCGTCGGCCGGGTGAACTGGTAGTCGTAGTAGAGCTCGGGGTCCACCGCGCCGATCTCGACCAGGTCGAGGTGGTCGATCAGGGCCTGCGCCGCCCCCGACGCGGCCTCGCCGGCGTCGTTCCAGCCCTCGAAGGCCACGACGAGGATCCTGCCGCCGTTGATCCCGTGTTCGTCTGCCACTACGTCCGCGTATTCCCCTCCGAGCGGCTCGCGCCGTCCTCAGGTCCACAATAGGCGCTGCACGTAGACTTGACGGCCGTGAACCAAGCCCTTCCCGCCGCGGTCCTCTGGGACATGGACGGCACCCTCGTCGACACGGAGCCGTACTGGATCCGTGCCGAGACCGCGCTCGTCGAGTCGTACGGCGGCACCTGGACCCACGAGGACGGGCTCCAGCTCGTCGGCAGCGGGCTGTGGGACTCCGCACGCATCCTGCAGCGCTACGGGGTGGACCTGCCCGCCGACCGGATCGTGCACGGGCTGACCGACGAGGTCCGCGCCCTGCTCGCGACCGAGGGCGTGCCCTGGCAGCCGGGTGCGCGCGAGCTGCTCCAGGCCGTGCGCGAGCGGGGCATCCGCACCGCCCTCGTCACGATGTCGATCCGCTCCATGGCCGACGACGTCGTCGCGGCCATGGGATTCGAGGCGTTCGACGCGGTGGTCTCCGGTGACGAGGTCGAGCACCCGAAGCCGCATCCCGATCCGTACCTCCGCGGCGCAGAGCTGCTCGAGGTGCCGATCGGCCGATGCCTCGCGATCGAGGACTCGCCGACCGGGCTCGCCTCGGCCATGGGCGCGGGCGCGGTGACGCTCGGCGTGCCGCACATCCTGCCGCTCGACGACGCGCCCGCCGACGCGCGCTGGGCGAGCCTCGACGGCCGCACGGTCGACGACCTCGCCGCGGTGTTCGCCGCGGCGCGCACGGGGGAGCACGCATGACCGTCGCATCCGCCCCGCAGCCCAGCGGGCCCTTCACCGTGGGCGACCGGGTGCAACTGACCGGCCCCAAGGGCCGCCTGCACACGATCACGCTCGAGCCCGGCAAGGTGTTCCACTCGCACAAGGGCGGCATCGCCCACGACGACCTGATCGGGCTGCCCGACGGCTCGGTCGTCGTCAACCAGGCCGGCATCGAGTACCTGGCGCTGCGCCCGCTGCTCGCCGACTTCGTCATGTCGATGCCGCGCGGCGCCGCGATCGTCTACCCGAAGGACGCCGCGCAGATCCTCGCGCAGGCCGACATCTTCCCCGGGGCGAGCGTGGTCGAGGCCGGCGTCGGCTCGGGCGCGCTGTCGCTCTGGCTGCTGCGCGCCATCGGCGCGGGCGGGCGACTCATGTCGTTCGAGCGCCGCGAGGAGTTCGCCGACGTCGCGCGCGGCAACGTGCAGACCTACTTCGGGCACGTGCCCGAGAACTGGAGCATCACCGCGGGAGACCTCGCGCACACGCTGCCCGAGGTCGCGCCCGAGGCATCCGTCGACCGCGTCGTGCTCGACATGCTCGCGCCGTGGGAGACCCTCGACGCCGTCTCGACCGCGCTGAAGCCCGGCGGCGTGCTGCTCTGCTACGTCGCGACCGCAACCCAGCTCTCGCGCGTCGCCGAGGCGATCCGCGCGACCGGCGGCTACACGAACCCCGCCTCGAGCGAGACCATGGTGCGCGGCTGGCACGTCGAGGGGCTCGCGGTGCGGCCGGACCACCGGATGGTCGCGCACACGGGCTTCCTGATCACCGCCCGCCGGCTCGCGCCGGGTGTGCTGCTGCCCGACCTGAAGCGCCGCGCCTCGAAGTCCGACTTCAGCGACGAGGACGTCGAGGCGTGGACCCCCGGCGCGCTCGGCGAGCGGGTCGTCAGCGACAAGGCGCTGCGCAAGCGCGTGCGCGAGGCGGGCACGGCGGCCGAACTGGCGCAGAGGCGCGGCTCCGACGACGGGTAGGATGCTTCCGGCCGCACCCGGCGACCGCCACCCGAACGAGAACACGAATCGAGGACCCGTGCGAAGGACTCTCGCCCTCATCGCGACCGGAGGCGCCCTGACGCTCGCCCTGACCGGATGCGCCGGGCTGATCCCCGACGAGGACGCCACGGGCCCCGGCCCGGCGACCGACCTGGTCGAGGTCACGGGATCGTTCGGCACGACGCCGCGCGTGAGCTTCCCGACCCCGGTGATCGCGACCGAGACCGAGTGCGACGTGCTCATCGAGGGCTCCGGCGACACGCTCGAGCCCGGCCAGAAGGCGCTCGTGAAGCTGTCGGTGTACAACGCGGCGACCGGCGTGACCATCCAGCAGGCGGACCGCAGCGCGGACCCGATCCCCGCGGTGCTCGACGAGGGCACGCTCCTGCCCGGCCTCTTCGCCGGACTGCAGTGCGCCACCGAGGGGTCGCGCGTGCTGATCGCGGTGCCCCCGGCCGACGGGTTCGGCGAGCAGGGCAGCGTGCAGCTCGGCATCGCCCCCGACGACACGCTGTTCTTCGTGGTCGACGTCGAACGCACCTACCTGCCGCGTGCGAACGGCGTCGAGCGCGCCGGCGTCGCCGGCTTCCCGGCCGTCGTGCTCGCACCCGACGGGCGTCCCGGCATCACCGTGCCGAGCGATGACGCCCCGGACGAGACGCAGGTCGCGGTGCTCAAGCAGGGCCACGGCGAGACCGTCGAGTCGGGCGACTCGGTGACGGTGCACTACACGGGCGTGCTCTGGGACACGAACGAGGTCTTCGACTCCAGCTGGCAGTCGGGCAGCCCGGCGTCGTTCACCGTCGGCGACGGCGGCGACGTGATCCCCGGCTTCTCCGAGGCCATCGTCGGCCAGCAGGTCGGCAGCCAGGTGATCGCGACGATCACCCCCGAGGACGGATACGGCGAGCAGGGCAGCGGCGCGGTGCCGCCGAACGCCACGCTGGTCTTCGTGGTCGACATCCTGGGGATCGACTGACCCGAGCCCGCGCGTCGGTATGATCGCTGCTGTGCCGTCGTCAGCCCCGTCGAACAAGGACCGCGTGTCCGTCGAGGAACGGCTGTTCAGCCTCGTGCTGGCGCTGCTCGCGACCGAGTCCGGACTGACGAAGTCGGAGATCCTGTCGACGGTGCAGGGCTACCGCCAGCGCTACGACCGGGTCGGTGCGAACCAGGCCCTCGAGCGGCAGTTCGAGCGCGACAAGGACGACGTCCGCGACCTCGGCATCCCGATCGAGACCCTCGAGTCGCCCGATCGCCCGGGCGACAACCAGGCGCTGCGGTACCGCATCCCGAAGGGCCTCTACGACCTGCCCGACGACGTCACGTTCACGCCCGAGGAGTCGGCGCTGCTCGCGCTCGCGGCGACCGTCTGGCGCGAGGGCAGCCTGTCGGGCGAGTCCCGCCGGGCGCTCACGAAGCTCCGCTCGCTCGGCGTCGAGCCGCGCGAGCCGGTCATCGGGTACGCCCCGCGCCTGCGCGTGCGCGACTCGGCCTTCGAACCGCTCAGCCAGGCGCTCGACCGACGTCAGGTCGTGCGGTTCGACTACCTCCGGCCCGGCGGCTCGGCCCCGCGTCGCCGCACGGTCGCCCCGTGGGCCGTCGTGCTGCACGAGGGTCGCTGGCACCTGTACGCCTGGGACCGCGAGCTCGGCGCGCGTCGCACCTTCCTGCTCTCGCGCATCGTGGGCGACGTCTCGGTGGTGCCCGGCAGCACGTTCGACGCGCCCGAGCCCGGCATGGCCGAGCAGGCCCTCGCGGAGCTCGACGCGCTGTGGCGCGACCAGGTCGCCTCCGTCGAGGTCGAGCCGGGCAGCGACGCGGCCGTGCGGCTCGCCCGCCGGCGCGGCGCGACCGCCGACGGCACGGGCTACCGCCTGCACTACACCGACGCCGAGATCGTCGCGGACGAGATCGCCGCGTTCGGGCCCGAGGTTCGGGTCACGGCGCCCGACACGCTCGCCGACGGGGTGCGGGCGCGCCTCGCACGGGTGGCAGCCGCCCACGCCGAGGAGGACGCCTGATGGCCAAGCCACCGCCGCTCAAGGCGCAGGACAAGCTGGCGTTCCTGCTCTCGCTCGTGCCCTACCTGCTCGACCACGGCCGCGTGAGCGTCGCCGAGGCGGCCGAGCACTTCGCCGTCGACGAGGAGGCGATCCGCCAGGCGGTGCGCCTCATCGCGGTGTCCGGCGTGCCCGGCGACACCCACGCCTACCAGCACGGCGACCTCTTCGACATCTCCTGGGACGAGTTCCTCGACCACGACCGCATCGTGATCGTGCAGCAGGTCGCGATCGACGACTCGCCGCGCTTCTCGGCCCGCGAGGCGGCGGCGCTCATCGCGGGCCTGCAGTACCTCTCGGCTGTGCCGGAGAACCTCGATCGGGAGCGCATCGGCTCGCTCATGGCGAAGCTCGCGCGCGGCGCCTCGGCGACGCCGAGCTCGGTCCAGGTGGCGGGGGGCGATGCGGATGCCGCGCTCACGCTGGTGCGCGACGCCGTCGGGTCGGAACGGCAGATCGAGTTCGACTACCTGAACGCGCAGGGCGGCCGCGAACGGCGGCGCGTCGATCCGCTGCGCATCGAGTCGTCGGACGTCGACTGGTACGTGCGCGGCTGGTGCCACCTGCGCGAGGCCGTCCGCACCTTCCGCATCGACCGCATGAGCGAACTCGTCGTCACCGACGAGCCCATCGCCTTCCGGGCCAGCGACGTGGCGCTGCCGGACCAGCTCTTCCAGGGCAGCGACGACGACCTCGTGATCACGGTCGACGTGGCCGTCAGCGCACTGCCGCTGCTCGGCGACTACCTGGTCGACGTCGGCCGGGTCGAGGCGGGCGCCGATCGCGTGCGCGCGTCGATCCGCGTCGCGCACTTCCACGGGCTCAAGCGGCTCGTCGCGGGCCTGCCCGGACTGATCACCGTGCTGGCGCCCGAGGATGCGAGGCGCGCGGTGCGCGACTGGGCTGCCGCCGGCCTCGCCCGGTACGACGACGGGAACGATTCGGATACGGTCTGAGTCCGGTGACCACACCGGGCTCCTCGCCCGTGCACCGCACGGTAGACTTGCCGCACACTCCCCGCCGAAAGACGAGAGCCCCTATGTTTGCGAACCTCACCGGATGGCACTTCCTGATCATCCTGGTCGTCATCCTCCTCCTGTTCGGCGCGCCGCGCCTGCCTGCGCTGGCTCGCAGCCTCGGGCAGTCGATGAAGATCCTCAAGAGCGAGGTCCGCCAGGACGGCGACGACGCCGACGGCACCGAGGCGAAGGCGAAGAGCGACCAGTCCGGCACCGCCGAGCAGGCCGCCGACGAGTCCGCCACCAAGCGCACCGACTCCGGCACGAGTTCCTGACCCGGTGGCCGCGAGAGCACCTCGCGGAGCCAACCGCGAGAAGCGCATGTCGCTCGGTGAGCACCTCATCGAGCTTCGCAACCGGCTGTTCAAGTCGGCGATCGCCATCGTGGTCGGCGCCGTCCTCGGCTGGATCCTGTCCGAATGGGTCTGGGACGCGCTGCGCGAGCCGGTCAACCAGATCGTCGAGTCGCAGTCCCGCGACGCCGAGATCACCTATCCCACGATCACCGGCGCGTTCGACCTGCGCCTGCAGATCGCGTTCACGCTCGGCATCGTGATCGCGAGCCCGGTGTGGCTGTACCAGGTGTTCGCGTTCCTGGTGCCCGGGCTGAACAAGAAGGAGCGGCGCTACACGTTCGCCTTCTTCTTCACGGCGATCCCGCTCTTCTTCGCCGGGTGCGCGGCCGGCTGGTACGTGCTCCCGAACGTGGTCGCCCTCATGACGAGCTTCGTGCCGAGCGACGACGTGAGCTACCTCGATGCGAAGATCTACTTCGACTTCGTGCTGAAGCTCGTGCTGGCGATCGGCATCGGCTTCGTCGTGCCCGTGTTCCTCGTGCTGCTGAACTTCGTCGGCATCCTGAGCGCGGCGACCCTCATCAAGTCGTGGCGCATCGCGATCCTCGTGATCGTGCTGTTCACCGCACTGGCGACGCCGGCCGCCGACGTCATCTCGATGTTCATGCTCGCGATCCCGATGATCCTGCTCTACTTCGTCGCGTGGTTCATCGCATACCTGCATGACAAACGCGCCGCGAAGCGCCTGCGTGAGCTCGAGGAGGGCCTGGCTGCCTAGGCTGGAGGCGTGATGACCCTGAGCCCCGCCGAGCGGTACGAGCGGTCCCGGCAGCAACGGGCGGGCTCGCGCGTCGCCGAGTTCGCCGGTCGGCTCGGTTTCGACCTCGACCCGTTCCAGCGCGCCGCGTGCGCCACCCTCGACGAGGGGCGCAGCGTGCTCGTCGCCGCCCCGACCGGCGCCGGCAAGACGATCGTCGCCGAGTTCGCCGTGCACCTGGCCATGCTGGACACCCGCGCCAAGGTCTTCTACACGGCGCCGATGAAGGCGCTCAGCAACCAGAAGTTCCAGGAGCTGCAGGCCGTCTACGGGGCGTCCGAGGTGGGCCTGCTCACGGGCGACACCAACGTCAACTCGAGCGCCCGCATCGTCGTGATGACGACCGAGGTGCTGCGCAACATGCTCTACGCCGGCTCCCCGCTGCTCGAGGACCTCGCGTTCGTGGTCATGGACGAGGTGCACTACCTGGCCGACCGGTTCCGCGGGGCGGTCTGGGAGGAGGTCATCATCCACCTCCCCGAGGAGGTGCGGCTCGTCTCGCTCAGCGCCACGGTCTCGAACGCGGAGGAGTTCGGCGACTGGCTGCAGGCCGTGCGCGGCGACACCGACGTGATCGTCTCCGAGGAGCGACCCGTGCCGCTCGAACAGCACGTGCTGGTGCGCAGCAAGATGCTCGACCTGTTCGACTCGTCGGGCCGCGCGGCGACGCACCGCGTGAATCCCGAGCTCGTGCGGCTGGCGCAGGCGGGCGGACGGTCGCTGCAGGGGCGCTCCTCGCGCGGCCGCCGCGGCAGCGACCGGGGCAGGTGGCACGCGCAGCGCGGCGCGACCGGGCGCCTCGACCGGTCCGAGGTCATCCAGCAGCTGCACGACACCCACCTGCTACCGGCGATCGTCTTCATCTTCTCGCGCGCGGGATGCGACCAGGCGGTCCGGCAGGTGCTGCGCTCGGGTCTCCGCCTCACGAACGCGTCGGAGCGCGAGGAGATCCGCGAGGTCGTGGAGGAGCGCTGCCGCACGCTCCGCGACGAGGACCTCGCCGTGCTCGGCTACTACGAGTGGCTCGAGGGGCTGCAGCGGGGCGTCGCCTCGCACCACGCGGGCATGCTGCCCGCGTTCAAGGAGGTCGTCGAGGACCTCTTCCAGCAGAAGCTGCTGAAGGTCGTCTTCGCGACCGAGACCCTGGCGCTCGGCATCAACATGCCCGCCCGCACGGTCGTGCTCGAGAAGCTGGAGAAGTTCAACGGCGAGGCGCGCGTGCCGATCACCCCGGGGGAGTACACGCAGCTGACCGGGCGCGCCGGCCGCCGCGGCATCGACGTCGAGGGGCACAGCGTCATCCAGTGGGCCGACGGGCTCGACCCGCAGGCGGTCGCCTCCCTGGCGTCCCGCCGCAGCTACCCGCTGAACTCGAGCTTCCGGCCCACCTACAACATGGCCGTGAACCTCATCGACCGGTTCGGCCGTGAGCGCACGCGCGAGATCCTCGAGTCGTCGTTCGCCCAGTTCCAGGCCGATCGCGCGGTCGTCGACCTCGCGCGCACGGTGCGCAAGCAGGAGGAATCGCTCGCCGGCTACGCCGAGGCGATGGAGTGCCACCTGGGCGACTTCGCCGAGTACGCGCGCATCCGGCGCGACATCAGCGACCTCGAGCGGAAGAACTCGCGCGGCGGCTCCTCGCACGCGCAGCGCGAGCAGATCCAGCGCGAGCTCGGCGACCTGCGCAAGCAGATGCGCCGGCATCCGTGCCACGGCTGCGCCGACCGCGAGGCGCACTCGCGCTGGGCCGAGCGCTGGTGGCGCCTGCACCGCGAGAACCAGAAGCTCACGGGCCAGATCCGCACCCGAACCGGCGCGATCGGCAAGGTGTTCGACCGTGTCACCGACGTGCTGCTCGAGCTCGACTACGTGCGGGAGACCGCCGCCGGCGTCGCCCTGACCGCCGCGGGCCGCTCCCTCCGCCGCATCTACGGCGAGCGCGACCTGCTGGTCGCCGAGTCCCTGCGCCGGGGGCTCTGGCGGCAGCTGGACGCCCCGTCCCTGGCCGCCATCGCCGCGGCGATCGTCTACGAGCCGCGTCGCGACCTCATCGACGCAGACGAGCGGATGCTCCCGCGCGGCGCCTTCCGCCTCGCGCTCGACCGCACGCGCGACGCGTGGAGCGAGCTCGACGACATCGAGCGCGAGCACCGGCTCTCCGGCAGCGAGCCGCTCGCGACCGCGCTCTGCACGGCGATGCACGCGTGGACGCGGGGCGACTCGCTCGGCCAGGTGCTCGAGATCGCGGACATGGCCGCGGGCGACTTCGTGCGCTGGGCCAAGCAGGTGATCGACCTGCTCGACCAGCTCGGCACGGCCGCCGACCCGGAGATCGGCGGCACCGCCCGGCGTGCGATCGACGCCATCCGCCGGGGCGTCGTCGCCGACGGGACCTTCGCATGACCGCCGCGCTGCACGAGCGCGAGACGCCGGGCACCGTCCGGGCCACCCGGCCGATCCTGCCGCTCTGGGCCGCCTTCGCGGTCGCGGTCGCCGGCGGCGTCGTGTACGACCTCGGCTTCCCCGACCTCGGCATCTGGCCGCTCGCGTTCCTCGGCATCGGCATGGTCCTCGTCGCCCTCATCGGGCGCGGCGCGTGGAGCGCGCTCGGCGTCGGCTACGCGTTCGGGGCCGCGTTCTGGCTGACCCACGTCGGCTGGACCTCGCTCTACCTCGGGCCGGTGCCCTGGCTCGCCCTGTCGCTGTTCGAGTCGGTCTTCGTCGCCGTCGGCGCCGTCGCGATCACGCTCGCATACCGATGGGTCCCCGCGATCGGCACCTCGCGCTGGGTGCGCCTCGTGCTGCTCCCGCTCGTGGTGGCGGCGCTCTGGATCGCGCGCGAGTTCGCGTCCGGCACCGTGCCGTACGGCGGATTCCCGTGGGCGCGCGCCGCGGCGAGCCAGTCGGAGAGCCCGTTCGCCCCGCTCGTCTCGTGGATCGGCTTCACCGGGCTGTCGTTCGTCATGGTCTGGGTGGTCGCCGCGGTGATCGAGCTGCTCCGGCTCCGCGGCTGGCGACGCCCGCGCCGCGCGCTGCCCGTCGCCGTCGTGGTCCTGGTCGCCGCGCTCCTGCCCGCCTGGCCGACGTCGGCCGCCGGGTCGTTCCGGGTCGCGAGCGTGCAGGGAAACGGGCCGTCGGGCTACTTCGACCAGCGCGAGCGAGGCGACGTGCTGCGCGCGCAGCTCGACGCGACGGAGCCGATCCTCGACGAGTCGGGCCTCGACCTGGTGCTCTGGCCCGAGGGAGGTTCCGACCTCGATCCCACCAGGGATGCCTCGGCCGCGGCGATCTTCGACGACCTCGCCACCCGTGCCGACGCCCCGGTGCTCCTCAACACCGTCACCACCACGGGCGACGAGTTCTTCAACTCGTCGCTCCTCTGGGTCGCGGGGGAGGGGTCCGTCGCGCAGTTCGACAAGCGCAACCCGGTGCCGTTCGGCGAGTACATCCCCGATCGCGACTTCTACTACGCGCTCGCCCCCGACCTCGTGGGCCTCGTGCAGCGCGGGTACAGCCCCGGCACCAACTCGCCGGTGTTCGACATCGACGGCGTGCTCGCGGGCCTCGCCATCTGCTTCGACGTGATCTACGACGGGCTCATCTGGGAGGGCGCGCGCGACGGCGCACAGGTCTACCTGCTGCAGACGAACAACGCCGACTTCCGCGGCACCGACGAGAACCTCCAGCAGCTCGCGTTCGCGAGGCTCCGCGCCATCGAGACCGGTCGTCCGGTCGTCAACCTCTCGACGACGGGCACCAGCCAGGTCATCGCCGCCGACGGCCGCACCGTCGACGCGCTCCCGGCGTACGAGGCGGGCGCGATGGTGACCGACGTGCAGCTGCGCGACGGGCTCACCCCCGCCGTGGTGCTCGGCGCCTGGGTGCCGTGGACGCTCACGCTGCTCGGCCTCGGCGGCCTGGCGCTCGGATGGGTCCGGACGCGACGAACCGGCCGCAACCCGTAGGGGTTCGGCCGGTTCGATGTGCGGATCAGCGGCTCAGGCGCCGATCTTGTGCTCGTCGCGGGCCTCGCCGCGACGTGCACGCAGGTAGGCGAGGCGCTCCTCGAGGAGCTCCTCGAGCTCGGCGCGCGTGCGGCGCTCGAGCAGCATGTCCCAGTGGGTGCGGCCGGTCTTCTCGGCCGAGCGGTCCACCTCGACGGGCTTCGAGTCGACGAGCAGCGTGGCCTCGCGCGCGCAGTTGCGGCACTCCCACGTCTCGGGGATCTCGGCCTCGGTCGAGAAGACCATCACGGTCTCGCGGCTGCAGTGCTCGCAGCGGTAGGTGTACTCCGCTCGGTCGGCGAACACGACGCCCTCTTCACTCTGCAGGCTCTGTGCTCCGAGGCGCATTCCTCGCAGACTCCGGTCGGCCATGACGCCCTCCTTCCCTCGATCGTCTCCGAACCGTTATAGACGACCAAGCTGGGCGTTCCCTTCCCGCCGGCTGCATGATTGCCAGTGGATTCTCAGCCGGGCGAGCGCTCCCGCAGCACGGCGACGGCGAGGTCGGCGCGATCGGTGACGATGCCGTCGACCCCGAGGTCGAGCAGCCGGTGCATGTCGGCGGGCTCGTTGACGGTCCAGACGTGCACCTCGGCACCCGCCTCGTGCACGCGACGCACGAACCGGGGCGTGACGATGCGCAGGCCGCGCACCGACTCGGGCACCTGCAGGGCCACGGCGCCCCGCAGCATCCGTCGCACCGACCGCCCGCTCCGCACCCATGTGGCGACCAGGACGCGCAGCACCCCCAGCGAGCCGGGAGAGGTGGCGACGCACGGCAGCGCCTGGGCGGCGCGCACCCGGCGCCCCTCGTCGAACGACGTCAGCAGCACGCGATCGGATGCCCCGGCGGTGCGGATCGCGGCCACGGCCGGCGCCAGCACGTCCTCGGCCTTCAGGTCGATGTTGAAGCGCGCGTCGGGGAACTCGGCGAGGGCCTCCGCCAGCATGGGCATGCCGTGGCCGCCACCGAGGTCGAGCCCGGCGAGCTCGGCGGCGGTGAGGTCCGACACCTTCCGGTCGAGGCCGGCCACGCGACGCAGGTCGGGGTCGTGCGCGACCATCGCGATGCCGTCGGCCGAGAGGTGCACGTCGGTCTCGACGATGCGGATGCCCGTCGCGAGCGCCGCCCGGAACGCCGCGAGCGTGTTCTCGGGCGCATCGAGCGCCAGCCCCCGGTGCGCGAGCACCCTCGGGGGCGGTCCCTCCAGCAGCATCCGCCCGGTCAGTCGCGCGGAGCGGCGGGTCCGCCCGACGGGGGAGCGGTCCGGCCGGCCCCGAACGCCGAGCTGACGCCCTTCAACGCCTCGGTGAGCTCGCTCGGCACGATCCAGAGCTTGTTCGCGTCGCCCTGGGCGATCTCCGGCAGGGTCTGGAGGTACTGGTACGCGAGCAGCTTGGGGTCGGGGTCGCCGCGGTGGATCGCGTCGAAGACCGTCGTGATCGCCTGGGCCTCGCCCTCGGCGCGGAGCACGGCCGCCTTCGCATCACCCTCCGCCTTGAGGATGGATGCCTGCCGTCGGCCCTCGGCCTCGAGGATGGCGGACTGCTTGGTGCCCTCGGCGGTGAGGATCGCGGCGCGGCGGTCGCGTTCGGCGCGCATCTGCTTCTCCATCGAGTCCTGGATGGAGAGGGGCGGGTCGATCGCCTTGAGCTCGACGCGGGAGACGCGGATGCCCCACTTGCCGGTGGCCTCGTCGAGCACGATGCGCAGCTTCGAGTTGACCTCCTCGCGGCTGGTCAGCGCCTCCTCGAGGTTCATGCCGCCGACCACGTTGCGGAGGGTGGTCGTGGTGAGCTGCTCGACCGCGCCGAGGTAGCTCGCGATCTCGTACGTCGCCGCGCGCGCATCCGTCACCTGGAAGTAGACGACCGTGTCGATCGAGACGACGAGGTTGTCCTCGGTGATGACCGGCTGCGGCGGGAACGAGACGACCTGCTCGCGCATGTCGACGAGCGGGCGCACCCGGTCGATGAACGGCACGAGGATGTTGAGGCCCGGCGTGAGCGTCTTGTGGTAGCGGCCGAGCCGTTCGACGACGCCGGCGTACGCCTGCGGGATGATCCGGATGGCGCGGATCAGCACGACGATCACGAAGACGCCGACCGCGACCAGCAGGACGATGAGGAAGAGCTGACCGACCACGTCGGTCACTGCACTGGGCATTGTGGGGCTCCTGTCGGGTGCGCCGGCCGGTCAGGGCGTGGCGCGTTCGGTGGGGATGATGACGACGGTGGCGCCGTCGACGAGGGTCACGAGCACGGTCTCGCCCGGGGTGACCGTGCGCTGCTCGGTCGTGGGGGAGAGGCGGGCCGTCCAGGTCTCGCCGTTGGCGAGCTTCACGAGCCCGGAGTTCGCCTCGACGGGGCTCAGCACGCGCCCGGTCATGCCGAGCAGCGCGGCGATGTTGCTCGGCGTGGGGTCCTCGCCCTTGCGCATGTATCGCAGCAGCACCGGGCGGATGGTGAGGATGAGCAGCACCGACACCCCGGCGGCGATGAGGAACTGCAGCCACCACGGCAATCCGAGCAGGTCTGCACCGAGCCCGGCGATCGACCCGAAGGCGATCATGAGGAACGTGAACTCGAGCGTGAGGAGCTCGATGATGATGCAGACGACGATGAAGATCAACCAGACGAGCCACACGTACTGGGTGAGATCGATCATGTACACACGCCCCTTCGACGCCTGTCTCGAAGCTATCACCGGCGGGGTCCGGAATGGGCGCGTTGGTAGGGTCTTCCTGTGAACAATCCTCTGGCTCCCGGCTCCCTCACCGGCACGACCGCACTCGTCACCGGATCCTCCCGCGGCATCGGCGCCGACACCGTCCGCTACCTCTCCGGGGCGGGCGCGAACGTCGTCGTGAACTACCGCAACAAGGAGGCGCGTGCGCGCAAGCTGGTCGACGAGCTGACGGCCGCCGGCGGGCGCGCGATCGCGGTCGGCGCGGACCTCACCGACCCCGACTCGGTCGCCCGCATGATGCAGGAGGCCAAGGATGCGTTCGGCGGCATCGACATCCTGGTGCTCAATGCCTCCGGCGGCATGGAGTCGGGCATGGCGGAGGACTACGCCATGGTCCTGAACCGCGACGCGCAGGTCAACGTGGTCGAGCGCGCGCTGCCGGTGCTGAACCCGGGTGCGCGCATCGTCTTCGTCACGAGCCACCAGGCGCACTTCATCCACACCACGCCGACCATGCCCGAGTACGAGCCCGTCGCGCGCTCGAAGCGGGCCGGCGAGGATGCGCTCCGCGAGCGGATCCCGGCGCTCACCGAGGCCGGGTTCGGCTTCGTCGTCGTCTCCGGCGACATGATCGAGGGCACGATCACGGCGACGCTGCTCGAGCGGGCGAACCCCGGCGCGATCGACGCGCGCAAGGAGCAGGCCGGGCGCCTCTACAACGTCTCGGAGTTCGCCGCGGAGGTGGCATCCGCCGCCGTCGACCCGGTGCCGGACTCGCACACCCGGTACGTCGGTGACGTCTCGGGCTTCAGCACCACCGAATAGTCGGTTCGCCGGCGGGAGCCGGTAGCAGGGGAGGGGCACCGTGCTGGAGGCGATCGCGCACGTCCTGCCCGTGTCGCTGGCCATGGCGATCAGCACGGTGCCGATCATGGCGACGATCCTGATCCTGCTGTCGCCGAACCGGAAGCGGTCGGCGGTGCCGTTCCTCATCGGCACGGTCGTCGGGCTCGCCCTCGTGGTGACGCTCACGACGCTCGGTGCGCGGGCGATCCCGACGCCGCGATTCGACCGGCAGCCCGACGTCGCCCTCGGCATCGCCGAGATCCTGGTCGGGCTCGCCCTGATCGCGTTCGGCGTCTTCCGCTTCCGTCGCTCGCTGCGCAACCCGGAGTACACGATGCCCCGGTGGCTGTCGGCGGTCTCGTCGTTCGGTCCCTGGTCGTCGCTCGGCGTCGCACTGGCCCTCAACGTGCGCCCGAAGGCGATTCTGCTGGCCACCGCGGCGGGGCTCAACATCCGCGGAGCGGAACTCTCAGCGGGGGAGTCCGCCGCGGTCATCGCGGTCTACACGATCATCTCGGCGTCGAGCGTCGCGGTGCCGATCGTGCTCACGCTGATCGCCCCCGACCGCATGACGCCCCGCATCGTGCGCATGCGCGAGTGGATGGTGCGCAACAACGGGGCGGTCACGGCCGTGATCGTGCTGTTGATCGGCGTGGTCGTGTTCGGCTACGGCCTCGAGTCGGTCAGCTGACCCCGAAGGTCGGGCCGAGCCGGCTCGAGGCACGTCTTCCGGTCAGGCCGTGACGTCCCGCCCGAAGGTGAACGCGCGCACGACCTGGACGATGCCGAGGATGATCAGCCCGATGCCCAGGACGATGAAGATCACCTCGATCAGCATCGGCGAGAACAGCAGCACGATGCCGGCGACGATGCTCAGGATGCCGAAGAAGATCGTCCATCCCTTCGAGGTCGAGTCACCCGCCTGCGCCAGCGCGACGACGCCCTCGATGATCCACACGATCCCGATGAGCACGCCCATGAAGATCGCGAGGAACTCGGCGGTGGCGGCGAGGTTGGCGAATGCGAGCACCGCGGCGACGACGAAGAGGAGCCCGAGGATGATGTCGAGGGCCCTCGCCCCGCCCTTCAGCCCGCGGGAGAAGACCCCCACGCCCAGGTAGACGAGGCCGGCGATGAGCAGGTAGACCGCGAGCATCACGGTGATGGCGACGACTGCGCCCTTCGGCCAGAAGGTGATGAGGACGCCGAGGATCAGGGCGATGACGCCGCTGATGCCCAGTGCGGCTCGGACGCCGTTCACGGCCGTCTTCGTCAGGGTGTCGGCGTCGAGCGTGAACGACGCGAACATCGGCGTCGGCTGGGGACTGGACATGCGGATGACCTCCTGTGTGGGCGGATTCGTCGCGTTCAGGCTATTCCCAGAGAATCGGGACCCGCGGGACCTTCGGCCTCGTGTCGAGCCATCCTCTCCGGCACGCTGGCAGCGTCCGCTGCAGTGAGGAGCACACCCACATGGACGCCATGACCGAACGGTCGGCACGGGCCGACCAGCGACGGAAGAACACCGACGCGATCCTCTGGCACGTCGGCGTCTTCGTGATCATCAACGGGTTCTTCTGGTTCCTCGACTGGTTCACCGGCGGTGGCTTCACCTGGGCCTACTGGATCACGCTGTTCTGGGGGCTCGGCCTCGCATTCCACACGCTCGCCTGGGCGATCGGGCTGCGCACGCCGCGCTGAGTCCGGGAGCGTTGCGCGGATACGCGCCCGTGCTGCATCCTGTCGCCATGACCGATCGGGGCGGCGACACCTTCCGAAGCGTGTACTGGGTCAAGCGCGCTGTGTATCGCGGCGACCGGCCCGGTCCGATCGCGCGTTGGCTGAACGCGTTCTGGGCGAAGCAGTACGCCTCCGGCGGAAGCCTCTCGCGCGATCGCGACGTCACCCTCGAGGTGCGCGGCCGCACGAGCGGCAAGACGATCGCGTCGCCCGTCGTCATGGCGGATCTCGACGACTCCTGGTACCTGGTCTCGATGCTGGGGGAGCACGCGAACTGGGTCCGCAACGTGCGCGCCGCCGAGGGGCGGGCCACGATCCGGCGCGGCGAGCCGACCTCGGTCACGCTCGACGAGGTGCCGGTCGCCGAACGGGCGCCGATCCTCAAGCGCTACCTCGATGTCGCCCCGGGCGCTCGCCCGCACGTGCCGGTCGAGCGCCGCGCGCCCGAGGAGGAGTTCGCCGCGATCGCCGCGGACTTCCCGGTGTTCCGCATCGACGGGCTCGGCGCCTGAGCGCGGCGACGGCTCACTCGGCCGGCGCGTGCCGGTCGATCCAGCCGTCGATCGCCTCCCACTCGTCCATCAGCCACTCCGCGCGTTCGTCGTGGTCGACCGGGATGCTCGGGCGGTGCACGGTCCAGAACCGCATCAGGATCGTCTTGTCGGTCGGCAGCTCGCGCCAGACGTCGCCGGCCGAGCGGATGCGTTCCAGGCCGGTGTGCGCGACGAAGTAGACATCCGCGTCGGGGGAGCCGTCGAGCGCGGCGAACAGGCCGCCCGGCCGGGGCGCCATCACGTGCATCATGCCCGCGGCCCGTTCCGCCGCACGGTGCAGCCCCGCAGCGTGCAACCGCGCGATCGCGCGTTCGCGCCGCTCGGGCGTGAAGTTGCCGCCCTCGGGGAAGATCACGAACGCGTCGCCCGCGCCCATGTCGCTGGCCAGCTCGCGGATGCGGTCGTGCACGCTCGTGTCCCGTTCCCGCCGCTGGCCCGTGAACGGCGGCGGCGCGATGAACCGGTTCGGCAGTCGATTGAGCACGACGTCGACGGCCGGGTCCCACTGCATGGTGTCCTTCAGCACGATCCGCGGCGACCGGTCGAACCAGTTGAGCACCGCGTGGATCAGCACGAACGAGTCGGCGGGGCCCGCGTGCCGGCTCGCGATCACGCACGGGTTCGCGTCGTCGTGGAACCCCGGGGGGACGCGCACGTCGATGTCGAGCCGCAGCACCCAGTGCGCGTTCCAGAACAGCGCCCGCAGCATCCACGCGACGAAGCGGTAGTGCAGGTGCTGCATGCGCGGCCGATGCAGCCGCCAGCCGAAGCCCGACGCGATCCACAGCCCCAGCATGCCGAACAGCGCCGCAGCCTCCCAGAGCAGGTAGACGTTGATCATCCACGCGAGCCGGGGGATGCGGAACTTCCAGCCCATGATCAGCGACGCGATCGCGCCGACGGCGAACCACACCGGTACGGCGAGGGTCACGACGAGCGCGAGCAGCACCACCAGCGGGGCGATCACGACCCGCCGTACCCACACCGGTGGGAGCCTCATCGCCGGCGGCCGCCCGGGAGCGTGCCGAGCGATGCCTGCTCGGCGAGATAGGCGACGGATGCCTCGTAGCCGATGTCGATCCGCCGCTGCAGCGCCGCGATGGAGAGGTGCTTCACGACGCGGTTGTCGCGCGACGAGGTCGTACCCGTCGGCAGCACGTGCATGCGGACGCCCTTCGGGAGCGCGGCCGAGTCGCGTGCGAACCGGTGCCGGCGCGAGATCTCGAACGCGATGCGCGCCGTGCCGAGGTGCGACTGCGGGGCGCTGAGCGGGTGCTCGATGCGCCCGACCTGCAGCACCATGATGTCGGTCGCGCCCGCGGTCACGGCCTCGCCCACCGGGATCGAGTTCACGAGCCCGCCGTCGACGAAGTGCTCGTCGCCGATGCGTACCGGACGAAACACTCCGGGCAGCGACGCCGACGCGAGCACCGCGGGCACCAGGGGACCGCTGGTGAACCAGTGCTCGGCGGCGCGCTCGATGCTCGCGGCGCAGCACCGGAACTCCACCTGGAGGTCGCGGAAGCTGCGTGCGCCGCCCAGACCGCCCTCGAGCAGCCGTCGCACGGGCGCCATCGTCATCACGTGCGACCTGCCGAGACGGATGCCCGTGCCGCTCGTCAGCCCACGGGCATCCTTCGACGACCAGGCGTGCTCGAGCCGCTCGAGGCTGTCATCGACATCAGCCGCGATGATCGCGCCGTTGACCGCGCCGATCGAGGTGCCGACGATGAGGCTCGGCCGGATGTCGCGCTCCAGCAGCGCCCGGAGCATCCCGACCTGGCCGGCACCGAGCACGCCGCCACCGCCGAGGACGTACGCGACCTTGGTGCGCATGCCGCCATTCTGCCGCAGGCCGCGGCGCGAGCGCGCGCTTTCCGTCGGCACGTACGGAGGGGGAGAATCGCCCCATGGCCGAAGCGGACGAGATCGCGGAACGAAAGCGCCTCGCAAAGGTGATGGACGAGATCATCGAGCGTGGCAGGACTCGTGCAGCGACCGTCGACCACGCGGATACCGACGAGATCGACTATGACGAGCATGGTCTGCCGAGGTAGCTAGTGGACGCCTTCGACACCGACATTCCCTCAGAACTTCTGAGCACTCGGAATCTGCGCGGAATCACTCGTGGGAGGACGCGTGGATCCGCTCGAACCAAGTTGTCCCGTATAGTCCGATAATGCACATTATGTCAGTTTGTGCTGGGCGGATGCTTCCCTCTGCAGACTTCTGCACAGCATCCACCACCCCACTGACCTGAAGGGCGCGTCCACAGGTTGCGCTGTGCCGACCAAACGCTCCACGCGCCTGCGAGAGGATTCGGGCGTGCGCCCTGGCCGCGAACCTCCCCGCCCCCTCCGGGCTCTCGCGCGCGTGCTGGGCTGGCTCTCCCGGGTCGAGGTCATCGTGGGCCTGGCTCTCGCGCTGCTCATCACCTTCGCCGTCGCCTTCTCGCTCGGCACCGATCGGTGATCCCCTCAGTCGTGCAGCACAGCGCCCCTTCCCGCCAGCCGAACGCGGTGCCAAACTGAGGATTATTCACCCTGTGACGAGGAGGTCACGATGAGCAGTACAGCTGTGAACGAGATCGAGGGGGTACTCCAGGAGTGGTCCACGTCGTACAAGGCCAAGGACATCGACGCGCTGATGGACATGGCGGTCGGCGAGGACGCCCAGCTCGTCGGTACCGGCGCCGACGAGGTGCGGTTCGGCCTCGCCGAGTACCGCACCCAGGCGGAGCGCGACTTCGCGCAGGCCGACGCGGACATGCGGTTCAGCAACGTGCACGCGACGATCATCGGCGATGCCGCGTTCGCCTACTGCGACGTCACCGTCGCGGGCTCCATCGGCGATCAGACGTTCGAGATGCCCGGCCTGCGCCTGACCGTCGGCCTGGTGCGCACCGACGACGGTTGGCGCTTCGTGCAGACCCACCTGTCGGCGCCCGCCGGCGGGCAGGCCGAGGGGCAGTCGTTCTAGCCGCACTGACCTGGCACGACCGCGGAGGCGTCAGGCGGCGAGCTCGGCCGGCTCGGGGGCATCCGCTCGCTCTCGACCGATGGCGCGCCCGAGCGCCGTCATGAGCAGCACCAGCCCGGCGGTCAGCAGCATGTGCCCGAGCCCGGCGATGCCCGCGATCATCGGCCCGGCCTGCTCCCCCAGCACGGTCAGCGACCCGTGCCAGACGAGCATTGCCGCGGTCAGCACGACGCCGGCGTTGTAGGTCCAGAGGAACCAGCCGAACAGACGGCTGCGCGAGAGCCCGAACATCCGCTCGAGCACGAGCACGACCAGCAGCACGAGGAACCCGAGCGTCAGCAGGTGCGTGTGCGCGAGCCCGAGCTGCGTCGACTCCCCCGCCGGGAAGCCGTTGAGCTTGGTGAACTCCCGGTAGAAGAGGCCCGAGAGCAGGCCGGCGACGAGGTAGACGAACGAGGCGGTGAAGAGACGGCGCACGGTGGATCCTTTCGAGGTTGCCGTGACAGCCTCCCCCTCGGCGCGGGCGTGCGGATCAACCGAACGGTTGAGATCAGGCCGCGAGAGCGAGCTCGCCGTAGCCCAGCGCGATGAGCAGCGAGAGCCCGGTGAGCACGATCGACACCGGCACCATGACCGCGCGCTCCGGCACGCTTCGCGACACGGCGTTCATGAGGATGCCCAGCGCGAAGTAGCCGACGACCACCCACATCGCGACCTCCGAGAACGCACCGCCGAAGATGTCGATGAGGCCCACACGATCCCACGCGATCGCGGCGATGAACGCGTAGACCACGATCGAGACTGCGCTGCCGACCCGGAGACGCGGGGGCAGCAGCCGGTGCTGGCCGCCCCAGGCGAATCGGCCGAGGGGTGCGCCGAGCACGAGCGCGAGCTGGAAGACGGCGAGCAGGACGAGCACCGCGGTGAGCGCGAGGGCGAAGGGCACGACACTCACGGTAGCGGTGGTGAGGCGACGGGCGGCACCCTCCACCGGCTCAGAGCAGCCCGACCTCCCGGGCCACCGCGCTCGCGCGCGTGCGCGAGTCGACGCCGAGCTTGTCGTAGACGTGCACGAGGTGCGTCTTCACGGTCGCCTCGCTCACGAACAGGCGCTTCGCGATCTCGCGGTTCGACGCACCGGTATCGAGCGCGCGCAGCACGTCGAGCTCGCGTTCGGTGAGGTTCACGCGCGGCGCGCGCTTCGCCGCGTTCACCCGCGCGCTGAGCGCGGGCGACAGCACGGTGCCGCCCGCGGCAGCGCGCCGCACTCCGGCGACGATCTGCTCGGGTGACGCGTCCTTCAGCAGGTAGCCGGAAGCCCCCGCCTCGATCGCCGCCAGCACCTCGGCGTCGCGGTCGAACGTCGTCAGGATCACCACGACGAGCGACGGATCCGCCTTGCGCAGCGCCGCGGTCGTGCGGATGCCGTCCATCCCCTCCCCCAGCCGGAGGTCGCAGAGCACCACCTGCGGGTGCCGGAGCCGGGCGAGCGTGACCGCCTCCTCCCCCGTCGCCGCGACGCCCACGACGTCGACGCTGCCGCTGGTCCCCAGCACCGCGCGCAGGCCCGTGCGCACGACCGGGTGGTCGTCGACCAGCAGCACGCGGATCCCGCTCACCGCGACCCCTCGCTCGCCAGGCGCGGCACCGACGCCGACAGGGCCGTCCCGTCCCCCGGCGCGCTCTCGATCTCGAGGTCGCCGCCGAGCTCGCGCATGCGCGCGCGCATCGACACGAGCCCGTATCCCCCTTCGTCGCCGACGGTCCCCCGCGTCTTCCACGCGGTCGCGTCGAAGCCCGCCCCGTCGTCGACGACGTCGAGTCGCACGCTGTCACCGGCATCCGACAGGCTCACCACGACCCGCGTGGCGCGCGAGTGAGTCCGCACGTTGGCGAGTGCGGACTGCGTGGTCCGCAACAGGGCGATCTCCGCGGCGGTCGAGAGTGCGGCGCCGTGCACGTCGATACGCAGGTCGGTGCGGATGCCGGCCTCGGTCTCCACCCTCCCGAGCATCCGTCGCAGCGCGTCTCCCAATCCCGAGCCCTGCAGCTCGCTCGGTGCGAGCGCGTGAACGATGCGGCGCGTGTCGGCGAGTCCCTCGCGCGCGAGGAGCTCGATCTGCGCGAGCTGCGCGTCGTGCTGCGAGCCCGAGCCCTGGGCGGCGCGGGCGAGCATGGCGATCGAGGTCAGGCTCTGCGCGACGGTGTCGTGGATGTCACGCGAGAGACGCGTGCGCTCCATCCCCGCGCCCGTCTCGCGCTGGGTGCGTGCGAGCTCGTCCTGCAGCTCGGAGGTCTCCCGCTGCGCCGCCCGGAGCGACTCGATCAGGCGACGGCGATCGCGCGCGTCGCGCAGCAGCTCGAGGTAGCCGCGCGCGATGCCGACCGCGAACGCCCCGCCGACGAGCGGGCCGATCACCTCGGCGTACGTGGTCTCGCCGCCGTGGAGCACGGGTGCGATGACGACGGTCGCGAGGATCAGGGTGCTCAGCACGAGTGCACCGGGGAACCAGAGGATGAACCCCGCGAGCAGCCAGAGCGGGAACGCGAGCCAGACGTACTCGGGCGACACCACGACGCAGACGACCCAGGCGATCACGAGCACGCCCAGCCATCGCGCCGCGACGCTCGAGTCCTTCAGTCCGTCGCCGAGCAGCGGGCCCGCGCCGGCGCAGCCGAGGAACAGCAACGTGGCCGTGATGACGCCGAAGGCGGGCGTGCCGTCCGCGAGCGCGCGCACCGCGGCGACCGCGAGCAGCACGAGCGTGATGACCGCCAGCCCCACGCGGATCGCCCGGCTCGTGGCCGCTCCGGCCACCCGTCCGACGAATGCGCGCTCTCCAGGGGGACGGGGCGGCTTCGCCGCGGCGTTCGACATACCCGCTATCCTGCCGCGCCGGGCGCGGTCCGGACGCATCCGTCCCCAGCTTCACGCGCGCAGGGCGAACGCGCGCTGCAGCACCAGCCGCTGCCCCAGCGTCCACGTGACCGTCGTGGCGAGGTAGACGCCCGCGGCCAGCGGCACGAACGGCACGATCGCGGCGGTGAGGAACTGCAGCGCGCCCGTCGAGCGCCGCGCCCAGGCGGGCACGCCGGCCGTGTCGCCGGGCGCGAACGCGCGGCGCGACAGCTCGCCGGCGACGATCGCGATGGCGACCAGCACGAGCGTGACCACGACGAGCGTCGGCGACAGGGCGGATGCCACGGCTGACGCCGCGAACGACTCGCCGAGCGGCACGCCGAACGCCGTCGCGGCGAGGATCACGTTCTGGTGCCCCGCGATCGTCGGCAGCACCAGCGTCGCGTAGGCGAACGACAGCACGGGCGCCTGCGCGAGCATCGGCAGGCACCCGGCGGCCGGAGACACGCGCTCCGCGGCGTAGAGGTCGCGGAGCTCCTCCTGCAGCCGTTCGGGGCGGTCGCGGTACTGCTCGCGCAGGCGTGAGACGCGCGGAGCGAGTCGGCGGCGGTCGCGTTCCGCGCGGGCCTGCGCGACGGCGAGCGGCAGCAGGCAGGCGCGCACGAGCGCGGTCGCGAGCACGATGGCGAGGGCGGCGCTCGCCGGGCCGGCGAACGGGTCGATCGCGTCGGCGAGGTGCAGCAGCGCGGTGGCGACGTGGTCGACGAGGGCGGCGAGCAGGGGCAGGTCGAACGGGTTCATGGGATGGTCCTCGGGGTCGATGACGGGTGTCGGTCCGTATCGGCCGCGGGAGCGCGGTCAGCGGGCGGGCGTTCCGTGCCCGGTCGAGCAGCCTTCGCTCAGGCGGCCGTCGAGCCGCCGCCGGGTGCCCGGGGGCGCACGCTGCCCGCCGCATCCGGATCGCACTGCGCGAGGAGGAACGAGACGTCGACGGTCTGGCCCCGGTACACCACGGCACTCGCGTCGGCGACGGCGCGGATGGGGGCACGCAGCACCGCCACCAGCGCCGCGACTGCGACGAGCGAGACCACGACCAGCAGCAGGCCCTGCGAGCCGGCGACGGCGAGGCCGTCCGCCGCGGCCGCCACGACATCGGCCGCGAGCGCGACGAACCGCGCCAGGATCGCCACCGCTACCGCCATGTGCGACACCATACCCTTGGCATGTCGGGCGCGCCGCGCTCGCCGCCGGAGGGAGCCGGATGCCCCGTCAGGTCCTGGTCGCGACCGCGCAGGCGTTCCTCGTGACCCTCCTCTGGTCGTCGTCGTGGGTGCTCATCCGCATCGGGCTCGACGACGCGCTGCCCCCGCTGGTCTTCGCCGGGCTGCGGTACGGGCTCGCAGCCCTCCTCCTGCTCGCGATCGCCGTCGCCCGTCCGCGCACGCGAGCCGACCTCCGCTCACTGACGCGGCGCCAGTGGGGCGAGCTCGTCGCGCTCGGACTCATGATGTACGCGATCACGCAGGGCGCCCAGTTCGTGGGGCTCGCCCTGCTCCCGGCCGCCACCCTCAGCCTCTTCTACTCGCTCACCCCGGTCGCGGTGGCGATCGGGGCGCTGCTCGCGCTCGGGGAGCGCGTCGGGCGGGGCGGCGTGCTCGGCCTCGCGCTCACGGTCGTTGGCGGAGTGACCTACTTCCTCGCGGGCGGCGGCGCGGGTGCGACGCTGGCAGGGGTCGCCGTCGCGCTCGTCGGGCTGCTCGCGAACGCGGCCGCGTCCGTGCTCGGCCGCGGTGTCAACGCCCGTGCGCACGTGTCCGCGCTCGCCGTCACGGCCCCGTCGATGGCGATCGGCGCCGCGGCGCTGCTCGGCACCGGGCTCGCCGTCGAGGGGCTCCCGCAGGTCTCCGCCCGGGGCTGGGGCATCATCGTCGTGCTCGCGGTCGTGAACACGGCACTCGCGTGGACCCTCTGGAACCACACCCTGCGCACGCTCCGCGCCGCGCCGTCGGCCGCGATCAACAACACGATGCTCATCCAGATCGCGGTGCTGGCCGCGATCTTCCTCGGCGAGCCGCTCGCGGCGCTGCAGTGGATCGCGCTCGCCGTCGTGGCGCTCGGCACGTTCCTGGTGCAGTTCTCCGGGTCGGGCACGCGGCCCGTCGGCCGCAGGTCCGCGCGCCCGTCGCCGGACGACCGCTGACGGGCCGCGCCGGCTGCCCCTGGCACGCGACTGGCATATCGTGGGCGCATGACCGACCCCGCAGCATCCGACCGACGCCCGGTCACGCTGATCACCGGAGGCGGCCGCGGCATCGGCGCCGCGATCGCCCGCAGGCTCGCCGCCGACGGCCACGACCTCGCGCTCACCTACCGGGTGCGCGCCGACGAGGTGCGGCAGGTGGCCGAGGAGTGCTGCGCGGCCGGCAGCGAGGTCGCGGTCATGCGGGCCGACCTCGCCGACCTCGCCCAGGTGCGCGCGCTCGTGCCGTCGGTGCTCGACCACTTCGGACGCATCACCGGGCTCGTGAACAACGCCGGCATCACCGGCACCATCGGCGAGTTCCTCGACGTCGACGACGACGAGGCCGAGCTCGTGCTCGACGTGAACGTGCTCGCGCCGATGCTGCTCGCGAAGGACGCCATCGCGCACATGGCGACGGACCGGGGCGGCGAGGGCGGCTGCATCGTCAACATCTCCTCCGGTGCCGCGGTGAGCGGCGCCCCGCACACGTACGTGCCGTACGCGATGAGCAAGGCGGCGCTCAACGCCATGACGACCGGGCTCGCCAAGGAGTTCGCCGCCGTGGGAGTGCGGGTCAACACCGTCTCCCCCGGCACGACGCACACCGAGATCCATGCGGATGCCGGTCGGCCGAACGCTCCCGAGGAGCGCGCGCCGAACATCCCGATGCGCCGGGCCGGCGAGCCGCATGAGATCGCCGGCGCCGTCGCCTACCTCTTCAGTGCGGATGCCTCGTACACGACGGGTGCCGACATCCGCGTCGCGGGCGGCAACTGAGCCTGTTCAGGCCTCGCCGAAGCCCGACTCGACGAGCTCCGCGAGCGCGTCCACCGCGGGCCGTGCCCGGTCGTCGTCGGAGGAGATGGTCACCGCGTCGCCGCGCACCGCGCCGAGCGACATGATCGCGAGCAGGCTCTTCGCGTCCTTCCCGTCGACCCGGACGTGCGCGTCGAACGTGCTCGCGAGGCGCACGAACTCCGCCGCCGGGCGCGCGTGCAGGCCCGCCTCGTTGCGCAGCGTGACCGTGCGCTCGTAGCGCACCGGGTCGGTCGCCCGTCCCGGGTCCCACTCCGCGTCGCCCGAGGTGGCCTCCTGCCCCCCGGCGGCCGTCGCCGCCGCGACCACCTCGTCGAGCGAACCACCGGTCTGTGCGACCACCGCGGCCGCCACGCCGCCCTCGACGAGCGGGGCGTCGACCACCCGCACCCTGGCGCGCTGCTCGTCGTCGACGAAGTCGAGCGCGGTCTCGGCGGTCAGTACCGCGCTGCCGAGGTCGAAGAGCACGGCGGCTCCCCTGCCGGCGTCCGCGGCGGCGATCCCCTCCGAGACCTTCGCGAAGCTCGTGCCGATCCCGCCGTCGTCGGTGCCGCCCGCCGGCACCATCACGACGTCCTCGGCCATCTGGCGCGCGAGCTGCACGAGACCGTCGGCGATGGCCGCCGAGTGCGAGACGAAGACGAGCCCGACCCTGGACTCGTGCGGGTCAGGTGTCACGGCGCTCCGCCGCATCCGCCGCCGCCTCGGCCGCCGCGCGCAGCACAAGCGCGCTCGACTCCGCGCCCGGGTCGCGGTGGCCCGCCGAGCGCTCGCCGAGGTAGCTCGCCCGGCCTTTGCGCGCCACGAGCGGCTCGGTGTCGGCCGCGCCCTGCTCGGCCGCACTCGCGGCGGCCTCGAGCACGTCGCGCACATCGGACCCGGACTCCGCGGCGGCCGCCGCCGCGTCCACCGCGGGCGTCCACGCGTCGACCATGGTCTTCTCCCCGTGCTGCGCCTTGCCGCGCAGCACGATGCCGTCGCGCGCCGCGGTCAGGATCGCGACGACGTCGGCCGGCCCGAGCTCGTCGAGGCCCTGCGCCGCGCCGGAGGCCTTCAGGAACGCGGTGCCGTACAGCGGGCCGGCCGCGCCGCCGACGTTGGAGATGAGCGTGGTGGCGACGAGCATGAGCGCGTCGGCCGGGGTCGAGTCGTCGGGCAGGCCGTCGAGCGCCGCGAGCGCCGCCTGGTACCCGCGGTGCAGGTTCTCGCCGTGGTCGCCGTCGCCGATCGCGCGGTCGAGCGCCGTGAGGTCGGCCCGGTGCGCGGCGACGGCGTCGGCGCTCCTTCGGACCCAGTCCGTCGCCCAGTTGCTGTCAACGTCCATGCCGCTCCTCGCTCTCGGTGCCCCGCATCAGCGCCCCCACCGCAACGATGCGGTCTGCACGGGAGCATCCCACAACTCGATGCGCTCGTCGTCGAGGCGCAGCAGCGTCAGTGCACAACCCTGCATCTCGAGTGCCGTGATCTGATCGCCCACGAGCGATCGAGCGACCTCGATGCCCTCCTCGGCGAGGCGCTCCGCCGCGCGCCGGTAGACGATGTACAGCTCCGACAGGGGCGTGCCGCCCATGCCGTTGGCCATGAGCAGCACGCGATCGCCCCGCTCGTACGGCAGGTCGGGCAGGATCGCGTCGAGGAGCCGGTCGACGACGCGGTCGGCGGGCTCGAGCGGAAGGGTCTCGCGGCCCGGCTCGCCGTGGATGCCGATGCCGAACTCCATCTCGTCCTCGGCCAGCGTGAAGCTCGGCTCGCCCGAGTGGGGCACGATGCACGGCGTGAGCGCGACCCCCATCGACCGCGCGTCGGCGTTGACGCCCTCGGCGATCGCCGCCACCTGCGCCAGGTCGTCGCCGCGCTCGGCCGCGGCGCCGGCGATGCGCTCGACGAGCACCGTTCCGCCCGTGCCGCGACGTCCTGCGGTGTACAGCGAGTCCTTCACCGCGACGTCGTCGTCGGTGACGACGCTGCGGACCTCGATCCCGTTCGCCGCCGCGAGGTCGGCCGCCGTCTCGAAGTTCAGCACGTCGCCCGTGTAGTTCTTCACGATGTGCAGCACCCCCGCCCCGCCGTCGACCGCCTGCGTCGCGGCGAGGATGCGGTCGGGTGTCGGCGAGGTGAACACGGCGCCGGGCACCGCGGCGTCGAGCATGCCGAACCCGACGTACCCCGCGTGCAGCGGCTCGTGCCCGCTGCCGCCGCCGCTGACGAGGCCGACCTTGCCGGCCACCGGGGCGTCCCGTCGCACGACGTACAGCGGCTCGGGCACGACGCGCACGAGGTCGGCGTGGGCGGCGGCGAACCCCGCCATCGACTCCGCGACCACGTCCTCCGGCGCGTTGATGAGCTTCTTCATGCCCCTCCCCTCGCACGCGGGCGCCCCGTCGGCCACGATGCGGCGCCCGTGCCCAACCTACGCCGCGTGCGGGCCAAGCGGCAGCCCCGGACGGGCGCTGTCGGGCTGGTGCCCGCGTCGGTATCGTGGATGCCGCGCGTCGATGCGCGACCCGGGAGGCACGCTGATGGGCGAGTACGTGATCGCGATCGACCAGGGCACCACGAGCACGCGCGCGATGGTGTTCGATCACGGCGGCGGCATCGTCTCGACCGGGCAGCTCGAGCACCGGCAGATCCTCCCGCGCGCCGGCTGGGTCGAGCACGACCCGATCGAGATCTGGCGCAACACGGGCGAGGTGATCGGCCAGGCGCTCGGGAAGGCGAGCATCACGCGCCACGACATCGCGGCGATCGGCATCACCAACCAGCGCGAGACCGCTGTCGTCTGGGATCGCTCCACGGGCCTGCCCGTCTACAACGCCATCGTCTGGCAGGACACCCGCACGCAGCCCATCGTCGACCGCCTGTCGGCCGACGGAGGCCCCGGCAGGTTCGCCGAGACGACCGGCCTGCCGCTCAACACCTACTTCTCGGGGACGAAGCTCGCGTGGATCCTCGAGCACGTCGAGGGCGCCCGTGCCCGCGCCGAGGCCGGCGAGTTGCTCTTCGGCACCATCGACACCTGGCTCCTCTGGAACCTGACCGGCGGAGTGTCGGGCGGGGTGCATGCGACGGATGTCACGAACGCCAGCCGCACCCTGTTCATGGACCTCGAGACCCTGCAGTGGGACGACGAGATCCTCGCCGCGTTCGACGTGCCGCGCGCGATGCTGCCCGACATCCGCTCCTCCTCCGAGGTCTACGGCACCGCGGCACCCTCCAGCCTGCTGCGCGAGACGCCGATCGCCGGCATCCTCGGCGACCAGCAGGCGGCCACCTTCGGGCAGGCCGCATTCGACGCCGGCGAGTCGAAGAACACCTACGGCACGGGCAACTTCCTGATCGTGAACACCGGCGAGGAGATCGTCCGCTCCGACAACGGGCTCCTCACCACCGTGGGCTACCGCCTGGGCGACGGACCGGCCCACTACGCCCTGGAGGGGTCCATCGCGGTCACCGGCTCTCTCGTGCAGTGGGTGCGCGACAACCTCGGGCTCATCTCGACCGCCGCGGAGATCGAGGAGATCGCCAAGACGGCCGACGACAACGGCGGCGCCTACTTCGTGCCGGCCTTCTCCGGGCTCTACGCGCCCTACTGGCGGCCGGACGCCCGCGGCGCGCTCGTCGGCCTCACCCGCTTCGTGCACAAGGGGCACCTCGCCCGCGCGGTGCTCGAGTCCACCGCGTTCCAGACCCGCGAGGTGCTCGACGCCGTGATCGCCGACACCGGCACCCCGCCGACCGAGCTGAAGGTCGACGGCGGCATGACGGCCAACGACACGCTGCTGCAGTTCCAGGCGGACATCCTGGGCATCCCCGTGGTGCGCCCGGTCGTCGCGGAGACGACCGCGCTCGGCGCCGCCTACGCGGCCGGCCTCGCGACCGGCGTGTGGAGCGACCTCGACGAGCTCCGCGCCAACTGGAAGGAGGACCGGCGCTGGGAGCCCGACATCGACCAGGCCGAACGGGACCGCCTCATGCGCCAGTGGCGCAAGGCCGTCACGAAGACCTTCGACTGGGTCGACGAGGACGTCAGCTGACGGTCGCCGCGACCCACGCCTCGAGCTTCGCCGCCGCGGCGCCCGAGTCGATCGCCTCGGCCGCGACGGCGAGCTGCTCGCGGAACCGGTCGAGGATGGGGCGCTGCAGCTGGGAGGGATCGCGCGCGAGCTCGTACGAGACGAGCCCTGCCGCCGCGTTGAGCAGCACGATGTCACGCACCGGGCCCGCCGCGCCGGCGAAGACCTCGCGCACGACCTGCGCGTTGTGCGCCGCGTCCCCGCCGAGCAGGTCGGCGATCTGCGCGCGTGCGATGCCCAGGTCGCGCGGGTCGAGGTCGTGCTCGCGCACCGTACCGCCCGACACCTCCCAGATGTGGCTGTGACCGGTGGTCGTGAGCTCGTCGAGCCCGTCGTCGCCGCGGAACACGAGCGCCGTCGCCCCGCGCGTCTGGAAGACGCCGACGATCAACGGCACGCGGTCGAGCTGCGCGACGCCCACGGCGGAGGCCTCGGCGCGCGCCGGGTTGCAGAGCGGGCCGAGGATGTTGAACACGGTCGGGATGCCGAGGTCGGCACGGGTCGGACCCGCGTGACGGAACCCCGGGTGGAAGGCCGCCGCGTAGACGAAGGTGATGCCGACCTCGTCGAGCACGGCCGAGACGCGCGCGGGCTCGATGCCGAGGTCGACGCCGAGCGCGGCCAGCACGTCGGAGGAGCCCGAGGCCGAGCTCGCGGCGCGGTTGCCGTGCTTGACGACGGGTACGCCGGATGCCGCCGCGACGATCGAGGCCATGGTCGACACGTTCACCGTGCCGACGCGGTCGCCGCCCGTGCCCACGATGTCGAGCGCCATCGGGTCGACGTCGAGCGCGACGGCGTGCTCGAGGATCGCGTCGCGGAACCCGACCACCTCGTCGACCGTCTCGCCCTTGGCGCGCAGCGCGACCAGGAAGGCCGCCAGCTGCGCGGGGCTCGCGGAGCCGGTCATCACCTGCTCCATGCACCATGCCGCCTCGGCGACGCTCAGGTCCTCGCGGTCGAGGAGGGCGGTCAGGACCGACGGCCAGGTGGGGGTCTCGGGCATGCCACGATCCTAGCCAGACCCGATTCCCTGCGGATTCACGGGCCGTTCACGGGTGATAACGAGGGTCGCTCCCATCCGTTTCCGAGACACGTACGGCACCCTGCTCAAAACCGGCCTGAGAAATCGGCCATAATGGGGAGCGTGACGAGCTCCTCAATCGCCCCTGCGGCCACATCGCCCGTGATCAACAGGCCCAACACCGTCGCGGTGGGCACGATCGTCTGGCTGGGCAGCGAGGTGATGTTCTTCGCCGGCCTGTTCGCGATCTACTTCACCCTGCGCTCGACCTCGCCGGAACTGTGGAACTTCGAGGCCGGACGCCTGAACGTCCCGTACGCGGCCATCAACACCGCGATCCTGGTCGCCTCGTCCTTCACCGCGCAGTTCGGCGTGTTCGCTGCGGAGAAGTTCCAGCCGCGACGCACCGGCGGGCCCTTCAACCTCATGAAGTGGGGTCTCGTCGAGTGGTTCCTGCTGAGCTACGTGCTCGGCGCGATCTTCGTCGCCGGCCAGGTGCTCGAGTACGCCACGCTCGTGTCCGAGGGCATCGCGCTCGACTCGAACGCCTACGGCTCGGCCTTCTACCTGACCACCGGCTTCCACGCGCTCCACGTGACCGGCGGCCTCATCGCCATGCTCCTCGTGGTCGGCCGTGCCTACGCGGTCTCGCACTTCGGCCACAAGGAGGCGACCAGCGCGATCGTCGTGTCGTACTACTGGCACTTCGTCGACGTCGTCTGGATCGGCCTGTTCTTCGTCATCTACGTCCTCAAATGACGCACCGGGAGCCCACGAACATCCGCATGCACCGCAACAGGAAGAGAACGATGACCAGCTCGAAGCGTCGGACGGGACGACGTTCCCCGCTCGCCACCGTGGCGCTCCTCGCCCTCGGGCTCGTGTTCACCGGCGGCGCGTACGCCGCCTTCAGCACGGGCACCGCGCAGGCCGAGGTCGACGCGACCTCGCAGCAGACGATCGAGGAGGGCAAGAAGCTCTTCCAGGCCAACTGCGCCACCTGCCACGGCCTGGATGGCGAGGGCGCCGAGGCCGGTCCGAGCCTCATCGGCGTCGGCGCGGCAGCGGTCGACTTCCAGGTCGGCACGGGCCGAATGCCCATGCAGATGCAGGGCCCGCAGGCCGAGCAGAAGCCGGTGCAGTTCACCGATGAGCAGACCAAGCAGCTCGCCTACTACGTGGCGTCACTCGGACCGGGCCCGGACATCCCGGCGGACCACCTCGTCAACGGCGGCGGCGACGCGGCGAACGGTGCCGAGCTCTTCCGCATCAACTGCGCGATGTGCCACAACGTGGCCGGTGCCGGCGGCGCGCTCACCGAGGGCAAGTACGCTCCCGCGCTGAACGACGTCTCGGGCGTCCACATCTACGAGGCGATGGTCACGGGCCCGCAGAACATGCCGGTGTTCAACGACCTGAACATCACCCCCGAGGACAAGCGCGACATCATCACCTACCTGCAGTACATCCAGGACAACCGCTCCCCCGGCGGATTCGAGCTCGGCTCGCTCGGCCCGGTGTCCGAGGGCCTCTTCATCTGGATCTTCGGTCTCGGCGCGATCGTCGCGATCACGGTGTGGATCACGGCGAAGTCGAACTAGGCGCACGGGCTACGAGGAAGCGTAAGAAGGAGAACCATGGCACAGGACGACAACGACGGTACTGAAATCGTCGCTGCCGGCTCGTCATCGCACGGGCAGGAGGTCGCCGCCTCCCCCGGGACCGCAGTGATCCCTGCGGACGGATTCGAGAACCCCGGATTCCCCGAGCACCGCAAGCGCGTCACCGACCTCGACCCGAAGAAGGCGAAGTCGGCGGAGCGCGGCGTCTACACGCTGTTCTACCTCTCGATCGTCGGCAGCGTCTGGGCGATCGCGGCGTACATGCTGTTCCCGATGGAGTCGGGAGACGTGTTCGACGTCCGGCTCAACAACCTGTTCTTCGGGCTCGGCGTGGCGCTCGCACTGCTCGCCATCGGCTTCGGCGCGGTGCACTGGGCCAAGGCGCTCATGCACGACGTCGAGCTGGCCGACGAGCGTCACCCCGTCCGCGGCAGCGAGGAGACCCGTGCCGCCGCGGTCAAGGTGTTCCAGGACGCCGACCAGGAGTCCGGCTTCACGCGCCGTTCGGCGATCCGCAACAGCCTCATCGGTGCGCTGGTCGTGTTCCCGCTTCCCGCCGTCGTGCTGTTCCGCGGGTTCGCCCCGCAGGACCAGAACCCGGTCGAGCTGCTCAGCCACACCATGTGGGCCGAGGGCACGCGCCTCACGCTCGACCCCTCCGGCGTGCCCATCAAGGCGTCGGACGTCACGATCGGCAGCGCCTTCCACGTGATCCCCGAGGGCCTCAACGAGCTCGAGCACCACAAGCTCGAGGAGAAGGCCAAGGCCGCCGTGCTCCTCATGCGCCTGAACCCGGAGGAGCTCAACGAGACGGCCGACCGTGCCGACTGGTCGTACCAGGGCATCGTCGCGTACTCCAAGATCTGCACGCACGTCGGATGCCCCGTGGCTCTGTACGAGCAGCACACGCACCACCTGCTCTGCCCCTGCCACCAGTCGCAGTTCGACGTCGCGAACCACTGCGAGGTCATCTTCGGCCCGGCGAAGCGGCCGCTCCCCCAGCTGCCGATCGCAGTCGATGACGAGGGCTACCTCGTCGCGCAGAGCGACTTCACCGAACCCGTCGGCCCGAGCTTCTGGGAGCGTCATTGAGCACCGCAGTCCCGACCACCAGCGCCCCCGCCAAGCGGAAGGGCGGCTTCACGGCCGCCGCTTCGAACTACATCGATGAGCGCACGAGCATCTCGACCGTCGTCAAGGAGCTCGGCCGCAAGGCCTTCCCCGACCACTGGTCGTTCCTGCTCGGCGAGATCGCGCTGTTCAGCTTCGTCGTCGTGCTCATCACGGGCACGTTCCTGACGTTCTTCTTCCAGGCCTCGATGGCCGAGGTGCACTACGAGGGCTCGTACGTGCCCCTCAAGGGCATCGAGATGTCGGTCGCGATGGCGTCGACCCTCGACATCTCATTCGACCTGCGCGGCGGCCTGTTCGTGCGCCAGATGCACCACTGGGCGGCCCTGCTGTTCGTGGCGGCCATCGGCCTGCACATGCTGCGCATCTTCTTCACCGGTGCGTTCCGCAAGCCGCGCGAGCTCAACTGGGTCATCGGCTTCGTGCTCTTCGTGCTCGCGATGGGCGAGGGCTTCACCGGCTACTCACTCCCCGACGACCTCCTCTCGGGCAACGGCCTCCGCATCATCGACGGCATGATCAAGGGCATGCCGGTGATCGGCACCTGGACCTCGTTCCTGCTGTTCGGCGGCGAGTTCCCGGGTACCGCGATCGTCGGGCGCCTCTACACGCTCCACATCCTGCTGCTGCCCGCAATCATCGTCGCGCTGATCGCGGTGCACCTGCTGTTCGTGGTCGTGCACAAGCACACGCAGTACGCCGCGCCGGGCAAGACGCCGCTCAACGCGGTCGGTCCGCCCGTCATGCCCGTGTACGCGGCCAAGGCCGGTGGCTTCTTCTTCATCGTCTTCGGCGTGCTCGCACTCATCTCGTCGCTGTTCACGATCAACCCGATCTGGAACTACGGCCCGTACGACCCGTCGCCGGTGTCGGCCGGTACGCAGCCCGACTGGTACATCGGCTTCGCCGACGGCGCGCTGCGCCTCATCCCGCCGGGGTGGGAGTTCGTCTGGCTCGAGCGCACGTGGTCGTTCAACATCCTCGTGCCGCTCGTGGGGCTGCTGGTCTTCCTGGGCCTCGTGTTCATCTACCCGTTCATCGAGGCGTGGGTCACGGGCGACAAGCGCGAGCACCACATCGCCGACCGTCCGCGCAACGCGCCGACGCGCACCGCGATCGGTGCCGCGGGTGTCACGTTCTACGCCGGCCTCTGGGCCGCGGCGAGCTCGGACCTCATCGCGACGCACTTCAAGCTCACGATGGAGGGGGTCATCCATTCGCTCCAGGCGGTGGTCATCCTCGGGCCGTTCCTCGCGTACTTCATCACGAAGCGCGTCTGCATCGCCCTGCAGAAGAAGGACCGCGAGGTCGTGCTGCACGGCTACGAGTCGGGCCGCATCGTGAAGCTGCCCGGCGGCGAGTTCATCGAGGTGCACCAGCCCCTCGACGAGTACGACCGCTGGCGCCTCGTGAGCTACGAGAGCTATGCACCGCTCATGATCCGTCCCGACGCGCAGGGCAAGATCTCGGTGTGGCAGAAGATGCGCGCAGGCGTCTCGCGGTGGTTCTTCGAGGACCGCATCGCGCCCGTCACCCGCGGCGAGCTCGAGGCATCGCACTCGGACCACCACTGACGCAACCGCCTCGGATCGGGCACCGCATGACCGATCGACGACCCGTCGATCTGCTGCGGTGCCCGTTCTGCGTCTCCGCCCTCGACGGCGATGCCGCGGCGACCGTGCGCTGCGAGCGCGGGCACGCGTTCGACGCGAACCGTCGCGGATACCTCACGCTCTTCCCCCGCAAGCGCCCGAACGTCCGGGGCGACACGACGGCGATGCTCGCCGCACGCGAGCGGGTGCTCGACAGCGCAGCGTACCTCGCACTGCGCGAGGCCGTGGCCGAAGCGGTCGCGACGGATGCCCCCGAGCACGTCGTCGTCGCCGATCTGGGATGCGGCACCGGGCAGTACGCCGTCTCCGCACTCGCGCGCCTCGACGACCCGGCCGGCGCCGTCGTGGCGGACCTCTCCTCCGACGCCGTCAGGCTGGCCGTACGGCGTCTGCGCGGGGCATCCGTGCCGGTCGCCGTCGGCGTCGTGCTCGACCTCTGGTCGCCGCTGCCGCTCGCGTCAGGCGCGTTCGACCGGGTGCTCAACGTGTTCGCGCCGCGCAACCTGCCCGAGTTCGCGCGCATCCTCGCTCCCGGCGGACGGCTGGTCACGGTCATTCCGGCCGATGACCACCTCGCCGAGCTCCGCGCGGGCGGCGCCATGATCGACGTGCGGGCCGGCAAGCGGGAGCAGGTGCTGTCGGATGCCGCGGCGGCAGGCCTCCGCCTCGTCGACTCCGTGCACGTCGCCGGCGAGCTCGCGCCGACGGCGCAGCTGGTCGACGACCTCGTGGCGATGGGCCCGTCCGCCCACCACCCACGGGGCGACCGACCGACGACCGGCGAGCTGCCGCCGCGCATCAGCACCGCCGTCGACGTGCTGGTCCTCGCCCGCGCGGTCTGACGGCCACGGGAGCATACTGGGTCCGTGGACCCATGCTGCGAGCCGGGCGACTCGAGCCGATACGAGGCGATCTTCGACACGGAGTTCGCAGAGTCCGTCGCGCGGGACTATCGGCGACGCGGACTCCCCCGGCTCGAGCGGCGCATCCTGGCGTTCGCCGACCACGTCGGCGTGCAGGACGCCTCCGTGCTGGAGATCGGCGGCGGCGTCGGTGAGCTCCAACTCGAGCTGCTCGAGCGCGGCGCCGCGCATTCGGTGAACCTGGAGCTGTCGGGCGAGTACGAGCGCATCGCGCAACGGCTGCTGTCCGAGCACGGGCTCGAGCGCCGAGCGACACGACATGTCGGCCTCGATCTCGCGGAGCATCCCGACGTGGTCGCTCCCGCCGACCTGGTGGTGCTGAACCGCGTGGTGTGCTGCTATCCGCACGCCGTGCGGCTGCTCACCGCCGCCGCCGATCGTGCCACGCGCGCGCTCGTGTTCACGCACCCGCCGCGCACGCCGTTCACGCGAGTGAGGACGGGCGTCAAGAACGCGCTGCGCCGCCGCAGCGGCCAGTCCTTCCGCGGATACGTGCACCGCCCCGACCTGATGGTCGAGGCGGTGCGCGCGTGCGGATTCGAGGTGCCGCTCCGGAGCCGGGGGTTCCGCTGGTGGCTCGTCGGTGCGATCAGGCCCGCATGAGCCCGACGCGCCCCGCCACTATCGTGCGAAGTTGCCGCGGTAGTACTCGTAGGTCCAGCCGACGAGGCTGATCACGACGACGGGCAGCGAGATGAACGTGATCCAGAAGCCGACCGCGAGTCCGAGGAAGCCGAGCGCGGCGGCGGCGGCGAGCATGATCGGCCACCAGCTCCACGGGCTGAAGAAGCCGAGCTCCGCGTCGCCGTCGTCGATGTTCGCGTCGAGACGGTCCTCCGGGAGCTCACCGCCCTGTGCGTGATGCACCCTGCCGAGGTAGAAGGCGATGAACGCCGCGAGCACGGCGCTGAGGCCGATCGCGACCAGGCCGACCCACTCCGGCTCGCCGTACTCGAGGATCGCCCAGACGATGTACGCGACGTCGGCGAGTGCGAAGAACGCGCCGATGATCCAGAAAATGGCGACATTCGCGCGCATCTACTTGACCTTCCCTTCCGTGACCTCGTAGGTCGGAGCATCCGGGGCGTCCTTGGCCGGCCCGATGCCGATCGGAAGTGCGGCCTCGGGGTGGTTGAGGTCGAACGCCGGCGACTCCGACCGGATGCGCGGGATCGACGTGAAGTTGTGGCGCGGCGGCGGGCAGCTGGTCGCCCACTCGAGCGAGCGGCCGTAGCCCCACGGGTCGTTCACCGTCACCTTGGGCGCACGGCGGGCCGTGATGAAGACGTTCAGGAAGAACGGGATCAGCGAGACCGCGAGGATCATCGCGCCGATCGTCGAGAGCTGGTTCATCCAGGTGATGTTGTCCTCGGGCAGGTACGAGTAGTACCGGCGCGGCATGCCGACCACGCCCAGCCAGTGCTGGATGAGGAAGGTGGTGTGGAAGCCGATGAACAGCAGCCAGAAGTGCCACTGGCCGAGGCGCTCGCTCAGCATCTTGCCGGTCCACTTCGGCCACCAGAAGTAGAAGCCGGCGAACATCGCGAACACGACGGTGCCGAAGACGACGTAGTGGAAGTGCGCCACGACGAAGTAGCTGTCGGAGACGTGGAAGTCGAGCGGCGGCGACGCCAGGATGACGCCGGTCAGCCCGCCGAACACGAACGTGATGAGGAAGCCGAGCGACCACACGAGCGGCATCTCGAACGTGATCGAGCCTCGCCACATCGTGCCGATCCAGTTGAAGATCTTCACGCCCGTCGGTACCGCGATGAGCATGGTCAGCAGCGCGAAGAACGGCAGCAGCACCGAGCCGGTGACGTACATGTGGTGCGCCCACACGGTCACCGACAGCGCGGCGATCGCGATCGTGGCGTACACGAGGGTCTTGTACCCGAAGATCGGCTTCCGGCTGAAGACGGGGAAGATCTCGGAGACGATGCCGAAGAACGGCAGCGCGATGATGTAGACCTCCGGATGGCCGAAGAACCAGAACAGGTGCTGCCAGAGGATGACGCCGCCGTTCGCGGGATCGTAGATATGGGCCCCGAAGATGCGGTCGGCCGATGCGGCGAGGATGGCCGCGGCGAGCACCGGGAAGGCCAGCAGCACGAGGATCGACGTCACGAGGGTGTTCCACGTGAAGATCGGCATGCGGAACATGGTCATGCCGGGAGCGCGCATCGTGATGATCGTGGTGATGAAGTTCACCGCGCCCATGATCGTGCCGAAGCCCGACATGCCGAGGCCGAGCATCCAGAGGTTGCCGCCGATACCCGGTGAGAACGTCGTGGACGCGAGTGGCTGGTAGGCGAACCAGCCGAACGACGCGGCGCCCTGCGGGGTGAGGAAGCCGGCGACGGCCATCAGCGAGCCGAAGTTGAACAGCCAGTAGGCCAGCGCGTTCAGTCGCGGGAACGCGACGTCGGGCGCGCCGATCTGCAGCGGCATGAGCACGTTCGCGAAGCCCGCGAACAGCGGGGTCGCGAACATGAGCAGCATGATCGTGCCGTGCATCGTGAACAGCTGGTTGTACTGCTCGCGCGTCTGGAGGATCTCCAGGCCCGGCTCGAACAGCTGCGCACGGATGATCAGCGCCATGACGCCGCCGATGCAGAAGTAGATGAACGAGGTGATCAGGTAGAGGTACCCGATGACCTTGTGGTCGGTGGAGGTGAGCCACTTGACCAGGATGTTGCCCTTGCGCTCCACGGAGGGAGGGCCGAAGGGCGACGGGCTGGCGCTCGGCCGAGCCGGTGCGGCGGTGGTGCTCATGTCGCTCAGTTCTCCTCTTCGTGCTCGACGACCTCGGGCGCGCCCGTGCCCGGCAGGTTCTGGTTGCGGTCGTACTCGCTCGACAGCTGGCCCGTCTGGCCGGCCGCGCGGAGCGAGTCGATGTAGGCGTCGTACTCGGCCTGCGAGACGACCTCGACGTTGAAGAGCATGAGCGAGTGGTACTCGCCGCACAGCTCGGCGCACTTGCCGGCGTAGGTGCCCTCGCGCATGGGCTCGATCGACATGTAGTTGGTCTTGCCCGGGTACATGTCCTTCTTGTAGAGGAAGTCGACGACCCAGAAGGAGTGGATCACGTCGCGCGACTCGAGCTCGATCTCGATCTTCTGGTTGACCGGGAGCACCAGCGTCGGCACCTCCGACTCGACCAGCGAGCCGTTCGAACCCTCCTCGACCTGGCCCTGGATGCCGGGCGAGTAGACGTTCTCGTCGACGTAGTTGAAGTCCCAGGCCCACTGCTTGGCGATGACCTCGATGGTGACGTCGGGGTTCTCGAACCGCGCCTCGATCTCGTTCTGGTCGCGCACGGTGAAGGCGAAGAAGCCGAGCACCAGGATCAGCGGGACGACCGTGTAGAAGACCTCGATCGGCATGTTGTAGCGCAGCTGCACCGGCAGGCCGGTCTGGCCGCGACGGCGGCGGTAGACGACGACGGCCCAGATCGTCAGGCCCCACGTGACGACGCCGACGACGAGCAGCACGATCCACGAGGTGACCCACAGGCCCGAGATCCGCTCGGTCTGGTTCGTCGTGGGCGCCTCACCCTCGACGAACCCCGGGAGGAAACCGTTCAACTGCGCCTGCGTGCATCCGGCGAGGACGATTGTGAGTGTCGCTGCGATCGGAAGAGCAGCCCATCGGAGACGGCGGTTCTGGCGCACCGGTGACCTTTCGGGAGATTCGTAGGCACTTCTCAGTGAAGTGGTGATCGTCCCCTAGCCTACTCTGACCCGCCGCCCACCGTGTGCACGATAGGGTGTCGCGTCGCATGCGGCGGGAACGCATCCGGGTACGACGAAGCGGGGGCGCCCCTGAGGGCGGCCCCCGCTTCCGTGGGTTCGTCTCAGTGGAACGAGTCGCCGCAGGCGCAGCTGCCCTGCGCGTTCGGGTTGTCGATCGTGAAGCCCTGCTTCTGGATGGTGTCCTCGAAGTCGATCGCGGCGCCGTCGAGGTACGGCACCGACATGCGGTCGACGATGACCTCGACGCCCTCGAAGTCGACGGTCGCGTCGCCGTCGAGGAGGCGCTCGTCGAAGTAGAGCTGGTAGATCAGCCCCGAGCATCCGCCCGGCTGCACGGCGACCCGCAGGCGGAGGTCGTCGCGGCCCTCCTGCTCGAGCAGGCTCTTCACCTTGGCGGCGGCCGTGTCGCTCAGCGTGACGCCGTGTGCGGCCGTCTCGGTGGTGGTCTGCGTCATGGTGCTCCTCGATCGATCGCGTCTGACGGGGTGTCCGGTGCGATTCTACCCCGGGCGGATGCCCCTGGGCCCGGTTCGCACTCAGGCGCCGCGCAGGTCCAGGCGCGCCAGGAACAGTGCCTCGGTGAGCACCGAGCGCTTGAACGCACCGAGGTGGAGCGACTCGTTCGGGCTGTGCGCGCGCGAGTCGGGGTCCTCCACCCCGGTCACGAGGATCTGCGCCTCGGGGAAGACCCGGGTGAGGTCGGCGATGAACGGGATCGAGCCGCCGATGCCGGTCTGGATCGGGGCGTTCGGCCAGGCGTCGCGCATCGCGTCCAGCACGGCGTCGACCGCCCAGCCGTCGGTGTCGACGAGGAACGGGTCGCCCGTCACCACGTCGTCGATGTCGACGTGCGCGCCGAACGGGGCATTGGCCCGGAGGTGCCGCTCGATCGCGGCGGCGGCGTCCGCGGCTGTCTGGCCGGGTGCGACGCGCACGCTGAGCTTCATCGTCACCGACGGCGAGAGCGTGTTCGAGGCATCGACGAGGCGGGGGGCCGACGTGCCCGTGACGGTGATGGCCGGCTGCGCCCACAGGCGCTGCAGGATCGTGCCGCGGCCCACCGGCGCCACCCCGTCGAGCAGCCCGGCCTCGGCGCGCAGCTGCGCCTCGTCGTACGGCGGCGTCTCCATGTCGATCGAGCGGAGTCCATCGACCGCGACGGCGCCCTCGTCGTCGTGGAGGCTCGCGAGCAGGCGCACCATCGCCATCATCGCGTCGGGCACCGCACCGCCGTACATGCCCGAGTGGGAGGCGTGCGCGAGCGTCGAGACCGTCACCCGGCAGGTGACGTTGCCGCGGAGCGCGACCGTGAGGGCCGGCGTCTCCGCGTCCCAGTTGGTCGAGTCGGCGACCACGATGGCGTCCGCCGCCAGGGCCTCGCGGTGCAGCTCGAGGAAGTTCGCGAACGAGCGCGAGCCGTCCTCCTCCTCGCCCTCGATGAAGAGCGCGACGCCGAGGTCGAATTCCGGGTTCGCCGCCACGAGCGCCCGGATCGCGGCGACGTGGGCCATGACGCCCGCTTTGTCGTCGGCCGCACCGCGGCCGTACAGGCGGTCGCCGCGCGCGGTGGGCTCGAACGGCGGCGAATCCCACTCCGAGTCCTCCCCCGGCGGCTGCACGTCGTGGTGGGCGTACAGCAGCACCGTCGGGCGTCCGTTGCGCGCGGCGCGGCGCGCGAGCACCGCGGGCTGGCCGAGCTCGGACGAGCCCTCGACCGGCGCACGCGCGATCTCGACGGTGTCGAACACGTCGAGGCCGCGCAGCAGCTCGGCGACGGCGTCGGCGCTCGCGGCGACGTGCGCGTGGTCGAATCCGGCCCACGCGACCGACGGGATGCGCACGAGTCGCGAGAGCTCGGCGACGGTCGTCGGGAACCCTGCGTCCACCGCCTCGCGGATGCGCTCCTCGCGTGCGTCGGCGGACGGCTGGTCGCTCCCGGTCGGGGCAGGCTGGTTCATGCGGGTAATCTTAAAGGCACCAGCAATCCGAGGATCAGACGTGGCGAAGACCCCCAGCAACGAGACCGAGCAGGCATCCGGCGGCGACGACGCCGCCCAGGCGCCGACGACCAAGGGCAAGGGCGTCCCGACGCCCTCCCGACGCGAGCAGGAGGCGGCGCGCAAGCGGCCCCTCGTGCCGAACGATCGCAAGGAGGCCGCCCGCATCCAGAAGGCGAAGTCCGCCGAGGCGCGCGAGCGCGCCCGCGTGGGCATGGCCGCGGGTGACGAGCGCTACCTCCCCCAACGCGACCGCGGACCGCAGAAGAAGTACATCCGCGATTACGTCGATGCGCGCTTCAGCCTCGGCGAGATCCTCATCCCGGTGATGTTCCTCGTGATCATCCTCACGTTCATCCCGAGCTACGAGACCCAGGTCATCGGCACCATGGGGCTCTGGGTGTTCTTCATCGCTGCGGTGATCGACGTGCTCTGGCTCGGCCGCACCCTGCGCAAGAAGCTCGCCGCGAAGTTCGGCGAGACCCGTGTCGAGGGCGGCATCCGCTGGTACGCGGCCATGCGCGCGCTCCAGCTGCGCCCGATGCGCCTGCCCAAGCCGCAGGTGAAGCGCGGCGACTACCCGAGCTGACGGTCGCGGTCAGCGGGCGTACGCGCCCGCCCGGATGAGCGGCACGCGAGCCTCCTCGTCGGTCGCCGAGCCGTGCTGGCCGACCATCGCGCGCGGCGCCGGATTCGGGTCGCGCCCGTCGTAGTACGCCACGAGCGACCGCGCGGCGACGACGAGGTCGCCGATCCGGGACTCCACGTCGGATGCCACGGGGCCGAACGCGCCCGCCGCGACGGCCTCCTCGCGGGTGAGCACCCATGCGCGGTGCTCCTCGGCGGCACGCCAGCGTGCGACGAGCGCCTCCCGCTGATCGGTGCCGAGGCCCGCATCGAACGTCAGGTACAGGCAGCGCGGGTCGCCCGCGACGTGCCGGATGCCCTCGACGAGCGCCGGATCCCGGTCGATCAGGACGTGCTTGTGCGCCGGCACGTCGACCACGCCGTGGTCCGCGGTCACGAGCAGCCCCGTGCCATGGGGCATCCGCCGCTCGAGCTCGCCGAACGCGGCGTCGACCCGCTCGAGCCCGGCCAGCCAGCGGTCCGACTCCCAGCCCACGGCGTGCGCCGCCATGTCGAGCTCGGGCACGTACAGGTAGACGACCGCGGGCCCGCCCTCCTCGGCGACCTCCCGCGCGGCCGCGAACCGGTCCTCGATCGACTCCGCCGCCCGGTACTCGGCGCCGCGGAGCGCCGCGCGCGTGAACCCCGACGCGCGGTACCGGCCCGGCCCGACCGCGACGGCGCGCACGCCCTGCGCGGCCGCCGCGTCGAAGAGCGTGGGGTGCGGCTGCCAGGCCAGCGGGTCGGTGCGTTCGGACTCCCACCCGCTCAGCAGGTTCACCGTGCGATCGCCGGCCGCGTCGAACACGCGGTAGCCGAGGATGCCGTGCTCCCCCGGCTCGAGCCCGGTCGTGAAGGTCGTGATGCCCGCGGCCGTGGTGGACGGGAACACCGTGCGCACGACGTCGCGCCTGCCGAATCGCGCCGAGAGGCGCCGCGCGTGGCCGGCACGTGCCCGCAGGTTCGACGCGCCGAGGCCGTCGACGAGCGCCACGATCGCCACGTCGGCCCGGCCCAGCCCGAGCCGGTTCGGCTCGCCGCGCACACTCGCGATCGCACTCGCCAGCACGTCGGTGAGCCGCGGGGCGTCGGGGGCGGCGACGGGTAGCATGGCTGGCACCGCGCCAGTCTCGCACAGCCCCGGCGCGGCCCCCGAGAACGACCGTGCCGCACCGGCACGCCCGACCGAGAGCACGGATGTCCCGAACGCCTGAGCTGCCCGCAGACGACCAGATCGCCGAACGCATCGAGGACGTCGATGTCGCCTCCGAGATGCAGGGCTCGTTCCTCGAGTACGCCTACTCCGTCATCTACTCCCGGGCCCTGCCCGACGCGCGCGACGGCCTGAAGCCCGTGCAGCGCCGCATCCTGTTCCAGATGAGCGAGATGGGCCTGCGGCCCGACCGCGGCCACGTGAAGTCGGCGCGCGTCGTCGGCGAGGTCATGGGGCGCCTGCACCCGCACGGTGACGCCGCCATCTACGACGCGCTCGTGCGCATGGCGCAGTCGTTCAGCCTGCGCGTGCCGTTCGTCGACGGGCACGGCAACTTCGGCTCGCTCGACGACGGCCCCGCCGCGCCCCGCTACACCGAGGCGCGGCTGGCCCCGCCGGCGCTGGCCATGGTCGAGAGCCTCGACGAGGACGTCGTCGACTTCGTGCCGAACTACGACAACTCGTTCATGCAGCCCGAGGTGCTCCCCGCCGCCATCCCGGGGCTCCTCGTCAACGGCGCGAGCGGCATCGCCGTCGGCATGGCGACGAACATGGCCCCGCACAACCTCAACGAGGTCGCGGCTGCCGCCCAGCACCTCATCGCGAACCCGGAGGCCACGCTCGACGAGCTCATGGAGTTCGTGCCCGGCCCCGACTTCCCCTCCGGGGGCACGATCGTCGGCCTCGGGGGCATCCGCGACGCCTATTCGACCGGCCGCGGCTCGTTCAAGACGCGCGCGAAGGTCAGCATCGAGCAGCTCACGGCCCGCAAGTCGGGCCTCGTCGTCACGGAGCTCCCCTACCTCGTCGGCCCCGAGCGCGTGATCGAGAAGATCAAGGACGGCGTCAACGCCAAGAAGATCACGGGCATCTCGGATGTCACCGACCTCACCGATCGCAAGCGCGGCATGCGCCTCGTGATCGGCGTGAAGACCGGGTTCAACCCGCAGGCCGTGCTCGAGCAGCTGTACCGGCTCACCCCCCTCGAGGACTCGTTCAACATCAACAACGTGACCCTGGTCGAGGGCCAGCCGCAGACGCTCGGACTGCGCGAGCTGCTCCAGGTGTACATCGGGCACCGCGTCAGCGTCGTCACGCGCCGCTCGCAGTTCCGCCTCACCAAGCGCAGGGACCGCCTGCACCTGGTCGAGGGCCTGCTCATCGCGATCCTCGACATCGACGAGGTCATCCAGGTGATCCGCACGTCGGATGACACGGAGCAGGCGCGCACCCGACTCATCGACGTGTTCGACCTGAGCACCCTCCAGGCCGAGTACATCCTCGAGCTGCGCCTGCGCCGGCTCACGAAGTTCTCGCGCATCGAGCTCGAGACCGAGCGCGACACGCTGCTCGCCGAGATCGCCGAGCTCGAGGAGCTGCTCGCGAGCGACCTGGCGATCCGCACCCTCGTGGCAGACGAGCTCGGCGACGTCGCCGAGAAGTATGGGTCGCCGCGGCGTACGCTGCTCACCGAGGCGAAGCAGCAGCCGGCGGGGGCGAAGCGGCGCAAGCAGGCCCCCGAGGATCTCGAGCACGCCGACGTGCCGTGCCGGGTGTTCCTCGGCGTGACCGGGCGCATTGCGCGCGTGGACCTGCCCATTCGCGAGGAGGGCCCCACCACGATCACGGTGCCCAAGCGCCGCAGCAAGCACGATGCCGTGCGGTCGGCGCTCGACACCACCAGTCGCACCGAGATCGGCGCGATCACCTCGCGCGGTCGACTCGTGCGCTTCTCCCCGCTCGAACTTCCCACCCCTGCGGCGAACTCGGTGCAGCTCGGCGCCGGCGTGCGGGTGCACGACTACCTGGCGCTCCCCGACCGCTCGGAACGCGTACTGGCCGTGGTGCCGCTCACGGGCGACGTTCCGATCGCGCTGGGCACCGCACAGGGCGTCGTCAAGCGCGTGGTTCCCTCGGCGTTCCCGAACAAGCCCGACTTCGAGGTGATCGCCCTGAAGCCCGGCGACGAGCTGATCGCCGCCGCGCCCGCACCCGACGACGCGGAACTGGTCTTCGTGGCCTCCGACGCGCAACTGCTGCACTTCCCCGCATCGGCCGTGCGGCCGCAGGGCGCCGCCGCGGGCGGCATGGCGGGCATCAAGCTGGGCGCCGACGCGCGCGTGGTGCACTTCACGGCGCTCTCCGCCGACGAGGTCGAGCAGGCGGTCGTGGCCACGGTCGCCGCCGGCGGCGAGACGCTCATGGGCACCGACCCCGGTTCGGCGAAGGTCAGCGCGTTCGCCGAGTTCCCCGGCAAGGGCCGTGCGACCGGCGGCGTGCGCGCGCAGCGCTTCCTCAAGGGCGAGGGCGAGCTCTCCGTCGCATGGGTCGGGCCCGAGCCGGCGCTCGCGGTCGGCTCCGACGGCTCGACCCGCACGCTGCCCGAGCCGGGCGCGAAGCGCGACGCATCGGGCACGCCGCTCGAGAAGGTCGTGGGCGCGATCGGCCGCCGCGTCGGCTGAGCCCACGGCGTCGCGCACGAGCGATCCGAAGGGCGACGGCGGATGCCTCGAGGCATCCGCCGCCCTTCCTCGACCGGAGCCGGGTCAGGCGTCGATGCGCTCCTTGTCGAGCGCGGCGGCGCTGTCGACGATGAACTCCTTGCGCGGCGCGACCTCGTTGCCCATGAGCAGCTCGAACACGCGCCCGGCCTGCTCCGCGTCGCTGATGCCGACGCGTCGGAGGGTGCGGTGGCGCGGGTCCATGGTGGTGACCGCGAGCTGGTCGGCGTCCATCTCGCCGAGGCCCTTGTAGCGCTGGATCGGGTCCTGGTACCTGCGGTTCTTGCGCTTGAGGGCCTTCAGCACGCCGTCCAGTTCCGGCTCGGAGTACGTGTAGATGGTCTCGTTGGGCTTGGATCCCGGGTGCATGACGACGACCCGGTGCAGCGGCGGCACGGCCGCGAACACGCGCCCCTCCTCGATCATCGGGCGCATGTAGCGGAAGAAGAGCGTCAGCAGCAGCGTGCGGATGTGCGCGCCGTCGACGTCGGCGTCGCTCATGATGATGACCTTGCCGTAGCGGGCCATCGAGATGTCGAAGGTGCGGCCGGAACCGGCGCCGATCACCTGGATGATCGAGGCGCACTCGGCGTTGCCGAGCATGTCGGCGATCGACGCCTTCTGCACGTTGAGGATCTTGCCGCGGATCGGCAGCAGCGCCTGGTGCTCGCTGTCGCGCGCGAGCTTCGCGGTGCCGAGCGCCGAGTCGCCCTCGACGATGAACAGCTCGCTGTGCGCCACGTCGTTCGAGCGGCAGTCGACGAGCTTCGCCGGCAGCGTCGAGTTCTCGAGCGCGTTCTTGCGTCGCTGAGTCTCCTTGTGCGTGCGCGCGGAGATGCGCGCCTTCATCTCGGCGACGACCTTCTCGAGCAGGGCCGACGACTGCGCCTTGTCGGCGCGCGCCGTCGACGCGAACCGCTCGCGCAGCGCGGTCGCGACCACGTTCGTCACGATGGCGCGCACGGCCGGGGTGCCGAGCACCTCCTTCGTCTGGCCCTCGAACTGCGGCTCGGCCAGGCGCACGGTCACCACGGCGGTGAGGCCGGCGAGCACGTCGTCCTTGTCGAGCTTGTCGTTGCCGACCTTGAGGCGCCGCGCGTTCTGCTCGACCTGGGCGCGGATGACCCGCATGAGCCCCTGGTCGAAGCCCGCGAGGTGCGTGCCGCCCTTCGGCGTGGCGATGATGTTCACGAAGCTGCGAACGGTCGTGTCGTACCCGTTGCCCCAGCGCAGCGCCACGTCGACCACGCACTCGCGCTCGACCTCGGTCGAGACCATCGTCCCCGCGTCGGTGAGCACCGGCACGGTCTCGGTGAAGGTGCCCGAGCCCTCGAGCCGCCACACGTCGGTCACGCCCGGGTCGGTCGCGAGGTACTCGGCGAACTCGGAGATGCCGCCGTCGAACTTGAAGTGCGTGGTCTCGGGCTCCTCGCCGCGCTCGTCGATGATCGAGATGCCGAGGCCCGGCACGAGGAACGCCGTCTGGCGCGCGCGACCGATGAGCTCGTCGGCGAGGAACGCGGCGTCGCGCGTGAAGATCTGCCGGTCGGCCCAGTACCGCACCCGCGTGCCGGTCGTCTTCTTCGCGACCTTGCCGACCACTCGCAGCTCGCTCGAGAGCTCGAACGGCGTGAACGGTGCGTCCGGCGTCTTCGTCCCGTTGTCGTCGAACACCCCCGGCTCGCCGCGATGGAACGACATGGCCCAGGTGCGGCCGTCACGGTCGACCTCGACGTCGAGGCGCTCCGAGAGGGCATTGACGACGGATGCACCGACGCCGTGCAGTCCGCCCGAGGCCGCGTACGAGCCCGAGCCGAACTTGCCGCCGGCGTGCAGCTTGGTGAACACGACCTCGACGCCCGAGAGGCCGGTGCGCGGCTCCGCGTCCACGGGGATGCCGCGCGCCTGGTCGCGCACCTCGACGCTGCCGTCGCGGTGCAGCACGATCTCGATCTCGGAGCCGTGGCCGGCAAGGGCCTCGTCGACGGAGTTGTCGATGATCTCCCACAGGCAGTGCATGAGCCCGCGCGAGTCGGTCGAGCCGATGTACATGCCCGGGCGCTTGCGCACCGCCTCGAGACCCTCGAGTACGGAGAGGTGCCTGGCGGAATAGTCTGCGCTCACGACCGTCCAGACTACCCGCGCGGCGCACATCGACCCGACGCCGACACCCCGCCCGGTGGCATCCGCCGCGCTGCTGTACGCGTTCAGCGAAATACCGTCCCCACGGGACGAACGCACAGGCGGGCCGTGCTTTCATGGATGCACCCTAGGAATTGGTGCACGTACGGAGGAGGAAGCCATGACCCGTTACCCGGAGACCGATGGTGCGGTCGACGAGCTCGAGCCCCCGCACGAGCTGACCGCACTGGACCGCTGCGACAGCTGCGGCGCGCAGGCCTACATCCGCGTCGTCGTGAGCAGCGGCGAGCTGCTGTTCTGCGCGCACCACGGCCGCAAGCACCAGGAGAAGCTGTCGGAGATCGCGCACTCATGGCACGACGAGTCGTCGCGGCTCGTCGCCGAGTCGCGCCCGTAGCGCTCGACGAACTCACCGGCCCGTCCGTGATCCCCGTGATCCGGGCGGGCCGTCGTCATGCTCGGAGGCGTTCGGCCCGCGGCCTCAGCGGTCGGCGATGCCGAGGCGCTCGAGGATGACGGCGCGCGCCCGGTCGGCGTAGCCGTCCGCCGCGGCCGCCTGCGCGCCCGTGGCGTAGGCGACGCCCCGCCGCTCGGCGGCCGCCGCGAGCATCGCGTCGGCCAGAGCCGGGTGCTTCGCCAGCACCGGGCCGTGCAGGTGCGTGCCGATCACCGAACCCATGACCACGCCCTCCTGGCCCGAGTCGCGACCGTTGCCGCTGCCGCGCACGACGCGACCGAGCGGCGAGCCCTCGGCGCCGACGTAGTCGCGCGCGTGGTTCTCGTAGCCGACGAGCAGGCCGTGCTTCGAGCGCACGACGAGGTCGTCGCTCACCCGCGCCGCGCGCGGCACCGCGCGACCCGGCACGATGCCGAGCCCCTCGAGCGTGCGTCCGCCGCCGAACTCGATGCCCCAGCCGAGCAGTTCCATGCCGGTGCCGACGCCGAGGACGGGCACGCCCTCGGTGGCCCAGCGGCGCAGCTCGTCCTGCAGCGGGGCGATGCGCTCGCGCGCGACCTCCGCCGAGGCGTCCGTGCCCGAGCCGATCACGATCACGTCGGGTTCCACGGGGAGGCCGCCGACCTCCTCGATGCGCAGGTGCATCGCGTCGATGCCGGCCCACCGCGCACGCGCGGCGAGCACGTCGCCGTTCTCGGCGTCGCCGTTGACGTTCAGCAGGCTCGGGAACAGGCTCACGATCGACAGCGTCGTCATGCGTCCTCCTTCGCCTCGGCGAGGCCGAGGTGGGCGCGGGTGCGGCGCATCGAGTCGGCCGTGAAGACGATCGTCTTCACGCCCGTCGACGGCTCGGGCAGGGCGAGGAAGTCGTCGAGCGCGGTCGGCAGGTCGGGCTCGACCCGGTCGATCCCGACGCCGTCGTAGGCAAGCTGGAGCGCGGCCTCGTGCGCCTTCGAGCCGGAGACGATGCGCACCGACCCGAGGCCGGACGCGTCGACCGGCCAGAAGTAGGAGGGGTCGCGCACGTCGGAACCCATCGCGAAGAGGATCTGCTCGGTGCCCGGGGCGATGCCGTCGACGTTGAGCTGGAAGCTCGACGGGTTCTGCACGAGCACGAACTCGACGTCGGTGCCGCGCACGTTCACCCGCTCGCCGCGGCCGAACACCGCGGGCATCTCGCTGATCGAGCGCGCGGCGGCGTCGAGGTCGAAGTCGCGCCCGAGGATCGCCCGCGCGCCGGCGATCGCGGCGGCGGCGTCCACGGCGTAGTGGATGCCGCGGGAAGGCAGCCGCACGTCGACCGTGCGCCCGTCCGCCTCGAGCGTGGTCACGTCGCCGTCGAGCGCGACGATGCGCACGCCCTCCCCCGCCTCGAGCCGCTCGCCCGAGGTGCGCGCGTTGCCGAGCCCGCGCGGCGCGGCCTCCAGCACCTCGCCGGTCACGCCGAACCGCTCGACCGCCACGCCGCGCCCGGCGGCGCTCGCCACCTGCACGAGGTAGGCGTCGTCCGCGTTCAGCACGATCGACTTCGTCGCGCGCGACGCGATGCGCCCGAGCATCCCCGCGACCGCCTCGGAGTCGTGGAACCGGTCGATCTGGTCGACCATCACGTTCGTCAGCACGACCACGTCGGGGTGCAGGCCCGCGGTGACGCGGGCGCCGTGGCCCTCGTCCATCTCGAGCACCGCGAGGTCGCCGGGCACGCGCCCGCGCACGTCGGCGCGCTCGAGCAGTGCCGAGGTCAGCCCCTGGGCGATGTTCGCCGTGGACGGGTTCGTGAAGACCGAGCGGTCGTGCGCGCGCAGCACGCCGACCAGCATCTTCGTCGTCGTGGACTTGCCGCTCGAGCCCGAGACGACCACGAGGCCGTCGGGGAAGGAGCCGAGCGCGTGCGGGAGGTAGCCGGGGGCGAGGCGGTTGACGACGAGTCCGGGCACGGCCGATCCCCCGCCGGGCTTGCGCAGCCGGGCGAGGAAGCGGACGAACCGGCCGACGAGGATCGCCGGCGCGTAGCGCACCCGCGGCCTACTCGAGGTAGTCGCGGAGCGACTGGGAACGCGACGGGTGGCGGAGCTTCGCCATCGTCTTCGACTCGATCTGGCGGATCCGCTCACGGGTCACGCCGAAGGTGTCGCCGATCTGGTCGAGGGTCTTGGGCTGGCCGTCGCCGAGGCCGAAGCGCATGCGGATCACGCCGGCCTCGCGCTCCGAGAGCGAGTCGAGCAGGCTCTCGAGCTGCTTCTGCAGCATCGTGAAGCCCACCGCATCGGCCGGCACGACCGCCTCGGTGTCCTCGATGAGGTCGCCGAACTCGCTGTCGCCGTCCTCGCCGAGCGGGGTGTGCAGCGAGATCGGCTCGCGACCGTACTTCTGCACCTCGACGACCTTCTCGGGCGTCATGTCGAGTTCCTTCGACAGTTCCTCGGGCGTGGGCTCGCGGCCCAGGTCCTGCAGCATCTGGCGCTGCACGCGGGCGAGCTTGTTGATGACCTCGACCATGTGCACGGGGATGCGGATCGTGCGGGCCTGGTCGGCCATGGCGCGCGTGATCGCCTGGCGGATCCACCACGTCGCGTAGGTCGAGAACTTGAAGCCCTTCGTGTAGTCGAACTTCTCGACCGCACGGATCAGGCCCAGGTTGCCCTCCTGGATGAGGTCGAGGAACTGCATGCCGCGACCGGTGTAGCGCTTGGCGAGCGAGACGACGAGGCGGAGGTTCGCGCCGAGCAGGTGGGACTTCGCGCGCTGGCCGTCCTTCGCGACCCAGGCGAGCTCGCGGCCGAGCTGGCTGCGGTGCTCCTCCTTGGACATCTGCGACAGCTTCTCCTCGGCGAAGAGGCCCGCCTCGATGCGCATCGCGAGCTCGACCTCCTCGGCCGCGTTCAGGAGCGCGACCTTGCCGATCTGCTTCAGGTAGTCCTTGACCGGGTCGGCCGTCGCACCCGTGATCTGCGTCGAGTAGACGGGCACGTCGTCGTCCTCGTCGACCGCGCGCAGCACGATCGCGCCGGTCGGGTGCGCCTCGACCTTGGGGGCCTTCGCATCCGACTCGTCGGTGTCGTTGTCGCCCTCGTGCGCGTCGTCGACGTCGGCGGCGTCGACCTCGTCCTCGTCGACGTCCTTCGGCGCGGCCTTCTTGCGGGTGCCGGTCGCCGCGCGCTTCGCGGGTGCCTTCTTCTCTGTCGCCGGGGTCTCCGCGGCGGCCTTGGCAGTCGAGCGCTTCGTCGTGGTCGACTTCGCAGCGGTCGTCTTCGTCGCGGTCGTCTTGGTCGTGGTGCGCTTCGCGGGCGCCTTCTTCGCGGTCGTGCCCGCGGTCGCCTTGGTGGTGCGCGACTTGGTCGCGGTGGTGGACTTCGCGGTCGTGGTGGCAGGCGCGTCCTGCTTGGGTTCGGTCTGCTGTGCCATACGGAAACCTCTCGGGTCCGATCGATGCGACGGGCGCGCCGCGGGGCCCGACTCTCGGGCCGCACGATCGTTTCGGACATTACAAAGGCCCATGTCAAGTCGTGGGCGAGGCCGGGGGCAACGCGAAAGAGCCGACTTGAACGGGTCCTTGCCTACAATTATAACCCGCTGTCGGGGTCTGCGATTCCCCTGTTCCGCGTTATCCGCGCGGCGTGTCGTCGTCGCGGGTGCGCCGGAAGGCGAGGAACTTCTCCAGCTCGGCCGCGATGTCGTCGGCGCTGGGCACCTCGCCGGCCTCGTCGGTCAGCGGGGATCGCAGCGTCGTCCCCTCCATGTACGCGTCATGCCGCTCCTCGAGCGAGCCGACGAGCTTCGCGAGCTCGCCGTTCTCGCCGACCTGCTCGTCGATGCGCCCGACGAACTCCCGGCCCTGCTCGCGCAGCGCGTCGGTCGGGAAGATGAGCCCGGTCGCGGCGCTGATGCACTCGAGCGCGGAGACCGCGGCGAGCGGGTACTCGGTGTCGGCGAGGTAGTGCGGTACGAGCAGCACGAAGCCGGCGATCGGCATGCCCCGCTCGCGCAGCCGGTACTCGAGCAGGTGCAGCGCGTTGCCGGGGGCCTGCGTGTGCGGACGCCAGACCGACATCGACTCGACCAGGTCCTCCCGGTTGCCGCTCACGGTGACGCCCATCGGGCGGGTGTGCGGCACCGGCATCGGGATCGCGTGCACCCACGTGGCCGTCTCCACCCCGAAGCGGTCGACCAGGTCGAGCACCGCGCGCACGAACCGCTCCCACTGGAAGTCCGGCTCGAAGCCGGTGAGCAGCAGGAACCGCCGACCCAGCTCGTCGCTCGCGAGGTGCAGCCGCAGCCTGGGCGGCTCGTAGTCGGAGATGTGGTCCTGGTCGAAGGTGATGACCGGCCGCCTGGCCCGGTAGTCGAGCAGTACGTCCGCGTCGAACTCGGCGACCAGCTCGGTGTCGAGCGTGTCGACGAGGTAGCTCGTGAACTGCGAGACCGCCGCTCCGGAGTCGGCGAACCCGGTGAGGCCGGCGACCAGCGGAAGCCCCCGGGGGACCTCGACTCCGGCCACCAGCTCGTACAGTTCGCGGGGGTCTCGCATGGCTTCAATGCTAGTGAGGCGGATGCCGCGGGCGGCCGCCCGCGCGCACCGGCCGACCATGCCGAGAGCGAACACTTCGCGTGCATCGTGCACCGCGCGCTGCCCGCTCCGACGGGTAGTAAGGTCGTGTGGGGCGAGAACGACTCGTCCGTGCAGCCTGTCGGCGGGCCATCGATCCGCAGGGCAGACCGTGTCGCAGATCTGGTGCGCAAGGGAGATATCCGGGTGTCCGAGCAGAATTTTGACATCGTCGTTCTCGGCGGAGGCAGCGGAGGGTACGCGGCCGCGTTGCGCGCCGTGCAACTCGGATTCAGCGTCGCGCTCATCGAGAAGGACAAGCTCGGCGGGACGTGCCTGCACCGGGGCTGCATCCCCACCAAGGCACTGCTGCACGCCGCCGAGATCGCCGACGGGGCCAAGGAGTCCGACAAGTTCGGCGTCCGCGCGACCTTCGAGGGAATCGACATGCCCGCGGTCAACGCGTACCGCGACGGCGTGGTCTCGAGCAAGTGGAAGGGCCTCCAGGGCCTCGTGAAGGCGCGCGGCATCACCGTCGTCGACGGCGAGGGCCGCCTCACCTCCCCGACCACCGTGCAGGTCGGCGACCAGACCATAACGGGCAAGCACGTGATCCTCGCGACCGGCTCGTACTCGCGCACCCTGCCCGGCCTCGACATCGGCGGTCGCGTCATCACCAGCGAGACCGCGCTGCAGCTCGAGTGGGTGCCGCGTCGCGTGGCCGTGCTCGGCGGCGGCGTCATCGGCGTCGAGTTCGCGAGCGTGTGGCGCTCCTTCGGCGCCGACGTGACCATCATCGAGGCGCTCCCCCACCTCGTCCCCAACGAGGAGGAGTCGGTCTCGAAGCAGCTCGAGCGCGCCTTCCGCAAGCGCGGCATCGAGTACAAGCTCGGCACCCGCTTCCAGGGTGTCACCCAGGACGACTCCGGCGTGGTCGTCACCCTCGAGGACGGCTCGACCGTCGAGGCCGACCTGCTGCTCGTCGCGGTCGGCCGCGGCCCGGCGACCCACAACCTCGGCTACGAGGAGGTCGGCGTCGAGATGGACCGCGGGTTCGTGCTCACGAACGACCGCCTCCAGACCAGCGTCCCCGGCGTCTACGCGGTCGGCGACATCGTCCCCGGCCTCCAGCTCGCGCACCGCGGCTTCCAGCAGGGCATCTTCGTCGCCGAGGAGATCGCCGGTCTGAACCCCATCGTGGTCGACGACGTCAACATCCCCAAGGTCACCTACTGCGACCCCGAGGTCGCGTCGGTCGGCTACACCGAGGCGAAGGCCAAGGAGCAGTTCGGCGACGACAAGGTCTCGAGCTACGAGTACAACCTCGGCGGCAACGGCAAGAGCCACATCCTCGGCACGAGCGGCTCGATCAAGGTCGTGCGGGTCGAGGACGGCCCCGTGGTCGGCGTCCACATGATCGGCGCCCGCGTGGGCGAACTGATCGGCGAGGCCCAGCTGGCCGTGAACTGGGAGGCGTACCCCGAGGACGTCGCCCCGCTCCTGCACGCGCACCCGACGCAGAACGAGGCGCTCGGCGAGGCCTTCCTGAAGCTCGCCGGCAAGCCGCTGCACGCGATGTGACGCCACGCGGTCCGAGACACACCAATAAGCTAAGAAGCGCACACGCTGTGAAGGAGTCAATCGCATGAGCGAATCCGTCAGCCTCCCGGCACTCGGTGAGAGTGTCACCGAGGGCACGGTCACCCGATGGCTGAAGAACGTCGGAGACCAGGTGGAGGTCGATGAGCCGCTGCTCGAGGTCTCGACCGACAAGGTCGACACCGAGATCCCCTCCCCCGTCGCCGGGGTCGTCGAGGAGATCCTCGTCCAGGAGGACGAGACCGTCGAGGTCGGCACGCCGCTCGTGACGATCGGCGACGGCTCCGGCGCCGCCGCACCGGCCGCCGAGCCCGAGCCTGCCGCCGAGGAGCCCGCTCCCGAGCCGGAGCCGGAGCCCGCCCCGGAGCCCGAGCCCGCCCCGGAGCCCGAGCCCGAGCCCACCCCTGAGCCCGAGCCCGAGCCCGAGCCGCAGGCTGCACCCGCCGCCCCGGCCGCGCCCGCCGCACCGGCCGCTCCGCCCGCACCCCCCGCGCCGCCGGCCGCACCGGCCGCCCCCGCGGCCGCGGAGTCGTCCGCCCCGTCGCACGGCGGTGGCGGCTACGTCACCCCGATCGTCCGCAAGCTCGCGAACGAGCAGGGCGTCGACCTGTCGGCCGTCACCGGCACGGGCGTCGGCGGCCGCATCCGCAAGCAGGACGTGCTCGACGCCCGCTCGACCGCCGCAGCCGCCGCGCCGGCGGCCGCAGCCGAGCCCAAGCCGCGTCCCGAGCCGTCGCCGCTGCGCGGCACGACGCAGTCGATGACCCGCCTGCGCAAGGTGGTCGCCGAGCGCGCCGTCGTCTCGATGCAGTCGACCGCGCAGCTCACGAGCGTGGTCGAGGTCGACGTCACCAAGGTCGCGCGCCTGCGCGACAAGGCGAAGGCGGCCTTCCTCGAGGAGACCGGCAACAAGCTGTCGTTCATGCCGTTCTTCGCCCTCGCGGCGATCGAGGCGCTCCGTGCGTTCCCGATCATCAACTCGACCGTCGACGGCGACTCGATCGTCTACCCCGACACCGAGAACCTGAGCATCGCGGTCGACACCGAGCGCGGCCTGCTCACCCCGGTGATCAAGAACGCGGGCGAGCACGACATCGCGGGCCTCTCGGCGCAGATCGCCGACCTCGCCGAGCGCACGCGCAACAACCAGCTGAAGCCCGACGAGCTCGCCGGCGGCACCTTCACGCTGACGAACACCGGCTCGCGCGGCGCGCTGTTCGACACGCCGGTCGTCTTCCTCCCGCAGACGGCCATCCTCGGCACCGGCGTCGTGGTCAAGCGCCCCGTCGTCGTCAGCCAGGACGGCACCGACGCGATCGCGGTCCGTTCGATGGTGTACCTCGCCCTCTCGTACGACCACCGGATCATCGACGGCGCCGACGCGGCCCGCTTCCTCACCACGGTCAAGAACCGCCTGGAGGAGGGCGACTTCGAGGGCGACCTCGGAATCTAGCCCCAGACCGAGCGCAACGACCACCCGGCCTCGCCCCTCACCACGAGGGCCGAGGCCGGTGGCGTCTCCGGGTCGGTCGACGCCACCCGCACCAGCACGGCATCGCCGAGCCGGTCCAGGACCGTCACCTCGCCGAGCGGGCCGAGCGGCGAGACGGTCGCCCCACGACCGGAGCGCAGCAGCGCGAGGTCGTCGCTCAGCTGTGCCGACCCCGGTTGCAGCACCCGCTCGAGGCACGACTCGGACGCCGACGCGAGGCATCGTGCGCGCTGCTCGAGCAGCAGCCGTGCCGCCTCCGCGGCGTCGGCCTCGGGACCGGGTCGTGCCCAGTCGGCGTCGGCGGGTCCGTCGCCGCCGGCGGCGGCACCGGTCGCCGAGGGTGCCGTTCCATCCTCGGCCGCCCCATCGGCGTGCACCGACGGCGGCAGCAACGTCAGGGCGAGCACGAGGCCCGACGCCGCGACGGCGGCGCCGACGGCGATCGGTCTCCGTCGCACCCGGATCGCCGCGCGGATGCGGCCCGCGATCCCGCCGTCCAGCGCACGCTCCCACGCCTCGGCGGACTCCTCGGGCACCTGCAGGATCCCGGCCCAGGCCGCCGTGCGCCCGCTGCCCGCAGCCGCGCCGGATTCCTCCGCACGCACGTCGATGGCGGCGTCGAGCGGCGCCGTCTCGGTCGCATCCGTCGATCCCTCCGCCGCGGGCGCGAGCACCACCGGGCGAGGCACGGCGACGGCGAACACGGCGCGCTCCCACGCGGCATCGTCGCGGGCGAACGGCCTCGATCGCGCGGATCGCTCGCACCAGTCGGCGAGCCCCGCGAACGCCCGGGAGTCGGGCACGCGGGCGCCCACGGCGCGCACGAGCGCCGCGTACGCCTGAAGGGCCGCTCGACGGGCTTCGACCGCGGCGGCGCCGCCCGCACCGTCGATGCGGGAGAGCGCGCCCAGTCCGATGAGCCGGGGCCGCCCGGTGCGATCGAGCATCACGTCGCCGGGCGCGAGCCCGGCCGGGGCGAAGCCGGAACGCTCGAGCGCCAGCACCGCCTCGCGCACGCCCGCCAGCAGGGTGACGGCCTCACCGGGCGCCCATGCGCGCCGCTCGAGCAGTTCGGGCAGGCCGACCGCGAGCGGCTCGACGACCAGCCGGGGCGCGGTGCCGTCGCTCACCGCGTCGTGCAGCGCCGGGAGCACACCCGCTCCGACCCGCGACATCGCCTCGGTCTCCATCGCCAGCCGGTCGACATCGCACCCGTGCGGGTACGCCCGCACCACGACCGGCTCCGCCGGCTCCCCGCCCACGCCGTCGCGGCTTCCGAGCCACACGACGCACCGGTCACCGGTCGCGAGCCGGCGCACCAGCCGGTAGCCGCCGAGGCGTGCCGGGTCCGTCCGCATCTCCACGGGACGAGCCTCTCCGCACCTCCGCACGACCGGGACGACGACCCGTGTCCCCCGCGCACATCGCCCGGCACCGGACCGTGTGGAGGACGCCGCCCCTAGACTGGGGACATGCTCGACGTCATCGTCGCGGGGCTAAGCGCCAACTCCGTGCCGTACATCGAGGGTCTCGACCTTCAGCGCGCCGTCCATCGAGCGGTGGTCGCGGGCGAACGCCCCGACACCGCGCTCCTGCTGGAGCACCCGTCCGTCTACACCGCGGGGAAGCGCACCTCCCCCGACGAGCGACCGGTCGACGGCACTCCCGTCGTCGACGTGGATCGCGGCGGCAAGATCACCTGGCACGGTCCGGGCCAGCTCGTCGGCTACCCCATCATCCGGCTGGCCGAGCCGATCGACGTGGTCGGCTACGTCCGCAGACTGGAGCAGGTCCTCATCGACGTGCTCGGCACCCTGGGCGTCGACGGCCGTCGTGTCGAGGGCAGGTCCGGCGTCTGGGTCGGCCCGCCCGGCGCGGAGGACAAGATCGCCGCGATCGGCGTGCGCGTGGCCGAGGGGGTCACGATGCACGGCTTCGCGCTCAACTGCAGCAACTCGCTCGAGCCGTACGGCCGCATCGTCGCGTGCGGCATCCGCGACGCCGGCGTGACGACGATCTCGCGCGTGGTCGGCCACCCGACGCATCCGTCCGACCTCGTCGACGCGGTGCGCGACCGGCTCGTCGCCGAGTTCGCGCACGAGCACGAGGAGGTGGTCGCGTGAGCACCGCTCCCGAGGGCAGGCGGATGCTCCGCCTGGAGGTCCGCAACGCGCAGACGCCGATCGAGCGCAAGCCCGAGTGGATCAAGACGCGCGCGAAGATGGGACCGGAGTTCCGGTCGCTGCAGTCGCTCGTGAAGACGGAGGACCTGCACACCGTGTGCCAGGAGGCGGGCTGCCCGAACATCTACGAGTGCTGGGAGGACCGGGAGGCCACGTTCCTCATCGGCGGCTCGCAGTGCACGCGTCGATGCGACTTCTGCCAGATCGACACCGGCAAGCCCGCGGACTACGACACCGACGAGCCGCGGCGCGTCGCCGAGTCTGTCGCGACGATGGGCCTGCGGTACGCCACCGTGACCGGCGTCGCACGCGACGACCTGCCGGACGAGGGCGCCTGGCTCTACGCCGAGACGATCCGCGAGATCCACCGCCAGAGCACCGGCACCGGCGTCGAGATCCTCGTCCCCGACTTCTCGGGCCGCCCCGAGCACCTCGGCGAGGTGTTCTCCGCGCGGCCGGAGGTGTTCGCGCACAACGTCGAGACGGTGCCCCGGATCTTCAAGCGCATCCGCCCCGCGTTCCGCTACGAGCGGTCGCTCGACGTGCTCACCCAGGGCCGCGACGCGGGCCTCATCACGAAGTCGAACCTCATCCTCGGCATGGGCGAGACGCGCGACGAGGTCTCCGAGGCGCTGCGCGACCTGCACGCCGCGGGCACCGACATCATCACCATCACGCAGTACCTCCGCCCGAGCCCGCGGCACCTGCCGGTCGATCGCTGGGTTCGGCCGGAGGAGTTCGTCGAGATCCGCGACGAGGCCGAGGAGATCGGATTCCTCGGGGTGCTCGCGGGCCCGCTGGTGCGCTCCTCGTACCGGGCGGGCCGCCTCTGGGCGCAGTCGATGCGCCGCAGCGGGCGCGAGATCCCGCCCGAGCTCGAGCACCTCGCCGACGCCGCGCTCGGCTTCGAGCAGGCGGTCGTCTGACGACGCACGGGGGCGACGAGCACCGTCGTCCCCGTGCCGGTCGGCGGCACCCTCCGCCGCCGGTATCCTAGAGACCATGGCACGCACCAAGAAGACCCCGTCGACGAAGGAGCCGGGCCGGCTCAAGCAGATGTGGCAGGTCTTCCAGATGACCCGCCGTCACGACTCGACGGCCACGTGGCTGATCCTGCTGGGGTTCCTGCTGCCCATCCTGGTCGCGGTCGTCCTGTCGCTCTTCCTCGGCAACGGCAACTGGTTCACGATCTCGATGTTCATCCTGGCCGGCGTGCTGGGCGGCATCCTCCTCGCGCTGGTCATCCTCGGCCGCCGGGCGGAACGCGCCGCCTACTCGCAGATCGAGGGGCAGCCGGGCGCGGTCGGCGCCGTGCTCAAGTCGGGCCTGCGCCGCGGCTGGATGGGCAACGAGATGCCCGTCGCCGTGAACGGCAAGACCCAGGACGCGATCTACCGCGCCGTCGGCAAGGGCGGCGTCGCGCTCATCTCGGAGGGCTCGCCCTCCCGCACGAAGCGCATGCTCGACGACGAGCAGCGCAAGGTCGCCCGCATCCTGCCGAACGTGCCGATCACGCAGCTCAGCGTCGGCGCCGAGGACGGCGCGATCCCGCTGCACCGCCTCCCGCGCAGCCTCAAGTCCATCAAGAAGTCGCTCACCAAGGCGGAGGTGCACGCGGTGAACAACCGCCTCACCTCGCTGCAGACGCAGCTGCCGATCCCGAAGGGCATCGACCCGATGAAGGCGCGGCCGCAGCGCGGCAAGGTGCGCTGACCCCGCGACGCGGGTCGCGGCGGCACACGTCGCCGGAGGGGCATCCGCCCCTGCTCCATCGCGCCCGCCGTCAGGAGCGGACCAGCACCGTCCCCGCGACCTTGTCGTGGAACCCGCGCTGGTCGGAGTCCCAGACGAGCGCGGGGATGACGATCACCAGGAGCAGCGTGCGCACGAGCGGACGGCGCAGGCCGACCCAGCCGCCCTCGAGCGCGATCACGCGCATGCCCGTGACCCGGTGACCGATGCTCCCGCCGATGGTCGGGATGAACACGACCTGCATGATCGCGAACAGCGCCAGCGTCGTCCACGAGTGCAGGTTCGACGCGTACGGCGCCCAGAGCAGCGGGATCAGGTTCGCGATCGCCCAGTCGATGCACAGGGCGAGGATGCGGCGGCCGACGCGGCCGACGGAGCCCGTTCCGGACTCCGGGAGCCCGAGTCGCTCACCGGGCCACTCGCTGGGCGGGATCTGGCCGGACGCGGGGGTATTCTCGGGCACCGGAAGAGTCTAGACGCTTGCCCTCCACGTAACACGCCGGAAACATTAGTGTCATGGCCGGGAAACCGCCGGTCGATAGCGTCGGATCGGCTGCACCGAGGTAGTCGTCCGGTCCCCTCCCCCAACTTGGAGAAACGCCACATGTTCAGTGATTCATCCGAAGTGCTCTCGTTCATCAAGGAGACGGACGTCAAGTTCCTTGACATCCGCTTCACCGACCTCCCGGGTGTGCAGCAGCACTTCAACATCCCGGCGTCGACCGTCGACGAGGACTTCTTCACCGTCGGCCAGCTCTTCGACGGCTCGTCGATCCGCGGCTTCGCGAACATCCACGAGTCCGACATGCAGCTCATCCCCGACGTGACCACCGCGTACGTCGACCCCTTCCGGGCCGAGCGCACGCTCGTCATGGTCTTCGACATCTACAACCCGCGCAACGGCGAGATCTACGCGAAGGACCCGCGTCAGGTCGCCAAGAAGGCGGAGAAGTACCTCGCGTCGACCGGCATCGCCGACACCGCGTACTTCGCCCCCGAGGCCGAGTTCTACATCTTCGACGACGTCCGCTACGAGGTGAAGCAGAACTCCAGCTTCTACTCGGTGGACTCCGAAGAGGGCGCGTGGAACACCGGCCGCGAGGAGCCGGGCGGCAACCTGGCCAACAAGACCCCCTACAAGGGCGGCTACTTCCCGGTCTCGCCGGTCGACAAGCAGGCCGACCTGCGCGACGACATCTCGCTGAAGCTGATCGAGTCGGGCCTCGAGCTCGAGCGCGCCCACCACGAGGTGGGCACCGGTGGCCAGGCCGAGATCAACTACAAGTTCGACACGATGGTCCACGCCGCGGACGACATCCTGAAGTTCAAGTACATCGTCAAGAACACGGCGAACCAGTGGGGCAAGGTCGCGACCTTCATGCCGAAGCCGCTCTTCGGCGACAACGGCTCGGGCATGCACACCCACCAGTCGCTCTGGAACGAGGGCAGCCCGCTGTTCTACGACGAGGCCGGCTACGGCGGGCTCTCCGACACCGCTCGCTGGTACATCGGCGGCATCCTCGCCCACGCCCCCTCGGTGCTCGCGTTCACGAACCCCACGCTGAACAGCTACCACCGTCTGGTCAAGGGCTTCGAGGCGCCGGTGAACCTGGTCTACTCGGCCGGTAACCGCTCCGCCGCGGTCCGCATCCCGATCACGGGCACCAACCCCAAGGCCAAGCGCATCGAGTTCCGCGCGCCGGACGCCTCGGGCAACCCGTACCTCGCGTTCGCGGCCCAGCTGATGGCCGGCATCGACGGCATCAAGAACCGCATCGAGCCGCACGAGCCGGTCGACAAGGACCTCTACGAGCTCCCGCCGGAGGAGGCCAAGAACATCCCCCAGGTCCCGAACTCGCTGCAGGACTCGCTCGATGCCCTCGCGGCCGACCACGAGTTCCTCCTCGCGGGCGGCGTCTTCACGCCGGAGCTCATCGAGACCTGGATCGACTACAAGATGGAGAACGAGATCAAGCCGCTCGCGCAGCGGCCGCACCCGTTCGAGTACGAGCTGTACTTCGGCGTCTGATCCGGACCCTACGCACGACGGGCCGTACCACCTCGGTGGTGCGGCCCGTCGCCGTTTCCGGCAGCTGACGGCCGCGCACGGCCGCTCCGGCGATTCCGGGCCGCGCCCGGGTCAGCCGGTGCTCGCGTGGCCGCGCTCGGGCTCGCCGTAGAACCCCCGCTCGAACACGCGTCGCGCGCGCCGGGTCGCGGAGAGGTAGTCCTCCTCGAGCCGGGTCGCCGAGCCGGGCGGGTACTCCAGCAGGCGTGCCACGCCCTCGAGCTGCGCGCGAGCGACCGGCAGCACGTCGGTCGTCTTGTTGAGCCACAGCGTGAGCGCCGAGCGCGCGCGCGAGGCGATGATCCACGCGTCCCGCAGCACCTCGGCGTCGCGCCGTCCCACCAGCTCCGCATCGGCGGCGGCAGCGAGCGCCTGCAGCGTCGAGGTCGTCCGCAGAGCGGGCACGTCGGTCGCCTTGCGCAGCTGCAGCAGCTGCACGAACCACTCGACGTCGCTGAGCGACCCCCGTCCGAGCTTCAGGTGCCGCGTCGGATCGGCGCCCTGGGGCAGGCGCTCGTTCTCGACCCTGGCCTTGAGGCGCTTGACCTCCCGCACCTCCTGCTGGCCGATGACGGCCGGATAGCGGATGGCGTCCGCGAGCTCCTCGAACTCGGCGAGCAGCGCCGCGTCACCTGCCGCCGGCCGCGCCCGCAGCAGCGCCTGCGCCTCCCAGGTCAGCGACCACCGCGCGTAGTACGCCCGGTAGGCGTCGAGCGACCTGGCGATCACGCCGTTGCGCCCCTCGGGTCGCAGGTCCGCGTCGAGGTCCAGCGGAAGCCGGGCATCCGCCGTCAGCCGCTGGAGCTCGGACACGAGGTGCAGCGCACGACGCTGGGCGTCCTGCGGCTCGGCCCCGGCCGGGCGGAACACGTACATGACGTCGGCATCCGACCCGAAGCCCAGCTCCCGGCCGCCGAAGCGGCCCATCGCGATGACGCCGAACTCGATGCCGTCACCCTCCTCGCCCGCCGGGCGACGGATCGCCTCGAGCACCGACTCGATGTGCTGCCGGGTGACGTCGCTGAGTCCGTGGCCGAGCTCCTCGACCGTGCACGTGCCGACGATCGCGGAGAACGCGAGCCGCAGCACCTCGCGGCGGCGCATGGTGCGCAGCACCCGCGCCGCCGCGTCGGGCTCGGCATGGCGGGCGAGCACGGCGCGCGCCTCCTCGCGCAGCTCGTCGATCGAGCGCGGGCGCAGCTCGGCGTCGTCGTCCAGCCAGACGACCGACTCCGGGGCGAGGTCGAGCAGCTCGCCGACGAACCGCGATCCCGAGAGCACGCGGGTCAGGCGCAGCGCCGCGGCGGTCGAGTCGCGCAGGAAGCGCAGGTACCAATGGGCGGTTCCGAGGCGGTCGCTGAGCCGCCGGAACGCGAGCAGGCCGTAGTCGGGGTCGGCGCCGTCGGCGAACCACTCCAGCAGCACGGGCAGCAGGTGGCGCTGGATCGCCGCGCGCCTGGACACCCCGCTCGTGAGCGCCGCGATGTGCGCGAGCGCGCCGGCGGGGTCGCGGAACCCGATCGCCTGCAGGCGGGCCGCCGCCTGCTCGCTCGTGAGTTCGAGGCCCTCCTCCGGGAGCGCGGCCACCGCCGACAGCAGCGGACGGTAGAAGAGCCGCTCGTGCAGGCCGCGCACGCGCGAGCGCGTCGACTGCCAGAGCCGGCGCAGCTCCTCGGCGGTCGATGCGAGCCCGGTCGCGCGCGCGAGCAGGCGCATGTCCTCGTCCGAGCGCGGCATGAGGTGCGTGCGGCGCAGGCGCGCGAGCTGGAGGCGATGCTCCATCACGCGCAGCACCCGGTAGTCGCGGGTGAACTCGGCGGCCTCGACACGGCCCACGTAGCCGGCGAGGGCGAGCGCGTCGAGCGCCGCGACCGTGCCGCGCTGGTGCACCGTGTCGTCGGCCTGGCCGTGCACGAGCTGCAGCAGCTGCACCGTGAACTCGATGTCGCGCAGGCCGCCGGGGCCGAGCTTCAGCTGCACGTCGACTTCCTCGTCGGGGATGTGCTCGGTCACCCGCTCGCGCATCTTCTGCACCGACTCGACGAAGTTCTCGCGCGACGCGATCGCCCACACCTTCGGGGCGACGCCGGCGACGTACCGGGCCCCGAGCTCGGCGTCCCCGGCGATCGGCCGGGCCTTGAGCAGCGCCTGGAACTCCCACGTCTTCGCCCAGCGGTCGTAGTAGGTCAGGTGCGACTCGAGCGAACGCACGAGCGCGCCGTCCTTGCCCTCGGGGCGGAGGTTCGGGTCGACCTCCCAGAGCGGGGGCTCCACGGACAACCCGTTGAGCACCCGCATCATGGTCATCGCGAGGCGCGTGGCGATGTCGATCGCCACGGGGCCCGTGACGTGCTCCTCGTCGGCGGACTCGGCCACGAAGATCACGTCCACGTCGCTGACGTAGTTCAGCTCGCGAGCGCCGGCCTTGCCCATGCCGATCACCGCGAGCCGGGTCGCCGCGACGGATGCCGCGGGGAACCGGGCCGGCGCCGCAGGGTCGCCGTCGCGACGCGAGTGCGCACGCCGGGCGAGCTCGAGCGCCGCGTCCATCGTGGCGCCCGCGAGGTCGGCGAGCCCTGCTGCCACACGGTCGAGCACGTCGACCGCGTCGGCCGCGCTCAGGTCGTAGAGCGCGATCCGGGCGAGCAGCCGGCGGTATCGCACGCGCAGCGCCGGCCACGCCGACTCTGCGTCGTCGAGGCCGCCGTGGCCGCGGCCCTCGATGGCCTCCAGCATCCGCTCGCGATACTCGGCCGCGGTGGCCGGTGGCGCCGGGGCGGCGCGAAGCAGCTCGAGCTCCTCCGGATGACGCTCGAAGAACTGCCCGAGCCCGCGGGACGCGCCGAGCAGCCGACCCAGCCCCGCCGCGATCGCCGGGTCGCCGACCAGCTCCGCCACCCGGTCGCGGTCGCGTGCCGCGATGTCGTGCAGCAGCGCGAGCGCCTGGTCGGGGTCGGCCGCGTGCCGCGCGACCTCGATGCAGGGCTCCTCGCCGACACCGAGCAGCTCGCCGACCGCCGCGAGCCGTTCCGCGCCCGCGCTCAGGTCATCGAAGCCCAGGCGGGCGAGTGCGGTGAGACTCTGGCTCCGGCCGCGCATCGACGTCACCCGGCCCGGCGCTAGAGGATCTCCAGGTTGCGCTGCAGCTCGTAGGGGGTCACCTGGCTGCGGTAGTCGCGCCACTCCTGGCGCTTGTTCGCGAGCACGTAGTTGAAGACCTGCTCGCCGAGCGTCTCCGCCACCAGCTCCGACCCCTCCATGTACTCGATCGCGTGGTCGAGGCTCGCCGGCAGCGACCGGTAGCCGAGGGCGCGGCGCTCCGCGTCGGTCAGCGACCAGACGTTGTCCTCGGCCTCCTCGGGCAGCTCGTACCCCTCCTCGATGCCCTTGAGGCCCGCGGCCAGCAGGAGCGAGAACGCGAGGTACGGGTTCGCCGCGGAGTCGATCGCGCGGTACTCGACGCGGGCGCTCTGGCCCTTGTTGGGCTTGTAGAGCGGCACGCGCACGAGCGCGGAGCGGTTGTTGTGGCCCCAGGTGATGAAGCTCGGTGCCTCGTCGGCGCCCCAGAGCCGCTTGTACGAGTTGACGAACTGGTTCGTGACGGCGCTGATCTCGCTCGCGTGGCGCAGCAGGCCGGCGACGAACTGGCGTCCGATCGTCGAGAGCTGGTACTCCGCACCCTGCTGGTAGAAGGCGTTGGTGTCGCCCTCGAACAGTGACATGTGCGTGTGCATGCCCGAGCCCGGCTGGTCGGAGAACGGCTTCGGCATGAACGTGGCGTAGACGCCCTGCTCGATCGCGACCTCCTTGATGACCGTGCGGAACGTCATGATGTTGTCGGCCATGGCGAGCGCGTCCGCGTAGCGGAGGTCGATCTCGTTCTGGCCGGGGCCCGCCTCGTGGTGGCTGAACTCCACCGAGATGCCGAGGTCCTCGAGCATGCGCACCGAGCGGCGGCGGAAGTCGTGCGCGGTGCCGCCCGGCACGTTGTCGAAGTACCCGGCCGAGTCGACCGGCTGCGGACCCTCGGTGCCGAACTTCGACGACTTGAGCAGGTAGAACTCGATCTCGGGGTGCGTGTAGAAGGTGAACCCGGCGTCGGCGGCCTTCTCGAGCGTGCGCTTGAGCACGTTGCGCGGGTCGGCGACCGCCGGCTCGCCGTCGGGCGTCGTGATGTCGCAGAACATGCGCGCCGTGGGGTCGATGTCGCCGCGCCACGGGAGCGTCTGGAACGTCGTGGGGTCGGGGTGCGCGAGCAGGTCGGACTCGTAGCTGCGCGTGAGCCCCTCGATCGCGGAGCCGTCGAAGCCGAGCCCCTCGGTGAACGCCCCCTCCACCTCGGCCGGCGCGATCGCGACCGACTTCAGCGTGCCCACCACGTCGGTGAACCAGAGCCGGACGAACTTGACGCCCCGCTCCTCGATGGTCCGGAGCACGAAGTCCCGCTGCTTGTCCATCAACACCCTCTCTCGCTCCACCTAGGCTAGTGGCTCCGCGGCCCGGCCACGACCCGGGCCGGGCGCGCGTCGGGCGCACCGGAGGGGCGTCGGATGCGGCCGGGCGACCGACGCCGGATGGCTAGACTTGCCCCATGCCAGAGCTGCCTGATCCCTCCGCCGACGCGTCCTCCGCCGGCGGCGAGCAGAACCCCTACGGCGGCGGGGCGGCACGCGCCGCAGGTCCGCGCCGCGTGCGCACCCGGCACTTCCAGAATGCCAAGGAGCAGGGCATCCCGATCACGGGCCTCACGAGCTACGACCAGCTCACGGCGAAGATCTTCGACGAGGCCGGCATCGACTTCCTCCTCGTCGGCGACTCCGCGGGCAACAACGTGCTCGGCTACGACACGACGCTCCCGGTCACCGTCGACGAGCTCATGCCGCTCACGCGCGCCGTGGCCAAGGCCGTGACGCGTGCCTTCGTGGTCGCGGACATGCCGTTCGGCTCGTACGAGTCGGGGCCGCAGGAAGCGCTGCACACGGCCGTGCGCTTCATGAAGGAGTCCGGCGCGCACGCCGTGAAGCTCGAGGGCGGCGAGCGCAGCGCACCGCAGATCGAGCGCATCGTGCAGTCGGGCATCCCGGTCATGGGCCACGTGGGGTACACGCCGCAGTCCGAGCACGGCCTCGGCGGGCACATCATCCAGGGCCGGGGCGACGCGGTCGACCAGCTCGTCGCCGACGCGCTCGCCGTTCAGGAGGCGGGAGCCTTCGCGGTGGTGCTCGAGATGGTGCCGGCGGATGCGGCGAAGCGCGTCACCGAGTCGTTGGCGATCCCCACGATCAGCGTCGGCGCCGGACCGCACACCGACGGACAGCTGCTGGTCTGGACCGACTGGGCCGGCCTCACGACCGGGCGCATCCCCAGGTTCGTGCGCCAGTACGCGAACCTCGCCCAGACGCTCGGCGACGCGGCACGCGCCTGGCGCGCCGACGTCGAGGCGGGCGAGTACCCGGGACCCGAGCACAGCTACGAGTAGTCGCGCGGCCCCGGGCATCCGTCTCAGGCGTCGTCGACCGCGTCCTCCTCGGCCCACTTCGCGCTGTTCGCGCGCAGGATCTCGAGGGCCATCGCGGCCTCACCCGCGGTCGGGAACGGCCCCACCCGATCGACCGACGGCGACACGAACCCGTGCTCGACCTCGCCGGTCTTCATGTTGTACCAGTACTGATCTTCCCCCTGGGACGTCATGCAACGATCCTACGCCCGCCCGCCGCGGCCCTCCCCGGGGCGACGGGCGCGCGCTATGGTGACCACATGGGCGACGTACGGGCCATCGGCATCGACATCGGCGGAACCGGCATCAAGGGGGCGATCGTCGACGTCGACGCCGGCGAACTCGTCTCCGACCGCGTCAAGGTGCCGACGCCGCCGGGCGGCGAACCGGCCGACATCCTCGAGGCGACCAAGGAGCTGCTCGGAACGCTCGGGCACGACGGGACCCTGCCGATCGGCGTCTGCTTCCCCGCCATCGTGCACCACGGGCGCACCATGTCGGCCGCCAACATCTCCGACGAGTGGATCGGGCTGCCCGCCGAGGCGATGTTCGAGAAGGAGCTCGGGGTGCCGATCCACTTCATCAACGACGCGGATGCCGCCGGCTACGCCGAGACGCGCTTCGGCGCGGGAATGGGCGAGCGCGGCCTCGTCATCATGACCACCCTCGGCACGGGCATCGGGTCCGCGCTCATCCACGACGGCGTGCTCATCCCGAACTCGGAGCTCGGCCACCTCGAGATCGACGGCAAGGACGCCGAGCACCGCGCTGCGTACTCCGCGATGGAGCGCAAGGAGCTGTCGTGGGAGCAGTGGGCGAAGCGCCTGCAGCGCTACTACGAGACCGTCGAGTTCCTCTTCTCCCCCGACCTGTTCATCGTCGGCGGCGGCGTGTCGAAGAAGCACGAGCACTTCCTGCCCCTGCTGAAGCTCAACACGCCGATCGTTCCGGCGGTGCACCGCAACAACGCCGGGATCCTGGGCGCGGCGGCGATGGCCGTGACGTACGGCACCGAGTGGGCCGCCGGGGCGGCGCCCTCCGGCGGCTGAGCGGGAGCGAGCGGGCCGGCTGATACGCCGGGTTCTGTTGACCGGGCGCTTGCGCGACACCGGCTGGACGGCCATCTCTCTCGGGGACGCGTTGCCGCGGCCCTCCAGCGGCCCACCCGGGAACGGGACGGGCAGCCCCATGGTTCCCTGTCTGGCCTTGCTCCGGACGAGGTTTGCCGAGCCGACCGCGTCACCGCGGCCGCTGGTGGGCTCTTACCCCACCGTTTCACCCTTACCGCGGGCCGGAGCCCGTGGCGGTCTGCTTTCTGTGGCACTGTCTCGCGGGTTGCCCCGGGTGGGTGTTACCCACCGTCCTGCCCTGCGGAGCCCGGACGTTCCTCGGCGCCCGATCGCTCGGGCGACGCGACCGTCTTGCCGACCCGCTCGCACCCTCCAGCGTACCGCCCGCGGATGCGTGACGCCTCAGAGGCCGGACTCGTCGGTGCGCACGAGGATCCGGTCGCAGTCCGGGCACTGCAGCACCTCGTCGTCCGCCGCGCGCCGCACGTCCTCGAGGTCGGAGCCCGTGAGCGTGATCGTGCACCCCCCGCAGGTGCGCTGGCGCAGCAGCGCGGCGCCGATGCCGCCGCCCGCGACCCGTCGCCGCTCGTAGAACGCCTCGAGGTCGTCGGGAAGTCCCTCGGCGATGGCCGCGCGGTCGCGCGCGGCCTGGTCGCGCTCGGTCGTCAGCGCCCCGGCGGCCTCGTCGCGCTCGTCCGAGACCCGGGAGACCTCGCTCGCGATGTCCTCGCGCTCGTCGTCGATGCCCTGCACGTCGCGCTCGAGCTCCTCGACCCGCTCCATCACGGCGAGCTCGATGTCCTCGAGGTCGCTGAGGCGCTTCCGCAGCGAGGTGAGCTCCGACTCGAGGCCGGCGACGTCCTTCACGGAGGTGCTCGCCGCGAGACGCGCGTCGTCGCGCACGATCCGCGCCTCGACCACGTCGACGTCGGACTCGACCCGCTTGAGCTCGGCGCGCGCGTCGTCGAGCACGCCCGACGACTCCGTGCGCCTGCGCCGAGCCGCGTCGTCGCGTCGCCCGAGCTCGGCGAGCTGCTCCGCCTGCGGCAGGCTGCCGAGCCGGTGGGCGATCTGGGCGAGTCGGGTGTCGAGCGCCTGGAGGCGCAGGAGCTCCTGCTGCGCTGCGGGAGTGGCCTTCACGTGATCTCCTCGGTCGGGGGTCGGGCGGATGCCCCGGAGTCGTCAGTGTACGACGGCGAAGTCCCACGGGTCGGTGCGCGACTCGCTCACGTCGACGACGACACCCGGCAGGGACGCGCGGAGCTGGGCCGCGGCGGCGTCGAGCCAGAGCCACTCGCTCGCCCAGTGCGACACGTCGAGGAGGGCGGGGCCGGAGCCCGCGGCGAGCGTCTCCTCACGGGACTCCGAGGCGGGGTGGTGGCGCAGGTCGGCGGTGACGTAGGCGTCGGCGGAGCGCACCTCCGGGTGCGCGAGCAGCGAGTCGCCCGCTCCCCCGCAGACCGCGACGCACCGCACCGGCTGGTCGTACTCGCCGGCCACGCGCACGCCGCCCGCGGTCGGGGGCAGCAGGTCGAGCACGTGCCGGGCGAACCGTCCGAGCGCGACGGGCTCGGCGAGTTCTCCGACCCTGCCGAGTCCGCGGGCGGGGTCCGCCCCGGGCACGATCGGACGTGCGTCGACGATGCCGAGCCCGGCGGCGAGCACCGCGGAGGTGCCCTCCTCGACCACGTCGGCATTCGTGTGGGCGCCGAGCAGCGCGCATCCGCCCCGGATCAGTCGCGCGAGCAGCGCCCCCTTGTAGCGGTCCTCGGCGACCGAGGTGACCCCGCGCAGCAGCAGCGGGTGGTGCGTGAGCAGCAGGTCGTACCCGCCGTCCACGGCCTCGGCGACGGTCGCGTCGACCGCGTCGACCGCGAGCAGCACGCGTGACACCTCGGCGCGCGGGTCCCCGCTGACGAGGCCCGGCGCGTCCCACGCCTCGGCGCCGTCGAGCGGCCAGAGTTCGTGCGCGGCGGAGACGACATCGGCGAGCGAGACAGGCACGTGCGCCAGCCTAGCGCGGGCACGATCGGCGGCGGCGGGACCGCCTAGGAGGGGTCGGGCCCGTACCGGGCCGACTGGAGACGCATCATCTCGCGCATCGAGGTGCCCCGGTCGACGCCGTAGACGGTTCCGGGGAAGTCGAGTTCCCGCTGGACCGCCCAGAGCTCCTCGTGCTGGCCGGGGGCGAACAGCGCCGCCGGGTCGCCCGCCGCGATCCATCCGATCGGCACCACCGTGCCCGGCGCGAGGCGGGAGTTCACCTGCAGGACGCTGTGGATGCGCAGCTCGGAGCCTGCGCCCGCACGCGAGCCCGGGAACAACGCGGCACCGGTCGCGATGAACACCTCGTCCTCGACGCGCGCCCCGTTCACGTGCGTGTGGGGCCCGACCAGCACCGCATCGCCGATCACGACGGGGTGATCATCGCGCGCGCGCACGAGGGCGTGCTCCATCACCACGACGTCGCTGCCGATGCGCACCGGTCCCCGGCTGCCGTCGAGCACCGCGAAGTCGAGGACTCGTGCCCCGGCGCCGAGAGTGATGTCGCCGCGCAGCACGGCGTGCGGTGAGACCCAGGCGTTCGGATGCACGTCGACCATGACCCGAGTCTAGGTACGGGTCCGCGCGGCCGCCCTACCGGTGCTGGTCGAGCAGCACCGGGTTGCCGTCGGGGTCGATCAGCATGAGGTGCGCCGGGCCATCGGTACCCGGCTCGGTGCGCTGGACGATCTCGACCCCGGCGTCGTCGAGCCGGCGCTCGATCTCGCGGATGTCGGTGTAGGTCTCGGTCGGCTCGCCCCGGGCGTCCCACCCGGGGTTGAACGTGAGTGTGTTGCGGTCGAACATGCCCTGGAACAGGCCGAGGGTCGTCGTGCCGTTCCGCAGGATCTGCCACTGCTCGCCGTCGCCGCCGACGGCCTCGAACCCGAGGCGCTCGTAGAACGCCCGGCTCGCGCCGAGGTCCTCGACGGTCAGGCTCACCGAGAACGCTCCGAGATCCATGAGTCGAGTCCTTCCCCCAGGCGTGGCGACCATGTTCGAGTGGGCCCTACCGGGCTCGAACCGATGACATCCACGGTGTAAACGTGGCGCTCTACCAACTGAGCTAAAGGCCCTCGTCGCGCATGCGACGGAGGCGATTCTACCGTCGCGGCGCGCGTGCGGGCGCAGTGCGGACCCGGCCGACCGGCGGCGCCCGGCTCGCGCCCGCCTCGATTCGCGCCGGGAGCGCCGCAAGACTCTAGGATGACTAGGTGTGCCGCACGCCGTGACCCGGCCGATCGCGCGCGCATTCCGGCAGCATCTGCCACGAGAGAGAGGTCGAGTGTGACTGTCAACGACCAGGATCCGTACTCCGCCACCGAGATGGACTCCGACCCGGAGGAGACGGCCGAGTGGTCCGAGTCCCTGGATGCGCTCGTCGCGTCGCAGGGCCACCAGCGCGGGCGCGAGATCATGCTCAGCCTGCTCAAGCGCTCCAAGGAGCTGCACCTCGGCGTGCCGATGGTGCCCACCACCGACTACCTGAACACCATCGCGCCCGAGAACGAGCCCGAGTTCCCCGGCGACGAGAGCCTCGAGCGCCGCTACCGCGCCTGGATCCGCTGGAACGCGGCGATGCTCGTGCACCGCGCGCAGCGGCCCGGCATCGCCGTCGGCGGCCACATCTCGACGTACGCGTCGTCCGCCGCGCTCTACGAGGTCGGCTTCAACCACTTCTTCCGCGGCCAGGACCACCCCGGCGGCGGCGACCAGATCTACATCCAGGGCCACGCCTCCCCCGGCACCTACGCACGTGCGTTCCTCGAGGGTCGCCTCACCACCGACCAGCTCGACGGCTTCCGCCAGGAGAAGTCGCACGCGCCGAACGGGCTGCCCTCCTACCCGCATCCGCGCCTGCTGCCCGAGTTCTGGCAGTTCCCGACCGTGTCGATGGGCCTCGGGCCGATCAACGCGATCTACCAGGCGCAGCTCAACAAGTACCTCACCAACCGCGGCATCAAGGACGCCAGCGACCAGCAGGTCTGGGCGTTCCTCGGCGACGGCGAGATGGACGAGGTCGAGAGCCGCGGCCAGCTGCAGGTCGCGGCGAACGAGGGCCTCGACAACCTCAACTTCGTGATCAACTGCAACCTGCAGCGCCTCGACGGCCCGGTGCGCGGCAACGGCAAGATCATCCAGGAGCTCGAGAGCTTCTTCCGCGGTGCGGGCTGGAACGTGATCAAGGTCGTCTGGGGACGCGAGTGGGACGACCTGCTCGCCCACGACGACGAGGGCGCCCTGCGCAACCTCATGAACGTCACGCCCGACGGCGACTTCCAGACCTACAAGGCCGAGTCGGGCGCCTACGTGCGCGAGAACTTCTTCGGTCGCGACCCGCGCGCGCTCGACCTCGTCAAGGACCTCTCCGACGACGACATCTGGAACCTCAAGCGCGGCGGGCACGACTACCGCAAGGTCTACGCGGCGTTCAAGGCCGCCACCGAGCACAAGGGCCAGCCCACCGTCATCCTCGCCAAGACCATCAAGGGCTACGGTCTCGGACCGTCGTTCGAGGGCCGCAACGCGACCCACCAGATGAAGAAGATGACGCTGGACAACCTCAAGACGTTCCGCGACACCATGCGCATCCCGATCTCGGACGCGCAGCTCGAGGAGAACCCGTACCTGCCGCCGTACTACCACCCGGGCGAGGACGACGAGGCGATCCAGTACCTGCACGAACGCCGGCGCGAGCTCGGCGGCTACCTGCCCGAGCGGCGCACGAAGCACACCGCGATCTCGCTGCCCGACGACTCGGCGTACGCGATCGCGAAGAAGGGTTCCGGGCACCAGGAGATCGCCACGACGATGGCCTTCGTCCGCCTGCTCAAGGACCTCATGCGGGCGAAGGACTTCGGCAACCGCATCGTGCCGATCATCCCCGACGAGGCGCGCACGTTCGGCATCGACGCGTTCTTCCCGAGCGCGAAGATCTACAACCCGAACGGCCAGCACTACACGTCGGTCGACCGCGAGCTGCTGTTGGCGTACAAGGAGAGCCCGCAGGGCCAGATCGTGCACGTCGGCATCAACGAGGCCGGCGCGATGGCGGCGTTCACCGCCATCGGCACGTCGTACTCGGTCGAGGGCGAGCCGCTCATCCCGATCTACGTCTTCTACTCGATGTTCGGCTTCCAGCGCACGGGCGACGCCATGTGGGCCGCGGGCGACCAGATGGCGCGCGGCTTCATCATCGGCGCGACCGCCGGCCGCACCACGCTGACCGGCGAGGGCCTGCAGCACGCCGACGGGCACTCGCCGCTGCTCGCGTCGACCAACCCGGCCGTGGTCACGTACGACCCCGCGTACGGCTACGAGATCGGCCACATCATGCGCGCCGGCCTGGAGCGCATGTACGGCGGTTCGCACCCCGACCCGAACGTCATGTACTACCTGACGGTCTACAACGAGCCGATCGTGCAGCCCGCCGAGCCCGAGGGCGTCGACGTCGAGGGCATCCAGCGCGGCATCCACCGCATCTCCGGCTCGCCGGTGCAGGGCCCGAAGGCGCAGCTCATGGCCTCGGGCGTGGCGGTGCCGTGGGCGCTCGAGGCGCAGCAGCTGCTGGCCGACGACTGGGGCGTGTCGGCCGACGTCTGGTCGGTGACCTCCTGGTCGGAGCTCCGCCGCGACGGCCTCGCCGCCGACGAGCACAACTTCCTGAACCCGGATGCCACGCCGCAGGTGCCGTACCTCACGCGCAAGCTCGCGAGCACCGAGGGCCCGTTCGTCGCGGTGACCGACTACATGCACGCGGTGCCCGACCAGATCCGCGCCTACGTGCCCGGCCACTACGCCACGCTCGGCGCAGACGGCTTCGGCTTCAGCGACACGCGTCCCGCCGCCCGCCGGTTCTTCACCATCGACGGCCCGTCGGTCGTGGTGCGCACGCTCGAGATGCTCGCCCAGCGCGGCGAGATCGACCGCGGCATCCCCGCCCAGGCGATCGAGAAGTACCGGCTGCACGACGTGAACGCCGGCACGACCGGCACCGCGGGGGGCGAGAGCTAACCGAGTGGCCCCCAACCGGACGAAGGCGGAGACGCTCGCGTGGCTGCGGACGATCTCCGGTGAGTTGTCGACCGCGACGCTCAAGCGCCTCGAGGACACGCTGCCGTGGTACGGCGACATGCCCCCGAGCCGTCGTTCGGCCGTGGGACTCGTCGCGCAGGCCGGCATCACCTCGTTCATCGCCTGGTTCGACGACCCACGGTCGACGCCGTGGATCGCCGCCGACGTGTTCGGCGCCGCCCCGCGGGAGCTGCTGCGTTCGGTGAGCCTGCAGCAGACGCTGCAGCTCATCCGCGTGACCGTCGAGGTCGTCGAGGAGCGCGTGAAGGACGGCGGCGAGACGCTGCGCGAGGCGATCCTGCTGTACTCGCGGGAGATCGCCTTCGCGGCGGCCGACGTCTACGCGCGGGCGGCCGAGGCGCGCGGGCTGTGGGACGCGCGCCTGGAGGCGCTCGTCGTCGACTCGATCCTGTCGGGCGAGTACGACGAGGAACTGCCGAGCCGCATCGCGGCCCTCGGCTGGCACGGCCACGGCGAGGTCGCGGTGCTCGTGGGCACCACGCCCAAGACGCTCGACGTCGACCAGGTGCGCCGCGCCGCACGCCACATGGCCGCCGACGTGCTGATCGGCGTGCAGGGCAGCCGGCTCGTGCTCGTGGTCGGCCGCGCCGACCCGCGCAGCCGCGACGCCGACGAGCAGATCGGCACCTCCGCGGCGCTCAGCTTCATGGAGATCGCGGTCGCGCTCGAACCGCACTTCGGCCCCGGCCACCTCGTGCTCGGCCACGAGGTGCCCAACCTCGTCGACGCCTCGAAGAGCGCCCGCGCCGCGCTTGCGGGCTTCGCAGTGGCGCGGTCGTGGCGGCACGCGCCCCGTCCGGTGCACGCCGACGACCTGCTGCCGGAGCGCGCGCTCGCCGGCGACCCGCTCGCGCGCGCGACGCTCGTGCACCGCATCTACCGGCCGCTCCAGGCGCACTCGACCGAGCTGCTCACGACGCTGTGGTGCTACCTCGACAACGGCCGTTCGCTCGAGGCGACGGCCCGCGAGCTGTTCGTGCACCCGAACACGGTGCGCTACCGGCTGAAGCGCGTCTCCGAGGTCATCGGGTGGGATGCGACCGGCGCGCGCGAGGCCCTCATCCTCCAGGCCGCCCTCATCATCGGCTCCATGAGCGACCACGAGACGCCCGTCCGACGTTCCTGAGCACTCCTCGGGCACCATGTGGCATCCGGACAATGGTCTGAGCCGAGCCTTGTGGAGAGTGCACACTCGCGCCGCGCGCCGCGTTGGCAGACTGGAACCGTGATCGTCGTCGTGTGCCCGGGTCAGGGTTCCCAGACCCCCGGCTTCCTCTCGCCCTGGCTCGAAGAGCCGTCGTACGCCGCGCATCTGGCCGAGCTGTCGGATGCCTCCGGCGTCGACCTCGTGCGCCACGGCACCGAGAGCGACGCCGACACGATCCGCGACACCGCGGTCGCGCAGCCGCTCATCGTCGCGGCCGGTCTCATGACCCTTCGCGCGCTCACCGCCGACGGCGGTCGCGACCGGATCGGCGGCATCGCCGGCCACTCGGTCGGCGAGCTCACCGCGGCAGCCGGTGCGGGCGTGCTCTCCGAGCACGACGCGATGCGCCTCGTCGCCGTGCGCGGCAGCGCGATGGCCGAGGCTGCAGCGCTCGAGGAGACCGGCATGAGCGCGGTGCTCGGCGGCACCGCCGACGCCCTCGACGCGAAGCTCGCAGAGCTCGGCCTCTCCCCCGCGAACGTCAACGGCGGCGGCCAGGTCGTCGTGGCGGGAGCGCTCGATGCGCTCGCGAAGCTCGCCGAGGACGCCCCGCGCGGCGCGCGCGTCGTGCCGCTGCAGGTCGCCGGTGCATTCCACACCGCGTACATGTCCCCCGCGGTCGACCGCCTGGCCGAGGCGGCGGGCGCCCTCGAGACCCACGACCCGGTGCTCCCGCTCTGGACCAACAACGACGGGTCGATCGTCGAGTCCGGCGCCCGCTACCTCGAGCTCATCGTGGGGCAGGTCTCCTCGCCCGTGCGCTGGGACCTCTGCATGGACTCGTTCGCCGAGCGCGGCGTCACCGGCATCATCGAGCTGGCCCCTGCCGGCGCCCTGGTCGGCCTCGCCAAGCGCGGCCTGCGCGGCGTGCCGAGCGTGGCCGTCAAGACCCCCGACGACCTGGCCGCCGCGCGCGACCTCCTCGACGCCGTCGCGTAAGCGGCATCCGCCCCCGACAGAGAGCACCGCATGACGACCCCCACCCTCAAGCAGGCGACCGGCCCCGCGTACACGCGCATCCTCGCGATGGGCGCGGCCCGAGGCGACCGCATCGTGCCGAACGACGACCTGATCGGCCCGATCGACTCCTCCGACGAGTGGATCCGCCAGCGCACGGGAATCGTCACCCGCACGCGCGCGAGCGCCGAGATCGGCGCCGTCGACCTCGCCACGGAGGCCGCGCGCGAGGCCATCGAGCGCTCGGGTGTGGACCCCGCCGAGATCGACCTCGTCATCGTCGCCACGATCAGCAACACGCTCCAGACGCCGTCGATCTCCGCGATCGTCGCCGACCGCGTCGGCGCGAACCCCGCCGCCGCCTACGACTCGAACGCGGCCTGCGCCGGCTACGCCTACGCGGTCGCCCAGGCCGATGCACTGATCCGCACCGGCGCCGCGCACTACGCGCTCGTCATCGGCGCGGAGAAGCTCTCCGACGTCGTCGACCCGACCGACCGCTCGATCTCGTTCCTGCTCGGCGACGGTGCCGGCGCCGCCGTGATCGGCCCGAGCGAGACGCCCGGCATCTCGCGCACGGTCTGGGGCTCCGACGGCTCGAAGGCCGACGTGGTCTCCATGAACGCGAAGCTGGTCGACTTCCGCGACGGCACCGCCGAGTGGCCGACGCTGCGCCAGGAGGGCCCCGCGGTGTTCCGCTGGGCGGTCTGGGAGATGGCCAAGGTCGCCAAGCAGGCCCTGGAGGCCGCCGGCGTCGAGGCATCCGACCTCGCCGCCTTCATCCCGCACCAGGCGAACATGCGCATCATCGACGAGTTCGCCAAGCAGCTCGGCCTGCCCGACACGGTCGTCGTCGGCCGTGACATCGAGACCACCGGCAACACCTCCGCCGCATCCATCCCGCTCGCGACGCACCGCCTGCTGACCGAGCACCCCGAGCTGTCGGGCGGCCTCGCCCTGCAGATCGGATTCGGCGCCGGCCTCGTGTTCGGCGCACAAGTCGTGGTTCTTCCCTGAGCCGCATCCCACCCCGCCTCTAGACTGAACCCCGGTCATACGAGCGACATCACAAGGAGAAACGCACCATGGCACTGTCCACCGAAGAAGTCCTGGCCGGCCTGGCCGAGCTCATCAACGACGAGACCGGCATCGCGACCGACACGGTCGAGCTGGACAAGTCGTTCACCGACGACCTCGACATCGACTCCATCTCGATGATGACCATCGTGGTCAACGCCGAGGAGAAGTTCGACGTCAAGATCCCCGACGAGGAGGTCAAGAACCTCAAGACCGTCGGCGACGCCGTCGGCTACATCGTCAAGGCCCAGGCCTAGTCGCATCGAGTGGGGCCGGCCGCTCGACGGCCGGCCCCACGACATGCCCCCGCCACCCCCTCCCCGAGAGAGTCCATCGTCATGACCAAGAAGATCGTCGTCACGGGAATCGGCGCCACCACCCCCCTCGGAGGCACCGCCGCCGAGAGCTGGAAGGCGCTGCTCGCCGGCACCTCCGGCGCGCGCGCCATCGAGGCCGACTGGGTCTCCGAGCACGAGCTCCCCGTCACCTTCGCCGCACAGGCCACCGTGCCGCCCGCCGAGGTGCTGGCGCGCCACGAGACCAAGCGGCTCGACCCCTCGAGCCAGTTCGCCCTCATCGCGGGCCGCGAGGCCTGGGCCGACGCGGGCGCACCCGAGATCGCGCCCGAGCGCCTGGCCGTCGACTGGTCGACCGGCATCGGCGGCGTCTGGACGCTGCTCGACGCGTGGGACACGCTGCGCGAGCGCGGCCCGCGCCGCGTGCTGCCGATGACGGTGCCGATGCTCATGCCGAACGGCCCGGGCGCGGCGATCGGCATGGACCTGCATGCCCGCGCCGGCATCCGCACGGTCGTCTCCGCGTGTGCGTCGAGCACCGAGGCCATCGTCAACGCGTACGACCACCTGCAGGACGGCCTGGCCGACATGGTGATCGCCGGCGGCTCGGAGGCGGCGATCCACCCGCTGCCGATCGCGGCGTTCGCGTCGATGCAGGCGCTCTCGCGCCGCAATGACGAGCCGGCGGTCGCGTCGCGCCCGTACGACGTCTCCCGCGACGGCTTCGTGCTCGGCGAGGGTGCTGCGGCACTCGTGCTCGAGACCGAGGAGCACGCGAAGGCCCGCGGTGCCCGCATCTACGCCGAGGTGCTCGGCGGCGCCATCACGAGCGACGCGTACCACATCACCGCACCCGACCCCGAGGGCTCCGCCGCCGCGCGCGCGATGATCGCGGCGGTGCGGAACGCCGGCGCCGACCTGTCGGACGTGCGCCACATCAATGCGCACGCCACGAGCACGCCGGTCGGCGACATCGCCGAGTACAACGCACTGCGCCGCGTCTTCGGCGACGGGCTCGACGACATCGCCGTGACCGCCACCAAGTCGTCCACCGGGCACCTGCTCGGCGGCGCCGGCGCGATCGAGTCGATGTTCACCGTGCTGGCCCTGCACGAGCGCCTCATGCCGCCGACGATCAACCTCGTCGAGCAGGACCCGGAGATCCCGCTCGACGTGGTCACCGAGCCGCGTCCGCTGGGCGACGGCGACGCGCTGGCGATCAGCAACTCGTTCGGCTTCGGCGGCCACAACGCCGTCGCCGCGTTCCGCACCGCGTAGCGCGCCGCAGCAACGCGCCCGAGGGGCCGTCGCCAATCCTTACGGGGTGGTGACGGCCCCTCGGCCGTTGCGTGGGCGAGCGGCGACGGATGCCAGAATGGGCGGCGTGAACCCCCGGAACATCGCCCTCATCGTCGTCGGCGTGCTCGTCGCCGGCGGGGTCGCGATCGCCGTCGTCTTCGCCTCCACCGGCGGCGACGCGACCGACACCGCATCCACCCCGACCGCCAGTGCGAGCGCCGAGGCGGCCGAGCCGTCCGCCACGGAAGCGACCGAATCCGCGCAGCCGTCGGAGGAGCCCGCCGAGGCCGCTGAGCAGGAGGCCGCGGTGTCCCCCGGCGCCTACGTCGAGTACTCCCCCGCGGCGCTCGAGGCGGCCGAGGGCGAGAAGGTGCTGTTCTTCCACGCCACCTGGTGCCCGCAGTGCCGTGCGCTCGAGGCCGACATCCAGGGCTCGGGCGTGCCCGACGGCGTGACGGTGCTCAAGGTCGACTACGACTCGAACCAGGACCTCCGCGCGAAGTACGGGGTCACGCTGCAGACCACGCTCGTGCACGTCGACGAGTCCGGTGAGCTGATCGATCGCTACGTCGCGTACGAGCAGCCGGTGCTGGCGCCGTCGCTCGCCGCGCTCGGCATCGCCGGGAGCTGAACCCTCACCGTGCTCGCACTCACCCTCGCCTCGTTCGCCGCGGGCGTGCTGACCGTGCTGGCCCCGTGCGTGCTGCCGCTACTGCCCGTGATCGTGGGCGGATCGGTCGTGCGCACGTCCTCGGACGCGGCCGTCGCCGAACGCGCCTGGTACCGGCCGTTCGTCATCGCGGCGAGCCTCGCGGTCTCGGTGGTCGCCTTCACCATGCTGCTCAAGGCGACCACCGCACTGCTGGGCGTGCCCGTGCTGGTCTGGCAGCTCATCTCCGGTGTCATCGTCGCCGTGTTCGGGCTCACGCTCGCGATGCCGCGCACGTGGGAGCGCATCCAGCTCGCGACCGGGCTGCAGGCGGGCGGCGGTCGCCTGCTCGACGCCGGCTACCGGCGCGGCGGTCTCGGCGGTGACGTGATGCTCGGCGCGGCCCTCGGCCCCGCGTTCTCGAGCTGCAGCCCGACCTACGCGCTCATCGTCGCGACCGTGCTGCCGGCATCGCTCGCGGAGGGCACGCTCTACGTCTCGATGTACGCGGTGGGCCTCGCCCTGGCGCTGCTCCTGATCGGCCTCGCAGGCCAGGGGCTCGCCCGCAGGCTCGGCTGGCTGGCCGACCCGAACGGCTGGCTGCGGCGCACCGTCGGCGTGCTGCTCGTGATCGTCGGCGTCGGCGTGGTGCTGGGCCTGGACAAGCAGCTGCAGACCTTCGTGCTCGACCAGGGCTGGTACGCCCCGATCGAGGAGCTCGAGCGTTCGCTCCTGCCCTGAGCCGCCCTCGCCCACATGGGGGCGGGCGACGGATGCACCGTGTGCATCGCGCCGCCCGCGGGGCGAACCGGGTGGTTTCGCTCGGACGCGCCGCCGGGGAATCCCTCATCCGACGACGCGGAGCGCCACGCTGCCCGGCTCGCGGGCCCGACCGCTACCCCACCTTGTGCAGCCAGACCACGGGTGCGAAGTCGCTCGCGTGCCGGAACGGCTCGAGTTCGTCGTCCCACTCCTGCCCGAGCGCGAGCCGCAGCTCGCGGTGCAGCTCGACGGCGTCCGTCCCCGCGAGTTCCATCGCGTAGCGGATGCGGTCCTCGGGCACGACCATGTTGCCGGCCGTGTCGAGCTGCGCGTGGAAGACGCCGAGGTCGGGCGTGTGCATCCAGCGTGCGCCATCGACGCCGGGCGACGGATCCTCGGTCACCTCGAAGCGCAGGTGCTCCCATCCGCGCAGTGCCGACGCGATGGCCGCGCCCGTGCCCTGCACGGCCTCCCAGTAGAGCTCGCCGCGCTGCGCGCCGCGCAGCACGGGCTGCTCGCTCCAGTCGAGACTGACGGCGGTGCCGAGTGCGCGACCGATCGCCCACTCCACGTGCGGGCAGAGGGCGCGAGGCGCTGAGTGCACGTAGATCACGCCCCGCGCAGGTCGTGCCTGCCGAGTTGCATCCATCATCTCCTGCTCCGTTTCTCGAGGTGCGTCTTCCCCTACGACCTCAGGCAACGGATGGAGCTTCGTGTTCAGCTGTCGACGCGATCGCTCGCGTCGACCCCATCTTCCCCCAGGCCGGATCGAATGACAAGGGTGTGATCCGCGGGTCGTGAACGCGCGAACCGCATCGTGATGCGGCAGGAATCGGTATGCTCGGTGAGCAGATTCGATCCGACCCGGAGGAGACATGGCCGTCCGCGATGCGCTCCTCGCCCTGCTCACCGCGGGCCCGGCGTACGGGTTCCAGCTGCACAACGAGCTCTCCCGGCGCACCGGGGGCCGGCGCCGCATCAACGTCGGACAGACCTACGCGACGCTCGAGCGACTGACGAAGCAGTCGCTCGTCGAGTCGGCCGGTGCGACGCACGACGGGCTGCCGCTGCATCGACTCACCGCCTCGGGTCGCGAGGCCGCGCGGGCCTGGCTCGACGCCGAGGGCGAGCGCGACGCCGACGCCTGGGCCGAGACCGTGGACCGGGTGCTCATCGCGCTCTCGCTGCCCGACGTCGACGCGTCCCGCACGATCGCGCGCGAGGCGGTCTGGTGGGGCGCCCCGCCGGGTGATGACGGCGAGACGGATGCCTCGAGCCGGCCGGATGCCGCGGGGGCCGCCCTCCGCGCCCTGGCGGACGACGCAGACGCCGACCGCGCGCGGGCGATGGTGGCGTGGCTCGACCGCGCCGCCGGCGCCGCCTCCTCCGCCGACGTGGCGTTCCCCTTCTCCGCCGAGCGACCACGCCGCGGCAGGCGCCCGGTGGCCGCCGGCGAGGCACCCGCCGCTCAGGCGTCGGCGTAGCGCTCGACGACCGCGAGGTCGAGCGGGAAGTCGACCGGGGCGTCGCCGAACAGCAGTTCGGCCGCGCGCTCGGCCGCGGCGCGCACGACGTCGGCCGCCGCTTCCGCCTGCTCCGCCGGGGCGTGCACGATCACCTCGTCGTGGAGGAAGTAGACCAGGTGCGCGCGGCCCGCGAAGACCGGCCCCGATGCGGTGCCGCTCGAGGCGGAGTCGGTCGGCCCGAGTGCGTGCAGGCCGATGCGGATCTCGGCGAGCCAGCACAGCGCCCACTCGGCCGCGGTGCCCTGCACGACGAAGTTGCGCGTGAACCGGCCCCACTCCCGCGCCGCCGTGCGCGCGCGACGCTCGTCGGCCGGGGTCGCGTCGGGCTGCGACGCCGCCGACTGCAGCGCACGCCAGTCGGCGGACGGCAGCGGCGAGCTGCGCCCGAGCAGCGTCGACACCACGCCGCCGCGCTCGCCCACCTGCGCGGCCTCGTCGACGAGCCCCATCGCGCGCGGGTACGCCCGCCCGAGTCGCGGGGCCAGCCGGCCGCCGTCGCCGCTCGACGCGCCGTACATCGCGCCGAGCATCGCGACCTTCGCCTCGTCGCGGGTCGCGACCACGCCGCGCTGCACGATGCCGTCGTAGAGGTCCCTGCCCCGCGCCGCCTCGGCCATCGCGTCATCGCCGGCCATGGCCGCGAGCACGCGCGGCTCGAGCTGTGCGACGTCCGCGACGACCAGCCTCCAGCCCGGGTCGGCGACGACCGCGCCGCGCACGGCCTTCGGCAACTGCAGCGCGCCGCCGCCACGGGTCGCCCAGCGGCCGGTGACCACGCCGCCCGGCAGGTAGTCGGGGCGGAACCGGCCATCGCGCACCCACTCGTCGAGCCAGTGCCATCCGTTCGCCGAGAGCAGGCGGGCGAGCTTCTTGTACTCCAGCAGCGGCGCGATCGCCGGGTGGTCGAGCTCCTGCAGCTCCCACGCGCGGGTGCTGCGCACGGTCAGGCCGGCGCGCCGCAGGGCGCGCAGCAGGTCGGCCTGCGAGTCGGGCTGTACGGGACCGTCGAGCGCCGCGCCGATCTCGGCCTGCAGCTCCTCGAGCCGACGCGGCTTGCGGCCTACCGGAGGGCGGTCGCCCAGCGCAGCGACGAGCACGGACTCGTGGGCGTCACGTCGCCAGGGAATGCCGCCGGCGTGGATCTCGGCGGCGACGAGTGCCCCGGCCGACTCCGCGGCGAGCAGGAGGCGCAGCCTGGAGGCATCCGCCCCCGCAGCCTCGAGCGCCGCCTCCTGCCGCTCGTGCTCGGCCATGGACTCGGCGGCGGAATGCAGGTCGGCCGGCGGCTTCAGGCCAGCGGATGCCTCGAACTCGCCGAGCTCGAAGAGCGGCGTCGCGGCGTGCCGGGCGGTCGGCACGTGCTCCTCGGGCGGCGCCTCCCATCCGGCGTCCGCGCCCGCCTCGGGGTCGTAGGCGTCGACGGCGGCCGACGCGCGCAGGATCGCCCGGGCGAGCCGAAGGTCGTGGCAGCGCTCGACGCGCACACCCGCGGCGAGCAGGGGGCGGTACCAGTGCCGGGTGTCGCTCCACACCCAGCGCGGCTCGTCGGCCTCGAGCTCGGCCACACGAGCGGCGAGGCGGTCCTCGGCGACCCGTTCGACCACGCCCGCGTCGAGGTGCACGATCGACGGCGCGCCGGACGCGGCGCGGGCGAGGAGGAGCTGCACCGTTCCATTCTGGCGTGCGCGCGGGCGTGGGTCCGTCGGGTGTCAGCGGATGGTGGCAGCATCCGGGGCATGACGAGGATGCAGCCCCACCTGCCCGAGCCCGACCGTGCCGTGACCGACCTCGGGACGGCCCGATGACCGCCGTGCGCTTCGGCTGCGGCCACGGCTCCCCGCGTGGCGACGGCGTCGTGTCGCTCTCACGCCAGTGCCCGCTGTGCATGCTGCTCGATGAGACGCACCGCTCGCGCCGGGAACTCATCGCGAAGGCCGCTCCCCCGGACCGGCGCGCGGTCGCCATCGAGACGCGCGTGGGCGCCGAGTACGAGTGGCGCTGCGCCCGTGGGCACGATCGGTACCGGGCGACCGTGCGCGCGGTGCTCACGGGCCCGAGCTGCGCCAAGTGCATCCGCAACGCCGCCTCCCCCGGCGCCGGCCGAGAGGCGGGCCTGGCGTTCATGAAGCCCGGCCTGCGCACGCGTACCTCCGCGACCGAGCAGCGACTGCGGATCATGCTCGCCCGCCGCATCCGCCTGCACCACAAAGTGAACGCGGTGCGAACGGCGCGCATGTTCTACGGCAAGCAGGAGGTGTGGCCCGACATCCTCGTGCCGCAGCTGCGCATCGCCGTCGAGTACGACGATCCGGGCCGCGGCGGGCGCGCGCACCGCGGGCTGAAGGAGGGCTCCGACCAGGAGAAGGATGAGGCGCTGAACGAGGTGGGCTGGGAGGTCATCCGCATCCGCGCTCGCGGACTCGAGCCCCTCGGCCCCTACTCGGTCGTGTGCGCGGGCCTCACCGAGGACGCCGTCGACGAGGTCGTGCGGCTCATGCGCGAGATCCGCGGCGATGCGGCGGTCGATGCACTGCGCGTGCCGGAGGACGCGGTCTCGACCTGATCACTCGTCGTCGTCATCGTCCTCGTGCCGCATCCGCACGAGGCGCACGACCGCGAGCACGAGGGTCGTGACGAGCGACGCGACCACGAGCAGCGCGAACGCGATCCCGGTCGGGGTGGAGATGTCGAGCATGCAGCGAGACTACCCCGCCGGCTACACGTCGCCGGCGATACGGCCGTGGCGCCCGACGTCGGTCTGCGCCTCCGCGAGGTTCATGTTCTGGTCGGTCTCGCGCGACCCGTACGTGTGCACCTTCGGGTCGTCCCTGCGGATGAAGAAGTACCACGACGCGCCGCCCACCACCACGACGAACACCACGATCCCGATGAGCAGCTGGAGGTCCATGACGCCACGGTACCGGGTTGCGGTCCGCAGGCTCCGGAACTCCACAGCGCCGGATGGTCGGCCCGATGGGCGGATGCGCCGGGCCCGGTCAGAACCGCCGGGCCATGCCCACCGAGGCGGGCGCGGTCTCCGCGAAGCCGAACTGGGCGTACAGGTGCTTCGCGTCGCCGTCGGCGATCAGCGAGACGTAGCCGCCCTCGGGCACCCGTGCCTCGAGGTCGGCGACGAGCGCGGCCATGATGCGCTTGCCGAGCCCCCGGCCCTGGTGCTCGGGCCGCACGCAGATGTCGACGACCTGGAAGTGGCAGCCGCCGTCGCCGATCACGCGCCCCATGCCCACCGACTCACCATCGTGCCGCACCACGACCGACGACCACGAGTTCGGCAGCGCGATGCGCGCGGCCGCCTCGGACTTCGGGCTGAGGCCCGCGACGACGCGCAGTTCGCGGTACGTCTCCACGCTCGGCGTCTCGGCGACGACCTCGTAGGCGGCATCCATGGCGTTCATCGTAGGGGCGGCCGGGCGAAGCGCGTCGCGCGATCGGGGGCGAGGGCCGCGTCGATGCGCTCGCGGTGGTCGGCGCCGAGGTCGGGCGGCAGCCCGTCGAGCGGGAACCAGCGGGCGGTGGCCGGCTCAGGGGCATCCGTCGCCTGCTCCACCCGCAGGCGGAACACGAGGTTGAGGTACTGCGCGCGATCGCCGTTCGCGTACCGGAGCGGGCGGGTGACGTGCACCCACGCGAGTTGCTCGACGGTGGCATGAGTTCCCGCTTCGGCGTGGACCGCACGCTCGATCGCCGGCGCCGGCTCCTCCCCCGGGCCGAGCACCGCGGCGACGGGCGCCCAGAGTCCGGTCTCGGGGCGTCGGACGAGCAGCGTGCGCGAGGCATCCGCGTCGATCACCACGCCGGTGACACTCAGCAGCCAGAGCGGGGCGTGCCCGACCGCGGCCCGCAACCGGGCCACGTGGTCATCGGCGGCGCCCACGCGCGCCCGCTACGACTCGGTCTCGGGAATCGCGAGGCCGCGGTCGAAGACGCTGTGGCGCAGCGCGGTGTCCATCGCGGCGACGATGTCGGTGAGGTCGACGTGCGAGAGGTCGGCGGGCTGCCAGTCGGGCACGACGTCCTGGTGGAGCGACTCGGTGTTCTGGGCGACGAGGGCCTGCACGCCGGTGAAGAGGTCGGGCTGGGTCGTGAACCAGCGGGCCAGGCGGAGCTCGCGCTCGAGGGCCTCGCGCAGCGTCTCGCCGTCGCGGGCGGCGCGCACCGAGCGCAGGGTCGCGACGAGCGCGGTCGGCGACAGCTTCAGCAGCGTCTCGGCGGCCTCGCCCGCGGCCTTCGCCGCGTCGGGATCGTTCGACGTCTCCGCGCTCACGCCCTCGACCGTGCGGCCGTTCGAGAACGCCCAGAGGCGCTCGAGGATCTGCTCGACGGTGTCGGCCGAATAGCAGGCGTCGACCCAGTCCTGCCGGCCCAGCACCGGAGACGGGCCGGCGTCGACCGCGAATCCGGCGACGACGGACTCGGGCGCTCCGCCCGAGGCATCCGACAACGCCTCGACCAGCTCACCCACGCGCTCGGCCGGCACGACATGGTCGGCGAAGCCCAGCGCGACGGCGTCGGCAGCGGTCAGGTCGACCGAGTTCAGTGCCAGGTAGGTGCCGATCTCGCCCGGGGTGCGCGCGAGCCGCCAGGTCGCCCCGCCGTCGGGCACGAAGCCGTAGCCGGTCTCGGGCTGCCCCAGGTTCACCCGATCGGTGACCACGCGCGTCGAGACGTGGCCGCCCAGCGAGATGCCGCCGCCCATCGTCATGCCGTGCATGATCGACACGACGGGCTTGGGGTACTCGGCGAGCTTCGCGATCACCCGGTACTCGTTGCGGAAGAACACCGTGCCGATGGTCATGCCCTCGGCGGCCCGCGCCAGGATCTCGCGGAAGTCGCCGCCCGCGCAGAAGCCGAAGTCGCCGGCGCCGTCGAGCAGCACGGCCGAGACGGCGTCGTCCGTCTCCCAGGCCTCGAGCGTCTCCATGAGCGCGGCCATCATCTCGAGGTCGATCGCGTTGATCACCTCCGGCCGGCTGAGGCTCAGGTGACCGAGGGAACCGTGGACGGAGGCGGCGACAGGCGTGGGCACCTGCCCTACGCTACTGGGCTTCGGGGCGTCGAATGAACCGGCGCGACGCAGAGGCACATGATCCGTTCGCGGGCACGCCGGTACCTGAGCGGTCCTCGCCCGACGGAACCGCGCACCCCCCGATGAGCAGACGAATCCTCAGCGTTGCGAGGGTGACGGCCCGCCCTGCGAGGATTGAGCGGATGCCGCGTCCAGCGGCCGAACGGAGCGCACGTGAGCAGCAGGGTCGTGGTGTCGGGGCCGACGTCGTGGAACCGGATCGTGCAGGTCGACCACCTGCCCGAACCGGTGCCGCACATGCAGTTCGCCCTCGGCGACCACGAGACCGTCGGCGGCACGTCGGCCGGCAAGGCCCTGGGTCTCGCAGCGCTCGGGCGCCCGGTCGAGCTGTTCACCGTGATCGGTTCCGACCCCGATGGCGACCGCCTCCGCGCCATCCTCGCCGGAGTCGCCGGCCTCGAACTCGACCTCGTCGACGGCGTGCGCACCGAACGCCACCTCAACCTGATGACCGAGGCGGGCGAGCGGGTCTCGATCTACCTCTCGACGCCCGACGACCGCCCCTCGCCCGCCGACCGCCGTCTCGAGGCGGCGATGACGGATGCCGCGGTCATCGTGCTCGACCTTTCCGAGCGCTCGCGGCGGCTCATCCCCACTGCCCGGGCGGCCGGTCGCCCGATCTGGACCGACCTGCACGACTACGACGGCACGAGCGAGTACCACCAGCCCTTCCTGGACGCCGCCGACGTGGTGTTCATGAACGCCGATCGTATCGGCGAGCCGATGCCGTTCCTTCGGCGTGTGGTCGGCAACGGTGCCCGCCTCGCGGTCTGCACGCTCGGCGCGGACGGCGCGATCGCGGTCTCGTCGGACGGCGCGACGGTCGTCGAGCATCGAGTCGACGCGGTGCCGGTCGACGTGATCGACGCGAACGGTGCGGGCGATGCATTCATGTCGGGCGTGCTGCACGCGATGCTCGACGGTGCCGACGTCGACGCGGCGCTCGAGGCCGGCGCACGCCACGCGGCATCCGTGCTCGTCACCCGGCACCTGCACCCGTCGCTCGACGCGATCCTCGGCTGAGCCGGCGGCGCGCCGACAGGCGGTAGGGCGGACGGGACTTGAACCCGTGACCGATGGATTATGAGTCCACTGCTCTAACCAGCTGAGCTACCGCCCCGCGCGACGGTCACTCGGAACGAAGGGCCGACGCACCATCGGTGATCGGGTCGACCACCGGCTCACCACGATACAGGCTCTCGAACGTCGTCAGCGTGCGCTGGATGTCGTGCGCCGCGATCAGTCGGAGCGACTCGTTCTTGAACTCGGCGTAGCGCTGCGGGTCGGCCTCGAGCACCATGCGCAGCTTCGCCGCGAGGTCCTCCGGGCTGCCCGGCTCGAAGAGGTAGCCGTTCTCGCCGTCGTGCACGAGGTGCGGCAGCGCCATGGCGTTCGCGGCCACGACCGGCAGCGCAGAGGCCATCGCCTCCATGGTCACGATCGACTGCAGCTCCGCGATCGACGGCATGGCGAGCACGGATGCCCGGTGGTAGATCTCGCGGAGCTGCTCATCGGTCACGTAGCCGGTGAAGGTCACGCGGTCCGCGATGCCGAGCTCCGCCGCGAGGTGCTCGAGGTTGCGCTTCTGGTCGCCGCCGCCGACGATCTCGATCTTCGCGTCGAGCTCGGCCGGCAGCAGGGTCGCGGCGCGCAGCAGCACGTCGATCTGCTTCTCGCCGGTGACGCGGCCCACGAACACGATGCGGTTCTCGGTGCGCGGCTCCCAGTTCGGCGAGTAGCGTGCGGCATCGACGCCGCACGAGATGGCGTGCACGCCCGTGAGGCCGGTGTACTTCTCGAGGAACTCCGCAGCACGGCGGGTGGGGGTCGTCACGGCCTCGGCGCGGCCGAACGTGCGGCGCGCGGCCTTCCAGGCGAGCCCGACCGCCCACTCCTGCCAGCCCTTGGGGATCATGGTGAACTCGAGCATGTTCTCGGGCATGAAGTGATTGGTGCCGATGATGCGGATGCCGCGGGCCTGCGCCTCGATCGACAGGCCGCGGCCCACGACGATGTGCGACTGGAAGTGCACGACGTCGGGCTTGACCTCGTCGAGGATGCGCGCGCTGTTCGCGCGGATGCGCCACGGCAGCGCGAACCGCAGCCAGTCGTGCGGGTACCAGCGCCAGCTGTGCAGGCGGTGCGCGATGATCTCCCGGCCCTCGTGCACCTCGGTCCACGTGCCGCTCCGGCGACTCGGCGACGGCGCGACGACGTGCACCTCGTGACCGCGCTCGACGAGGCCTGCGGCGAGCCGCTCGGCGAACCGCGCGGCGCCGTTCACGTCGGGTGCGAAGGTGTCGGCCCCGATCAGGACGCGCAGCGGCCGCTCGGATTCCGCCGCTTCGGGCAGGTCGGCATGCGCATCGGGGGTGGCAGACACGTGGTGGTGGTCCTGTTCGGTCAACGGTGAGGGGGAAAGCGAAACGCCCGGTTCACCGCCGATTCGGGTGGTCAGCGGCGTGAACAGCACCCTAGCCTAACCCGGCCGGCGCCCTTCGGAGTTGCGCGCATTTCGCCCGGTACACGCTCAGGGGCGCGTCTGCGGGTGATGGCGCGCGAGCTCGAACACGCCCCAGACCGCGATGATCCCGGTCACGACGAAGATGACGCTGGCCCACGGCGGCGCCTGCGAGGCCTCTCCGAGCACGACGATGCCGATGCCGACCGCGACCATCGGGTCGACCACGGTGAGGCCCGCGATCACGAGGTCGGGCGGGCCGGTCGCGTACGCGTTCTGCACGAAGTACGCGCCGAGCGCGGTGGCGGCGAGCAGGGCGATCACGCAGAGCAGGGTGAGCCAGTCGAACTCGCCCTGCTCGATGCGCCCGAGGATCACCTTCGCGAGGGTGGCGACGAACCCGTAGAGGAACCCGGCGCCGAGCACGTAGAAGATCGCCCGCATGCGGTGCCTGAGGAAGGCGAACGCGGTGCCGAGCAGCGCCAGCGTGACCGCGAGGATGCCCAGGATCGTGTAGAGGTCGGCGTTGGTCACCGGCGTGTCGACGGCGGTGAACGCGGCGACGCCGACGAACAGGAAGACGCCGCCGACGCACATCGAGATCGCGATGATCGACCGGCGGTTGAGCTTCACCTTCGCGACCCTGGAGTTCAGGATCGCCGTGATCACGAGCGCGATCGCACCGAGCGGCTGCACCACGATCAGCGGCGCGAAGTACAGGCTCGAGAGCTGGAACGCGATCGCCAGGCCGAGCATGACCGTACCGAGCACCCACGACGGCCGCGCCAGCAGCAGCGCGAGCTGCCGGCCGTTCAGGCCCTTGCCGACCGACGTGACGGTGTTCGATTCGACCTTGGTCACGCCGCGGTGCTGGAACTGCGCGCCGAGCGACAGGAAGACGGCGCCGATGAGCGCGAGCGGGATGCCGATGAACTGCGTCGGATCGAGCGCGATCTGCTCGGTCAAGTCGGCCAGGTCCGGATCCACGCTCCGACACTACCCTTCGGCGGCACGGATATCCTTGTGCCATGGCCGTCCTCCCGATCCGCATCACGGGCGACCCCGTGCTCCACGCCCCTGCCGATCCGGTCGAGCAGATCGACGACGAGCTGCGCACGCTCGTGCGCGACATGTTCGAGACGATGGATGCCGCGCCCGGCGTGGGTCTTGCCGGCCCGCAGGTCGGCGTGCCGCTGCGCCTGTTCACGTTCGGCTGGGTCGACGACGACGACCTCGAATGGCGCGGCGTCGCGATCAACCCCGAGCTCTGGCTGAGCCCCACGATCCCGGGCGACCCCGACGAGGCGACCGAGTCCGAGGGCTGCCTCTCGTTCCCGGGTGAGCGGTTCCCGCTCCGCCGCGCCGAGCGCGCGCTGCTGCGTGCGACCGACCTCGACGGCGAGCAGTTCGAGATCGAGGCCGAGGGCTGGCTCGCACGCATCTTCCAGCACGAGTACGACCACCTCGACGGCGTGCTCTACGTCGACCGCCTCGGCGAGGGCGACCGCAAGACCGTCGCGAAGGTCACGCGAAAGGCCGGCTGGGGCGTGCCGGGCGTGAGCTGGATGCCCGGGGTCGACGACCTCGAGGGGTGAGCGCCACCGCTGCGGTCAGGTGACGGCACGGATGCCCGCTGCCACCGCCGCAGCGGCCGCGACGACGAGCACGAACGGCACGCGTACCGCGTAGAGCGCGGCGGCGACGATGAGCGCCGGGATGCGGGCGTCGACCACGAGGGCCTGTCCTGCGCCGAGCGCCTGCACCGCGATGAGCGCCGCGAGGAGCGCGATCGTGAGCAGGTCGGCGATGCGCGCGGGCCGCTCGCGCTCGAGGAACCCGGCGGGCACGAGGTAGCCGAGGAACTTGAGCGCGGCAGTCGCGACCGAGGCGACCAGCACGATGTGCCAGAGCGTCATGCACCCACCCCCTGCTCCGCGCGGCGGCCGAACAGGTTCCACCAGCCGACGATGACCGCGACCACCGCGGCGACGAGCACGGGCAGCCCGGGCGCCAGCACCGGGGTCGTCAGCGCGGCGACGACCGCGGCCGCCGCGGCGACGGCTCCCGCCTGCACCGACTTCAGGCGCGGCCAGAGCAGCCCGAGGAACGCGGCCGCGGCGGCGGCGTCCAGCCCCCAGGCCGAGGTGTCCCCCAGCGCATCGCCGATCAGGGCGCCGGCCAAGGTGGTGAGGTTCCAGCCGACGTAGATGGCCGCGCCGGTCGCCCAGAACCCGACCCGCTGCAGCGACGGCACCCGCTGCGCGAGCGCCACGGCGACCGACTCGTCGATGGTCCACCACGGGGCGACGATGCGCTTCCACCCGGTCGGCCGGACGATGGGCGCCATGCCCATGCCGTACACGACGTTGCGGAGCCCGAGCATGACCGAGCTCGCGATCGCCGCCGGCCCGGCCGCCGCGCCGCCCGCGGCGATCACGCCGACGAGCGCGAACTGCGACCCGCCCGTGAACATGACGAGGCTGAGCACGCACGCCTGCCAGACGTCGAGGCCGGCGGCCACCGCGAGCGCGCCGAACGAGATGCCGTACGCGGCCGTCGCGAGCCCCACGGCGAGGCCGTCGCGCACCACGCTCGCGCGAGCACGAGGGTCGAGCCCAGGGGCATCCGTCGCCGGGTCTTCCGGGGCCCGATCGCGGTCGTCGGCCATCGCTCCCCGTCCCCTGAATGCCGAAGCCCCGCATCCGTGAGGAGTGCGGGGCTGGATGGCTCCTCCACTTGGACTCGAACCAAGAACCTATCGGTTAACAGCCGATTGCTCTGCCAATTGAGCTATGGAGGATCGCGCGAGGGCCTCAGCTACTTTAGCAAACGCGAGCCCGCGTTCCCAATCGAGGCCACCTCTGCCGAGTCAGGCGGTCGCGTCGTCGAGCAACTCCTCCGGAAGGTCGCGGAAGTACGCCTCCGAGAGACGCTTGACGTAGGGGTGGATCGGGTCGTCGAGCACCTCCTCGAGCGTGCCGAGCGCGACCATCTCGCCGTGGTCGAGCACGGCGATGCGGTCGGCGATGCGGTCGAGCACGGCGAGGTCGTGGCTCACGATCAGCGCCGAGAACGCGCGCTCGCGCTGGATCTCGCCGATGAGGTCGACCACCGCGTCGCGCACGGTCACGTCGATGCCGGCGGTCGGGTCGTCGGCGATCAGCAGCGTCGGCTCGAGGATGAGCGCGCGCGCCAGCGCCACGCGCTGGCGCTGCCCGCCCGACAGCTCGTAGGGGAACTTCGGCATCATGTGCAGCGGCAGGCGCACGGCGTCGACCATCGCCGCCACCTTCGCGGTCAGCGAGCGCCGGGAGTACCGGTGGTCGCGCAGCAGCACGGGCTCGCCCACGATCTCGGCGACCGTGCGGTCGGGCGAGAGCGTCATCGCGCCGTCCTGCGCCAGGTGGCCGACGTCGAACGCGAGCTCGACCGCCTTGCGACGGCTGAGCCCGCGCATGCGGTAGCCGAGCACGGTCGCCTCTCCCCCGGTGATCACGGGCGCCGCGCGGTGCGTGTCGTGGAGGTGGTCGCCCGCGAGCACGTTGGCCACGGTGCTCTTGCCCGATCCGGCCGCGCCGAGCAGGCCCACGACCTCGCCCGGCGCCACGTCGAGCGTGAACCCGCGCACCGCGACGTACGCCGGGCTCGCGCCGTGCGGCGGGTACTCGATCGTGAGGTCGCTGGCGCTGATGGGGTATCCGTGTGCTGCTCCGTGGGTCACGTCACCCACCTTCTCCCACTTCGCGGGGATTCGCCATGTCGCAACACGCACGAAGCGGACGATTCGGTCACGTTTCTCCTCACTGCGTCGCCAGAGCCCCGTACCGGAAGAGGAGCGAGGCGTCGAGGGTCTCCTCGAGGCCGGTGACGTCGGTGCCGGCGACCACCGTCTGCGCGCCCTGCAGCACCGGCAGCGACGGCAGGTCGTCGGCGACGAGCTCCTGGATCTCCTCGATCAGCGCCACCCGGTCGTCGGCGTCCGGCTCGGTCGCCTGGTCGATGATGAGGTCGGTCACCTCGTCGTTCTCGTAGTGGTTCGCGAGGTACCCGTCGGGCAGGAAGAACGGGGTCAGGTAGTTGTCGGCGTCCGCGTAGTCGGGGAACCAGCCGAGCTGGTACGCCGGGTAGGCGTCGGCGACGCGCTGCTCGCTGAACTCCTCCCACCCGGTGCCCTCGAGCGCGACGGTGAACAGGCCGTCGGCCTCCAGCTGCTCGGCGATCGCCGCGAACTCGGCCTCCGAGTCGGGTCCGTACCGATCGGTCACGTACTGGAGTTCGAGGGCGACCGGGGTCTCGACGCCGGCGTCGTCGAGGCGTGCCGCAGCCGCATCCGCATCGGGCCCGCCATCGCCGTCGCCGTAGCGCTCGAGCAGCGACTCCGTCGCGCCGGGCAGCCCCGTCGGCACGTACCCCTGCAGGGGCGTGAACGTACCCAGGTAGACCTCGTCGGAGAGCGCCGTGCGGTCGATGAGGTCGGCGACCGCACCACGCACCGCCAGCGCCTGCTCCTCGTCGGCCTCGGCGGTCTCGGCGCCGTAGGGCATGGTGGCGAGGTTGAGCACGATGAATCGGATCTCACCGCCCGGCCCCTCGACGACCTGCACCGCGTCGCTCTCGCGCAACTCGGCGATGTCCGCCGGCGCGAGCGTGCGATGGGCGACGTCGATGTCGCCCTCCTCCACGTGCAGCCGCAGCTCCGAGGCGTCGTCGTAGTAGGTCACCTCGACCGTCTCGGTCGCGGCGGGGCCGAGCAGGCCCGCGTAGCCGGCGTTCGCGCGGTACGTGATCTGCTCCTCCGGCAGGAACTCCTCGATCACGTACTGGCCCGCGAACGGCTGCCCGTCGACGATGTCCTCGTCGGGCGTCACTGCGTCGGCGGCGAACACCTCCTCGTCGACGATCGGCCCGACCGGGCTCGACAGGATGAACGGGAAGATCTGGTCGTCCTCGGTGAGCAGCGAGAAGACGACAGTGAGGTCGTCGGTCGCCTCGACCCCGGCGAGGTTGTACAGCAGCGAGGACGGGCCGTCGGCATCGGCGATCGCCAGCTGCCGGTCGAACGTGAACTTCACGTCGGACGCCGTCAGGTCGTTGCCGTTCGCGAAGGTCAACCCCTCCTTCAGGGTCACCGTGTACTCGGTGGGCGAAGTGAACTCGGCCGACTCCGCGATGTCGGGCTCGACCACCGAGCTGCCGTACGGCGCGCTCATCAGGAACGGGTAGACCTGGCTCATCACCTGGAACGAGCCGCTGTCGTACGACCCCGCCGGGTCGATGCTCGTGACCCGCTCGGTCGTGCCGATCGTGATCGGCGCCTCGCCCTCGGCGTCGTCGACCTCGCCCGCGGTGCAGCCCGCGAGCACGAGCACGGCGACGGATCCCGCCGCGACGACGACGCCACGGCGTGTGTGTGCGGCTGCACCGGACATGTGCGCTCGCCTCCCCCTGCGTGCGGAGGGCTCGGCCCTTCGGCCTGCACGTCGAAATCCCCCCCAGCGCTACCCTAACCACACGCCGGGGGCGAGCCGCCCAGCAGGTTCTCAGGGGCGGGTGGGCGGATGCCCCGGGCCGCCGTGCGACCCCGGGGCGCGATCAGTCCTCGCGGAGCGCCCGACGGTCGGCCTCGACGGCCACGAGCGCGCGCTGCACCGCCGTGTACGCGTCGCGGTCCGCGGCATCCGTGCGCTGCAGGCGGCCCAGCAGCTCGGCCTTCTGGCGGAGCAGCTCGCGGTCGACGAGCGAGGTGACGACCCCGCGCACGTACGCGGCGAGCTCGCGCTCGCTGCGCTCGGGGATGGGGGCGACGGCGAGCTGGTGCACGAGTCCGGCGAAGCTGGGCGGCACCTCGGCGACGACCCGGGTGACGAGCTCGCGGGCGCCGCCCGCCGCGAACGCCGAGGAGACGCCGTCGCGCACGACCGCGAGGGCCTGGTTGCCGAAGCGGCAGTCGACCGCCTGGCGCAGCAGCTGCTCGCCCACCTCGTCGGGGTGCTGCAGCACGGCCTGCAGCGCATCGCGCTCGAGCCGGGTGGCGGGGTCGGGCGGCAGGTCCGCGATCGAGAACGGTCGCTCGACGGGGGCGGCGGATTCCAAGGGCTCGCCGGGTCGCTCGCCTCGCGCCTCCCGGGCGGGCGCCTGGCGCGTGCCTCCGCCGCGGCCCCCCGCCTGCACGGCGCGCTGCACCTCGCCGAGCTCCGTGCCGAGCATCCGCGCGAGCTCGCGCGCGTAGCCGGGGCGGAGCGACGGGTCGCGGATCTCGGCGACAACGGGCGCCGCGGCCCGGAGCGCGGCGACGCGCCCCTCGACCGTCTCGAGATCGTACTGCTCGAGCGTGTGGCGGATCACGAACTCGAACATCGGCGTCTTGCGGTCGATGAGCCCGCGCACGGCGGCGTCGCCGCGCTCGAGGCGCAGGTCGCACGGGTCGAGGCCCTCCGGGGCGACCGCGACGAAGGTCTGCGCGGCGAAGCGCTTCTCCTCGCCGAAGGCGCGCATCGCGGCCTTCTGCCCCGCGGCATCCGGATCGAAGGTGAAGATCACCTCGCCGAGCCCGCTGTCGTCGCCGAGCACGCGCCGCAGCACGGTGATGTGCTCGGGCCCGAACGCCGTGCCGCAGGTCGCGACCGCGGTCGTGACGCCCGCGAGGTGGCACGCCATGACGTCGGTGTAGCCCTCGACGACGACCACGCGCCGGCCGCGCGAGATGTCGCGCTTGGCGAGGTCGAGCCCGTAGAGCACCTGGGCCTTGTGGTACACCGGCGTCTCGGGGGTGTTGAGGTACTTGGGGCCCTTGTCGTCGTCGAGCAGGCGCCGGGCGCCGAACCCGACCGTCTGGCCCGTGATGTCGCGGATCGGCCAGACCAGCCGCCCGCGGAAGCGGTCGTAGTGGCCGCGGTCGCCGCTCGAGACGAGGCCGGCAGCCGCGATCTCGTCGTCGCGGAAGCCCTTGCCGCGCAGGTGCTTCAACAGCGCGTCCCAGCTCTTCGGCGCGTACCCGACGCCGAAGCGGCGCGCCGCCTCGGCGTCGAACCCGCGCTGGCCGAGGAACTTCCGCCCCGGCTCCGCGTCGGGGGCGCCCAGCCGCTCGACGAAGAACTCGGCCGCCGCCTGGTTCGCGGCGAGCAGGCGTGCGCGGTTGCCGTGCTCCTCGGCCCGCCCGCCGTCCTCGTAGTGCAGCTCGAACGCGATGCGGCCCGCGAGGCGCTCGACCGCCTCGGTGAAGGTGACGTGGTCCATCTTCTGGAGGAAGGTGTACACGTCACCCGACTCGCCGCAGCCGAAGCAGTGGTAATAGCCGAGCTGGGGCCTGACGTGGAAGCTCGGGCTGCGCTCGTCGTGGAACGGGCAGAGTCCCTTCATCGAGCCCACGCCCGCGGACTTCAGGCTCACGTGCTCGCCCACGATGTCGGCGATGTTCGTGCGGGCCTTCACTTCCTCGACATCACCCTGTCGAATACGGCCCGCCATGGAGTCGATCCTAGCCAGCGCAGCGAGCGCGGAGGCCCGCCCCGCGGCATCCGCCCGCCGTCATGCCTGTGGAGGGGTCGAACCGCGCTGCACGAGCCGCTCGTACCAGGCGAGCGCCGATTGGTCGGTGAGGCTCGCGACCTGGTCGACGACGACCCGCTTGCGCGCCGCGTCGTCGGCCGCTGCGCGCCAGTCGGCTGCGAACCCGACGTCGAGGTGCTGCTCCCCCGTGGCCAGCAGGTGATCGGCGAGGTCGGCGAGGATGCGGCGCTGCTGCGCGTAGACCGGCTGCCGGGCGTTGGTCGCCATGACGAAGGTCGCGACGATGCCCTTCATGACCGCGATCTCGGCGCGGATCTCGCTCGGCACGACGACGTCGGCGTCGAACCGGATGAGGCTCGCCATCGGGAACGCGGCACGGGTCTCGTGGGTCGCGGTGACGGCGAACCGGCCGATCAGCTGGCTCGTGAAGTTCTTCAGACGCCCCTGCTCGATGCGCTGGCCGCTCCACTCGTGCGGCCACAGCTCCATCGCGGCGAGCCGGTCGAAGGCCTCCGCCAGCTCGTCGGCCGGCACCGAGCCCCCGACCCAGTCGCCCATCGACTCGAGCAGCGCGTCGTGGTCGGCTCGCGCATTCAGGGCCGCGACGTCGATGTAGCCGTTCACGATGGCGTCCTCGAAGTCGTGCACCGAGTACGCGATGTCGTCGGAGAGGTCCATCACCTGGGCCTCGATGCAGAGCCTGCGCTCGGGCGCGCCGCGCCGCATCCACTCGAAGACGTCGGCGTCGTCGGCGTAGTAGCCGAACTTCTGCCGGCCGCTCGGGTCGGCGACCGAGCTCGACGCGGCCCACGGGTACTTGCAGCTCGCGTCGAGGCTCGCCCGGGTCAGGTTCAGCCCGAACGGCTGGCCGTCGTCGCCGAACACCTTCGGCTCGAGCCGGGTCAGGATGCGCAGGGTCTGCGCGTTGCCCTCGAACCCGCCGACGTCGGCCGCCCACTCGTTCAGCCCGTGCTCGCCGTTGTGACCGAACGGCGGGTGCCCCAGGTCGTGCGCGAGGCACGCGGTGTCGACGACGTCGGGCGAGAGGCCGAGGCTCGCGCCGATCTCCCGGCCGACCTGCGCCACCTCGAGCGAGTGGGTGAGGCGGTTGCGGGCGAAGTCGAGGCCGAGCGTGGGGCTCAGGACCTGCGTCTTCGCCGCCAGGCGCCGCAGCGAGCTCGAGTGCAGCAGGCGGGCGCGATCGCGCTCGAAGTCGCCGCGCCGGCTGTACTGCTGCTCCGGATGGCGCCGCTCGGTGTCGGCGTCGTCGTATCCGCCGAAGAGTCGATCGCGCACGCCTACCCGCCGCTCGTGTCGAGTTCGGCGTCGACGAGGCGCGCCCGGTCGTCGCCCACGAGCTCACGCGAGTCGAGCCATCCGTCGGGCAGTGCCGGGCGCTTGGGCGTGCCGGCGCGGCCCCGCGGGCCCTCGGCGCCCTCGCCCGGGTAGGGCGTGTCGGCGTCCAGCGTGCCGAGCAGCTCGTCGAGCTGGGCGAGCGACTCGACCGTCGCGAGCTTGGCCCGCAGCTCGCCGCCCACGGGGTACCCCTTGAAGTACCAGGCCACGTGCTTGCGGATGTCGCGGCAACCGCGCTCCTCCGACTCGAAGAACTCCGCGAGCAGTTCGGCGTGCCGGCGGAACGCCGTCGCGACCTCGCCCAGCGTGGGCTCGGCCTTGCGGTGCCCGCCGCGGAACGCCGAGGCCAGGTCGCCGAAGAGCCACGGCCGCCCGAGGCATCCGCGCCCCACCACGACCCCGTCGCAGCCGGTCTCGTCGACCATGCGCAGCGCGTCGTCGGCCGACCAGATGTCGCCGTTGCCGAGCACGGGCACGCTCGTGACGGTCTCCTTGAGCTTCGTGATCGCCGACCAGTCGGCCTGCCCCGAGTAGAACTCGCTCGCCGTGCGGGCGTGCAGGGCGACGGATGCCACACCGGCACCCTCCGCGATGCGCCCGGCCTCCAGGTAGGTGAGGTGGTCGCCGTCGATGCCCTTGCGCATCTTGATCGTGAGCGGCACGTCGCCCGCGGCGCGCGTCGCACCCTCGACGATCGCGCGGAACAGGTCGGTCTTCCACGGCAGGGCCGCGCCGCCGCCCTTGCGGGTGACCTTGGGCACGGGGCATCCGAAGTTCAGGTCGATGTGGTCGGCACGGTCCTCGGCGACCAGCATCGTGACGGCCTCGGCGACCGTCTTCGGGTCGACGCCGTAGAGCTGGATCGAGCGCGGGGTCTCCGACTCGTGGTGGCGGATGAGGCGCATCGACTCGGGGGTGCGCTCGACGAGCGCGCGGCTCGTGATCATCTCGCTGACGTACAGGCCCGCGCCGTACTCGCGGCACAGCCGCCGGAACGCGGTGTTCGTGATGCCCGCCATCGGCGCGAGCACGACGGGCACCTCGAGCTCGATCGGGCCGATCGAGAGCGGGCGTACGGGGGTGGTGATCGTTGGCATCGCTCTCGATTCTCCCAGACGAGGCGGCCGTTCCGGGACGTCGGCGGTTCGGCGGCACGTAGGATTCGGGCAGATCGAGTGCGGGGAGGACGCGGATGCCACGGTTCGAGGGGCTCACCGGAGTCGAGCGCGTGCGCGCCGACGCCGCCGAGCGCGGGCTCGAGATCGACGTGATCGAGCGGCCCGCGGCGCGCAGCCTCGAGGAGGCGGCCGAGCTGCTCGGCATCACGCCCGGCGACATCGTGAAGTCGCTCGTCGTGAAGCGCAGCGACGACACCTACGTCTTCGCCCTCGTGCCCGGTGGCCGGAAGATCTCGTGGCCCAAGCTGCGCGCGCTGCTCGGGGTGAACAAGCTGCGACTGCCCGAGGCGTCGCTCGCGCTCGCCGCGACCGGCTACGAGCGCGGCACGATCACGCCGCTCGGGTCGCACACGGAGTGGCCGGTCGTCGTCGACGAGGCCGTCGTCGGGCGCCGGGTGTCGATGGGCGCGGGCGAGCACGGCCGCAGCCTCTTCGTCGACGCCGATGCGCTCATCGCGGCGCTCGACGCGACCGTCGCCGACATCAGCGAGCCCGAGTAGATCCGCCGCGCGACCGGCGCACGACGGCGTCGACCTGCCGGTGCACCAGGCCGGGGGCGAGGCGCGCCGCCAGGTGCGACAGCCGCGCCGATCGGCCGGGAACGATCAGGAACCGGTTCCGGCGGATGCCCGCAAGCAGCTCGCGCGCGACGACGTCCGCCGTGAGCAGCGAGGCGTTCGCGCTCACCGCGTGCGTCTCCGGCGGCTTGGTGCGCGCTTCGGCGGCGAGCCCCGGGGTGTCGGTGTCGGGCGGGCAGAGCACCGAGACGCCGATGCGCTCGGCGGCCAGCTCGCTGCGCAGCGCCTCGGAGAACCCGACGACCCCGAACTTCGAGGCGGCGTAGTCGGTGAAGCCCGCGATGCCGATCAGCCCGCCCAGCGAGCCGACGGTCGCGATGTGGCCGGTACCGCGCTCCCGCATCGCGGGCAGCACGGCGTGCACCGAGAGCCAGGTGCCGGCGAGGTTGATGCGGAGCGTCTCGTCGAGCTGCGCGGCGGTGACGTCCTCGAAGCGCCGCGGGATGGCGCGTCCCGCCGCCGTGACGAGCAGGTCGGGCACGCCGTGCGCGTCCATCGCCGCGGTCAGCGCGGGTGCGATGGCGTCGACGTCACCGACGTCGAGTCGCACGGTGGCGACGCGCTGGTCCTCGCGACGGCGCCGGGCCGCGACCGCTTCGCGCGCGTCGGCGAGCTGCTCCGCACCCCGGGCGACGAGCACCACGTCGGCGCCCTCCGCGGCGAGCCGCTGCGCGGCGGCGAGTCCGATGCCGCTGGAACCCCCGGTGATGAAGACCAGTCGTCCGTGGTAGCCGTCCATGCCCCCACGTCTACCAGACCGGAGCCCTCGGCGGGCCGGACCGGCGCGTGGGTGGCCGCCTGACCGGCCGGCGTTGCACGCGGATGCGGAGATCTCGGCCGACACGCCGGTGAGCGGATGCCGCCGTCGGCGTGTCGCGGAGAGTCTCCGCAACCGCGAACACGACTACGAGTCGGCGGGCCCGAATCCGGGGATGACGCAGGCGTCACCCTCGCAGACGGCGGCGGACGGGTCACCGGTCAGCATCGCGAAGGGCGTCGGCGCAGGGGCATCCATCGACTCAGTGGCATCCGCCTGCTCAGGGGCATCCGTCGCCTGCTCCCCGCTCACGCGGCCGCCTCGCGCTCGCCGGCGACCTGGGTCAGCGCCTGGCTGAAGAGCTCCGCCGGCTGCGCGCCCGACACGCCGTACCTGCCGTCGATCACGAAGAACGGCACGCCCTGGATGCCGTAGGCCGCGGCCTGCGCGATGTCGGCCTGCACGGCGGCGGCGTACCGGTCCGAGTCGAGCGCCTCGCGCGCGGCATCCGCATCGAGCCCGACCTCGGCGCCCAGCGCGACGAGCTCGTCAACGCGGCCGACGTGGCGGCCGTCGACGAAGTACGCCTTGAGCAGGCGCTCCTTCAGCTCGAGCTGCAGGCCCTGATCCTTCGCGAAGTGCAACAGCTCGTGCGCCTTCAGCGTCTTCGTGTGCTGCAGCGCCTCGTAGTCGTACTCGAGCCCGGCGTTCGCGGCGATGCCCACGACGCGGTCGATCATGCCCTGCACCTGCTCGACCGGCAGGCGCTTGTGCCCGGCGAGGAAGTCGGCGGCGCTGCCCTCGAAGTCGACCGGCGTGTCGGGCGAGAGCTCGAACGAGTGGTACTCGATCTCCACCTCGGGAGCGTCGTCGCCGAGCGCGGCGATGCCGGCCTCGAGGTGGCGCTTGCCGATGTAGCACCACGGGCACGCGATGTCGGACCAGATGTCGATCTTGATGGGGGAACTCACGGTGAGGGCCAACGGATGCGGCGGGCGATCCATTCCCGCGCATCGATCGGCTCGCGCTCTGGGTGCCTGCGCTGTCCTCCTCGGCCGTCTACCGGGTCCGGATCGAGGGCACGAGGTCGGCGTGACCTCGCTCGGTGAGGTACGCGGCCAGGTACGGCGCGTGGGGTCGGCTCACGGGCTCGACGACGTACGCCTCGAGCAGTCGTCGCTCGCGCTCGGTCTCGCCGCGGGCCCGGCAGAGGTCCGCGATGTCGAGCGCCGCCGCCGGACTCATGCCCAGCGGCGGCCCGTCCGGGCTGCCGAACGCGTCGAGCACGGCGGTCGCGTCGGGCAGCGCATCGAACCACGGCAATCCGATCGTCCACAGCGCCGATCCCGCCGCGGCGGACGAGCGGGGGTCGTCGAGCGACCACCACGGCCGCGTCTCCGGATCTGCGATCCCACGTCGCAGCTGACAGTTGTACTCGTTGATCCAGCTCCCCCGCGGCCCGCCGCTCCGATTCATCTGCGGTACGTAGATGCCGAACTCCACGCAGAAGTGGCCGTACAGGCGCTCACGCAGCCCGGGCACCTCGGTCCAGGCCGGGGGCTCCTTCGGCGCCATCCAGAACTTCACGACGTGCACCAGCCCATCGCCCGCAGTGCGGTTGAAGCCGTACCGCCGCTTGCGGAACCCGAGCCGCTTCAGCTCGGGTGCGTGCTCCGCGACGATCTCCGCCATCCGGCGAGATTCCGGCGTCGCGTCGGCCGCCACTCGTCAGGCGCCCGTGTCGGGCGTGTCGACCGCCCCGCCGAAGCGGCGGTTGCGGGTCGCGTAGAGCTCGATCGCCTTCCACAGCTCGACCCGCGAGAAGTCGGGCCAGAGCGTGTCGAGGAACACCATCTCGGCGTACGCCGACTGCCAGAGCAGGAAGTTCGACGTGCGCTGCTCCCCCGACGAGCGCACGAACAGGTCGACGTCGGGCATGTCGGGCACGTAGAGGCGCTTGGCGATGAGCTTCTCGCTCACGGCAGACGGGCGGATGCGGCCTGCCGCCACGTCGTCCGCGATCGAGCGCACCGCGTCGACGAGCTCGTTGCGCCCGCCGTAGTTCACGCACATCGTGAACTGCAGCCCCGTGTTGCCGGCCGTCAGCCGCTCGGCGTACTGCAGCTCGTCTATGACCGACTTCCAGAGGCGGGGCTTTCGGCCCGCCCAGCGGATGCGCACGTTCCACTCGTTCAGCTGGTCGCGCCGGCGGTGCAGCACGTCGCGGTTGTAGCCCATGAGGAAGCGCACCTCGTCGGGCGAGCGCTTCCAGTTCTCGGTCGAGAACGCGTAGACCGAGAGATGCTTCACGCCCGCCTGGATCGCGCCGGCGACCACGTCGAGCAGCACCTCCTCCCCCGCCTTGTGCCCCTCGATGCGGGTGAGGCCCTGGCGGTTCGCCCAGCGGCCGTTGCCGTCCATGACGATCGCCACGTGCTCGGGCACGGCGCCCTTCGGGAACGCCGGCGGCTCGAGCCCCGTCCAGTCGATCGTGCGGTAGGGCACCGCGTCCTTGTGGGTGTAGGGCTTGGGACTCACGTGTGCTCCGGTTCGCGGCTGACGTGCGGCAGCGAGCGCAGGCCGCGCTCGAGGTGCCACTGGGTGTAGGCGGCGACGATGCCGCTGGCCTGTGATCTGAGGCGCTCGCCCGCCGCGTCGGCGTGCGCCCAGTCGCCCTCGAGCAGGGCGCCGAGCAGCGCGATCGTCTCGGGGCTCAGCCTGGGTGCGCCGGGCGGCGCGTCGTCGTCGCAGACCACGCCGCCGACCTGCACCACGACCGCGGTGTGCGGGCCGGGGCGCCCGCAGCGGGCGCAGTCGGCGAAGCTCGGCGCCCAGCCCGCGATCGACAGCGCGCGCAGCAGGTACGAGTCCAGGGTGGCGGATGCCCCGTGCTCGCGCCTGGACAGCGAGCGCAGCGCGCCGACCAGCAGGAGGTACTGCGGTGTCGACGCCTCGGCCTCGCTCAGGCGGTCGGCCGTCTCGACCATGGCGTTCGCGGCGGTGTAGCTGGCGTAGTCGGCCGCGATCGGGGCGCCGTAGGCGCCGAGCGACTCGGCCTGCGTGATGACGTCGAGCGTGCGCCCCTCGTAGAACTGCAGGTCGGCGACCATGAACGGCTCGAGCCGCGACCCGAACTTCGAGGCGGTGCGGCGCACGCCGCGGGCGACCGCGCGCACCTTGCCGTGGCGCCGGGTCAGCAGCGTCACGATGCGGTCGGCCTCGCCCAGCTTGTGGGTGCGGAGGACGACCCCCTCATCTCGGTAGACGGGCACCACTCCAGTATCGCCGGTGCCGGCGTCATCGGGGCGCCGCGGGACGGCCCGTCGGGCGCGCGCTGCCGCGACCCGGGGGCATCCGTTCGGCTGGTTCGGCCGGGCCGAGCCCGGGAACCGCTCAGACCAGCGCGGGCTCCTCGACCGCCGCCTCCGCGACGCTCGTGCGCAGCGCGCGGTTGACCGCCGAGACGACCGCCTTCAGCGACGCCGTCGAGATGTCGCCGTCGATGCCCACGCCCCACAGGGTGCGGCCGTCGACCTGCGCCTCCACGTACGCCGCCGCGAGCGCGTCGCCCCCTGCCGACAGCGCGTGCTCCGCGTAGTCGAGCACCTTCACGTCGACGCCCTCGGCGCCGAGCACCGAGAGGAACGCGGCGACCGGCCCGTTGCCCGAGCCGTCGGCGTCGACCCGCTCGTCACCGTCGCGCAGGCCCACGCGCACGCGCACCTCGCCCGACAGGTCGGACTCGCTGCGCATCGACAGCAGCTCGTAGCGGCCCCACTTGTCGTCGGGGCGCTCCTGCGGCGCGGGCAGGTACTCGTCGGTGAAGATCGACCAGATCTCCTCGCTCGTGACCTCGCCGCCCTCGGCGTCGGTCTTGGCCTGCACGACGCCCGAGAACTCGATCTGCAGCCGGCGCGGCAGCTCGAGCGCGTGGTCGGTCTTCAGCAGGTAGGCGACGCCGCCCTTGCCCGACTGCGAGTTGACGCGGATCACGGCCTCGTAGTTGCGACCGATGTCCTTCGGGTCGACCGGCAGGTACGGCACCGCCCAGTGCAGGTCGCCGACACCGACGCCCACCTCGGCGGCGTGCGCCTCCATGGCCTCGAAGCCCTTCTTGATCGCGTCCTGGTGCGAGCCCGAGAACGCGGTGTAGACGAGGTCGCCGGCCCACGGGCTGCGCTCGTGCACGGCCAGCTGGTTGCAGTACTCGGCCGTGCGCTTGATCGCATCCATGTCGGAGAAGTCGATCTGCGGGTCGATGCCCTGCGTGAACAGGTTCATGCCCAGCGCCACCAGGTCGACGTTGCCGGTGCGCTCGCCGTTGCCGAAGAGGCATCCCTCAATGCGGTCCGCCCCGGCCATGTAGCCGAGCTCGGCCGCCGCGACGGCCGTGCCGCGGTCGTTGTGGGGGTGCAGCGACAGGATCACGTGCTCGCGGAACGCCAGGTTGCGGCTCATCCACTCGATCGAGTCGGCGTAGACGTTCGGCGTGGCCATCTCGACGGTCGCCGGCAGGTTGATGATGACGTTGCGCTCGGCCGTCGGCTCGAACACCTCGAGCACCCGGTTGCACACGTCCACCGCGAACTCGAGCTCGGTGCCCGTGTAACTCTCGGGCGAGTACTCGTAGTAGACCGTGGTGCCGGGCACCGTGGCCTCCATCTCGCGGCACTTGCGCGCGCCGGCGAGGGCGATGTCGATGATGCCCTGCTTGTCGGTACGGAACACCACCTCGCGCTGCAACACGCTGGTCGAGTTGTACAGGTGCACGATGGCCTGCTTCGCGCCCTGGATCGACTCGTAGGTGCGCTCGATCAGGTGGTCGCGCGCCTGCGTCAGCACCTGGATGGTGACGTCGCCTGGGATCGCATCCTCCTCGATGAGGCTGCGCACGAAGTCGAAGTCGGTCTGGCTCGCGCTCGGGAACCCGACCTCGATCTCCTTGTAGCCCATGCGCACGAGCAGGTCGAACATGATGCGCTTGCGCTCGGGGCTCATCGGGTCGATGAGGGCCTGGTTGCCGTCGCGCAGGTCCACCGCGCACCAGCGCGGCGCCTTCTCGATGCGCTTGGTCGGCCAGGTGCGGTCGGGCAGGTCGACGCGGATCTGCTCGTGGAACGGACGGTACCGGTGCACGGGCATCGCGGTGGGCTTCTGGTTGTGCTGCATTGCTGGACTCTCGCTTCTCGCTGGTGGGGTGTCAGCCGACGACGAACTCCGCGACGAGGGAGGCCTGAGAACTAGGACTCGTCGCGGCAGCTAAGAAGAAGCAGGCCAGAGAACACGTCTCAAGGCTACCACCCGCCGTGCGGGCGGTGTCCAGAGCGAGCGGATGCCCCGAGCCGGCCGCTCCCCCGCCGAACCTTCCGTCCTGCCCGGCGCCTCAGAACCCGAGCCGGCCGAGCTGCTTCGGGTCGCGCTGCCAGTCCTTCGCGACCTTCACGTGCAGGGCGAGGTACACCCTCCGCCCGAGCAGCGGCTCGATCTGCGCGCGGGCCGTCGCCCCGACCGCCTTCAGCCGGGCGCCGCCCTTGCCGATGATGATGCCCTTCTGGCTCTCGCGCTCGACGTAGAGGTTCGCGTAGACCTCGATCAGCGAGCCGTCCTCGCGCTCGATCATGTCGTCGATCGTCACGGCGATCGAGTGCGGCAGCTCGTCGGAGACGCCCTCGAGCGCGGCCTCGCGCACGTACTCGGCGATCCGCTCGACCGTCTCCTCGTCGGTGAGCGCGTCGGCCGGGTAGAGCGGCTGCGGCGACTCGGGCAGCATCGCGATGAGCTCGTCGACCAGCACGTCGAGCTGCTCGCCCTTCGGAGCGGAGACGGGCACGATGAGCTCCCACTCGCGCAGCTCCGAGACGGCGAGCAGCTGCTCGGCGACCTTCGCCTTCGACGTGGCATCCGTCTTCGTCACGATCGCGACCTTGCGGGCCCGCGGGTAGTCGTCGAGCTGCTCGTTGATGAACCGGTCGCCGGGGCCGATGGCCTCGTTCGCCGGGAAGCACATGGCGATGACGTCGACGTCGCCGAGCGTCTCCTGCACGAGCGAGTTCAGGCGCTCGCCGAGCAGGGTGCGCGGACGGTGCACGCCCGGGGTGTCGACCAGGATGAGCTGGCCGTGGTCGCGGTGCACGATGCCGCGGATCGCCCGTCGGGTGGTCTGCGGCTTTGAGCTCGTGATGGCGACCTTCTCGCCGACGAGCGCGTTGGTGAGCGTGGACTTGCCCACGTTCGGCCGGCCAACGATCGAGACGAATCCCGCGCGGTAGCCGGGCTCCTGGGTGTCAGCCACGTCCGTTCCTCCGTTCGTCGTCGGCGCCCTCGAACGCGCTCTGCGCGTCGATGAGCGCCTGGTCGCGCCAGGCGATCACGGTGCTGAGGCGCTTGCGCCGCCCCTCGGTGCGGTCGGCCACCATGATCAGGCCGCTGAGCGACGCCTGCTCGCCGAGCACCGGCAGACGGCCGAGCACCTTGGCGAACAGGCCGCCGACCGAGTCGACGTCCTCGTCGTCGAGCTCGATGCCGAACAGGTCGCCGAACTCGTCGACCGGCAGGCGCGCGCTCACGCGGAAGCGGCCGTCGCCGAGCTCCTCGACCTCGACCACCTCGCGGTCGTACTCGTCGGAGATGTCGCCCACGAGCTCCTCGATGAGGTCCTCCATCGTGACGAGGCCCGCGATGCCGCCGTACTCGTCGACGATCATGGCGAGGTGGTTCGACTCGACCTGCATCTGGCGCAGCAGGGCATCCGCCTTCATCGACTCGGGCACGAAGGCGGCGGGGCGTGCAATCTCCGCGATCTCGAGCTCGTCGGCGTCGAGCGGGCGCTCGAACCCGAGGCGCGAGAGGTCGCGCAGGTAGAGCACGCCCACCACGTCGTCGACGTCGTCGCGGATCACCGGGATTCGCGAGACGCCCGTCGAGTGGAACAGCCCCATCGCCTGGGTGAGGTGCGCGTCGGCCTCGATGGTGATCATGTCGGTGCGCGGGATCATGATGGCGCGCACCACGGTCTCGTTGAACTCGAATATCGAGTGGATGAGCTCGCGGTCGTCCTCCTCGAGCACGGCGTGCTCGGCGGCCTCGTCGACCATGCTGAGCAGCTGCTCCTCGGAGTCGACGCCGCCGAGGCGCGTGCGACCCGGGGTCACGACGTTGCCGAGCCAGACCAGGCCGTCGGCCAGCGGGCCGAGCAGCACGCGCGACGAGCGCACGAGCGGCGCCGTGAGCTTCAGGATCGCGCCCGCGTGCGCACGGCCCACGCTGCGCGGGCTGACCCCGACGAGCACGAACGACACGGCCGACATGAGCAGCGCGGCGAAGAGCAGCACGAGCCAGACGTTGTCGAGCACGCTCGCGAACGCGAGCGTCACGAGCACCGCGGCGGCCATCTCGGCCGTGATGCGCAGGAAGTTGAGGGCGTTGAGGTGCGGACCGGTGTCGTGCGCGATCGCGAGCAGGGCGCGCCGGGCGCGCGCATGCTCCGCGAGGTCGACGATGTCGCCGCGCGAGGTCGAGGTGATCGCGGAGTCGACCGCGGCCAGCAGGCCGCCGAAGGCGACGAGCACGAGTGCGGCGCCGCCGAGAAGCCAGGGTTCCATGCTCAGCGACGCCGTTCCTGCATCATGAAGCCGACGAGGATGTCGCGCTGGACGCCGAACATCTCCTTCTCCTCCGCGGGCTCGGCGTGGTCGAAGCCGAGCAGGTGCAGCAGGCCGTGCGCGGTGAGCAGCTGCAGCTCGTCGAGCAGGCCGTGGCCGGCCGACTGGGCCTGGGCGGCGGCGACCTGCGGGCAGAGCACGATGTCGCCGAGCAGGCCGGGGGGCGACATGGCGTCCTCGGTGCCGGGGCGGAGCTCGTCCATCGGGAAGCTCAGCACGTCGGTCGGGCCCGGCTCGTCCATCCACTGCACGTGCAGCTGCTCCATGGCGCCCTCGTCGACCAGCACGATCGCGAGCTCGGCGTCGGCGTGCACGTGCAGCGCGTCGAGCGCGTAGACCGCGAGGCGCTGCAGTCCCTCCTCGTCGACCTCGACGCCCGACTCGTTGTTGATCTCGATGCTCACGAGGTGCTCCTCCGCGGGGGCAGGTGGTCGCGCGGACCGGACTGGCTGCGGCGACGATCGGCGCGGTTGGCGAACTCGCGCGCCTGCTCGCGCTCGAACCGCTGCGCCTGCTTCGTCTGGTCGTACTCGGTGTACGCGTCGACGATGCGCCCGACGAGCGTGTGGCGCACCACGTCGTCGCTCGTGAGGGTCGCGAAGTGGATGTCGTCGATGTTCCCGAGGATGCGCGTGACCAGCCGCAGTCCGCTCGCGCCGCCCGGCAGGTCGATCTGGGTGACGTCGCCCGTGACGACCATGCGCGAGCCGAACCCGAGGCGGGTGAGGAACATCTTCATCTGCTCGGGCGTGGTGTTCTGCGCCTCATCGAGCACGACGAACGAGTCGTTCAGGGTGCGGCCGCGCATGTAGGCGAGCGGCGCGACCTCGACCGTGCCCGAGGCGAGCAGCTTCGGCACGAGCTCGGGGTCCATCATCTCGTTGAGCGCGTCGTAGAGCGGGCGCAGGTACGGGTCGATCTTGTCGGTGAGCGTGCCCGGCAGGAACCCGAGCCGCTCCCCCGCCTCGACGGCGGGGCGGGTCAGGATGATGCGGTTGACCTCCTTGCGCTGCAGCGCCTGCACGGCCTTGGCCATGGCGAGGTAGGTCTTGCCGGTGCCCGCGGGGCCGATGCCGAACACGATCGTGTGGTCGTCGATCGCGTCGACGTACGCACGCTGGCCCTCGGTCTTCGGGCGGATCGTCTTGCCTCGGCTCGACACGATCACCTGGCCGAGCAGCTCGGCCGGGCTGGAGCCGGGGTCGGCGTCGAGCATGCGCGCCGACGTGCGCACCTCGGTCGGCGTGAGGTCCTGCCCGCTGCGCACCAGCTCGAGCAGCTCGAGCACGAGTCGCCGCACGGCCTCGACGCCCTCCGCCGGGCCGCGCAGGGCGATCTCGTTGCCGCGCACGTGCACCTCGACGTCGGGGTACTGGTGCTCGATCGTCGTCAGCAGGCGGTCCTGGGGGCCGAGCAGCCGCACCATGGCGACCCCGTCGACGGCCAGGCGCGCCTCCGCGGGGCCCGAGGCGTCGAGCGCGGGCGCGCGCTCCTCGTCGTCAGCCGGCAAGGCTGCCCTCCTCGAGGCCGCCGGCGAGCACGTGCGCGTGCACGTGGAACACGGTCTGGCCCGCGTTGGCCCCGTTGTTGAACACGAGTCGGAAGTCGCCGTCGGCCAGCTCCGCCGCCACGCCGCGCGCGACCTCGACCAGCTCCGCGAGCAGGGCGGGGTCGGATGCCGCGAGCTCGACGACGTCGCGGTACTCCGGCGTCTTCGTGGTGACCACGACGTGCACGGGCGCCTTGGGCGCGATGTCGCGGAACGCGATGATCCGCTCGGTCTCGGCGACCACGTCGGCCGGGATCTCGCGTGCGACGATGCGAGTGAAGACGGTCGGTTCGGCGTCGTTCGGCATGGGCTCCATCCTACGCGCGGCGGCTCACCAGCGGCCGAGCCGCGCGCTCAGCAGCGCGATCGCGGCGGGGCCGGCGGTGGAGGTGCGCAGCACGTTGCCGCCCATGCGCACGAGCACGGCTCCGGATGCCTCGAGGCGGTCGAGCTCGTCGGGTGCGATGCCGCCCTCGGGGCCGACCACGACGGCGACGTCGCCGGCGTCGCCGAGGTCGACGTCGACGAGCCGCTCGTCGGCAGTGGGCTCGAGCACGAGGGTGCGGCGCGTCGCCGCGAGTCCAGCGAGGTCCGAGGTGGTGACGAGCTCGCGCACGTCGGGCAGCCACGCGCGGATCGACTGCTTCGCCGCCTCGCGGGCGATGCTCGCCCAGCGCTCGCGCCCCTTGCGCGCCTTCTGCGCGTCCCACCGGGAGACCGAACGCGCGGCGGCCCACGGCTCGACCGCGTCGACGCCGAGCTCGGTCGTGGCCTGCACGGCCCGCTCGTCGCGATCGCCCTTCGCGAGCGCCTGCACGAGCACGATGCCGCGCGCGGGCGCCTCGACGTGCGCGACGTGGGAGACGTCGATCGCGAGCTCGCGCGGCCCGGTGCGCACGACCTCGCCGGTCGCGACCGTGCCCCGGCCGTCGCCGATCGAGATCACCTCGCCGACGCGCACCCGGTTGACGGTCGCGGCGTGGCGTGCCTCGTCGCCGGTGAGTTCCAGTTCCGCCCCCGGCCGGGCATCCGCCCCGAGGTCCTCGCGCAGGAACAGGCTGGCCATGTCAGCTGAGGAAGCGGTCCCGGAGCTTGGCGAACAGCCCCTGCTGGAAGTGGGTGAGCGACGGCTCCGCCTGCTTGCGCGACGAGGCGAGCTGCTCGACGAGCTGACGCTCCTTGTGGCTGAGCTTCGTCGGGGTGACCACCTGCACGCCGATGCGCAGGTCGCCGCGGCCCGAGCCGCGCAGGCGCGTGATGCCGCGGTCCTTGACCGTGACGACCTCGCCGCTCTGCAGGCCGGGCTTCAGCTCGATCTCGACGTCGCCGTCGAGCGCCCGGATGGTGGCGTCGGTGCCGAGGATCGCATCGGTCATCGCCACCTCGAGCGTGCAGAGCAGGTCGTCGCCGTTGCGGCTGAAGACCTCGTGGTTGCGCACCTTGACCTCGAGGTAGAGGTCGCCGTTCGGCCCGCCGGCCGGGCCGGCCTCGCCGCTGCCCGGCATCTGCAGGCGCAGCCCGGTCTCGACACCGGCGGGGATGTCGACGGCCACCGTGCGGCGGGCGCGCACGCGGCCCTGGCCCTGGCAGGTGGTGCACGGCGTCGCGATCACGGTGCCGTAGCCGCGGCACGTGCCGCACGGGCTCGAGGTCATGACGTTGCCGAGCAGCGAACGCACCGAGCGCTGCACGCTGCCCGTGCCGTGGCAGATGTCGCAGGTCACGGGGGCGGTGCCGGGCTGGCAGCAACTGCCCCTGCACGTGTCGCACACCACGGCCGTGTCGACCTCGATGTCGCGGTGGGTGCCGAACACGACCTCGTCGAGGTCGACCTCCACGCGCAGCAGCGCGTCCTGTCCGCGCTCGCGGCGTGACCGCGGCCCGCGGGTCTGCCCGCCGCCGCCGAAGAACGTCTCGAAGATGTCGCCGAAGCCGCCGAAGCCCTGCTGTCCGCCGAAGCCCTGCTGTCCGCCCATGTCGTACTGCTGGCGCTGCTTGGGGTCGCTCAGCACGTCGTAGGCGTGCGTGACCTCCTTGAACCGCTCCGACGCGTCGGCACCGGGGTTCACGTCCGGGTGCAGCTCGCGGGCGAGTCGCCGGTAGGCCTTCTTGATCTCCTCGCGGCTCGCGTCGCGCGAGACGCCCAGGACTTCGTAGTGATCTGCCACCGAGGGTGGCTCCTTTCGTCGGTCGCGGCAGCCGGGCTGGCCGGTGCCGTTCAGTCGTTCCCGAGCATGCGCGTCACGTACCGCGCGACGGCGCGGACCGCCGCCATGTTGCTCGAGTAGTCCATGCGGGTGGGGCCGAGCACGCCGAGCCGGGAGATCTCGCGGCCCGGCGCGGTGAAGTCGCTCGCGACCACGGAGGTCTCGCCGAGCCCGAACGGGGCGTTCTCGCGCCCGATCGACACCGCGACCCCGTGCGGGTCGCCGGCCATCTCGCCGAAGAGCTTCAGCAGCACGACCTGCTCCTCGATCGCCTCGATGACGTCGAGGATGCTGCCCGCGAAGTCCTGCTCGGTGCGCACGAGGTTCGCCGCGCCCGCCACCACGAGCCGGTCGTGGCGCTGCGCCCGCGCCTGCTCGGCGAAGGTGCCGGCGACCGTGCGCACGAGGCGTGCGAGCGCGGGATCGCCCGGGTCGTCGATGCCGGCCAGACGGTCGGCCGCCTCGCCCAGCGGCATGCCGCCGACGGCGACGTTGAGCCGGGCGCGCGCATCGGCGAGGTCCGTCTCCTCGATCTCCTGCTCGGCGTCGACCACGCGCTGCTCCACGTGGCCGGCGTCGGTGATGAGCACGCAGAGCACCCGGGTGCCGCCCAACGGCACGAGCTCCACGTGCCGCACCTTCGCGCCGCCGAACGACGGGTACTGCACGACGGCGAGCTGGTTGGTGAGCTGCGCGAGCAGGCGCACCGTGCGCGCGAGCAGCTCGTCGAGGTCGCCCGCCTCGCCGAGGAACGTCTCGATGGCGTGGCGCTGGGCCTGGTTCAGCGGTCGGAACTCGCCGAGCCGGTCGACGAACAGGCGGTACCCCTTGTCGGTGGGGATGCGGCCCGAGGAGGTGTGCGGGGCCGCGATCAGCTCCTCCTCCTCGAGCAGCGCCATGTCGTTGCGGATCGTCGCGGCCGACACGCCGAACGAGTGCCGCTCGACGATGGACTTGGAACCGACCGGCTCACGACTGGACACGTAGTCCTGCACGATCGCCCGCAGCACGGCGAGGCTGCGATCCGAGACCATCCGCGCGTCCTCCCGATCCACTCGCCTTAGCACTCCGTCAAGTCGAGTGCCAATACTACCCCGGGACGCCCTGTGGAGGGCATTGCCGCGCGGTACCGGGCGCCGCTAGCGTGATCTGAGGCATCCCCCACCGGCCCGAGGCCGTGCTGCCGACGTATCCCTGCTCGAGCCACTCCCGAACCGAAAGGCACCTCCGCATGACCGACCAGCAGCAGCCCGCCGACCCGAGCGCCGAGCCGTCGCAGCCCGCGCCCCTCTCCCAGTCCGAGGACACCCAGTGGGCGTCGTTCGCACACCTCGGCGGCATCCTCGGCTTCCTGCCCTCGCTGATCATCTGGCTGATCTTCAAGGACCGCGGCGCGTTCACGAACACCGAGGCCAAGGAGGCGCTGAACTTCCAGATCACGATGGTCGGCGCATCCATCGCCCTCTGGATCCTCACCACGATCCTCATCACCGTCTCGTGGGGCCTGCTCTCCCCGCTCGCGATCTTCAACTACGCGCCGTGGGTCGTCAGCGTGATCTTCTCGATCATCGCGTTCCTCCAGGTCAAGGACGGCAACCACTACCGCTACCCCTTCGCCATCCGCCTCATCAAGTGAGCTGAACCGCGCCGCGCCGCGCCGACGCGACACCCTGTCGCCCGGCGCGGCGCTGTGCCAGCATTGAGCCACCCGTCCGAGTACCGCAGAGGAGCATGCATGTCCGAGTCCACCCCTCCGCCTCCGCCCGAGGAGCCCGCAGCCGGCACCGGCGCGGCCCTGAGCCCCGCTGACCAGCGGCTCTGGGCGACGCTGATCCACATCGGCGGCATCTTCTTCGGCTTCATCCCCGCCCTGGTCGGCTACCTCGTGCTGCGCGACAAGGGCCAGTTCGTGCGCGACCACACCGCGACCGCGCTGAACTTCCAGATCACCATGACGATCGCGGCGATCATCGGCTCCATCCTGATCATCGTGGTCGTCGGAATCCTGATCGTCATCGCCGTGTACGTGCTGATCCTCGTCTTCAGCATCATCGCGGCCGTCGCGGCGAACAAGGGCCAGCCCTACACCTACCCGCTGTCGATCAAGTTCGTCAGCTGAGCGGGCCTCGCGGCCTCAGGCGTCGGTGATCCGGCGCACGACGGCATCCGCAAGAAGCCGCCCTCGCACGGTGAGCACCAGCTCGCCCGCGAGGGCGGCTTTCGCGTCCACGAGGCCGTCGGCGATGAGGCCGGCGACCTCGCGACGGCCGTCCACGGTGAGGGTCGCGACCGGGATGCCCTCGGCGATCCGCGATCGCAGCAGCACCCGCTCGGTCTCGCGCGCGCCGGCGTCGAGCACCTCGCGCCCCGCGGCCGGCGAGACCCCGCTCGCGATGCGCTGGGCGTAGGCGGCCGGGTGCTTCACGTTCCACCAGCGCACGCCGCCGACGTGGCTGTGCGCACCGGGGCCCACGCCCCACCAGTCGTCGCCGCGCCAGTAGCCGAGGTTGTGGCGCGAGCGGTGCGCGGCATCGTCAGCCCAGTTGCTCACCTCGTACCAGGAGTACCCCGCGGCCGACAGTCGCTCCTCGGCCAGCTCGTACATGTCGGCCTGCAGGTCGTCCGAGACGGTGCCCACCTCGCCGCGGCGGATCTGCCGGGCGAGCTTCGTGCCCTCCTCGACGATGAGCGCGTAGGCGCTCACGTGGTCGGGCGCCTCGGCGATCACCGTCTCGAGGCTGCGCTCCCAGTCGCCGAGCGACTCCCCCGGCGTGCCGTAGATGAGGTCGAGGCTGACGTCGAGCCGGGCCTCGCGCGCCCAGCGCACCACGCGCGGCACGTTCGCCGGGTCGTGCGTGCGCTCGAGGGTCGCGAGCACGTGCGGCACGGCCGACTGCATGCCGAAGGACACGCGCGTGAATCCGCCCTCGCGCAGCTTGGCGAGGTAGGCGGCGTCGACCGAGTCGGGGTTCGCCTCGGTCGTGATCTCGGCGCCTGGGGCGAGCCCGTGCGTGCGGCGCACGGCGTCGAGCATCGCCACGAGGTCGTCGGCAGGGAGCATGGTCGGCGTGCCGCCGCCGAAGAACACGGTCGCGGTCTCGCGTGACGGCACCCCCGACACCTCGAGCACACGAGCGGATGCCTCGATCTCCTCGATCGCCTGGCCGGCGTAGTCCGTGCGACGCACGCCCCGGAGCTCCTCCGCGGTGTACGTGTTGAAGTCGCAGTAGCCGCAGCGCACGCGGCAGAACGGCACGTGCACGTACACGCCGAACGCGCGATCGGCCGCGCCCTCGGCCGCGGAGCCGGGGAGCAGCCCGTCGTCGGGTGCCGGTTCGCCGACCGGCAGCGGGCCGGCCACGCCGGCTAGACCGCCCCGACGGGGTGCAGCGCCACGAGTTCCTCGCGCACGATCTGCTTGCGCTGGCTCTTGACCACGCCGGCGAAGATGCGGCTCCAGGTGCCGGCAGGCCGGTGGAACGCGCGGATCGTGAGCCACACGGTGTCGTCCTCGCGGTGCTCGATCACGAACGACTCCTCGCCGCTCATCGGGGCACCCGAGACCGTGCCGTACGCGAACCCGACGCGATCGGGCTCGTCGACGACGTAGACGACGAGCATCTGCGCGCGGAACCTGGGCAGGCCGCGACGCCGGGCGATGGTGGCGGTCATGCCCGCGGCGACATACGGGGTGCCGTCGGCGGCGAAGTGCCGCTCACCCCGGTCGCCGGGCTGCTGCTCGAGCGGAACGCCCTCGTCGTCGTAGACGATGCCGAGGTACTGCTCGCCCGTGCCCTCCTGCACGTCGCTCACCTGCAGGTGCGCACCTCGCTGGATTCCCCACGTCATGAGCGCCTCGACCGACCGGTCGAAGCGGTCCTGGCCGCTGCCGAGCTTGATCGTGTGCTGGGCGGGCTTGAACCCCTCGGGCGGGTAGCGCATGAGGTCGGGGTCGGTCGTGGCCCCGATCGCCCCGTAGTCGACCGACTGCTCGGTGAAGCTCTGCCGTCGCATCCGCCTACTTCTTCTGCTCGGTCTCGCCCGAGAGCGCGGCGATGAACGCCTCCTGGGGCACCTCCACGCGGCCGACCATCTTCATGCGCTTCTTGCCCTCCTTCTGCTTCTCGAGGAGCTTGCGCTTGCGGGTGATGTCGCCGCCGTAGCACTTGGCGAGCACGTCCTTGCGGATCGCGCGGATGTTCTCGCGGGCGATGATGCGCGCGCCGATGGCCGCCTGGATCGGCACCTCGAACTGCTGCCGCGGGATGAGCTCACGCAGACGCCCGGTCATCAGGGTGCCGTACGCGTACGCCTTGTCGCGGTGCACGATGGCGCTGAACGCGTCAACCTGGTCGCCCTGCAGCAGGATGTCGACCTTCACGAGGTCGGCCGCCTGGTCGCCCATGGGCTCGTAGTCGAGGCTCGCGTAGCCGGCGGTCTTCGACTTCAGCTGGTCGAAGAAGTCGAACACGATCTCGCCGAGCGGCATGCTGTAGCGCAGTTCGACGCGGTCCTCGCCGAGGTATTCCATGCCGAGCAGGTTGCCGCGGCGGCTCTGGCAGAGCTCCATGATCGTGCCGACGTAGTCCTTCGGCGCGAGGATCGCGGCGCGCACGACGGGCTCGCGCACCTCGGCGACCTTCACGCCGGTCGGGAACTCGCTCGGGTTCGTGACCTCCATGTTGCGGCCGTCCTCGGTGGTGACCTCGTAGACCACCGACGGGGCGGTCGCGATGAGGTCGAGGCCGAACTCGCGGCGCAGGCGCTCGGAGATGATCTCGAGGTGGAGGAGCCCGAGGAACCCGCAGCGGAACCCGAAGCCCAGTGCGACTGAGGTCTCGGGCTCGTACACCAGCGCGGCATCCGAGAGCTTCAGCTTGTCGAGGGCCTCGCGCAGCTCGGGGTAGTCGCTGCCGTCGAGGGGGTACAGCCCCGAGAACACCATGGGCTTCGGGTCGGTGTAGCCGGGCAGGGGCTCGGATGCCGGCTTGACGGACGTGGTCACGGTGTCGCCGACGCGCGACTGGCGCACGTCCTTCACGCCCGTGATGAGGTAGCCGACCTCGCCGACGCCGAGGCCCTTGGACGGCTTCGGCTCGGGGGCGCTCACGCCGATCTCGAGCAGTTCGTGGGTCGCCTTGGTCGACATCATCTGGATGCGCTCTCGCGGCGAGAGCCGCCCGTCGATCATGCGGATGTAGGTGACGACGCCGCGGTAGGCGTCGTAGACCGAGTCGAAGATCATCGCGCGGGCGGGCGCGTCGGCGTCGCCCACCGGGGCCGGCATGAGCTCGACGACGCGGTCGAGCAACTCCTCGACGCCCTCGCCGGTCTTTCCCGAGACGCGCAGCACGTCGTCGGGCGAGCCGCCGATGAGGTCGGCGAGCTCGCGCGCGTACTTGTCGGGCTCGGCCGCGGGCAGGTCGATCTTGTTCAGCACCGGGATGATCGTGAGGTCGTTCTCGAGCGCGAGGTAGAGGTTCGCGAGCGTCTGCGCCTCGATGCCCTGCGCGGCGTCGACCAGCAGGATCGCGCCCTCGCACGCGGCGAGCGAGCGGGAGACCTCGTAGGTGAAGTCGACGTGCCCCGGGGTGTCGATCATGTTCAGCGCGTACGCGTCGCCGTCGACCTCCCACGGCATGCGCACGGCCTGGCTCTTGATGGTGATGCCGCGCTCGCGCTCGATGTCCATGCGGTCGAGGTACTGCGCGCGCATGTCGCGGTCGCTGACGACGCCGGTGATCTGCAGCATGCGGTCGGCGAGGGTCGACTTGCCGTGGTCGATGTGCGCGATGATGCAGAAGTTGCGGATGCGCGCCGGATCGGTGGCAGCAGGCGTCGGAGGGTGTACGGCTCGAGGGGACATCGTGCTCGATTCTCCCATGCTGGAGCGGCACGCCGACACGCGTCCGGCATTGGCGTCTCGCAGGCGGTACTGGTATCGTTGCCTGTTGGCTTGCGTGTGGGTCCCACCCCGCACGAATCGCCGCGAGGTGCCCTCCCACCGAACGGCTCCATCCGATCGAATCAACGAAAGCGAACCCTCCGTGGCAAACATCAAGTCGCAGATCAAGCGCAACAAGACCAACCAGAAGGCGCACGAGCGCAACAAGGCCGTCAAGAGCTCGGTGAAGACCGCCGTCCGCCAGGCCCGCGAGGCCATCGCCTCGGGCGACAAGGACAAGGCCGTCGAGGCCGTGCGCGTCGCCAACCGCAAGCTCGACAAGGCTGCCGGCAAGGGCGTCATCCACAAGAACCAGGCCGCGAACCGCAAGTCGGCCATCGCGAAGCAGGCCGCCGCGCTGTAAGTCGCGCCGCAACGCTCTCGAGACGGGGCTCCACCGCACGGTGGGGCCCCGTTTCGCGTCTGTCGGGGACCTGCCTGCGGGGTTCTTCCCTGCCGTCGGCGGCAGGGGCGAGCGGATGCCCCGGCGAGCCTGAGCGGATGCCCCGTCAGCGACCTCGCCGCGCGATGACGCCGACGAGCTGCTCGAGCGCGAACACCGGGTCGCGGCCGGCGCCCTTCACGTTCGCGTCGGCCGTCGCCAGCGCCTGGATCGCGACGCCGAGGCCCGCGTCGTCCCAGCCGGACAGGTCGCGCCTGGCGCGGTCGACCTGCCACGGCGCGAGGCCGAGCTCCTTGGCGAGCTGGCCGGAGCTGCCGCGCGTGCCCGAGACCTTCGCCATGGTGCGGAGCTTCACTGCGACGGCCGCGACCATGGGCACCGGGTCGGCGCCCGACTGCAACGCCTGGCGCAGCGCGCGCAGCGCCTCGCCGTGGCGCCCGGCGATCGCCTGGTCGGCCACGACGAACGCCGTCGTCTCGACGCGCCCGCCGTAATAGCGCGCGACGGTCTGCTCGGTGATCTCCCCGGTCTCGTCGGCCATGAGCTGGCGGCAGGCGGCCGCGAGCTCGGCGAGGTCGTCGGCGAACGCGGAGACGATCGCGCGCACCGCGCCGGGGGTCGCGTGCCGCTTCTCGGCGCGGAACTCCAGCGCGGCGAACTCGTAGCGGTCGGAGTCGCGCTTGATCTCGGCGCAGACGATCTCGATGCCGCCGCCTGTGCCGCCGCGGATCGCCTCGAGCAGCTTCCGCGCCCTGGCGCCGCCGCCGTGCCGCAGCACGAGGGTCGTGTCGTCGGCGGGCGCCTCGAGGTACTCGAGCGCGTCGGCGAGGAAGTCGTCGCTGCACTTCTCGACCGCCTCGACCCGGATGAGCCGCGGCTCGCCGAACAGCGACGGGCTCGCGAGCGTGAGCAGTTCGCCTCGACTGGCGGATGCGGCGTCGACGTCGGTCACCTCGAGCGACGCGTCGGCGGCCCGGAGGTCGTCGCGGAGCCGGCGCATGGCCCGGTCGGCGAGGAAGCTCTCGGGCCCGGTCACGAGCACGACGGGCGCGGGGCGCATCTCGTGCCAGTCGAGCTGCGGAATCGCGACCTTCGCCTTGGCGGTTCGTGCCGGTCGGGCGGTGCGGGCCACGCGATTCCTCCTCGTCGCGACCCGCCGTTCGGGTCGGCGCCGAGTCTACCGGCGACCGCCCACGCACGAGCCGGCCCGACGCGTCCGACCGTGTGCGTCCCGGTCGGTCCGCGCCCGGCCCGCTCAGGGCTCGCGTCGCGGCATGCGCTCCATGCGGAACCGGATGCCGCCGACCACCATGAGCAGGCCCCCGAGGGCGATCGCGATCACGCCGATCACGAAGTTCGACCCGACGAGGAAGGCGGCCGCGACGAACGCGAACGCCGAGCCGACGAAGTACCAGACCGACATCCCGGCGGGCGGACGGGGCGTCGGGGTTGTCTCGGCCATCGGCGGCTCCAGTCCTGTCGAAACGCACTGCCCACTCGCGGCCCGCCGTGCGGGTCAGGGCCGAGTCTATCCGCGACCCTGCCGGGCGGCCCAGCACGCGCGGCAGCGTCGTCTCGCGCGCCGCGCTCGACCCAGACCCGCGGCCCGTCGTCGTGCTGCGCCACGAGCACCAGGCCCGACTCGTCGGTGCGCACGGGCAGGCCACCCCCGGCGCGCACGACGTCGAGGGCGCGGTCGGTCGGATGCCCGTAGCCGTTGTCCGCACCCACGCAGACGAGTCCCACGCGAGCGCCGAGTCGCTCGTACACGCCGTCGAACTGGTCGGCCGAACCGTGGTGCGCGACCTTCACGACGTCGACCCGCGGCAGCCCGCCCGACGCCATCGCGCGCTGGGCGTGCTCGCCGAGGTCGCCGAGGAACGCCGTGCGCAGGCCACCGGCGTCGACCAGCAGCGCGACGCTCGCGTCGTTGCCGCCGGCCGCGCCCGCGCGCGGCCACCGCACGCTCCAGCGGATGCCACCGACGGAACCTGCGTCGCCGACCGAGACGCGCTCGACCTCGGTGCCGCCCAGCGGCGCGAGTGCGGCCGCCTCGCGCGGGTCGTCGGCTTCGGCGACGACGACGAGCCCGACCCGCCCGGCCAGAGCCTCGGTCGCGCCGACGTGGTCGGCGTCGAAGTGCGAGAGCACGAGCACGTCGACGTGGTCGATGCGCAGCGCCCCGAGGCATCCGCTCAGTGCCTGTCGGTCGGGCCCGGTGTCGACCAGCATGATCGCGCCGCCCGCGCGCACGAGCACGGCGTCGCCCTGACCGACGTCGCACGCGGCCAGCACCCAGTCGGCAGGTCGGTTCGCGGTGCGCAAGCCATCGGCGGCCCAGCCCCAGCCCGCCCACGCGCCGACGAGCACCACGAGCATCGCGGCAGCCGCCGTGCGCACCCGTCGACGGGCGACGAGCCACGCGAGCACGATCGCCAGCACGCCGACGGTGACGAGCACCACCCCGAGCGCTCCGGGCGGCACGGCGGCGGTCGCACCGGGCAGCACGGCGGTCGCGCGCGCGAGCGCCGCGATCCAGGCGGCGGGCAGCCACGCGACCCACAGCAGCGCGTGCGCGACCCCGGGCAGCACCGGCAGCACGAGGCACGCGAGCAGGCCCACGACCGTCGCGACGGGGGCCGCGGGCGCGGCGAGGAGGTTCGCCGCGACGCCGAACACGGGCACGGCGGGCTCGAGCAGCGTGAGCACCGGCTGGCACGCGAGCTGGGCGGCGACCGAGAGTGCGAGCGCCTCCGCGAGCGGCACGGGCATCACGCGCCGGAGCCGCTGCGCGATCGGCGGCGCGAGCAGCAGCAGCCCGGCGGTGGCGAGCACCGAGAGCGCGAAGCCCGCATCGCGCGCGTACCAGGGGTCGATCGTGAGCAGCCCGACCACTGCCGAGGCGAGCGCGGGCACGCCGCCTCCCCCGCGACCGAGCGCGAGGGCGACCAGCACGACGGCGGCCATGGTGGCAGCGCGCACGACGCTCGCCTCCGGGGTGACGAGCGCGACGAACGCCAGCAGTGCCGTGCCCGCGACGACCAGCCGAGTGCGCCGGCCGAGTCCCGCGAGCGAGGCCGCCGCGAGGCCCGCGGCCGTCACGATCGCGCAGTTCGCCCCGGACACGGCCGTGAGGTGGCTCAGCGAGCTCGCCTTCATGGCCGCGTCGAGGTCGTCGCCGACCGCCGTGGTGTCGCCGACGGCGAGTCCGGGCACGAGCGCACCCCCGTCGCCCGGAAGCGTCGCGGCGGCGGCAGCGGCGAAGTTCGCGCCGAGCTCCCCCGCCCATGCGGACCACGCCGGGAGGTGCACGACCTCCGGCGCGCTCGCGGCGCGCACGAGCAGCACGGCACGATCGCCCGCCTCCGCGGGTCGGGCCGAGGCGACCGCGATCCGCACGTGCGCGCCGAACACGGGCTTCGGCTCCGCCGCGGGCGCGGTCACGCGCACGGGAACGGCGAGGCCGGTGATCGGGGCGCCGTCGGCCGGATGCACCGCCACGACCGTTGCCGAGAACCGCACCTGCGCCTCTCCGTCGAAGGTCGGGAATGCGGAGCCGGCCCGACCATCGACGCGCACCTGCCAGGTCGAACCGGGCGCGGCGTCGAGCGGCGCCGAGCGGCGAGCGTCGGCGATCGCGATCGATGCCGCGACGAGCCCGACCACGGCGGCTCCGACCGCGGTCGCCGCGATCGCACCACTCGCTCGGCCCGAGCGACCGCGGAGCACGGCTGCGAGCAGCAATGCTCCCGCAAGCACCCAGCCGATGGCCGCTGCCCACCACGCGGCACCCGGCACGCCCGCGAGCACGACTGCGGCGATCCATCCCGCGACCGCCGGCAGCGCGAGCCGCAGGTCGACACGCGTGCGGTGCTCGGTCACGGGACGACCAGTTCGCGCAGGCGCCCCAGGGTGACCTCCCCGATGCCCGCGACCTCGCGCAACTGCTCGACGTCGCTGAACCCGCCGTTCGCGGCGCGCCAGTCGATGATGCGCTGCGCGAGCGCCGGGCCGATTCCGGGCAGCGTCTCGAGCGTCGCCTGGTCAGCCGTACTGAGCCGCACCCGCCCGTCGCCCGAGACGCCCGGTGGCGCTGCATCGGCGGCCTCCCCCACGACCGGCACGACGAGCTGCTCGCCATCGGCGACCGGCCGCGCGAGGTTCACCGCATCGGCCGCCGCGTCCTCCGCCAGCCCGCCGGCAGCGGCGATCGCGTCGACCACGCGCGCCCCCTGCGCGAGTTGCACGAGCCCAGGCCGACGCACGGCACCCGCCACGTGCACGAGCAGCACCGGCTCCTCGAGCACGACGCTGGACTCGGTCGCGGGCGCGGGCCCATCCGCGGGCGCCTCGACCGTCCCCCCGCCGCCCGACCAGGCCGACAGCAGCGCCGCCCCCGCGAGCGACCCCAGGAACAGCACCACGGCCGCCCCCACGCCGATGCGCAGGCGCGGCCGGCGCGCGCTCGGCGCGAGGTCCGCGCCGGGGTCGTCGGAGTCGGACTCGGGCACGCTCGCACGCTAGGCGCGCACGAGCGCGCACCCAGGAGCATCCGTCGCCTCAACCATTCCTCGCCCAACGAGCGTCGATGTGGAGGAGTCGGCACTTCCCTTCGTACGACATCATCCGCATGCTGGATACCGTGCCCATGACGCCGACGCTCGCGATGCTTCCAAGTACCCCAGGCACCCGATTGCTGATCGAACTTGCCTCCTACGCCGAAGACCTGTCAGAGGCGGGCGAGGCGCTCGAGTTGGCGTTCGAGGCCGGTCCCGGCTCATCCTGCTGGCTCCCGCTCACCAACGCTGCGGTCGTCGCGTACATGCGCGCCTTCGGTCGGTCCGATGCACGGGGAGATCTCGCCGCGCACATCGAGCTGCCTGAGGATCTCCACGAGACCCACGCCATGATCCGCGACTACCGCAACAGGTCCGTGGCGCACTCGCAGTCGGGGCTCTCCATGTCACTCGCGCTGGCACATCTGGGGACGGACGGACGGGTGGCGACCGTCCGGGCCATGACCGTACGGCACGCCCTGCCCGCGCACACAGCGACGCGAGTCGCTGACGCCGTCGAACGGATCGAGGCGATGCTTGCCGAACGCATCCAGACGCTGAGTGACGCGCTCGCAGCCGAGTTCCGGGAAGTGAGTGCGCACACGGTCGCCGCGTGGACGTCCCCCATCATCGAGCACCGACTTGCGGAGCAGTTCTCAGGACGCTCACGCCGAGGAAGCCGACCTCAGTTCACGATGTACTGGGAAACCGAGGACATTTCACCGGCGGATGCGGAAACTCCACACGAATAGCGTGCTCCGGCGCCCCTCCCCGCGCTAGCGCTTCGTGGCGATGTTCACGAGCTTCGGCGCGCGCACGATCACGTTCGCGATCTCGCGGTCGCCGACCGAGCGCTGCACCGCCGCCGAGGCGCGGGCGAGCTTCTCGAGCTCGTCGGTGGCGATCTTCGGCGAGACCTCGAGGCGGTCGCGCACCTTGCCGTCGACCTGCACGACCGCCGTCACCGACTCCTCGACCAGCAGCGACGGGTCGGCCTTGCGCCAGTGCACCAGGGCGACCGTCGGCTCGTAGCCGAGGCGCTCCCACATGTCCTCCGCCGTGTACGGGGCGAACAGGTTCAGCGCCATCGCGGTGACCTCGGCGGCCTCGCGGACCGCCGCGTCGCCCGCGCCGGGACCCGAGTCGATGGTCTTGCGGGTCGCGTTCACCAGCTCCATGAGGCGGGCCACGACGACGTTGAACTTGAAGGCCTCGACCAGCCCCGGGGCATCCGCCAGGAACCGGTGCGTGACACGGCGCAGGGCACGGTCGCCGCTCTTCCACTCGACGTCCGTCGGCGAGGTGACCTCGCCCGAGATGCGCCAGGCGCGGGCGAGGAACTTCGCCGAGCCCACGGGCGACACGTCGGCCCAGTCGATGTCGTCCTCGGGCGGGCCGGCGAACGCGAGCGTGACGCGCAGCGCGTCGGTGCCGTGGTCGCGCAGCTCGCCGGCGAACTCGACCAGGTTGCCCTTCGACTTCGACATCTTCGAGCCGTCCATGATCACCATGCCCTGGTTGAGCAGTGAGGTGAACGGCTCGGTGAAGCTCAGGTACCCGAGGTCGAACAGCACCTTCGTGAGGAAGCGCGAGTACAGCAGGTGCAGGATGGCGTGCTCGACGCCGCCGACGTACTGGTCGACCGGCGCCCACTTCTCCGCCTCGGCGGGGTCGAACGCGCGGTCGTCGTCGTTCGCGTTGAGGAACCGCAGGAAGTACCACGAGCTGTCGACGAACGTGTCCATCGTGTCGGTGTCGCGACGCGCGTCGCCGCCGCAGTTCGGGCAGGCCACGTTCGCCCAGTCGTCGGCCGCGCCCAGCGGGCTCGTGCCCTTGGGGCGCAGGTCCAGGCCCTCGGCGTCGGGCAGGCGCACCGGCAGCTGGTCCTCGGGCACCGGCACCTCGCCGCACTGGGCGCAGTGGATGATCGGGAACGGGGTGCCCCAGTAGCGCTGGCGCGAGATGAGCCAGTCGCGCACGCGGTAGTTCTTCGACGCACGGCCGACGCCCCGCTGCTCGAGCAGGTCGATCACCTTGCGGATCGCGTTGCGCTTGCTCAGCCCGTCGAGCGGACCCGAGTTGATCATGCGGCCGTCGCCCGCCAGCGCCTCGCCGGTGTCGGCGGGGTTCTCCGACGGCGCCTCGTCGGGCAGCATCGGCACGCCGTGTTCGTCGAGCGGGATGACGGGGATCGCCCCGGTGATCGGCGCGTTCGTGTCGACGACCACGCGCACCGGCAGGTCGAAGGCGCGGGCGAAGTCGAGGTCGCGCTGGTCGTGCGCGGGCACGGCCATGATCGCGCCGTGGCCGTAGTCGGCCAGCACGTAGTCGGCGGCCCAGATCGGGAGGCGCTCGCCGTTGACCGGGTTGATCGCGTAGCGACCGAGGAACACGCCGGTCTTCGGGCGCTCGGCGCTCAGGCGGTCGATCTCGGTCTCCGACTGCACCTCGTGCAGGTACGTCTCGAAGCGCTCCTGCACCTCGGGCGAGGCGCCAGCGGCGAGCTCGGCGGCCAGCGCCGAGTCGGGCGCGACGACCATGAAGGTGGCACCGAACAGCGTGTCGGGCCGGGTCGTGAAGACGCTGATGCGCTCTTCACGGCCCTCGATCTCGAACTCGACGTCGGCGCCGGTCGAGCGACCGATCCAGTTGCGCTGCATCGCCAGCACCTTCGACGGCCAGCGGCCCTCGAGCTGGTTCAGGTCGTCGAGCAGGCGGTCGGCGTAGTCGGTGACGCGGAAGTACCACTGCGTCAGCGACTTCTTGGTGACCTCGAAGCCGCAGCGCTCGCAGTGCCCGTCGATGACCTGCTCGTTCGCGAGCACGGTCTGGTCGTTGGGGCACCAGTTGACCTGGCCGTCCTTGCGGTAGGCGATGCCCTGCTCGTAGAGCTTGAGGAACAGCCACTGGTTCCACTTGTAGTACTCGGGGTCGCTCGTGTGCAGCTCGCGCGACCAGTCGAACGACGGCGCGTAGAGGCGGAAGCTGGCCTTCTGCTGCGCGATGTTGTCGTAGGTCCACGGCTTCGGGTCGATGCCGCGCTTGATCGCCGCGTTCTCGGCGGGCAGGCCGAACGAGTCCCAGCCGATGGGGTGCAGCACGTCGAAGCCCTGCTGACGCCAGTAGCGCGCCACCGTGTCGCCGTAGCCGAACGCCTCGGCGTGCCCCATGTGCAGGTCGCCCGACGGGTACGGGAACATGTCGAGCACGTACTTGCGGGGGCGCGTGTCGCCGGGCCGGCCGGCGCGGAACGGGTCGAGCTCGTCCCAGCGCGGCAGCCACTTCTCCTGGATCGCGGCGAAGTCGTACTGGTCGGCGTCGCCGGACTGCTGGTGCGTGGTGTCGTGCTCGTGTGCCACGTGACTCTCATTCATGGGGGGTTCGCTGTGGGGATCGCGGGCGCGCGTGCGCGCGCGGACCCGAGCCCCAAGCCTACCGAAACCTCGCGCCTCGCCCGGTCGCTCACAGCCCGTCGGCGCGCCCGCCCAGCACCGCGAGCAGCGCGCGGGCCTTCAGCCGGGTCTCCTCGACCTCCTCGGCCGGGTGCGAGAGCGTCGTGATGCCGCCGCCCGTGCCGATCGACACGGCGCCCGGCGCGACCACGATCGTGCGGATCACCATCGCGAGATCCGCGCTGCCGTCGACGCCGATGCGCCCGAACGCGCCGGAGTACACGCCACGCGGTCCGCCCTCGAGCGCGTGCAGGATCCGCATCGCGCTCTCCTTCGGCGCCCCGGTCATCGACCCCGCCGGGAAGGCCGCGCGCACGGCGTCGAGGGCGGTGAGCGGATGCCGCAGGCGAGCCGTCACCGTCGACACCAGCTGGTGCACGTGCGGGTACTCCTCCACCGCGAGCAGGCTCGGCACGGCGACCCCGCCGACCTCGGCGACCCGCGCGAGGTCGTTGCGCATGAGGTCGACGATCATGAGGTTCTCGGCGCGCTCCTTCTCGCTCGCGAGCAGCTCCGCGCGCAGCGCCTCGTCGCGCTCCGGATCGGCCGAGCGCGGCCTCGTGCCCTTCATGGGCCTGGTCGACACCGTGCCGTCGGTGCCGACCTCGAGGAACTGCTCGGGCGAGGCGCTGAGCAGCGCGACGCCGGCCAGGCGCAGGAACGCGCCGTGGTGCGTCGGGCTCGAGCGGCGGAGGCGGCGGTACGCCTGGACGGGGTCGACCTCGACGTCGACGTCGACGCGGTTCGTGAGGCACAGCTGGTACGCGTCGCCGCGCGCGATCGCCTCCCGGCAGTCGGCGATCATCCGCTCGTACTCGGCCGCATCGTGGCGCCAGCGCACGGCAGGGGGCACGGATGCCTCCGGCGGAAGCTCGTCCTCGAGCACCGCGTCATGCGTGCCCGGCGCCGTCGCGGGCAGGTGTGCGATCGCCTCCGCGGTCTCGCGCGCCCACGTCTCGCCGGGGGTCGCGTCGCCGGCGGCGCGCTCGCCCGCGGCATCCGCCCCCTCCAGCCACTCGAGCCGCACCCGGCCCAGGGCGTGGTCGAACACCACCACGCGCTCGGCGAACAGGAACGCGGCCTCCGGCGTGGTGGTGGGTGCCGCAGGGAGCCCGAGCGTGCGCGCGCCGAACTCGTAGGCGAACCAGCCGATCCAGCCGACGGGGCTGGGGGCGTCGCGGTGCTCGCGGGCGTCCACCGCACCGTCGGCGAGCGGCTCGCGCAGGCTCGCGTACACGTCGTCGGGCGCGTCGTCGCGGTTCGCGGTGACCGTGCGGTCGTCGCCGGCGCCGATCGCGAGGATGCTCCGGCCCTCCGTGGCATCCGGGCCCGCATCGAGCCACGCGACCCGCTCGGCTGCCGCGCCGAGCGCCAGGAACACGCGCTCGGGGTCGCGCCATCCGGGCAGCGTGAGGCTCCGGATACGGGGTGGCATCCCCTCAGCGTACGACCCGCGGGGCGCGGATGCCGCAGCCGTCAGCCGGCGTTCGCGGGGATGCGCCCGTCGGCGCACACGACCGTGCGGTCGACCAGCGCCGGGTCGACGCGATCGTGCGAGATGAGCACGACCGTGCGCCCGTCGGCGCCCGCAGCGAGGAGGTCGGCGAGCAGCGCGTCGGCGCGCTCCTGGTCGACGTTCGCGGTCGGCTCGTCGAGCACCAGCACCGGGAAGTCGGCGAGCATGGCGCGCGCCAGCGCGATGCGCTGCGCCTGCCCGCCCGAGACGAGCGCGCCGCGCTCCCCCACCGATGCGTCGAGCCCGCCGCGCTCACGCACCCAGTCGCCGAGTCCGACCCGGTCGAGCACGGCGAGCAGCTCGTCGTCGTCGGCGTCGTCGCGCGCGAACAGCAGGTTCTGGCGGATGTCGGTGTCGAACAGCCACGGGCGCTGCTCGCACAACCCGATGCGCTCGCGCAGGCGGTCGGCGTCGAGCACCGACGCCTCGACGCCGTCGACGCGGAACGAGCCCTCGTACGCGAGGAAGCCGACCAGCACGTGGGCGAGCGTGGTCTTTCCGGCGCCGCTCGGCCCGCGGACGAGGACGCGCTCGCCCGGGCGCACCGTCAGGTCGACGCCCGCGAGGGCGTGGCTGGCGCCGACCCCCGCGAGGTCGGGCCACGAGGCGCGCAGGTCGCGGAGTTCGAGCAGCGGCGGGCCGTCGACGGCCGGCATCGGCGCGGGGTCGGCGACCGGTCGCGGCAGCCCGGCGGGAAGCTCGGACGGCACGGCGCCGTCGACGCGCTCGGCGCTCTGCCGCACCGTGCGCCAGGTCGCCCAAGCGACCGGCACGACACCCGCGACCTCGAGGATCGCGAGCGGCACGAGCGCGACGATGGCGAACTCCGGGCCGCCGAGCGTGCCGTCGGCCAACGGGCCCGCCGCGGCGACGACCGCACCGAGCACCGCCGCGCCCGCGGTGATCGCCACCGCGGCGGCCGCGAGCCCCGAGCCGACGGCAGCGCGCACGCGCGCGCGGCGGAGCCGGCGGTCTGCGTCGGCGACGCGGTCGAGCGACGGCCCCTCGGCGTCGTACGCGACGAGGGTCGGCAACGCCTGCACGTGTGCGAGCACAGCGTCGGCGAGCTCCCCGCGCAGGGGCGCGATGCGCCGCTCCGCCCTGGCCGAGAGCGCACCCTGGCCGAGGGTCGCGACGATGAGGCCGAGCACGAGCGCGACCGTGACCGCGAGCGCCGCACCGGGCGCGAGCCAGGCGATGCCGGCCAGCGCGAGCACGATCGCGACCGCCGCGCCCGCGACCGGCTGCACCACGCGCAGCGGCAGGTCCTGCAGGGCGTCTACGTCGCCGGTGAACCGTGCGAGCAGGTCGCCGCGCCGGGTCGCGGCCAGTCCGTCGGGCGCGAGCGGGATGACGCGCCGCACGATGCCCACGCGCAGGTCGGCGAGCTGCCGGAACGCCGCCTCGTGCCCGGTGAGGCGCTCGAGGTAGCGGAAGACGCCGCGGCCGATGGCGAAGGCGCGCACGCCCACGACGCCGAGCGAGAGGTAGAGGATCGGCGGTTGCTCGGCCGCACGGGCGATGAGCCAGGCGGATGCCGCGAGCAGCGCGATCGTCGACCCGGCCGACAGCGCGCCGAGCAGCACCGGCAGCGCGAACCGCCGCGCAGGCGGCATCGCCAGGCGGAGCGACGGATGCACGTCAGCCGACATGGGTCACCGCCTCGATGCGCACCACGCGGTCGGCCGCCTCGAGCACCGCCGGCCGGTGGCTCACGACGAGCACCGCGCGGCCCTCGCGGGCGAGGGCGCGCAGGGTCTGCACGAGCCGTGCCTCACGGCCCGGGTCGGTCGCGGCGGTCGGCTCGTCCAGCAGCAGCAGCGGCAGGTCGCGCGCGTGCAGCCGGTGCAGCGCGCGTGCGATGGCGACCCGGTCGGACTGCCCGCCCGAGAGCCCGTCACCGCGCGCGCCGATCGCCTGCTCGGGTGCCACGTCGTCGCTCGCGGCGTCGCGGAGCGCCCGGCGCACGGCGTCCGGGTCCGCACGCTGCTCCCCCAGCGCCACGTTCTCGGCGACCGTGCCGGGCAGCAGCACCGCCTCCTGGCTTGCCCACGCGAGCCGTCCGCGCCGATCGGCCGCGTCGGCGCGACCGTCGACGAGGATCTCGCCCTCGTGCGGCACGAACCCCAGCACGGCGCCCAGCACCGACGACTTGCCCGCGCCGCTCGGCCCGCCGAGGGCGACGAGCTCGCCCCGGTGCACGACCAGGTCGAGCCCCTCGACGGCGGCTCGCCCGTCGTACTCCACCGAGACGCCCCGAAGGTCGAGCACCGCATCGTCGGCCGCGACGGTCTCGCCCGCGGGGGCATCCGACCGCTCCTCGTCGGGCGCGTCGATCAGCGCGAGCACGTTGCGCGCCGCCGTGATGCCCTCGGCGGACGCGTGGAACTGGGCGCCGACGTTGCGCACGGGCAGGAACACCTCGGGCGCGAGCAACAGCACGAACAGTCCCGCCGAGAAGGCCATCGCGCCGTCGACCAGGCGCAGGCCGATCGAGACCGCGACGAGCGCGACCGACAGGCTCGCCGCGAGCTCCAGCACGAACGAGCTCAGGAACGTCACGCGCAGCACCCGCATCGTTCGAACCCGGTAGTCGTCGGTGTCGGCGCGGATGCGGTGCTCCTGGCGGTGCTGCCGGCCGTGCACGATGAGCGTCGAGAGCCCGCCGACGAGCTCGAGGAACTGCCGCGACAGGTGGGTGAGCGCCTCCCACTGACGCTCCTGCACCGCGCGGGTCACGAGCCCGATGAGCACCATGAACACCGGCACGAGCGGCAGCACGATCACGAGGATCAGCCCCGAGAGCGGGTCGGCGATCCACACGGCGACGACGAGCGTCGGCACGACCACCACGGTCGCGACCAACTGCGGCAGGAACCGCCCGAAGTACGGCTGGAGCGCGTCGAGCCCGCCGCCGACCGCGACCGCGGTGTCGACCGTGGAGCCGGCGCGGCGGCCCGGCGCCCGGCCGAGCGCGCGCAGGGCCGCCAGGCGCAGCTCGGACGCCACCGCTGCGGCGCCGATCGTGCCCGCGGCATCCCACCCCCAGGCCACCAGCGCGCGCACCACGACCGCGGCGGCGAACCATGCCGTCCAGGTCGAGAGCGACTCCAGCGACGCCCCGCCGATCAGGCCGACGACGAGCGACTGCAGGCTCCACGCGAATGCGAGGATCGCCAGTGCCTGCACCGCCGCGAGCAGGGCGCCGACCGCGAGGTACCCCCGCGCCGACCGCGCGTGACGCAGGAGCGCGGGATCGAGCGGTCGCACCGTCAGTGCGCGGCGGCGGGGATGTGCTCCCGGGTGAGCCGCTTGCGGAAGATCCAGTACGTCCAGCCCTGGTAGGCGAGCACGAGCGGCAGGAAGATCAGCGCCGTCCAGCTCATGATCGTGAGCGTGTAGTCACTGCTCGACGCGTTGGCGATCGTCAGGCTGTTCGCCGGGTCGTTGCTCGCCGGCATGACGTCGGGGAACAGCGCGCTGAACAGCGCCAGCACCGCGGTGCCGATCGTCACGGCCATGAGGCCGAACGACCAGCCCTCCGCACCGCGCGCGTTCATGAGCCACGAGCCGATCAGGCACAGTGCCGCGACCGCCGCGAAGCCCCAGAACCAGGCCGTGCCGAACGCGAAGCCCGTCCACACCAGGAAGCTCGCCGCGACGACGATCGTGATCAGGCCTGACCGCACGGCGAGCTTGCGCGCCCGCTCGCGGATCTCGCCGTCGGTCTTGAGCGAGACGAACACCACGCCGTGCGTGAAGAACAGCAGCAGCGTCGTGAGTCCGCCGAGCAGCGCGTACGGGTTCAGCAGGTCGAGCAGCGTGCCGGTGTAGTTGTGCCCCTCGTCGAGCGGCACGCCCTGCACGATGTTCGCGAAGGCGACGCCCCAGAGCAGCGCCGGCACGGCCGAGCCGATGATGATCATCCAGTCGAAGCGCGCCTTCCACTCGACCTCCGGCCGCTGGTGCCGGTACTCGAACGAGACGCCGCGCACGATCAGCGCGAGCAGGATGAGCAGCAGCGCGAGGTAGAACCCGCTGAACAGCGTCGCGTACCACTCGGGGAACGCAGCGAACAGCGCGGCGCCCGCCACGATCACCCAGGTCTCGTTGAGGTCCCAGACCGGGCCGATGGTGTTGATGAGCACGCGACGATCGGTGTCGTCCTTGCTGAGGAACGGCAGCGACATGCCGACGCCGAAGTCGAAGCCGTCGAGCACGAAGTAGCCGACGAACAGCGCGGCGACGATCCAGAACCAGAGCGTTGCGAGATCCATGATCGCCTCCTAGTAGACCGTGGTGGTCGGTTTCACGACACCGGACTCGGGATCGGGTTCGCCGATCTCGGGTGGGCCCTTGCGGATCGCGCGGATGATCAGGCCCACCTCGACCACCGCGAGCACGCCGTAGACCACCGTGAAGGCGATCAGCGAGATGAGCACCTCGAGGCCCGTCACGTTCGGCGACACCGCCGATTCGGTGGGCAGCAGGCTGAACACGATCCAGGGCTGCCGGCCCATCTCGGTGAAGACCCAGCCGACGCTCATCGCGAGCAGCGACAGCGGGAACGACCAGATCGCGACGTTCCACACCCACTTCTGCTTCGGCAGGCGGTCGCCGCGGGTGAGCCACAGCCCGACGATCGCGACGAGGGTGTGGGCGATGCCGAGCCCGATCATCCAGCGGAACGACCAGTAGGTGATCCAGATGATGGGCGTGTAGTCGCCGGGGCCCCAGAGCTCGACGTATTCGGCGTTCAGGTCGTTGATGCCCTCGACGCAGCCGTCGAGCGTGTGGGTCGACAGCAGCGCGAGCAGGTAGGGCACGCGCAGCGACCAGATCTCCTCCGACCCGTCGGGCGTGCCGATGGAGAACAGCGAGAACGAGGCATCCGCACCGCAGGCCGTGTCGTAGAGCGCCTCGGCAGCGGCCATCTTCATGGGCTGGGTCGCGGTCATCGCGAGGCTGAGCTGGTCGCCGAAGAAGAACGTCGCGGCCATCGAGCCGACCATCAGCCAGAGGCCGAACTTCAGCGCCGGGCGCATCGCGTCGGCGAACTGGCGGCGCTTCAGGTGCCAGGCGGCGGCCGCGATGATGAGGCCGGCGGTCACCATGAAGCTGCCCGCGATCGTATGCGGGAACGCCGCGAGCGCCACCGGGTTCGACAGCACCTCGCCGATGGAGACGAGCTCGGCGCGGCCGGCCTCGTCGTTCAGCTCGAAGCCGACCGGGTTCTGCATGAAGGCGTTGGCGGCGATGATGAAGTACGCCGAGAGCACGGTGCCGACCGCGGTCGCCCAGATGGTGGCGAGATGGAGCCCCCGTGGCAGCTTGTCCCAGCCGAAGATCCAGAGGCCGATGAAGGTGGCTTCGAGGAAGAAGGCGAGCAGGCCCTCGAGCGCGAGCGGGGCGCCGAAGACGTCGCCGACGAAGCGGGAGTACTCCGACCAGTTCATGCCGAACTGGAACTCCTGCACGATGCCGGTGACGACGCCCATCGCGAAGTTGATGAGGAACAGCGTGCCGAAGAACTTCGTCAGCTGCAGGTAGACGACCTTGTCGGTGCGCACCCACGCGGTCTGGAAGATCGCCACCGTGGTCGCCATGCCGATGGTGATCGGCACGAACAGGAAGTGGTAGACGGTCGTCAATCCGAACTGCCAGCGGGCGAGCAGCAGCGGATCCAGCAGTTCGTTCACGAGCCCTCCCGGCCAATCGTCGGATCGCGTCCTCGCGTTACTCTACGCAGCGTAGAGCAAAACTCGGAAAGCCGGTAGCCTTGAGCCATGGCGAGTCTGGGTGAGCTGGAGGCGGCGGTCATGCGCGCCCTCTGGGCGTCCGACGAGCCCATGCCCGCCCGCGAGCTCATCGCGCAGCTGGCCCGCCCCGCGGAGCTGGCGACGGATGCCGGTGGACGGGCGTCCGCGCGCACCCCCGCACTGACCACGGTGCTCACCGTGCTCTCGCGCCTCGAGTCGAAGGGCATGGTCGACTCCGACCGCTCGGTGCGTCCGCGCCGCTACCGCCCGACGGGCACGCCGGCCGACCACACGGCCGAGCTGATGCGCGAGCTGCTCGACGAGGCATCCGACCGCGAAGCCGCCCTCGCGAGGTTCGTCGGCACCGTCGACGCGCGCGAGGCCGACACCCTGCGACGACTGCTCGGCTGACCCGCGGATGCTCCTCGTCGCACTCGTCGGCGCGCTCGCGCTCGCCCTGGCCTGGCCCGTGCCGCTCATGCTCGAACGGGCGCGGTGGACGATGCTGGCGCCCGCGCTGGCGCTGCTGCTCTGGCAGGCGATCGCGCTCGGCGGCGGGCTCGCCATGATCGGCTCGCTGCTCGGCCTCGCACTGCTGCCGTTCCCCGGCGGGCTCGCCGAGGCGGCCCTCGCGCTCGCCGCGCACGCGTGGACGGGCCCCCTGCCGGAGGCCGTCGGCGCGATCCACGTGGCTGCGCTGGCGGCAGCGGGCATCCTCTCGGCGCTGCTCCTGCTGACCCTCGTCGCGACCGCGCTGCAGGTTGAACGCGACCGCCGCCGGCACGTGTCGCTCGTCGGCCTGCTCGGGCGCGCCGATCCCGACCGGCCGGGCACCGTCGTGCTCGACCACCCGGTTCCGGTCGCCTACTGCCTGCCCGGCATGACCACCGTGACCGTGCTCTCGGAGGGGCTGCTCGACGCGTTGCCGCCCCGCGAGCTCGACGCCGTGCTCGCGCACGAGACCACGCACCTGCGCCAGCACCACCACCTCGTGCTGCTCGCGTTCCGCGCCTGGAACCGCGCGCTCCCCTGGTTCCCGATCGCCAACCGCGCCGAACGCTCGGTCTCGCGGCTCGTGGAGCTGCTCGCCGACGACCAGGCGGTGCGCGAGGTCGACCGCGAGGTGCTCGCCTCGGCGGTCGAGCGCATCGGATCGGCCTGGGGCGCGGCCGAGGCGTCGGGGCACGCGTCGGGCCGCGCGGTCGTCGACCGCACGATGCTGGAGATCCGCCGCACCCGCCTGACGGCGGCCTCGTCGGTGCTGCCGCCGACGGCGACCCTCGGCGTGCTCCTCACGGCGACGGCCATCGTCGCCTTCCCTGCGATCTCTGTGCTGACGTTCATCTCCGGGACGTAGCCTTCGACACGTGAACGAGCTGCTGGACGCCGTGCTCGACGCGGTGGCGTCGGTGGATCCGGTGCTGCGCACCCTGCTCGCCGGCATCGCGATCATGCTCGAGACGTCGGTGCTGATCGGTCTCGTCGTGCCGGGCGACACGATCGTGATCGTCGCGAGCACGGGCGTCGAGGATGCGGTGCAGTTCGTGGCGCTCGCGCTCGCCGTCATCGCCGGTGCGCTCGCAGGCGAGAGCCTCGGCTTCGCGATCGGCCGCTGGTTCGGCCCGCACCTTCGCGCGAGTCGCGTCGGCAGGTGGATCGGCGAGGCGCACTGGGACCGCGCGCAGAACTACCTCGGCAGCCGCGGCGGCATCGCGGTGTTCCTCTCGCGCTTCCTGCCGGTGCTGCACTCGCTCATCCCGCTCACGGTCGGCATGAGCACCATGACGTACCGGCGCTTCATGGCGTGGACCACGCCGGCCTGCGTGATCTGGGCGTTCGCCTACGTCGGCGTGGGCTCGGCGGCCGCCGAGGGATACCGCGCCCTCTCGGCCGAGCTGCACTGGGCGGGCTACCTCTTCGTCGCCGCGATCGTCGTGTTCCTGCTGCTCATCGTCGGGGTCAAGCACCTGCTGCACCGCCGCGAGGCCCGGCACATGGCCGCGCGCGAACTCGAGGAGCACGACGCGGAGGAACCGGGCGCCGGGGAGTCCGCGGCGGTCGGGCCCGGAGCCGGTGACCGGGCCGCGCCGCGGACGCCGACGGGGCCGGGCCCCGCGGACGACGCGTCCCCTGCACCCGGCCCCGTCAGGCCGCGCCACCTGGCCTAGGCGAGGCCCTGCTCGGTCAGCCAGTCGGCCGCGATGTCGCTCGCGGAGCGCTGCTCGTCGACGCTCTCGGAGTTGAGCGCGACGAGGTCCTCGGCCGTCAGCGCCGCGCTCACGGCGTTGATCACCTCGGCCACCTCGGCGTCGACCCGCTCGCTCACGACCGGCACCACGTTCGACGCGAGGAACAGACCCTCGGGGTCCTCGAGCGTGACCAGCTCGCTCGTGGCGATCGCGGGGTTCGCGCTGAAGATGTTCACGAGCTGCACGGCGTCGTCCTGCAGCGCCTTGATCGTGAGCGGCCCGCCGCTGTCCTCGATGGCCGTGAAGCCCACCTCGACGCCGTAGACCGCCGCGAGCCCCTCGGGGCCGTACGGGCGGGTCTCGAGCTCGGAGTTGCCGCCGAGCGTGAGCTCCTCGGGCACGTCGGCGAGGTCGGCGAGGCTGGTGACGCCGTACTCGTCCGCGAACGCCTGCGTGACGTTGTACGAGTCCTGGTCGGTCGCGGGAGCCTGGTCGAGCACGCTGAGCCCGTCGGGCAGCGCGCCCGTGAGCTCGGCGTAGACGTCGTCGCTCGTGGTCGCGGTCGTGTCGGGCACGTAGTACTGCAGGAGGTTGCCCGTGTACTCGGGGAACACGTCGATCGCGCCCGACTCGATCTCCGGGATGTAGACCTCGCGCTGCCCGATGCGGAACTCCCGCTCCACCTCGAAGCCGTTCGCCTCGAGCGCCTGGGCGTAGATCTCGGCGATGATCTCGTTCGAGTAGTAGTCCTGCGAGCCGACGACGAGCGGACCGGATGCCTCCCCGGCATCGCTTCCGCCGTCGACCGAGTCGCTCGTGCCGCAGCCTGCGAGCGCGACGACCGCGCCGACGGCGACGGCTGCGAGCGAGAGGCGGCCGATTCGGTTGACCTGCATCAGTTGTTCCCTTCGATTGCGGGTTGCCCCATGGACGCGGACCGCCGGGTCGTACGGTCGCGAAGCGTGCCGGAACGCGTCGCCCGCACGCCTGCGGGGACGACGATCCGCTGGAGGAGCGCGAACGCGCCGTCGAGGACGAGCGCGAGCGCGATCACGAGGATGGAGGCGGCGAGCATGAGCGTGTAGTCGCCCGTCTTGAGCCCCAGGAAGAGGATGCCGCCGAGGCCGCCCGCACCGACGTAGGCGGCGAGCGTGGCCGTCGCGACCACCTGCAGCACGGCGGAGCGCACGCCGCCGATGAGCGTCGGCAGCCCGATCGGCGTCTCCACGCCGAGGATGATCTGCCGCTCGGTCATGCCCATGCCGCGCGCGGCATCGACCGTGCGCCGGTCGACCGACTCGATCGCGGAGTACGTGCCGGCCAGCACCGACGGCACGGCCAGGACGATGAGCGCCACCGCGGGCCCGGCCACGCCGATGCCGACCCACAGCGCCACGAGCGTGAGCACGCCGAGCGACGGCAGGGCGCGCAGGCCGCCGGAGAGCGCCACCGCCACCTCGCGGCCGCGACCGGTGTGGCCGACGAGCATGCCGAGCGGGATGCCGATGCCGCAGGCGATCGCGACCGCGCCGAACGTGATCAGCAGGTGCTGGAGGAGCAGCACCCCGATGCCGCCCGGCCCCTCCCAGTTGGCGGGGTCGAGCAGCCACGCGAATGCGTCGGCGAACAGGCTCATACGGCGGCCGCCTCCCGCTCGCGGGCGCGACCCGCCCGGCGCCCACCGGAGTCGCGCGCGCTCGCGCGCGTCCAGGGCATGACGAGCCGGCCCGCCACGACGAGCAGGCCGTCGATGGCGAACGCGAGCAGCATGGTCGCGATCAGGCCCGCCCAGATCTCCGCCTGGATGCCGCGCTGGAACCCGTCGGTGAAGAGGCTGCCGAGGCTCTGCACGCCGATCACCGCGCCCACCGTGACGAGGCTGACGGAGCTCACCGCCACCACACGCAGGCCCGCGAGCAGCACGGGGCCGGCCAGGGGCAGGTCGACCTGCCAGAACCGGCGCCAGCCCGAGAACCCGACGCCCGTTGCGGCCTGGCGGACGTCGCGATCGACGCCGCCGAACCCGTCGGCGGCCGACCGCACCATGAGCGCGATGCCGTAGAGCGCGAGCGCGACGATGACGTTCAGCTCGCTGCGCCGGGACGTGCCGAGGATCGCCGGAAGTGCGACGAACAGCGGCAGCGACGGGATGGCGTAGATCAGGCCGATCACGCTGAGCAGCACGCCGCGCGACCACGCGTAGCGCCAGGCGAACCAGCCGATCGGCACGCTGAGCACGAACGCGAGCACGATCGGCGGCACCGCGAGGCGCAGGTGCACGAGTGCGAGCTCCCCGATCAGGTCGAGGTTGTCGACGATCCAGGTCACGGGGCGAGTACCCCTGCCGGCCGGCCGTCGGCGTCGACCACGACGCGGGCGCCGTCGACCTCGGTGATGTGGAGCGCGCGCTTGCCGCGGTCGGCGCCCACGAACCCGGCGACGAAGTCGTCCGCCGGCTCGGCGAGGATCTCTGCCGGGGTGCCGGACTGCACGATCTCGCCCCCGGTCTTGAGGATGATCACCTGGTCGCCCAGCAGGAAGGCCTCGTCGATGTCGTGGGTCACGAAGACCACCGTCTTGCCGAGGTCGCGCTGCAGGCGCAGCAGCTCCTGCTGCAGCTCGGCGCGCACGATCGGGTCGACGGCGCCGAACGGCTCGTCCATGAGCAGGATGTTCGGGTCGACGGCGAGCCCGCGCGCGACGCCCACGCGCTGCTGCTGCCCGCCGGAGAGCTGGCCCGGGTACCGGTCGGCGAGGCTCCGGTCGAGGCCGACCGTGTCGAGCAGCTCGAGCGCGTGCGCGCGCGCCTCGCGCTTCGGCGTGCCGCGCAGCAGCGGCACCGTGGCGACGTTGTCGATGACCCTGCGGTGCGGCAGCAGGCCGGAGTTCTGCATGACGTAGCCGATGCCGCGCCGGAGCTTCACCGGGTCGACCCCAGCGACGTCCTCGCCGTCGATCAGCACCGCGCCCGAGGTCGGGTCGACCATGCGGTTGATCATGCGCAGCAGCGTGGTCTTGCCCGAGCCCGATGAGCCGACGAAGACCGTGGTGCGGTGCGGGGGGATGACGATGTCGACGTCGGCGACGGCCACCGTGCCGTCGTCGAACCGCTTGGACACACCTCGGAACTCGATCACGATCTCGGCCCTCCCCCGGACGCGCGTCGCACGCCAGTCGTTCCACCTGAGCATCATTCGGATCGGCGCGCAAGAACGGATGCACCCGACGCCCGCCCTGCAGTCACCCTACGGAGCCGCAGCCGACGCCGAGTGCGCAGGCCGATTACGAACCGGTGACGATCGAACCGATCAGGCGACCGAGGTCGCGCGCGCCTGCTCCTCGTTCAAGCCGAACGAGTCGCCGAGATATTCCCGCAGGATCGACAGGCATTCGTCGATGTACCACTCGTCGCCGGCCGGGTCCGCAGCGAACGCCCGCGCCATCAGGGAGTCCGCGACCTCGATCGCGACGTCGAAGCGCCGGCGCAGGGTGCTGTCGGCGGGCAGCCCGAAGTGCTCCTGCACGAAGGCCGCGAGGTCGTCGGCGAACACGGCGGCGAGCAGCCCGTCATCGCCGACCGAGCGGTCGCGCTCGACGACCCGCACGACCCGGAACCCGGGCTCGTGCCGGTAGCAGTCGACCGCCGCGACCACGCTGCGCTCCACGACGTGCCATGGATCGTCGAGCGCCTCCTCGCCGATCGCGGCCGCGAGGCGGTCGCGGAACCGCTGCACGCAGCGCTCGCGCAGCGCGCGGAGCACGGCGAGGCGATCGGGGAAGTAGCGGTAGACCGTGCCGATCGAGGCGCCGGAGCGCTCCGCCACCTGCGCGGTCGTGATGAGCTCCGCCCCGACATCGTCGACGATCTCCGCCGCGGTGTCGAGCAGCGCGTCGAGGCGTCGCTCGGCACGCTGCTGAGCGGGGGTCACGCGAATCGCAGTCGACGCTCCAGCCGAGCCACGGAGCAGGTCACCTGTCGGCACGATACCTCCCTGAATGAAAGGCCCACTCTACCCCCCGTTTGCGGGTAATGGCGGCGACTCACCACAGGTCGGCGGGCGACGCGTCGCGGCGTGCGAGACTGTACGAATGCGCCCGCCCCACGAACCCGCGCCCGGCGCGGTGCGCGTGCATCGGGCCGCGCGGATCGAGGACTGGGTGCACGGCATCCGCGAGCGGTCCGCGCGTCGCCGGGGGCACGTGCCGACCATCGTGCCGTACGCCGGCTACGGCTCGGTCGACTGGGTCCGCATCCTCTGCCGCGTCCTGCTGAGCAAGCCGCCGGGGTCCCGCGGCAGCGCCCGTACCCGGGCACGCCGGGAGCAGGGCATCCGCGGCTGGCGCAGCTTCACGAGCGTGCCCGTCGGCGACGTGGCGGTGCGCATCAGCATCGGCGGCCAGGAGATCGAGGTCGTCGCCGACCGCGGCGGCGTGGTGGACGCCACGGTGCCGGTCTCGCTCCCGCCGGGGCGTCACGAGGCGGTGCTCTCGACCGAGGGCGGCGCCGACCAGCGCGCCCCGATCGACGTGATCGCCCCGGGCACGACGCTCGGCATCATCTCCGACGTCGACGACACCGTCATGGTCACCGCGCTCCCCCGCCCGCTCCTCGCCGCATGGAACACGTTCGTGCTCGACGAGCATGCGCGCATGCCCACGCCCGGCATGGCGGTGCTCCTCGAGCGACTCTCGCGCGCCCACCCCGACGCGCCGGTCGTCTACCTCAGCACGGGGGCGTGGAACGTCGCACCCACCCTCACCCGCTTCCTGTCGCGGAACCTCTACCCCGCGGGCACCCTCCTGCTGACCGACTGGGGCCCCACCCACGACCGGCTCTTCCGCAGCGGCCGCATCCACAAGGAGGACAACCTCCGGCGCCTCGCCGAGGAGTTCCCCGACATGCACTGGATCCTCATCGGCGACGACGGCCAGCACGACGAGGCGATCTACGGCGAGTTCGCGGCCGAGCATCCCGACCGCGTGGCCGCCATCGTCATCCGCCAGCTGTCCGCGGGCGAGGCGGTGCTCGCCGGCGGCCGGTCGCGCGCCGAGCTCCACGGGGTCACGGCACCCTGGATCTCCGCGAACGACGGCGCCACGATCGTGAAGCGCATGGAGGAGCTCGGACTGCTCTGAGCCCGGCCTGCTCTGAGCCCGGCCTGCTCCGGGGTCGTGCGCCGCCGACGGGGCGGGGCGGGGCGGATGCCGCGGGCCGCGCGCCGCGCACCGGTCAGCGCTCGCGCCGCAGGCGCTCCAGGCCTCGGTTCACCGACGCCGCCCAGAGCGGTCCGCGGTAGATGAAGGCCGTGTAGCCCTGCACGAGGTCGGCACCGGCGTCCAGCCGCTCCTGCACGTCCTCGGCGGTCTCGACGCCGCCGACGGAGATCACGCACAGCTCCGGCGGCACCACCCGGCGGATCTGGCGGAGCACCTCGAGCGAACGCGCCGCAAGCGGTGCGCCCGACAGGCCGCCCGCACCGGCCGCCTCGACGACGGAACGGCTGGTGCGCAGCCCCTCGCGGGAGATGGTCGTGTTCGTCGCGATGATGCCGGCGAGACCGGCGTCGACCGCGAGCCGGGCGATGCGCTCGACCTGCTCGTCGGTGAGGTCGGGCGCGATCTTCACGAGCAGCGGCGTGTCGCCCGCCTCGTCGCGGACCGCGGCGAGGAGCGGCTCGAGCGCCTCGAGCTCCTGCAGGCCGCGCAGCCCCGGCGTGTTCGGCGAGCTGACGTTGACGACCAGGTAGTCGGCCAGCGGCGCGAGCACCCGCGCGCTCCGGCGGTAGTCGCCGATCGCGTCCTCGACCGCCGTCACGCGGCTCTTGCCGATGTTGACCCCGAGCACGGGGCCGCGGCCGGGCCGGCGACGCATGCGGGCGATGCGCAGCGCGGCGGCATCCGCCCCGCCGTTGTTGAACCCCATGCGATTGATCACGGCACGGTCGGGGATCAGCCGGAACAGCCGCGGCTTCGGGTTGCCGGGCTGCGCTATGGCCGTGAGCGTGCCGACCTCGACGTGGCCGAATCCGAGCTGGCCCAGGCCGGTGACCGCGAGGCCTTCCTTGTCGAAGCCCGCGGCGACGCCGAACGGCGACGGGAACGTGAGGCCGAGCGCCTGCACGCGCAGCTCGGGGCCGGGCCCCGTCAGGCGCGCGACCATGCGGCCGATGCCGAGCCACGGCAGCCGACGGATGACCGCGAACGCGAGGTGGTGCGCCCGCTCGGGGTCGATGCGGCGGAGGACCAGGGAGAAGAGGATGCGATACATGCCTCGGAAAGGCTACCGGAGCGCGGGCGTCACTCCGCGGAGCGGGCCGGGAGGCGACCGTGCTCGGCGCGCAGCTGCTCGATGGCCTCCTCGAAGTCCTCGAGCGACTCGAACGCCTGGTAGACACTCGCGAAGCGCAGGTACGCCACCTCGTCGAGGTCGCGCAGCGGCGCGAGGATCGCCAGCCCGATGTCGTTCGCCTCGATCTGGGACGCGCCGGTCGAGCGGATGGTCTCCTCGACCTTCTGCGCGAGCACGGCAAGGTCGGACTCGGTCACCGGCCGGCCCTGGCACGCCTTCTTCACGCCCGTGACGACCTTGTCGCGACTGAACGGCTCGACCACGCCCGAGCGCTTGATGACCACGAGGCTCGCGGTCTCGGTGGTGCTGAAGCGGCGGCCGCAGTTCGGGCACTGGCGGCGGCGGCGGATGGAGAGCCCGTCGTCGGTGGTGCGGGAGTCGATCACGCGCGAATCGGGGTGACGGCAGAACGGGCAGAACATGGTTGCTCCAGTCTACGGGCGCGTCAGCCGCCGAAGCGGGCGCGGACGGCCTCCGCGTGCGCGGGGAGCTGCTCGGCGAGGGCGAGCGCGTCGATGCCGCTCGCGACGCCCGCGAGGCCCTGCTCGTCGTAGCGGACGACCTGCTGGGGGCGCAGGAAGGTCGCTGCCGACAGTCCCGAGCTGAAGCGCGCGTGGCCGCCCGTGGGCAGCACGTGGTTCGAGCCCGCCGAGTAGTCCCCCAGGCTCACCGGGGAGAACGGCCCGATGAAGATGGCGCCCGCGTTCTCGATCAGGGCGAGCACCGCGTCGGGGTCGTCGACCTGGATCTCGAGGTGCTCGGGACCGAACGCGTTCGCGAACGCGGCCGCCTGCGCGAGGTCGTCGACGAGCACGGTCGCGGACTGCTCGCCCGTCAGCGATGCACGCACGCGCTCGGCGTGCCGGGTCGCCGCCTGGCGTGCCGTCAGCCGTTCGGACACGCGCGCCGCGAGGGCCTCGTCGTCGGTCACCAGCACGGCCGCGGCGAGCTCGTCATGCTCGGCCTGGCTCACGAGGTCGGCGGCGACGAGGTCGGGGTCGGCCGCGCCGTCGGCGATCACGAGGATGTCGGTGGGCCCCGCCTCCGCGTCGATGCCGACGACGCCGCGCACGACGCGCTTGCCCGCGGCGACGAACCGGTTGCCCGGGCCGGTGACCACCTGCACGGGGTCCATTCCCTCGTCGGGCAGCCCGTACGCGAACGCGCCGATCGCGCCGGCACCGCCCATGGCGTAGACCTCGTCGACGCCGAGCAGCGCCGCGATGCCGAGGATGGTCGGGTGCACGCGCCCGCCGTGGTCGGGCTGCGGCGGCGACGCGATCGCGATCGAGCCGACGCCCGCGACCTGGGCCGGCACCACGTTCATGATGACGCTGGACGGGTAGACGGCCTTGCCGCCGGGCACGTACAGCCCGACCCGGCCGACCGGCTGCCAGCGCTGCTCGACGACGGCGCCCTCCCCGAGCACGGTGCGACCGGGCGGAGGCACCTGCGCGGCGCACGCCTCGCGCACGCGCCGGATCGACTCGCGCGCGGCGTCGGCCACGGCGGGGTCGAGCCCCGCGGCGGCCTCGTCGAGGTGCGCCCGCGGCACGCGAAGCGACTCCGGCCGCACGCCGTCGAAGCGCTCGGACTGGTCGAGCAGGGCCTCGGCTCCGCGGGCGCGCACGTCGGCGATCAGCTCGGCCGCGACCGGCTCCGCAGCTGCCACATCGCTGCGCGAACGCGGCACGAGGGCGAGCAGTTCGGCGGCGGTAGGCTGGGCTCCGCGGAGGTCGATCGTGTGCATCATGGCCCGCCAAGCCTACCGCCAGCCCAGAACGATCGGACGTTCCGTGACCGCCTCCCCCGTCGACCTCGACGCCTTCCGCCGCGCCTTCCGCAGGCATGCAGCAGGGGTCGCGATCGTGACGGTCCTTGAGCCCGACGGCGCACCCGCCGCGTTCACGGCCACCTCCGTCGCGTCGCTCGCCGCGGTGCCGCCGATGGCGACGTTCAACATGGCGCGATCGGCGTCGGCCTGGCCCGCCGTGGCATCCGCGACCCACCTCGTGCTGCACATGCTCGGCGCGCGCAACCGCGCCCTCGCCGAGCGCATGGCCGGACCGCGCGGGTCCCGGTTCGACGGCGTCGGGTGGCGCCCCGGCCCCGGTGGCGCGCCCGTGCTCGACGGGGTCACCGCGTGGATGGGCGGGCGGATCCTGGAGCGGTTCGAGGTGCACGAGAGCGCGATCGTCGCGCTGCGCGTCGACGAGGGCGCGCTCGGCGAGGCGGATGCCCCGCTGCTCTACCACGAGCGCAGCTACCGCACGCCGGGCGACGTGGTCTGACGGCGGGCGGCCACGGGCCGCCGGGCGCGCTCAGACCAGGCAGTTCGGACCGAGCAGGCTCTTCAGCTCGCCGTACAGGTCGGGCGTGACGCGCACCGGGAACGGCAGCTCGAACACGCGTGCCGTGCCGCCCTTCACGAGCTTCAGGTGCACCTCGGTCGCGCCGGAGTGACGGCCGAGCACCTCCCCGAGCGCCGTGACGGTGTCGGTCGTCGCGCGCTGGTCGGGCAGGGTGATCACCACGGGCCCCGACTCGTCGTCCTGCCCGAGCTCGGGCAGCACGATGCTGTACGCGTGCAGGTTCATGCCGTCGTCGCGCATGCTCACCCGGCCGCGCACGACCGCGATGCGGTCGGCCTGCAGGTCGGGCGAGAACTCCTGGTACGCCTTGCCCATGAACATGACCGTGAGCTCGCCCGAGAAGTCCTCGACCTGGATCATGCCGTACTGGTTGCCGCTCGAGCGGGCGACGCGGTGCTGCACGCTCGTCACGAGCCCCGCGATCGTCGCGGTGTCGCCGTCCTGCGTGGCATCCGATGAGACCAGGTCGGTGATCGTCGTGGAGGCGTGCTTGGCGAGCGGCACCTCGAGACCCGCGAGCGGGTGGTCGGAGACGTAGAGCCCGAGCATCTCGCGCTCGAACGCGAGCTTGTCGCGCTTGGTCCACTCCGGCCGTTCCGGCACCTGCGCCACGGGCGCGCGCTCGTCCTCCTCGAACAGGCTGTCGAAGTCGAACCCGACATCGCCGTTCGCCTCGGCGCGCTTGTCCTTCACCGCCGACTCGACCGCGGACTCGTGGATCTCCACCAGCGCGCGCCGAGTGTGTCCGAGCGAGTCGAACGCGCCCGCCTTCGCGAGCGACTCGACCGTGCGCTTGTTCGCGACCGGGATCGGCACCTTCTTCAGGAAGTCGTGGAACGACTCGAACCGGCCCTGCTCCTCCCGCGCGCCCCGGATCGCCTCGACGACGTTGAAGCCCACGTTGCGCACCGCGCCGAGCCCGAAGCGGATGTCCTCGCCGACCGCCGCGAAGAAGCCGATCGACTCGTTCACGTCGGGCGGCAGCACCTTGATGCCCATGCGGCGGCACTCGTTGAGGTACATCGCGAGCTTGTCGCGCGCGTCGCCGACGCTGGTCAGCAGCGCGGCCATGTACTCGGCCGGGTAGTGCGCCTTGAGGTACGCGGTCCAGTAGCTCAGCACGCCGTACGCGGCGGAGTGCGCCTTGTTGAAGGCGTAGTCGGAGAACGGCAGCAGGATGTCCCACAGCGTCTTCACCGCGGCATCCGAGTAGCCGTTGTCGTGCATGCCCTGCTGGAAGCCCGCGTACTGCTTGTCGAGCTCGGACTTCTTCTTCTTGCCCATCGCTCGCCGCAGGATGTCGGCCTGGCCGAGGCTGAAGCCGGCCACCTTCTGCGCGATGGCCATCACCTGCTCCTGGTAGATGATGAGGCCGTAGCTGGTGTCGAGGATGTCCTTCAGCGGCTCCGCGAGCTCCGGGTGGATCGGCGTGATCTCCTGCTGCCCGTTCTTGCGCAGCGCGTAGTTGGTGTGCGAGTTCGCGCCCATCGGGCCCGGACGGTAGAGGGCGATGACCGCCGAGATGTCCTCGAAGTTGTCGGGCTTCATGAGTCGCAGCAGCGAGCGCATCGGCCCGCCGTCGAGCTGGAAGACGCCGAGCGTGTCGCCGCGGCCGAGGAGCTCGTAGGCCGCGCGGTCGTCGAGCGCCAGGTCCTCCAGCACCGGGCGGAACCCGCGGTTGGCCTCGATGTTGTCGAGCGCGTCGTCGATGATCGTGAGGTTGCGCAGCCCCAGGAAGTCCATCTTGATGAGGCCGAGCGACTCGCACGCGGGGTAGTCGAACTGCGTGACGATCTGGCCGTCCTGCTCGCGCTTCATGATCGGGATGATGTCGATCAGCGGCTCGCTCGACATGATCACGCCCGCGGCGTGCACGCCCCACTGGCGCTTCAGGTTCTCGAGCCCGACCGCGGTGTCGAAGACGGTCTTCGCCTCCGGGTCGGTCTCGATGAGGGCGCGGATGTCGCCCGCCTCCTTGTACCGCGGGTGGTCGCGGTCGAAGATCCCCGAGAGCGGGATGTCCTTGCCCATCACGGCCGGCGGCATCGCCTTGGTGAGCTTCTCCCCCATGCCGAACGGGAAGCCGAGCACGCGCGAGGAGTCCTTCAGCGCCTGCTTCGCCTTGATCGTGCCGTAGGTGACGATCTGCGCGACGCGCTCGTCGCCGTACTTGTCGGTGACGTACTTGATGACCTCGCCGCGACGACGCTCGTCGAAGTCCACGTCGAAGTCGGGCATCGAGACGCGGTCGGGGTTCAGGAACCGCTCGAAGATGAGCCCGTGCTGCAGCGGGTCGAGGTCGGTGATCTTCATCGCGTACGCGGCCATCGAGCCGGCACCCGACCCGCGGCCCGGGCCGACGCGGATGCCGTGGTCCTTCGACCAGTTGATGAAGTCGGCGACGACGAGGAAGTAGCCGGGGAAGCCCATCTGCACGATGACGCCGACCTCGTAGTCGGCCTGCTTCCGCACGGCATCGGGGATGCCGCCCGGGTAGCGCTCGTGCAGGCCCTTCTCGACCTCCTTGACGAACCAGCTCTCCTCGTTCTCCCCCGCGGGCACCGGGAAGCGCGGCATGTAGTTCGCGCTCGTGTTGAACTCCACCTCGCAGCGCTCGGCGATCAGCAGCGTGTTGTCGCACGCCTCGGGGTACTCACTCCAGGTGCGCCGCATCTCGGCGGCGGTGCGCAGGTAGAAGTCGTCCGCGTCGAACTTGAACCGGTTGGGGTCGTCGAGCGTCGACCCGGACTGCACGCACAGCAGCGCCGCGTGGCTCTTCGCGTCGTGCGCGTGCGTGTAGTGCAGGTCGTTCGTGGCGACGAGCGGCAGGTCGAGCTCCCTCGCGAGCCGGATCAGGTCGCCCTGGATGCGGCGCTCGATGCCGAGGCCGTGGTCCATGACCTCGCAGAAGAAGTTCTCCTTGCCGAAGATGTCGCGGAAGTCGGCGGCGGCCCGCACCGCCTCGTCGTACTGGCCGAGGCGCAGGCGCGTCTGCACCTCGCCCGACGGGCATCCCGTGGTCGCGATGAGCCCCGACCCGTAGGTCTCGAGCAGCTCACGGTCCATGCGCGGCTTGAAGTAGTAGCCCTCGATCGACGCCAGCGAGTTGAGGCGGAAGAGGTTGTGCATGCCCGCGGTGTTCTCGGCGAGCAGGGTCATGTGCGTGTACGCGCCGGCGCCCGAGACGTCGTCGCCGCCGCCGTTCCCCCAGCGCACGCGGGTCTTGTCGCCGCGTGCCGTGCCCGGCGTGAGGTACGCCTCGGTGCCGATGATCGGCTTGATGCCGACATCCGTCGCCTGCTTCCAGAAGTCGTAGGCGCCGAACACGTTGCCGTGGTCGGTCATCGCGATGGCCGGCTGGCCCTGCTCCTTCGCCGCGGCCACGAGCTCGCCCACCCGGGCCGCCCCGTCGAGCATCGAGTACTCGGTGTGGACGTGGAGGTGGACGAAGCCATCGTCGGTCACGGCGCTCCCGGTGGGGTCTGAGGTGCGAGTGGGTGTTCGAAGACTAATCGTGCCGCACGACATCGAGCGCGTGCGCGAGGTCGGCCGGGTAGTCGGATCGGAACGTGACCCACTCGCCGTTCGCCGGGTGCGCGAACGACAGTTCGACCGCGTGCAGCCACTGCCTCGTGAGGCCGAGGCGGGCGCTCAGGGTGGGGTCGGCCCCGTACATGGCGTCGCCGGTGCACGGATGCCGCTGGGCGGCCATGTGCACGCGGATCTGGTGCGTGCGACCCGTCTCCAGGTGCACCTCGACGAGCGACGCGTACGGGAACGCCTCGATCGTCTCGTAGTGGGTCACGGCGTGCTTGCCCGCCGCGGTGACCGCGAACTTCCAGTCGGACCTCGGGTGCCGGCCGATCGGCGCATCGATCGTGCCGCGGAGCGGATCGGGCAGGCCCTGCACGAGCGCGTGGTACACCTTGTCGACCTCGCGGTCGTGGAACGCGCGCTTCAGCGCGGTGTACGCGGACTCGGACTTCGCGACCACCATCAGGCCCGAGGTGCCCGCGTCGAGCCGGTGCACCACGCCCTGACGCTCGGGGGCGCCGGAGGTGGAGATGCGGAAGCCCGCCGCGGCGAGGGCGCCGACCACGGTCGGGCCCTCCCAGCCGAGCGAGGGGTGCGCCGCGACCCCCGCCGGTTTGTCGATCACCACGATGTCGTCGTCGTCGTGCACGATGCCGAGGTCGGGCACGACGATCGGCTCGACCGTCGGCGCCCGCGGCGGCTCCCACGACACCTCGAGCATCGCCCCGCCGCGCAGGCGGTCGGACTTGCCGGCCTCGACGCCGTCGAGGCGCACGCCGCCGCCCCCGGCGATCTCGGCCGCGAGCGTGCGCGAGAACCCGAGCAGCTTCGCCAGGCCCGCATCGACGCGCACGCCGTCGAGCCCGTCGGGCACCGGCAGCATCCGATGCTCCATGTCAGTCCTCGCGGGAGTCCGGCGCGCTCGCCGGCGTCTCGGGCTCCTCCGGCTCGCCGAAGAGCTCCTCGATGGCGTCGTCGGACCGCTCGGAGTCGGCGGACTGCTCGGAGCCCTCCGACGCCTCGGCGCCCTCGGCCGCCTCGGCGCCCTCGGCCGGCTCGGCTGCGCCCTCCGCCTCGTCGTCGGCTGCGCCGCGCGCCGGCCGCACCTCGCGCTCGCCGTCGAGGCCGATGCCGCGGATGGTGAGGAACAGGAACAGCACCATGCTCGACACGACGCCGATGTCGGCGACGTTGTAGATCGCCGGCAGCATCCACGGGGTCGAGATGAAGTCGATCACGTGGCCGAGGCCGAAGCCCGGCTCACGCGTGAGCCGGTCGGTCAGGTTGCCGAGCACGCCACCGAGCAGCAGTCCGAAGACCACTGCCCAGAGGAGCGAGCGGATGCGGCGGGCGAACCAGATGATGAAGGTGAGCACGCCGGCGGCGAGGATCGTGAAGATCCACGTCATTCCGCTCGCGATCGAGAACGCGGCACCCGGGTTGCGGACGAACTGCCACTGGAGCACCGGCCCCAGCACGGGGACGATCTCCCCCTCGGTGAGGTTCGTGACGACGAGTTGCTTCGTGAGGTAGTCGAGCCCGTAGATCGTCGCGGCGATCGCGACGAGCAGGACCAGTGCGCTGATTCGGACCTGCGCGGAGCGCCGGGCCTCAGCCTCCAAAGGCCTGGTACGTCGGTGCCTGCGGCGGTGCGTCGACCGCACCGGCGCTCATCGGCGCGTAGCCGCCCTGCGCGGGCACGCCCGAGCTGACCGGCGCGGCCTGGTCGAGGTCGCGCAGCTGGCCCTCGATGTACGACTTGAGCTTCTGGCGGTAGTCGCGCTCGAACGAGCGGAGCTCGTCGACGCGCTTCTCGATCGCGGCGCGCTCCTGGTCGAGCTGGCCGATCTGCGCACGCTGCTTGGCCTCTGCCTCGGCGACAACGCGCGCGGCCGTGGCGTGGCCCTCGGCGATCAGTGCGTCGCGCTTCTCGATGCCCTCGCGCACATGCTCCTCGTGGAGGCGACGCGCGAGCTGCAGCAGGTTGGTGGTGCTGGTCTGCTCGTCGACCTCGGAGACCGGGGCGGGCGGCGCGGGAACCGCGACCGTGGGCGGCTGGGGCGCGGGCTCGGCGTAGGCCGGAGCGGGAGCCGGTGCCGGGGCGGGCGCGGGAGCCGGTGCGGGCTGCTGGGCGGCCTTCGCCTCGGCCTGCGCGAGCCGCTGGCGCAGCTCGTCGTTCTCCTGGTTGAGCCGGCGCAGCTCGACGACCACCTCATCGAGGAAGTCGTCGACCTCATCCTGATCGTAGCCCTCGCGGAACTTCGTCGCCTGGAACCGCTTGTTGACCACGTCTTCGGGAGTTAGCGCCATGGCGTTCCAACCTCACAATGCTCGATCTGTCTGATCACGTTCAGCTAACGGTAGCAAACGGTGCGCGGACCGCGCGGCCCGGATCGTGGTACTGCGTCACGGTTCGCAGGGGATGGTCAGGCGAGGCGCGAGATGCCGCCGACGATCCACAGCAGCACGATGACGACGAGCATCGCGATGCTCCAGCCGAAGTCGAATGCGACCTGCCCGACGCGCAACGGCGGCACGACGCGACGGAAGAACTTCACCGGCGGATCGGTCACCGTGTACACCAGCTCGACCACGACGAGCCAGGCCCCCTGCGGGCGCCACGAACGGTTGAACGTGCGCACGAGGTCGAGCACGAACCGCGCCCACATCGTGAAGAAGTAGATGAGCAGGACGTAGTACAGGAGGGTCGCGATGAACGCGATGGCACCCACGGCGGGTCAGGCGTGGGAGAAGAACGACGCCTCGACGTCGCTCTCGACCTCGCTGGACTCACCCGACACCACGACGTGGGCGGGCGAGAGCAGGAACACCTTGTTCGTCACGCGCTCGATCTTGCCATGGAGGCCCTGCGAAAGGCCACTCGCGAAGTCGATCAGCCGCCGGGCGTCGCCGTCCGACATCTGGGAGAGGTTGATGATGACCGGCACGCCGTCGCGGAACGACTCGGCGATGACCTGGGCGTCGCGGTACTGACGGGGGTGCACGGTGAGGATCTCGTTCATGTCCGCCTGCTGTGGGCTCGGGGTGGGTGCCGCGGTCGGCTTCCGCAGCGGGGTCACGGGGGCGCCGCCCCCCTTGGGTGCCGGAGCGGCGTGCGCCGCCTGCGTCGGCTGCGGCGCAGCCTCGGGGGTCTCCTGCTCGAACTCCTCGTCGGCGAGGCCGAGGTAGACCATCGTCTTCCGAAGCGGGTTGGACATCGCGACCTCCGTGTATCGTCGTCTCTTCGAGGTTAAGCGGGCGCGGGTCGATTTCCCGTGATTGCGGTGCCGATGCGAAGGTGTGTCGCGCCCGCGTGCACGGCCTCGCGGAAATCGCCGGACATGCCGATCGACAGGTCGCTCGCGCCGGGCGCGACGTCGGCGACGACGCGCTCGGACATCTCCCGCACACGGTCGAACGCGGCACCCGGCTCCTCCCCCAGCGGTGCGACCGCCATGAGCCCGCGCAGTCGCAGCCCGGGGGCCGCCTGCGCGGCCTCGGCGACGCGCAGCACGTCGTCGCCCGTCGCCCCGCCCCGCCCCGGATCGTCGGTGAGGTTCACCTGCACGAAGCAGTCGACGGATGCCTCGTCGGAGGCGAGCACGTCGACGAGCTCGACCCGGTCGACCGAGTGGATCCCGGACGCGTACGCGCGCACCTGCCGCGCCTTCTTGCGCTGCAGCTGGCCGACGAAGTGCCAGCGGAGCCCGAGGGACTCGAGCTCGCGCGCCTTCGCCTGGGCCTCCTGGTGCCGGTTCTCGCCGACGTCGCGCACGCCCAGCTCCGCGAGCTCGCGGATGAGAGACACCGGCTGGAACTTGGTGACCACGATGGTGGTGATCCCGTCGGGGTCGCGACCCGCCTCGCGCGCGGCATCCGCCACCTGGTTCCGGACCGCCGCGAGTCGTGCGGCGAGGGGGCTGCCGCTCATCGCGCGCCGACCCGGCCGCTCACTTGAGGAAGTCGGGGATGTCGAGGTCGTCGGGCTGCTCGTCGAAGGCCGGGTCGCCGACGATCGCGTCGGCCGTCGCCGTCGGCTGCTCGGCCGTGGACCAGGACGCGCTCTCGACGAGCTCCTCGATCGAGATCTCGGCCTCCGCCTGCGTCGCCGCCGCACCCGCGCCCGCGGCGCCGAAGGCACCGGCCTCCAGCTCCTCGCGGATCGGCGACGGCTCGCCGCCGTCGAACCCGGCGGCGATGACGGTCACGCGGACCTCGTCGCCGAGCGTGTCGTCGATCACCGCGCCGAAGATGATGTTCGCCTCCGGGTGCACGGCCTCCTGCACGAGCCGGGCCGCGTCGTTGATCTCGAAGATGCCGAGGTTCGACCCGCCCTGGATCGACAGCAGCACGCCGTGCGCGCCGTCGATCGAGGCCTCCAGCAGTGGCGACGCCACCGCGAGCTCGGCCGCCTTGATCGCCCGGTCGGCCCCGCGGGACGAGCCGATGCCCATGAGCGCGGAACCCGCGCCCTGCATGACCGACTTCACGTCGGCGAAGTCCAGGTTGATGAGGCCCGGCGTGGTGATCAGGTCGGTGATGCCCTGCACACCGGCGAGGAGCACCTGGTCGGCCGTGGCGAACGCCTCGAGCATCGAGATGCCCCGGTCGCTGATCTCGAGGAGCCGGTCGTTCGGCACCACGATGAGGGTGTCGACCTCGTTCTTCAGGGTCGCGACGCCCTGCTCGGCCTGGGTCTGCCGGCGCTTGCCCTCGAAGCTGAACGGCTTCGTGACCACACCGATGGTCAGCGCGCCGATCGACTTCGCGATGCGCGCGACGACCGGAGCGCCGCCGGTGCCGGTGCCGCCGCCCTCGCCGGCGGTCACGAAGACCATGTCGGCGCCCGCCAGCGCCTCCTCGATCTCCTCCGCGTGGTCCTCGGCCGCACGCCGGCCCACCTCGGGGTCGGCGCCCGCGCCGAGCCCGCGGGTCAGGTCGCGCCCGACGTCGAGCTTGACGTCGGCGTCGCTCATGAGCAGCGCCTGGGCGTCGGTGTTGATCGCGATGAACTCGACGCCGCGAAGGCCGAGCTCGATCATGCGATTGACCGCGTTCACGCCACCGCCGCCGATGCCGACGACCTTGATGACAGCGAGGTAGTTCTGGTTTGTCGACATGTCCGGCCCTCCGTGCGTCACTCTCAAGTCTCAACCTCAGGTGTAAGGTTAAAGTTTTGCCGAGTATGCAATTTCCCTGACCTCGACGGTAGGCGCGGCCGTGCCCGATCGGCGCACGACGCGCCGCGTGTCGCGATCCGGGTCAGCTCGTGACGGGGCTGCGCGGAGACGACACGTCGTAGCGCGAGACGGTCGACGGCGGCGCGGCCTCGACGAGCGCCTCGAGCACTGCGGCCTTCAGCACCGACTCCTCGGCGCTGCCCCAGACCACGCTCGCGCCGCCGGCGAGCTCGAGCCGCACGTCGTCCGCGGTCGAGGCGGACGCCGACAGCACGCTCGCCCGCAGGTCGTCGGGCAGCGAGCGGAGCACCGCGCTCGCCGCGCGGAAGCCGTCGCCCGCGAGCCCGCCCTGCGCGTCCACGAGCGGCAGGCCCTCGGGCCTCGCGGGCTGCTCCTCGAGAACGATGCCCGCGCCGTCGACGACGCGGAAGCCGCCACCGCCCGCGACCACCGCGATCGGCGTGCGCTCCACCAGGCGCACCACGAGGGTGCCCGGCGGGCGCCGCTCGATCGCCCAGGTCTGGATCGCGGAGAACTCCGCGAGTGCCTCGCCGACCGCCCGATCGTCCACGAGCGGCAGCGGCGTGCCGCGCTGCCCGTCGAGCGCCGCGACGACCTCCTCGGCCGTGACCCGCTCGCCGGCGCCCGAGACCTGGATCTCCTGCACCGCCATGAGCGGCGAGTACGCGGCGGCCGTCAGCCCGCCGACGACGAGCAGCACGCTGCCGATGCCCGCGGCCCATGCGATGCGCCGGTTGCGCTGGCGCTTCGTGAAGCGGCGCATCTCCTGGCGCTCATAGCGCTTCCGCCGCCGCGTCGCACGCCGGAGCTCGCGGCGCGCCCGCCAGCCGGTGGGCCGGTCGTCGCCCGACGCGTGGCCGTCGTCGTCGGGGAGGTCGACCGGATCATCGATCTGCCGGGCCGGCGCGTCCGCGAGTGTGCCGGGTCGCACCAGCGGGATCGGTTCGGTGAGCTGCGCATCGGCTGCGGCGGGCGACGGCTCCGGCGCGGGCGGCACGGGCCGCACGCGGGTGGACGGCACGCGAGTGGGCGCCTGCGCGCGGGGCGGAGCGGGCGCCCGGTCGGGAGCGGACGGGGGCGCCGTGTCGCCGGCCCCGTCCGCGCCGGCCTCCGGGGCGTCCGCACCGCGAGCCCCGCCCGGCCGTGCGCCGGCGCCGGGGACGGCACCCCCGCGCGGCCGACCGTCGAAGCCCTGCGGACGCCTCACGCCGGAAGCATCCTCAGCCCCGCTCGCGCTCGAGCGAACCCAGCAGCTGCGGGACGATGCGGTACACGTCGCCGCAGCCGAGCGTGATCACGAAGTCGCCCTCGCGCGCGATGCGCGCGGTGTGGTCGGCGGCCTCCTGCCAGTCGGCGACGAACGCCACCTTGGACGGGTCGTTGAACCGGTCGGCCACCAGCTGGCCGGTGACGCCGGGCTCAGGGTCCTCCCGGGCGCCGTACACGTCGAGCACCACGGTCTCGTCGGCGAGCGTCTCGAGCACCTCGGCGAACTCGCCCGCGAACAGGCGGGTGCGGCTGTAGAGGTGCGGCTGGTGCACCGCGATGATGCGCCCCTCGCCCACCACCGTGCGCGCGCCCGACAGCGCGGCGGCGACCTCGGTCGGGTGGTGCGCGTAGTCGTCGTAGACGCTCACGCCCCCCACCGTGCCGTGCAGCTCGAACCGACGGCCGGTGCCGCCGAACGCCGCGATCGCCGCGAGCGTCTCCGCGGGCGGGAAGCCCACCCCCACCAGCACCGCGAACGCCCCGGCCGCGTTGATGGCGTTGTGCACGCCGGGCACCGCCAGTCGGGTGCGGTAGGTCGCGCCCCCGTGGTCGATGGCGAACTCCACCGGGCCCTCGGCGACGATCGAGTGCACGCGCACGTCGGCCGAGTCGGCCTCGCCGAAGGTGAGTACCCGCCGGTGCGAGAGGCGCTCCTTGACGCGCAGTGCGCCGGGGTCGTCGGCGGAGATCACGACGAGCTCGCGCGCCCGGTCGGCGAAGGTGACGAATGCGTCCTCGAACGCCTCGAACGAGCCGTAGTGGTCGAGGTGGTCGGGGTCGACGTTGGTCACGAGCGCGACGGAGGTGTCGTAGAGCAGGAACGAGCCGTCGGACTCGTCGGCCTCGACGACGAACCACTCCCCCGAGCCGCGCGCCGAGCTCGTGCCGAGCGCCTGGATGACACCGCCGTTGACGAAGCTCGGGTCCTGCCCGAGGCCGATGAGCCCGGTGATGATCATGCCGGTCGACGTCGTCTTGCCGTGCGCACCGGCCACCGAGATGAGCCGCTGCGAGCGGATGAGCCAGGCCAGCGCCTGCGAGCGGTGCAGCACCGGGATGCCGTGCTCGAGCGCGTACCGGTACTCCGGGTTGTCCTGCCAGAGCGCGCCCGTCACGACGACCGTGTCGGCGTCGCCGACGTGCGCGGCATCGTGCCCGATCGAGACCTCGGCCCCGAGCTCGCGCAGCACGCGCACCGCGTCGGAGTCCCGCACGTCGCTTCCCGTCACCCGGTGCCCCGCGCCGAGGAAGAGCCGCGCGATGCCGCTCATGCCCGCGCCGCCGATGCCGACGAAGTGGACGGCGCCGATGGTCTCGGGCATCTCGATGGAGGTGTCGGGCTTGATCGTCACGTGCGATGTGCTCTCTCTGGTCGGCGGGTCGACGCGTGCGCGTCCGAGGTCAAGGCTACGCGCGTCGGGCGGGTCAGGGCGCTCCCGCGCCGAGCGCCTCGTCGACGAGCGCGACCATGCGGTCGGTGCCGTCGATGACGCCGGCCGATGCCGCGGCCGACGCCATCGCGGCCACCCGGCTGCCCTCGGCGAGCAGGGGGACGACGTGCGCATCGACCCAGCTCGGCACGAAGTCGGCGTCGTCGACGAGGATTCCGCCGCCCGCCTCGACCACGCCGGCGGCGTTGAACCGCTGCTCGCCGTTGCCGACCGGGTACGGCACGTACACGGCCGGGATGCCGAGGGCCGCGAGCTCGCTCACCGTCGCGGCGCCCGCACGCGAGAGCGCGAAGTCCGCGATCGCGAGCGCGAGGTCCATGCGGTCGCAGTAGTCGATCATGCGGTAGCCCTCGAGTCCCGGGTCGGAGACCTCCGAGGCGCGGCCGGTGATGTGCAGCACCTGCCAGCCGGTGCTGCGCAGCGCCAGGGCCGATCCCGCCACGGTCGCGTTGACCCGCCGCGCGCCGAGCGAGCCGCCGGTCGCCAGCAGCACGGGTCGGCCGGCGTCGAGTCCGAAGTACTCTGCGGCCTCGGCCCGCGCGACCGCGCGGTCGAGCTGCTCGATCTCGCGCCGGAGCGGCATGCCGACGAATCTCGCCTCGTGCAGCGGCGTGCCCTCGAAGGCGACGCCCACCGTCGCGGCGAAGCGGCTGCCCAGCCGGTTGGCGAGCCCCGGCTTCGCGTTCGCCTCGTGCAGCGCGACCGGCACCTTCTCGGCGCGCGCCGCGAGGTACGCGGGGGTCGCGACGTACCCGCCGAACCCGACCACGACGTCGACGCCGTGCTCGCGGATGAGTTCGCGAACGGTGCGGATGCTGCGCCGGAACGTCGACGGGAACGCGACCGCGGCCCGGTTCGGCCGACGCGGGAAGGGCACCTTCGGAATCGTGAGCAGCTCGTAGCCGCGCGCGGGCACCAGGCGGGACTCGAGTCCCTCGGCGGTGCCGAGCACGAGCACCTGCGCGTCGGGGTCGCGCTCGCGCAGCCGGTCGGCGACCGCGAGCAGCGGGTTCACGTGGCCGGCGGTGCCTCCGCCGGCGAGGAGGTAGGTCGTCATCGCGCGGTCGCCCGCTTCCGCTGCCGCGCGGGGGCCGGTGCGGCCTCGCGCGCGACCGAAAGCACCACGCCGATGCCGACGAGGGTCGTCAGCAGGGCCGTGCCGCCGGAGGACACGAGCGGAAGGGGGACGCCGAGGACGGGGAAGACTCCGAGCACGACACCGATATTGACACACGCCTGCCCGATCACCCACACGAGCATCGCGGCGGTCACGGTGCGGCCGAACATCGTGGGCGCGTGTCGCATGATGCGGGCGAACGCGATCGCGAGCACCACGAGCAGGCCGAGCACCACGACCGCGCCGATGAGGCCCAGTTCCTCGCCGATGATCGCGAAGATGAAGTCGTTGTCGGCGGCCGGCAGCCACGACCACTTCGCGGTCGAGTTGCCGAGGCCCACTCCGAAGACGCCGCCGTTGGCGAGCGCGAACGTGCCGTGCTCGGTCTGCCAGCACGAGTTGATGTAGTCGTCGCAGGTGTGGCTGAGGAACGCGCCGATGCGCTGCATGCGGTTCTCGCTCGTGACCGCCGCGATCGCGAAGGCCCCGGCGCCGAGCAGCACCGGTACGACCAGCAGCCGGAGGCGCACGCCGATGAGGAACAGGGTGCCCAGCAGCATCCCGCCCATGATCATGACCGTGCCGAGGTCGCCGCCGAGCAGCACCAGCCCGATCGCGCCGCCGCCGATGAGCAGGATGGGCAGCACGCCGCGGGTCCACTCGCCGAGCACCTGCTCCTTGCGCGTCGTCATCAGCCCGAGCCAGAGCACGAGCGCGAGCTTGATCGCCTCCGACGGCTGGAACTGGAACCCGAACAGGTTCAGCCAGTTCGTGTTGCCACCGACCGTGACGCCGAGGTCGGTGGCGACCACCAGCACCTGGAGCCCGCACGAGACCGCCAGCGCCGGCCAGGCCACGAGCATCCAGAACCGCTGGGGCAGCCGGCTGACCAGCAGCATGAGCGGGATGCCGACCAGCACGAACACGCCCTGGCGCATGAACTCGCCGAAGAAGCCCTCGTCGGCGATGTACGAGTCGACCGTCGACGACGAGAGCACCATGATCAGTCCGAAGACCACCAGGAAGACGGTCGTGCCGAGCAGGGTGAAGTAGTTGGCCGACTCGGCCCGGAACATGCGTCCGAGCCGGATGCGGGCCGCCGAGATGCCGCCGGGGCGATCCTCAGCCGGCGTGTCCGGGCGCGCGTGGGGCGGAGCCGTCATCCGCCTCACCTCCCAGGTACTCGTGCACCGCGCCGGCGAAGCGCCGGCCCCGGTCCGCGTAGTCGGTGAACTGGTCCATCGACGCCGCGGCCGGTGCGAGGAGCACGGTGTCCCCCGCCTGTGCGAGGCCCGCGGCCGAGGCGACCGCGTGACGCATCACGTCACCAGTGTCGGCGCTGTCGACCTCGACCACCTCGAGCCCGGGGGCGTGTCGCGCGAACGCCGCCACCAGCGGTGCACGGTCCACGCCGATCACGACGACGGCGCGCAGCCGGTCGACGTGGCCTGCGACGAGCGCGTCGATGTCGACGCCCTTGAGCAGGCCGCCCACGATCCAGACCACCGACGGGTAGGCCGCGAGCGACGCCTGCGCCGCGTGCGGGTTGGTCGCCTTCGAGTCGTCGACCCAGCTGACGCCGTCGGCCGCCGCGACCTGCTCGATGCGGTGCGCGTCGAGCCGGAACGACGCGAGGGCGTCGTGCACGGTCGCCGGCGGCACGCCGACCGACCGGGCGAGCGCCGCCGCGGCGAGGATGTTCGCCACGACGTGCGGCGCCGCGAGGCCCGCCTGCGCGAGCTCGTCGAGCGTCGTCAGCTCGAGCGCGGTGTTGCGCCGGTCGTCCAGGAACGCGCGGTCGCAGAGCACGCCCTCGGCGATGCCGAAGTCGCTCGGCCCCGGGACGCCCAGGTCAAACCCGATGGCGCGTGCGCCCTCCTCGACGTCGGCCTCGCGGACCATCCGCTCCGTCGCGGCATCCGACTTGTTGTACACGCACGCGACGCGCACATGCTCGTACACCTTCGCCTTGGCGGCCCGGTAGGCCTCGGCCGAGCCGTGCCAGTCGAGGTGGTCGTCGGCGATGTTCAGGCAGACGGATGACACGGGGTGCAGCGCCCCCGGACCCGTGAGCGGCAGTGCGTGCAACTGGTAGCTCGAGAGCTCGACCACGAGCACGTCGAACCCGCCCGGGTCGCGCACCGCGTCGAGCACGGGCACGCCGATGTTGCCGCAGGGCGCGGCGCGCAGCCCGTGGGCGGCGAGCATCGTGGCGGTGAGCTGGGTCGTGGTGGTCTTGCCGTTGGTGCCCGTGACGAGGATCCACTCTGCCGCCGGCTCCACCTTGTCGCGCACGCGCCAGGCGAGCTCGATGTCGCCCCAGACGGCGACCTGCTCGGACGCCGCCCACTCGAGCAGCGGGTGATCGGGGTGGAACCCGGGCGAGGTGATCACGAGCTCGGGGTCGAACGCGGCGACCTCGTCGGGCACGGCATCGAGCGGATGCTGCAGCAGGCGCGCGCCGATCACCTGGAGCACGCGCACGCGATCGTCGTCGACCTTCGGCGCGACCACGAGCACCTCGGCACCGAGCTCGGCGAGCGTGTCGGCGGCGGCGAAGCCGGTGACCCCGGCGCCCAGGACGAGGACCCTCAGGCCCGACCAGTCGGAGCGCCAGCTCGTGAGACCGTCGAGCCGGGAGGCATCCGTCATCAGTTGGCGAGCCATTCGAGGTAGAAGGTGCCGACTCCGGCCGCGACCAGCAGGCCGGCGATGATCCAGAAGCGCACCACGATCGTGACCTCGGCCCATCCCTTGAGCTCGAAGTGGTGGTGGATCGGGCTCATCAGGAAGATGCGCTTGCCCCGCGTGAGCTTGAAGTACGCCCGCTGCACGATGACCGAGCCGGTCTCGATCACGAAGAGGCCGCCGATGAGGATGAGCAGCAGCTCGGTGCGGCTCACGACCGCGAGGGCCGCCAGCGCCCCGCCGAGTGCGAGCGAGCCCGTGTCGCCCATGATGATCTTCGCCGGGTTCGTGTTCCACCACAGGAAGCCGAGCACCGCGCCGACGATGGCGGTCGCGACGATCGCGATGTCGAGCGGGTCGCGCACGTCGTAGCAGCGGTACCCGTCGCTCGGGTTGAGGTTCTCCGAGAAGCACGACTGGTTGAACTGCCAGAAGCCGATGATGACGAAGGAGCCGATCGCGAGGATCGAGGCGCCCGAGGCCAGGCCGTCGAGCCCGTCGGTGACGTTCACCGCGTTCGAGGCGGCGGCCGTCAGCAGCGTGATCCAGAGCACGTAGAGGATGACGCCGACGATCGTGCCGAAGACCATGAAGTCGAGCGGCAGGTCGCGGATGAACGAGATGCTCGTCGACGCGGGAGTGACGCCCTGCGAGTTCGGGAAGCCGATCGCGAGCAGGGCGAACAGCGCCGCGACGATCACCTGGCCGGCGATCTTGGCCCAGCCGCCGAGGCCGAGGCTCTGCTTCTTGCGCGTCTTCAGGAAGTCGTCGACGAATCCGACGATGCCGAGCCCGACCATCATCAGCAGCACGAGCAGGCCCGACGCGGTCGGCGGCTCGTCGAACAGCAGGGTCGCCGTGAAGTACCCGAACAGCGTGCCCAGGATGAAGATGATGCCGCCCATCGTGGGCGTGCCGCGCTTGACGTGGTGGCTCTTCGGACCGTCGTCGCGGATGAACTGGCCCCAGTTCAGCTTCGTGAACAGCCGGATGAACAGCGGCGTGAGGAACAGCGTGAAGGAGAGCGACAACGCTCCGGCGGTCAACAGAGTTCTCACGCGAACCATTCTCCCAATCGGTCGCCGAGATGCCGCAGACCCGCCGCGTTCGACGATTTCACGAGCACGGTGTCACCGGGCCCGGCCATCGATGATACGAGGTCGAAGGCCTCCTCGGGGGTCTCGACGAACGTGCTCTCGCCGTCCCACGACCCCTCGTTGATCGCGGTGATGTGGAGGCGCCGCGCGCCCGCGCCCACCACCACGAGCTGCGAGATGCCGAGCCGCACCGCCTGCAGGCCGATGCGGTCGTGCTCCTCCCCCGAGAACTCGCCGAGCTCGCTCATCTCCCCGAGCACCGCGATCGTGCGTCCGCCGGCCCGTCCGAGCTGCGCGAGCGTCTTCAGCGCCGCGGCCATCGAGTCGGGGCTCGCGTTGTAGGCGTCGTTGATGACCGTGATGCCGTCTCGGCCGCCCATGAGCTGCATGCGCCAGCGCTCGGCGAGCGTCACCGACTCGAGCCGCTGCACGATGTCGTCGAGCGCGAGGCCGAGCTCGGTCGCGACCGCGATCGCCGCGAGCGCGTTCATGACGTGGTGCTCGCCGAGCACCCGGAAGCGCACGTCGGCGCCGCCGACACCGGCGACCTCGACGTGGAAGTCGGTGCCGCCCGCGTGCGCGACCACGTCGCTCGCACGCACGTCCGCGTTCGGGCCGAAGCCGAAGCGCACGATGCGGGCGCGGGTGCGGGCGGCCATGCCGTCGACGCGCGGGTCGTCGGCGTTCAGCACGGCGACGCCGTCGTCGGCGAGCGCCTCGACCATCTCGCCCTTCGCGAGCACGGTCTGCTCGATGCCGCCGAACTCGCCGGCGTGCGCGAGGCCGACCTTCAGCACGACCCCGATGTCGGGACGCGCCATGCGCGTGAGGCGCGCGATGTGCCCCACCCCCGATGCGCCCATCTCGGCGACGAGGTACTTCGTCGACCCGGTGAGCTCGAGCATGGTGACCGGCGCGCCGACCTCGTTGTTGTACGAGCCCCGCGGGGCGACGGTCTCGCCCTCGGGCGACAGGATCGCGCGCAGGAGGTTCTTCGTCGTCGTCTTCCCGTTCGACCCCGTGATGCCGATCACGCGCAGGTCGCCCGAGGCGCGCACCCTGCTCACGACCTCGGTCGCCAGCGCGCCGAGCGCGACGACCGCGTCCCCGACCACGACCTGCGGCACGTCGAGCTCGAGCGGGTGCTCGACGATGAGGAGCTCGGCGCCGGCCGCGACCGCGTCGGGTGCGAATCGGTGCCCGTCCGTCACCTCGCCGGGCTTGCAGACGAACACGTCGCCGGGGCCGACCTCGCGGGAGTCGGTGTGCACCGCTCCCGCCACGACTCGGGTGCCGTGCGCGGCATCGACGAGTCGCCCGTCGACGGCGCGCGCGACCTCATCGATCGTCAGGGCGAGCATCGTCCTGCTTTCTCACCAGTGCGCTGGCAGTTCGGGCGCTTCAGCGCCGGAGGGAGTCGTCCGATTCGACTTCAGCACCTGGCTCATGACCTCCTGGAAGACGGGAGCCGAGGCGGCGGACGAGTTCATCTTAACGGGATCCATGATGCTCACCGAAACGACGAACTCCGGGTCGTCGGCGGGCGCGAAGCCCGACACGGAGACGAGGTAGCCGCTCTGGTAGCCGCCGTTCCCGTCGGGCACCTGGGCGGTTCCGGTCTTCGCCGCGACCCGGTACCCGGGGACGTTCCAGCGGTCGGCGAGCCAGCCGTCGCGGTACACCTGCTCGAGCATGAGCGAGGTCTTCGCGGCCGCCTTCTCCGAGATCACGCGCGTGCCCTCGGCGGGCGCCTCGTCGGTGAGCTCGCCGTCCTCGCCCACGCAGCCCTCGACCAGGGTCACGGGCATGCGCACGCCGCCGTTGGCGATCGTCTGGTAGACGCTCGCGATCTGCACCGCCGTGGTCGTGAGGCCCTGGCCGAACATGGTCGTGTACTTGGTCTGGTTGTCCCAGTCCCGCCAGTCGTGCAGGATCCCCGGATCCTCGGCCAGGAACCCGACCTCCGTCGACTGACCGATGCCGAACGCCTCCAGGTACCCGAATCGCTCGGAGTCCGACAGGCGCTCGCCGAACAGCGACATGCCGGTGTTCGACGAGTCGACCAGCACGCCCGTCAGGGTCATGCGCTCGTCCTCGTGGAAGTGGCTGTCGTTGATGTTCGCGCCGTTCGACGGCAGGTAGCGGTACGGCGCGACGACGCCCGGCTCGTCCTCCCCCGCGTCGACGACGGCCGCGGCCGTGAGGGTCTTGAACGTCGAGCCGGGCTCGAACGACGCCGTGAACGCCCGCGAGCCGCGGTCGGACGAGTCCGACGCGGCGGGGTCGTTGGGGTCGACCGTCGGCACGTCGGCGACGGCGAGCAGCCGTCCCGTCTCCACCTCCATGACGGTCACCGTCGCCCAGGCCGCACCGGTCGCCGCGACCTGGGCCGCAGCGACCCGCTGCACGTACCACTGCAGGTCGGAGTCGATCGTGAGCTTCAGGTCGCCGCCGTCCCTCGCCTCCTCGAGCACCACCGTGCTGTCGGGGATCGGCGTGTAGTCGCCCGCGCCGTACAGGTACTGCTCGAGCCCGTCCTGCCCGGCGAGGCACGCGTCCTCGCTCAGCTCGAGGCCGGCGAGGGCGTCGCCGTCGTCTCCCGTGAAGCCGATGAGGTTCCCCGCGACCGACCCGTTCGGGTAGGTGCGGCTCGGATGCCTCCAGGGGACGACCCAGGGGATGTCGAGCGCCTGCACGGCCTCGTAGGTCGTCACGTCGACCAGCTTCGACACGTACGCGAAGTCGGAGTCCGGGTCCTCCGCGAGCGCGGCCTCGATGATGCCGAGCACCTGGTCGCCCGTCAGGCCGACGACCGCCCCGAGCGCCTCCGCGGTCTCCTCGAGCGGCACGTCGACGGTCTCGCCGTCGACCTCGCGCTCGATCGGGCCCGCCTTCGCCTTGGACGGCGACAGGGCGATGTCCCAGCGCATGACGCTGTCGGCGAGCACGACGCCGTCGGCGTCGAGGATGTCGCCGCGGGCGCCGTACACGGTCTTCGGCGCGGAGCGCAGCTCGGTCGCCTGCTCGCTGAGCGAGGCCGCGCGCACCACCTGGATGTCGACGAGACGCGTGACGAACACCGAGATCAGCCCGAGCAGCACGGCGGCGAACACGACGGCGCGCCGGGAGCGCGATCGGCTCGTGGTCACGGGTGCGCTCCCTTCCGCGGGCCCGGGTCAGCGTGTGCTGGGCGTGGGCAGCCCGTCCTCGAACGACGGTACGTCGGGCTCGGCCTCGGCCGCGGCCGCCGCGCCGGACGCCTCGCGGTCGGTCACGGGCGCGGGCGCCGCCCCGGAGGGGGCGTCCGCGCTCGCGGTGCGCTCCTCGGTGACGAGCGGGACGCCCGAGATGAGCGAGTTCGGCACGAGCGACGCCGACGACCCCGCCGTGGACGCCGCGGCGGGCACGGGCTCGCCGAGCACCTTGCCGTCGGACAGCCGCAGGTAGACCGGGTCGGCGTCCTGCACCATGCCGAGCGACTCCGCGTTCGCCGCGAGGAACTGGGGCGACTCGACGCGGTCGAGCTCCTCGGCCACCTGCTGGTGGGTGCGCGCGAGCTCGGTCTGCTCCGCCTGGAGCGCGTCGATCTCGTACGCGCCCTGGGTGACCGCGACGCTCAGCAGCAGCTGCGCGGCGATGATGAGCGCGGCGCCGGCGACCGCCACGATGGCGTAGGCGAGCCGGGGCCGGGCGCGACGCGGCGCCGGCTCCGGAGCCGGCCGGAGTCGGGGATGCGGGCGCGGTGCGGGCCGTTCGGCCGGCCTCGCGCGCCCCAGGACCTGTGCGCTCATGCGTTCCCCCTCGTGCGTTCCACCGCGCGCAGCCGGACGGGCTTCGCGCGCGGGTTCTCCTCCTGCTCGGCCGGGCTCGCGAGCTCGGCTCCCCTCGTGAGCAGTCGGAACCTCGGCTGGTGCTCGGGCAGCTCCATGGGCAGCCCGGGCGGTGCGGTCGACGTCGTGGCCGCCTGGAGCGTGCGCTTCACGATGCGGTCCTCGAGCGACTGGTAGGCGAGCACGACCATGCGCCCGCCCACCGCCAGCGCATCGAGCGCGGCGGGTATCGCGTGCTCGAGCACGGACAGCTCGGCGTTGACCTCGATGCGCAGCGCCTGGAAGACGCGCTTGGCGGGGTGGCCCGCCCGTTGCAGCGCCGCCGGCGTGGCATCCGACAGGATCTCCACCAGGCGGCCCGAGCGCGTGATCGGCGCCTCGGCGCGCGCCCGGACGATCGCCCTGGCGTACCGTGCGGCGAGCTTCTCCTCGCCGTACTCCTGGAAGATGCGGCGCAGGTCGCCCTCGCCGTACTCCGCCAGGACGTCGGCGGCGGTGATGCCGGCCGACGCGTCCATGCGCATGTCGAGCGGCGCGTCCTTGGCGTACGCGAAGCCGCGTTCGGCGCGGTCCAGCTGCAGCGACGAGACGCCGAGGTCGAAGAGGATGCCGTCGACCGCGCTGAAGCCCTCGCCCGCGACGGCGTCGAGGATGCCGTCGTACACCGTGTGCACCGGGCGGAGCCGGTCGCCGAACCGCGCGAGGCGCTCGGCGGCGATCCCGAGCGCGTCGGTGTCGCGGTCGAGGCCGATCACGGTGAGGCCGTCGAAGCGCTCGAGCAGCGCCTCGGTGTGGCCGCCCATGCCGAGCGTGGCGTCCACGAGCACGGCCCCGGCGCGCGCGACGGCGGGCTCGAGCAGTTCGATGGTCCGCTCGAGCATGACCGGGGTGTGGATGCGTGACAGGTCGTCCATCTCTTCGTCCATCTGCGTTCCGGGCCGATCCCGGCCCCCGATTCCCATCCGGGTCGTCCTGCTGCGGGGAAGTGCACCAGGCTGATCCGGCTGGGGATCGCGGGCCGGGCTCAGAAGAGCCCCGGGATCACCTCCTCCGCCGTGTTCGCGAAGACCGCTTCCTGCTCTGCGAGGTACGTCTGCCATGCCTCGGCGTCCCAGATCTCGACGCGGCTGCCCGCGCCGATCACGGCGAGGTCGCGGTCGAGACCCGCGTACTGGCGCAGGGACGACGGGATGGTGACGCGGTGCTGCTTGTCGGGGGTCTCCGCGGTGGCGCCGGACAGGAACACGCGCATGTAGTCGCGGGCCTGCTTGCTGGTGACCGGTGCCTGGCGGATCGTGTCGTGGATGGTCTCGAACTCGCGCGCGCTGAAGACGTACACGCAGTGCTCCTGACCACGTGTCATCACGAGGCCGTTGGCGAGTTCATCCCGGAACTTGGCCGGAAGAATGATGCGCCCCTTCTCGTCGAGCTTCGGCTCGTGCGTACCGAGGAACACTGCATCACCCCCATTCCTCCGGCCAGAACCAGGTAGCTCCACTTTACTCCACTTTCCACCACTTTCAATGGAACCTGAGTCGAATTCAGGGCCTGCACATACAGGAACCCCCGTGATCATGCGGATCACGGGGGTGGAGGGAAATGGAGTGAATCAGGGCTGCGGATGCCTCGAAGGCGCGCGAATCGCGCGATTCACCCGCCCGGGCCGGGCGTCGCATCTCCGGCGAACGCGAACGAGGGCCGATCCTCGATCGGATCGACCCTCGGTGGAGCGAAGTGGAGGCGGGCTAGTCGCGCTCCTCCTGGCGGCGGTCCCAGCGCTGGTTCATGCGGTCCATGAAGCCGGCCGAGCCCGAGCCGCGCCCGGAGCGCTGCCCGTCCGCGAGGTCGGAGAGCTCCTCGACGGAGACCTTCCGCGACGGCGAGATCGCGAGGAGCACGCCGAGGAACATCAGCGCGAACCCGATGATGCCGATGAACAGCAACTGAGTCGCGACTCCGGCGATGAGCGCACCCACGCCGGCGACGCCCAGCAGCACGCCGAGCACCACGGAGCGGTAGTTCGGTCGGCCACGTCGCCCACCCACCGTCGCCACGAAGTCGGCATCGTTGCGATAGAGGCTGCGCTCCATCTCCTCCAGGAGGCGCTGCTCCTGCTCTGAAAGCGGCATCTCATTCCCTTCAGCCTCGGGATCGACGCATCGTATCCCGATTCTAGCGCCGCCACGCGCCAGTAGGCTAGGCGCGTGCCGGAAAGCTCCCATCTCGTCGACCTGGTGCACGCCCGGATCGACGAGTTCCTCACCGAACGCCACTCCATTCTCGTCTCGATCAGCCCGGACCTCGATCCGATCGCGACGTTCTCCCGGCGGTTTCTCAGCGGCGGCAAGCGTTTCCGGGCGCTCTTCTGCTACTGGGGCTGGCAGGCGGTGCACGGGCACTCCGGCGGGTTCGACCCGTTCGCGGAGGACGGCGACCCGGAGACCGACCCGGTCGGCGTCGTCTCGGTCGCCGCTGCCCTCGAGTGCTTCCACGCCGCCGCGCTCGTGCACGACGACATCATCGACCACTCCGACACGCGCCGCGGGGCCCCGGCCGCGCACCGCGAGTTCGAGTCGCTGCACCGCGAGGCCGGGTGGGACGGCGACGCCGCAGCGTTCGGCGAGGCCACGGCGATCCTCGTCGGCGACCTGCTGCTCGGCTGGGCCGACGACCTGATCCAGGCGGGCACGAGCGTCCTCGACGACCCCGCCCGCGCGATCGCCGCGCGCCGGGAGTTCCAGCGCATGCGCGCGGAGGTCACCGCCGGGCAGTACCTCGACATCCTCGAGGAGCAGGCGTGGCGGAGCCAGCCCGAGGCGCAGCTGCGGCCGCGTGCCGAGCGCGTGATCGTGTACAAGTCCGCGCGCTACAGCATCGAGGCGCCGCTCCGCATCGGCGCCGCCCTCGCCGGCGCCGACCCCGCGCAGCTCGCCGCACTCAGCGACTTCGGCCTGCCGCTCGGCATCGCCTACCAGCTCCGCGACGATCTCCTGGGCGTGTTCGGCGACCCGGCGACCACCGGCAAGCCGTCGGGCGACGACCTCCGCGAGGGCAAGCGCACGGTGCTGATCGCGGTGGCGAGGGAACTGCTGGCGCCCGGCCAGCGGCGACTGCTCGACGAGCTGCTCGGTGATCCCGGCCTCGACGCCGCCCAGGTCGAGATGCTCCAGGAGACGCTGCGCGCCTGCGGCGCCGTCGACGAGATCGAGCGGATCATCTCGGCGCGCGTCGCCGAGGCGACCGCCGCGCTCGAGGACGCGCCGCTCAGCCGAGCCGCGCGCGCCGAGCTGACCGCGCTGGCCGAGACGGTCGCCCGCCGCGAACGCTGACCGCCGTCAGGCGAGCGCCTGGGCCACCCGCCGGACCTCGGTCTTGCGACCGCTGCGCAGCGCCTCGATCGGCGTCGTCTCGAGGCTCTCGTCGACCGAGACCAGCCACTCGACCGCCTCGTCGTCCGTGAAGCCGGCATCGCCCAGCACGATCACGGTGCCGCGGAGCTCGTGCACGGGCTCGCCGTCGCGCAGGAACGACTCCGGCACCTTAAGCACCCCGTCCACGCGCCGGGCGACGAGCTGGCGGTCGTCGATGAGCCTGCGAACGCGGCTGGGCGTGGTGCCGAGCATCTCCACGAGATCCGGAACGGTCAGCCAGGTGGTCGCCTCGAGGGCCTCCTCAGTCACGCCTCCAGCGTGCCACGGACCTGCGCGTCGCGCACCCCACCCCATCGATCCGGCGACGCGCCATCGCGTGGATTGCCAGTTCGACCGGCATCTGCGAGCGTGGGAGACGTCAGCCGATCGGGGGGTTGGGATGACGAGGATCGACACCGCGGGGGACGTGGGCGGCACGGAGCGAGCAGGCGACGGGCCCGAACGTGCGGCGCCCGAGCACGGCCGGCACGGCGCTCCGGACGCCAGGCCCGTGCTGCACGACCTCGCGACGCTGCCGACGACGGTGATCGGCACCGTCGTCGGCGCCTTCGGCCGGTTCCACGCGGCCGCCCCGGCGCACGGCCGACGGGCGCGGCGCGAGGCCCCGGCACTCCGGCCGACCGCACGCACGCGGAGGGGTCGCCGGCCGCAGGGACTGCGCTACACCGTCGCCGAGGGCGACACCGCGAGCGCGATCGCCGCGCGATTCGGCATCCCGACCGCATCCGTGCTGGCGACGAACGGGCTCGGCTGGTCGAGCCCGCTCGAGCCCGGGCAGGAGCTCGTCCTCGACGTCGCACCCGATGCGGTCCCGCGCGCCGCCGAGGCGGTCGACCCCGGCATCCGCCACTGCGCCGTCGTCGACGGCGACACGCTCGCCGACGTGGCCGAGCGGCACCGGGTCGACCTCGCGGACCTCCTCCGGGTCAACGGGCTCCACCGCGGCAGCCCCGTCGCCGCGGGCCAATCGCTGGTGCTCCCGGGCACGGACGACGCACCCGCCGCCTGAGCGGTCACGATGGCGTCTCGATGACGCACGCGGGCGGTGTTTCGGTCCGCCGGGCGCCGCGCGGATTCGTACACTCGTACGGTGACCACCATGCCCGCGGACCCCATGGTCGGCCGTCTCGTCGACGGCCGGTACCAGGTGCGCTCGCGCATCGCGCGCGGCGGCATGGCCACCGTCTACCTCGCGACCGACCTGCGCCTCGAGCGCCGGGTGGCGATCAAGATCATGCACGGCCACCTGGCCGACGACAACACCTTCAAGACGCGCTTCGTGCAGGAGGCCCGCTCGGCCGCCCGCCTGTCGCATCCCAACGTCGTGAACGTCTACGACCAGGGCCAGGACTCCGACATGGCGTACCTCGTCATGGAGTACCTGCCGGGGATCACGCTGCGCGACCTGCTCAAGGACTACACGAAGCTCACCCCGGAGCAGTCGGTCGACATCATGGACGCCGTGCTCTCGGGGCTCGCCTCGGCGCACAAGGCCGGCATCGTGCACCGCGACCTCAAGCCCGAGAACGTGCTGCTCGCCGACGACGGCCGCATCAAGCTCGGCGACTTCGGGCTGGCCCGCGCCGCGAGTGCGAACACGTCGACCGGGCAGGCGCTGCTCGGCACCATCGCGTACCTCTCCCCCGAGCTCGTGACGCGCGGCGTGGCCGATGCCCGCAGCGACATCTACGCGATCGGCATCATGCTCTACGAGATGCTCACCGGCGAGCAGCCCTACGTGGGCGAGGCGCCCATGCAGATCGCCTACCAGCACGCCAACGACACGGTGCCGACCCCGAGCTCGAAGCAGCCCTCGGTGCCGGCCGAGCTCGACGAGCTCGTGCTCTGGGCGACCGCGCGCGACCCCGAGGACCGCCCCGCCGACGCGCGCGCGATGCTCGAGCAGCTGCGCGCGATCGAGCCGGTCGTGCGCGGCACCGGCCCGGCCACCGGCCAGACCACCGCCGTGCTCCCCGACGGCGCGGCGCAGGACCAGCCGGACGCCGCGGCAGCGACCGCCGTCATCGGCGAGCGGCGTGCCGCGGTCGCGGCGCCGAAGAAGAAGCCGACCGCGTCCGGCGTCGCCGCCCTCGAGGACCACACCCGCCGGCGCAAGCGGCGCGGGTACTGGCTCTTCGCCCTCGTGCTGCTGCTCGCGGGCCTCGCCGGCGGCACCGGCTGGTACTTCGGCAGCGGACCGGGCGCGCTCACGACCGTGCCCGCGGTGGAGGGGCTCTCCCCCGAGGCCGCCGCGGCCGCCCTCGAGGAGGCCGGGTTCGAGAGCGCCCTCGGGGAGCAGCACGACCCCGAGGTCGAGGAGGGGCTCGTCTCGGGCACCGACCCCGAGGGCGGCACCCAGGCCCGGCGCGGCGGAACGGTGCAGATCCTCGTCTCGCTCGGCCCGCGCATCCTGGCCGTGCCCTCGGTCGAGGGGGTTCCCGAGGCGGACGCGCGCGAGGAGCTCAGCGCGTTCGAGGTGGCCGACGAGACCGACGTCCGCTACTCGTCCTCCATCGAGCGCGGCGCCGTCATCGCGGTGCTCGACGCCGACGGCGAGCGCGTCGGCGACGAGTACCCCGAGCAGGGCGCGCTCTCGCTGATCGTCTCCGCGGGCAGCATCCCCTCGGTCGTCGGCACGCCGTCGGCGGAAGCGGAGCAGCGCCTGACGGACGCGGGGCTCGATGTCTCGTTCGCCGATCCGGCCTTCAGCAACGACGTCGCCGCCGACCTCGTGATCTCCGCCTCGACGAGCACCGACCCGGTGCGCCCGGGCGACCCGATCGTGCTGACGGTCTCGAAGGGACCCGACCTCGTTCCGCTGCCCGACGTCGTGGGCGAGAGCCTCGCCGACGCGATCGACACGCTCGAGGCGGCCGGATTCGACGTCCAGTACAGCTTCCCCGAGGCGTTCATCGGCCTCGCCACCGTGAAGTCGATGAACCCGGGCGGCGACACCGAGCAGATCCGCGGCTCGACCGTCACCCTCGTCGCGACGCTCGAGCTCTGACGGCGGGGCGGATGCCCCGAGCAGGCGCGCCGGCGGTGCGGGCGCGCGCCCGTGGCATCCGGCCCGACGCCGTTCTCCGCCTCCGGCGGGCGGGTCAGCGCGCGAGCTCCTCCGCGACCAGGAACGCGAGCTCGAGCGACTGCATGTGGTTCAGGCGCGGGTCGCAGAGCGACTCGTAGCGCGTGGCCAGGGTGTCCTCGTCGATGTGCTCCGAGCCGCCGAGGCACTCGGTGACGTCGTCGCCCGTGAGCTCGACGTGGATGCCGCCGGGGAACGTGCCCGCGTCGCGGTGCGCCTCGAAGAAGCCCTTCACCTCGTCGACCACGTCGTCGAAGCGGCGCGTCTTGTAGCCGGTCGGGGTGGTGAGCCCGTTGCCGTGCATCGGGTCGGTCACCCAGAGCGGGTTCGCATCGGCGCCCTTGATCGCCTCGAGCAGCGGCGGCAGCGCCTCGCGGATGCGGCTCGACCCCATGCGCGTGATGAACGTGAGACGGCCCGGCTCGCGCTCGGGGTCGAGCTTGTCGATCAGCGCGAGCATGTCGTCGGGCGACGTGGTCGGCCCGAGCTTCACGCCGATCGGGTTGCGCACGCGCGAGAGGAAGTCGACGTGCGCGCCGTCGAGGTCGCGGGTGCGCTCGCCGATCCAGAGGAAGTGCGCCGACGTGTCGTACGGGAGGCCCGTCCGCGAGTCGATGCGGGTCATCGGGCGCTCGTAGTCCATGAGCAGGCCCTCGTGGCCGGTGAAGAACTCGGTGCGCTTGAGCTCGTCGAAGTCGGCGCCGCAGGCGTCCATGAACCGGACGGCGCGGTCGATCTCCTTGGCGAGGCTCTCGTAGCGCGAGTTCGCGGGGTTCGCGGCGAAGCCCTTGTTCCACGCGTGCACCTGGCGGAGGTCGGCGAACCCGCCCTGCGTGAAGGCGCGGATGAGGTTCAGCGTCGAGGCCGCCGTGTGGTACCCGCGCAGCAGGCGGGACGGGTCGGCGGCGCGCGACTCCGGGGTGAAGTCGTAGCCGTTGACGATGTCGCCGCGGTAGGCCGGCAGCGTCACGTCGCCGCGCGTCTCGGTGTCCTTCGAGCGGGGCTTGGCGAACTGCCCCGCCATGCGACCCATCTTCACGACCGGCATCGATGCACCGTAGGTGAGCACGACCGCCATCTGCAGCACGGTCTTCACGCGGTTGCGGATCTGGTCGGCGGTGGCGCCGGCGAACGTCTCGGCGCAGTCGCCGCCCTGCAGCAGGAACGCCTCGCCGCGGGCCGCGGCGGCGAGCTTGTCGCGCAGGCGGTCGACCTCGCCCGCGAACACGAGCGGCGGCATGGTGGCGAGCTCCGCGGACGCGGCCGCGACCGCGTCGGCGTCCGGCCACACCGGCTGCTGCTTGATCGGGAGCGCCCGCCAGGCGTCGAGTCCGGCGATGACGTTGTCAGCAGGCTGCACGACGGGTTCGACGAGCTGGGTCACGGAACTTCCCTGGTGGTGCGGGCGCGGATGGCGCGGGTGGACGGTGGTGCGTCGCCCCTCCGGACGACTGGACGAGCCTATCGCGTCGGCGCGGCGCGCTTCTCCTTCACGGAGCTCGCGTAGACGTCGACGTACTCCTGGCCGCTGAGCTCGCGCAACCGGTACACGAGCTCATCGGTCACGGAGCGCAGCACGAAGCGATCCGACTCGAGTCCCTCGAAGCGGCTGAAGTCGAGCGGCTCGCCGATCACGACGCCGATGCGGCGCACCTTGGGGATCCTGGTGCCGATGGGCATGACCTCGTCGGTGCCGATCATCGCGACCGGCACGACGGGCACGCCCGACTCGAGCACCATGCGGGCCACGCCCGTGCGACCGCGGTACAGCCGTGCGTCGGGGCTCCGGGTGCCCTCGGGGTAGATGCCGAGCAGCTCGCCCCGGCCGAGCACCCGCAGGCCGGTGTTGAGCGAGGCCTCCGACGCCTTGCCGCCCGACCGGTCGATCGGGAGCTGCCCGGTCGCCTGGAAGAACAGCCGCGTGAGCCAGCCCTTGATGCCCTTGCCCGTGAAGTACTCGCTCTTCGCCAGGAAGACCACGTTCCGGTCGACGACGAGCGGCAGGAAGATCGAGTCGATGAAGGACAGGTGGTTGCTCGCGAGGATCGCCCCGCCTTCCTTCGGCACGTGCTCGAGGCCGACCACCCACGGCCGGAAGATCCCGAGCACGATGGGGCCGACGACGATGTGCTTCATGATCCAGTAGAACATCGTCCCCCCTTCCGAACGGCCCGTGACAGCATACCGATCAGCCGCGGCGCTGGACCCACACGCGGGCGAGGTCGGCCGCGCCGACGACCCCGGCGTCGTTGACCAGCTCCGCGATCGCGAACTCCGGCTCCGGGTGGTAGCCCTGTGCGGGCAGGTGCTCGACGAATGCGCGCCGCACGGGCTCGAGCAGCCGCTCGCCCGCCGCGGCGACGCCGCCGCCGAACACGAACAGCTGGGGGTCGAGCACCGCGGCGAGGCTCGCGCAGCCCTGGCCGATCCACCCGCCGAGCTGCTTCAGCGCGGCGAGCGCACCGGGATCGTCGGCGGCGATGAGGTCGCCGACGCCGCGACCGTCGAGCTTCCCGCGCTCCTCGCGGACGCGCGCGAGGCCCAGCCCGATCCCGCCGCCGTCGGCGATCTCGCCGGCCATGCGCATGAGTGCCCGGCCCGAGCCGTACTGCTCGAGGCATCCGCGCTGCCCGCACCCGCACGGCAGCCCGCCGGGCACCAGCCGGACGTGGCCGAGCTCCGCACCGGCCCCGAACCCGCCGCGGAAGAGCGTGTCGCTCGCCACGATCGCGCCGCCGACGCCGGTGCCGATGGTGAGCATGCACATGTCGCTGACCAGGCGCCCCGCGCCGAAGCGGAACTCCGCCCACCCGGCGGCGTTGGCGTCGTTCTCGATGATGACCGGCATCGAGACGCGCGCCTCGAGCTTCTCCCGGAACGGCTCGTTGCGCCAGTCGATGTTGGGCGCGTAGTACACGACCGACTGGGAGGCGTCGATGAAGCCGGCCGCCGCGACGCCGACCGCGACGGACTCGGTGCCGTCGGCGAGTTCCGTGATCATGGCGACGACCGCATCCTCGAGCGCCGTGACGTCGCCGGCGGGGGTGGGCACGCGCGACTGGCGCACGATCGTGCCGAACGTGTCGACCACCGCGCCCGCGATCTTGGTGCCCCCGATGTCGATGCCGATCGCGTGCACGCTCGTCGCCTCTCTCCGGGGTGTGGATGGGTGAGGATCCAGGCCGAACGGGCCGGGTCGCTGAACTAGAGTGTAGTTAATGATTTCTGCCGAGCGACGTCCGCACTCCGCGGGCGCCACGCTCCCACCGGTGCCGAAGGAGCTACCGTGATCCAATTCGATTCGCCCGCCCTCGTGCCCGCGGACCCCGAGGCAAACGCCACCGACCTGCTGGTCGACCGGGTCGCGGCGAGCCCCGAGGCGGTGCTGTTCTCGCTGCCGGACGGCGACTCGTGGTCTCCCGTCACGACACGGGAGTTCTACGACCAGGTCATCGCGCTCGCGAAGGGCTTCGTGGCCGCGGGCATCGAGCCCGGCGACAAGGTCGGGCTCATGTGCAAGACCCGCTACGAGTGGACCCTCATCGACTTCGCGATGTGGTTCGCCGGCGGCGTGCTCGTGCCCGTCTACGAGACGAGTTCCCCGAGCCAGGTCAAGTGGAACCTGGGCGACTCGGGAGCGGTCGCGGTGATCGTGGAGACGCCCGACCACTTCGCGCGCTTCGACGAGGTGCACCCGGAGCTCCCCGACATCCGCTCGGTCTGGCAGATCGACCTGGGCGACCTCGACAAGCTCGTCGCGGGCGGCTCCGACGTCGCCGACGAGGAGATCGAGCGTCGTCGCAAGATCGCGAACGGCGACGACATCGCCACGCTGATCTACACCTCCGGCTCGACCGGCAAGCCCAAGGGCTGCGTGCTCACCCACTCGAACTTCGTCGAGCTCTCCCGCAACGCCGCGGTCGCGCTCAAGGAGGTCGTGCTCGACCCGAACGGCGCGTCGACCGTGCTGTTCATCACGACGGCCCACGTGTTCGCACGCTTCATCGCGGTGCTCTGCGTGCACGCCGGCGTGCGCGTCGGCCACCAGCCCGACACCAAGCAGCTGCTGCCCGCCCTCGGTTCGTTCAAGCCGACCTTCCTCCTCGCGGTGCCGCGCGTGTTCGAGAAGGTCTACAACGTCTCCGAGCAGAAGGCGGAGTCGGGCGGCAAGGGCAAGATCTTCCGCGCCGCCGCCGACGCCGCGGTCGCCTACTCGAAGGCGTCCGAGGCCGGCTCGGTGCCGCTCGGGCTGCGCCTGAAGTTCGCCGTGCTCGACCGCCTCGTGCTGAGCAAGCTCCGCGCCGCGATGGGCGGCAACGTACGCTACGCCGTGTCGGGCTCGGCTCCGCTCGGCTCGCGCCTCGGCCACTTCTACCACGCGCTCGGCATCACCATCCTCGAGGGCTACGGCCTCACCGAGACCACGGCTCCGGCCACGGTGAACCTCGCCGAGAAGTCCAAGATCGGCACGGTCGGACCGGCGCTCCCCGGCGTCTCGGTGCGCCTCGCCGACGACGGCGAGATCCAGGTGAAGGGCGTCAACGTCTTCAAGGAGTACTGGAAGAACCCGACGGCCACGGCCGACACGTTCGACGGCGACTGGTTCAAGACGGGCGACATCGGCGTGCTCGACGACGACGGCTTCCTCACGATCACCGGCCGCAAGAAGGAGATCATCGTGACGGCGGGCGGAAAGAACGTCGCCCCGGCCGCGCTCGAGGACCCGATCCGCGCGAACCCGCTGATCGGCCAGGTCGTCGTGGTCGGCGACCAGAAGCCGTTCATCTCCGCGCTCGTCACGCTCGACCCCGAGATGCTCCCCGTGTGGCTCAACAACCACGGCGAGGACGCGGGCATGAGCATCGAGGAGGCCAGCGCCAACCCGGCCGTCCTCGCCGAGGTGCAGCGCTCGATCGACCAGGCGAACGAGAGCGTCTCGCGCGCCGAGTCGATCCGCAAGTTCGTGATCCTCCCGACGGAGTTCACCGAGGAGAGCGGTCACCTCACGCCGAAGCTGAGCATCAAGCGCAACGTGATCGTCTCCGACTTCGCCGACGAGATCGAGTCGCTCTACCTCACCACCGCGCCGGTGACCGAGGGGCACTCGATCGCGGGCTGACCAGAGCAGGCACGACGGATGCCCGGGGCCGATCGGCCCCGGGCATCCGTCGTCTCACCCGGCGATCGTGGCGGCGCGGCGCGGGCCGGCGGGCTCAGAACCAGTCGGACTCGCGCACCTCGCGCATCGCGACGCGCCGCTCGGGCTTCTCGAGGCGGTCGAGGTAGAGGATGCCGTCGAGGTGGTCGGTCTCGTGCTGGAGCGCCTGGGCGAGCAACCCCTCGCCCTCGATCTCGATCGGCGCACCGTCGAGGTCGATGCCGCGGACGCGGGCGAACGGATGCCGCGGGGTCGGGTGCCACAGGCCCGGAACCGAGAGGCAGCCCTCGCCGACCGGCTCGGTCTCGCCGCGCACCTCCACGAGCTCGGGGTTCAGCACGTATCCGACCTCGCCGTCGACGTTGTAGCTGAAGGCGCGCAGGTTCACCCCGATCTGCGGCGCGGCGACGCCCGCGCGCCCGGGCAGGCGGACGCTGTCGAGCAGGTCGGCGACGAGCGCGCGCACGCCGTCGTCGATCGTCTCGATCGGGGCTGAGGCGGACTTCAGGACGGGATCGCCGAAGAGGCGGATGGGTCGTTCCGGCACCGGGTCAGCGTACCCGCTCTTCGGGGATGCCCTCGACCACGAGCGCGGCCAGCTCCCGGGCCGCCTCGCGCGTGATCGGGCGCAGCTGGTCCCAGTGCACGACCGAGCCCGCGGCGAGCTGCGGGTCGTACGGGATGCGCACGATCTCGCGCACGCGCGACTGGAAGTGCGCCTCGATCTCGTCGACCTTGACGAGGTGGGTGCCCTGGGTCGCGAGGTTGATGGCGACGACCGCGTTCTTCACGAGGTCGGCGAAGCCGTTGGACTCGAGCCAGGTCAGCGTCTCCGACGCGAGGCGCGCCTCGTCGACGCTGCCGCCCGAGACGATGACGATCGCGTCGGCGCGCTGCAGCGTCGCGCGCATGACCGAGTGGACGATGCCGGTGCCGCAGTCGGTCAGCACCATCGAGTAGTACCTCGCGGCGAGGTTCGCGACCACGTTGTAGTCGTTGTCGTCGAACGCCTCGGAGAGGTGCGGGTCCGTGTCGGACGCGAGGATGTCGAGCCGGGTGCCGTCGCGCGAGACGAACCGCGAGAAGTCGGTGTAGCCGCCGATCGTGGAGGCCTTGCCCACCACGTCGCGCACGGTCTCGCGCGTCTGCCGGTCGACGCGCTCGGCGAGCGTGCCGCGGTCGGGGTTCGCGTCGATGGCGATCACGCGGTCCTCGCGCGCGTTCGCCAGGGCCATGCCGAGGAGCGTGGTGACGGTGGTCTTGCCGACGCCGCCCTTTCGCGTCAGGACCGGCACGAACCTGGCGCCGCCCGCGAACCGGCGCTGGATGCGCGCGTTCATCGCCTTGTGCGCACGCACCTTCGCCGAGTCGCCGAGGTTGATCGTGTGGAACGACGCCTCGTAGAGGAAGCGGTTGAGCCCGCCCTTGGGAGCCGGCCGGCCCGCACGGTGGGTGTCGATGAGCCGGTCGGGCGTGAGCGACTCCGAGGTCTCCGGGAGGCTGGGCGCGTCGGCGGGCTCCAGCTCGCCCGGCTCGTCCACCGAGAGCTCGGCCACGACCGCGCGGTCGCGCTCGCGCTCGCGGCGCTCGTCGGCGGCCAGCAGGGCCCGGTACGGCGACGAGTCGCGCACGCTGCCGAGGCGCCGCGACGCGTCGGACGAGGCCAGCGGGATGGACTGCGTGGGAACCGTGCGGCCCTCGAGCTCACCGGGGTTGACGGCGACGTCGTCGATGGCGACGGCGGCCTCGTCCTCCGGCACCTCGCGCACGGGCGACGGCGGCAGGTCGACCTGGATGGTCAGCCGCTCGGGCAGGCGCGACGAGTGCGCGCCGGTGCGCGAAGAGGCGCCTCCTCGGTAGTCCGTGCCGGACTCCCCGCGGTCCGTGTCGGTGTCGCTCCCGTCGTCAGCCACCGCTCCCCCTCTCGTCACCGTGGTCTTCGGCTCAGCTTAGCGCGGCCGGACGACGACGATGAGGTCGCCGGCCTCGACCTGCTGCGTGCGCGGGATCGCCAGGCGCTCGACGACGCCGGCGATCGGCGAGGTGATCGCCGCCTCCATCTTCATCGCCTCGATGGACGCCACGGCCTGCCCGGGAGCGATCTCCGCGCCCTCCTCGACCTGCAGCGTCACGACGCCCGAGAACGGTGCCGCGACGTGGCCGGGCTGGGAGGCATCCGCCTTCTCGGCCGCCCGCGACTCGACGGTGATGCTGCGGTCGCGCACGAACACCGGACGCAGCTGGCCGTTGAGCGTGGTCATGACGGTGCGCATGCCCTTCTCGTCCGCCTCGCCGATCGCCTCGAGCCCCGCGTACAGCCGCACGCCGCGCTCCATCTCGATCACGTGCTCGCTGCCGGGCTGGAGCCCGTAGAGGTAGTCCATCGTGTCGACCACCGAGAGGTCGCCGAACAGCTCGCGGATCTGCTCGAACTGGCGCGTCGGCGCCGGGAACAGCAGCTGGTTGAGCATCGCCCGGCGCTCGTCGCCGCCGGCGTCGAGCGCCGCCGACTCCTCGCCCGTGAGCTCCGCGACGCCCACCCGCACGTCGCGGCCGGCGAGCACCTTCGAACGGAACGGCTCGGGCCATCCGCCCGGAAGGTCGCCCAGTTCGCCCGCCATGAAGCCGACCACCGAGTCGGGGATGTCGTAGCGCTCCGGATTGGCCTCGAAGTCGGCCGGGTCGGCCTTCACCGCGGCCAGGTGCAGGGCGAGGTCGCCCACGACCTTCGACGAGGGCGTCACCTTCGGCACGCGGCCGAGGATCGCGTTCGCCGCGGCGTACATGTCCTCGATCAGCTCGAAGTCGTCGGCCAGCCCCAGGGCGATCGCCTGCTGGCGCAGGTTCGAGAGCTGCCCGCCGGGGATCTCGTGGCGGTAGACGCGGCCCGTCGGGCCGGGCAGGCCCGACTCGAACGGCGAGTAGACGCGCCGCACGGCCTCCCAGTACGGCTCGAGGTCGGAGATGGCCTGCAGCGAGATGCCCGTGTCGCGCTCGGTGTGCGCGAGCGCGGCGACCAGTGCCGACGCCGAGGGCTGGCTCGTCGTGCCGGCCATCGGCGCGCTCGCGACGTCGACCGCGTCCGCGCCGGCGCGGCTCGCCGCGAGCAGGGTCGCGAGCTGGCCGCCGGCGGTGTCGTGGGTGTGCACGTGCACCGGCAGGTCGAACCGCTCGCGCAGCGCCGAGACGAGGCGCTCGGCGGCGGCGGGGCGGAGCAGCCCCGCCATGTCCTTGATCGCGAGCACGTGCGCGCCCGCCTCGACGATCTCGTCGGCGAGGCGCAGGTAGTAGTCGAGCGTGTAGAGGTCCTCGGCCGGATCGAGCAGGTCGGCCGTGTAGCAGAGCGCCACCTCGGCGACCGCGGTGTTCGTCGCGAGGACCGCGTCGATCGCCGGGCGCATCTGCGAGATGTCGTTCAGCGCGTCGAAGATGCGGAAGATGTCGACGCCGGTCTCGGCGGCCTCGTGCACGAACGCGTCGGTCACCGCCGTCGGGTACGGCGTGTAGCCGACCGTGTTGCGGCCGCGCAGCAGCATCTGGATCGCGACGTTCGGCAGCGCCTCGCGCAGCGCAGCCAGGCGCTCCCACGGGTCCTCGCCGAGGAACCGGAGCGCGACATCGTAGGTCGCCCCGCCCCACGCCTCGACCGAGAGCAGCTCGGGGGTCATGCGCGCCACGTAGGGGGCGACCGCGACGAGGTCCTTGGTGCGCACGCGCGTGGCGAGCAGCGACTGGTGCGCGTCGCGGAACGTGGTCTCGGTGACCGCGAGCGCGGTCTGCGCACGGAGCGCCGACGCGAACCCGGCCGGGCCGAGCTCGAGCAGGCGCTGGCGGGAGCCCGCGACGGGCTCGGCCTGCAGGTCGATCTCGGGGAGCTTGTCGGCCGGGGCGACCGCCGTCGGCGCCGGGCCGTTCGGCTGGTTCACCGTCACGTCGGCGAGCCAGTTCATGATCTTCGTGCCGCGGTCCTTCGACTGCCGGCCGCGCAGCAGCTGCGGACGGTCGTCGATGAACGAGGTGCTGAGGTCGCCCGCGACGAACGAGGGGTCGTCGAGCACGGCCTGGAGGAACGGGATGTTCGTGGAGACGCCGCGGATGCGGAACTCGGCCAGTGCGCGCTTCGCGCGGGCGACCGCCGCCGGGTAGTCGCGCCCGCGGCAGCTCAGCTTCGCGAGCATCGAGTCGAAGTGCGGGCTGATCTGCGCGCCCGGGTTGATCGTGCCGCCGTCGAGGCGGATGCCCGCGCCGCCGGGCGAGCGGTAGGTCGTGATCTTGCCGGTGTCCGGCCGGAAGCCCGCGGTCGGGTCCTCGGTCGTGATGCGGCACTGCAGCGCGGCGCCGCGCAGGCGGATCGAGTCCTGCATGAGCCCGAGCTGGGCGAGCCGTTCCCCCGACGCGATCCGCATCTGCGAGACGACGAGGTCGACGTCGGTGACCTCCTCGGTCACCGTGTGCTCGACCTGGATGCGCGGGTTCATCTCGATGAACACGTGCTCCCCCGCGCGCTCGCCCGCGGTGTCGAGCAGGAACTCGACCGTGCCGGCGTTGACGTAGCCGATCGACTTGGCGAACGCGATCGCGTCGGCGTAGAGCCGCTGGCGGATCTCGTCGGAGAGGTTCGGCGCGGGCGCGATCTCGATGACCTTCTGGTGGCGGCGCTGCACCGAGCAGTCGCGCTCGAAGAGGTGCACGGTCTCGCCGTCGGCATCCGCCAGCACCTGCACCTCGATGTGGCGCGGCCGCAGCACGGCCTGCTCGATGAACATCGTCGGGTCGCCGAACGCGCTGTCGGCCTCGCGCATGGCCTCCTCGAGGGCGGGCCGCAGCTCGTCGGGCGAGTCGACGCGACGCATGCCGCGCCCGCCGCCGCCCGCGACGGCCTTCGCGAAGACGGGAAAGCCGATCTGCTCGGCACCGGCGACGAGCTCGTCCACGTCGGTCGACGGCGCCGTCGACGCGAGCACGGGGACGCCCGCGGCGATCGCGTGCTCCTTCGCCGTGACCTTGTTGCCGGCCATCTCGAGCACCGACCGGCCGGGGCCGATGAACGTGATGCCCGCGTCCTCGGCGGCCTGTGCGAGCTCGGGGTTCTCGGAGAGGAATCCGTAGCCCGGGTAGATCGCGTCGGCGCCCGACTCGACGGCCACGCGGATGATCTCCGACACGTCGAGATAGGCCCGCACGGGGTGCCCCTGCTCGCCGATCTGGTAGGCCTCGTCCGCCTTCAGGCGGTGCAGGGAGTTGCGGTCCTCATAGGGGAAGACGGCGACGGTCTTCGCTCCGAGTTCATAGGCCGCCCGGAACGCGCGAATGGCGATCTCTCCGCGATTGGCCACCAAGATCTTCCTGAACATGCACGCCTTTCGACCGGGGTCCGCGACACAGCGAACGTTTAGGTTCTGGAACCGTCCTAACGGTAACGTATCCGTCGTGCACGTACTCAGCGTCAGCTCCCTCAAGGGGGGCGTGGGAAAGACCACTGTCACGCTGGGTCTCGCCTCCGCGGCGTTCGCGCGCGGCGTGAGCACCCTGGTCGTGGACCTCGACCCGCAGTCGGATGTCTCGACCGGCATGGACATCCAGGTCAGCGGCCACCTGAACGTCGCCGACGTGCTCGCCTCCCCCAAGGAGAAGATCGTCCGCTCGGCCATCGCGCCGAGCGGCTGGGCGAAGTCGAACCCGGCGTCGACGATCGACGTCATGATCGGCAGCCCGTCGGCCATCAACTTCGACGGCCCGCACCCCTCGATCCGCGACATCTGGAAGCTCGAGGAGGCGCTCGCCAACGTCGAGCGCGACTACGACCTCGTGCTGATCGACTGCGCGCCGTCGCTCAACGCGCTCACGCGCACCGCGTGGGCGGCGAGCGACCGCGTCGGCGTCGTCACCGAGCCCGGCCTGTTCTCGGTCGCGGCGGCCGACCGCGCGCTCCGCGCGGTCGAGGAGATCCGTCGCGGGCTCTCGCCCAGGCTGCAGCCGCTCGGCATCATCGTGAACCGCACGCGCGTGCAGTCGCTCGAGCACCAGTTCCGCATCAAGGAGCTGCGCGACATGTTCGGCCCGCTGGTGCTCTCGCCGCAGCTGCCCGAGCGCACGTCACTGCAGCAGGCGCAGGGTGCGGCCAAGCCGCTGCACATGTGGCCCGGCGAGAGCGCCGAGGAGATGGCCGCGCACTTCGACCAGCTGCTCGACCGCGTGCTGCGCACGGCGCGCATCGGCGACTACGCGGAACTCCCCCGCGGCTAGCGGCGGTCGATGTCCTCACCCGGCCCAGCCGGGGCGGGAGGGCGAGCGGATGCCGCGAGCCCGCGCCCGCTCAGGAGATGCGGCGCTCGCGCGTGGCGCGGCGTACGGCCAGCTCGTCCATCGGGTCGGAGGGACTCGTGTCGAGGTCGACCAGCGTGGTCTCGACCTCGCGCAGCACCTTGCCGACCGCGATGCCGAACACGCCCTGGCCGCGGCTGACGAGGTCGATCACCTCGTCGTCGGAGGTGCAGAGGTAGACGCTCGCGCCGTCGCTCATGAGGGTGGTCTGGGCGAGGTCGTGCACGCCGGACTCGCGGAGCTGCTGCACCGCCGTGCGGATCTGCTGCAGCGAGATGCCCGTGTCGAGCAGTCGCTTCACGAGCTTCAGCACGAGGATGTCGCGGAAGCCGTACAGGCGCTGCGTGCCGGAACCGGACGCCCCGCGCACGGTCGGCTGCACCAGTTCGGTGCGCGCCCAGTAGTCGAGCTGGCGGTAGCTGATGCCGGCGGCACGCGCCGCCACCGCGCCGCGGTAGCCGCCCTCGTCCTCGAGCTCGGGCATCCCGTCGGTGAAGAGCAGTCCGAGATCGTAGCGCGCCTCGTCGCCCCGGCTGAGTTCGCTCATACGACCGCCCCTCGTTCCTCTGCCGCGCGCCGCTCGGGCGCACGTTCCACGCTACCCATCGCCCGTTGGCCGATCAATCACATCGGGCCGAACGTCTCGGCGTGTCGCGCCGATCAGCGGTACTGCCGCACGATGGCCGAGCGGATCAGGCTCGATCGCACGGACTCGAGGTGCCCGGCGATCTCGAGCGCGCGCTCGGCGGCGCCCGCCCGGCTCGACGCCGCGCCCCGTCGGTGGATCGGCTCGACGGCGTTCTGGATCAGCACCGTCTCGCGCTCGGCCGCCGAGCGGAGTCCGCGCAGGTGGCGCGGCTCGATGCCGACCGAGCGGAGTTCCGCGAGCGAGCGGAGCACGACGAGTGCGTCCTCGCCGTACGTCGTGGCCGCCGGCAGCAGCGACGCGGCGACGGCCTCGTCGAGCAGCGCGTGGGTGGCCTCGGCCTCGCGGACGAGTTCGTCCCGGCCGAGCCTGCGAGACCGGTCGAGCATGGTCGGCAGCGACTCGGGAACCGGGAGCTGCGGCTCCCGGCCGGCGTCCTGGTCCTCGAGGTAGGTGCGGATCACCTTGAGCGGCAGGTAGTGGTCGCGCTGCATCGAGAGGATGAGCGTGATCCGATCGACGTCCTCCTCGCAGAACTTCCGGTACCCCGACTCCGAGCGCGCGGGCGTGATCAGCCCCTGCTCCTCGAGGAAGCGCAGCTTCGAGGGAGTGAGCTCCGGGAACTCCGGCGTCAGGCGCGAGAGCACCTGGCCGATGCCCAGAAGGGCGTCGCCGTCCGTGCGGGTGGATGCGGCGGACCGCGGCACTACCGACTCGCCACGGGCGCCAGGTCGAGCCGCGACGCGTAGAAGGTGAGGCGGTACTTGCCCACCTGCACCTCCGCACCGTCGCTGAGGAGGGCCGTCTCGATGCGCACGCCGTCGAAGTACGTGCCGTTGAGCGACCCGAGGTCCTTGACCTCGAACGCGGTGCGGTGGCGGAGGAACTCCGCGTGCTTGCGCGACACCGTCACGTCGTCGAGGAAGATGTCGGCGTCCGGGTGACGGCCGACGGTCGTGACGTCGGCGTCGAGGAGGAAGCGCGCTCCGGAGTTCGGCCCGCGGCGCACGATGAGCAGCGCGGAGCCGGACGGCAGCGCCGCGATCGCCTCCTGCTCCTCCGCCGAGACGGCGGCGTCGAGCTGCGACAGCTGCGCGGCCGCCTCCCGGCTGAAACCGATGGTCGAGTCGACCCCCTCGCGAGTGCTCGCTCCGGCGTCGTCCGGCATCGGCGCACCGGGTTCGGTCATGTCACTGTCGGCCACGTCTAACCTCCCTGGTCTTCCAGCGTATCCGATCCGCGGGGGTCGGACACCCGCGGAATGTGGATGACACGCGAGGTCTCGATCGCGTAGATCACCCCTGCCCACCAGTACAGGAAGGCGCCCCACACCGTGATGGCCCAGCCCACCGGCGCGGCGACCGCATTCACCGCCGGGAATGCGACGCCCAGCAGGATGACCGGCAGCCCGAAGAACAGGGCGAACGTGGCCACCTTGCCCAGCATGTGCACGGGGAGCGGACCGTACCCGTGGTTGGCGAGCACGATGCCCAGCACCACGATCCCGACGTCACGCGCGATGATGACCGCCACGATCCACCACGGCACGAGGTCGCGGAAGGCGAGGCCCAGCAGCGCGGCGAAGATGTAGAGCCGGTCCGCCGCCGGATCCAGCAGCTGGCCCAGGCGCGTGACCTGGCCGAGCCGGCGGGCGAGGTACCCGTCGAGCAGGTCGCTGAGGCTCGCGACGACGAGCACCACGAGCGCGGCGATGTCCATCCCGGCGATGATCAGCGCCAGGAAGACGGGCACGAGGGCCAGCCGGAGCATGCTCAGCACGTTCGGGATCGTCCAGACGCGAGACGCGTCCACAGGGTCGCCCTCCCCAGCCACGGCCCGAGTCTATCGATCCTAGAATCCCTGCATGGACCCCCTGTTCGCGTGTCTTCGCCGGGGAACCCGCGAACCGGGCGATCAGGGCGCGCGGTGATCGACCCGCAGGCGCACCCGCAGCCCCGGCCACGCGGTCGCGAACGCCGGATGCAGCGGCAGCGCGTCGACGCGATCCAGCGGCACCCACGACAGCTCCAGGCTCTCCCCGTCGCTGACGACGGGCTCCACCGGCGCGGCCACCTCGGCGACGACGGTCGTGTACGACCAGAACCCCAGGTCGACGACCGACGTGAAGCGCACGAGCACGGATGCCGCGGGCACGCCGGCCTCCTCCCCCGCCTCGCGCATGGCCGCGTCGACCGGGCCCTCGCCCTCGTGGCGCGCACCGCCCGGGATGCCCCAGGTGCCGCCGAAGTGGCTCCACTCGGCGCGATGCTGCAGCAGCACGCCGCGTCCCGGGTCGTGCAGCAGGAGGCCGGCGGCGCCGTAGCGTCCCCAGAAGCGGGCACCGTCGGGCCCGTACACCCAGGCGTCCCCGCTGCGTCCGTTCACGCTCCCAGCCTGCCGCATTCAGGCGGTGCCGGTCGCGTCCGCGGTTCGTCCGCCCGCTCCGGCCGCCTGGGCGGCGTCGTACAGGTCGCTCATGCGGTCGAGGAATCCGACGATCGCGCGCTGCTCGCCCGGCCCGAGGTCGCTCGCGACGTCGAGCATCTCGCGGTGCATCCGCCCCAGCGTCTCCCGGATCCGCGTGTGGGCACCGGGCTGCGTGCCGATGAGCTGCACGCGGCGGTCGACCGGGTGGGGCGCGCGCGAGAGGTAGCCGGTGCGCACGAGCCGCGCGACGAGCTTCGTGGTCGCGGCGGTGCTGATGTCGAGCGCTCGAGCCAGTTCCGCGCTCGAGAGTTCGCGGTGCTCCTGCTCGGCGCGGATCACGAGCCGCAGCGCCCGCAGGTCGGTCTCGTTCATGTCCATGTCGTCGCGGGTGCGGCGCTGCATGCCGCTCTCGGCATCGCGATAGCGTCGGAGCGCACGGAGCACCTCGAGGCCCGCGGCCTCGCCGTCGTCGGCCGGCTCGTACCAGTACGAGTCCGCGTCCGCTCCCGGTGTTCCCTGCGTCACGAGCGACATGCTAGCGTGAATATCGCTAACTCGGTTAGCGATAGGTCGGAGAGGGAGGCCCCAGCCCATGACGATGCATGACACGGTCGACGACGAGGTCGTCCTGCTCGACGAGGCGGGCGAGCCGATCGGCACCGCCCCCAAGTCGGCCGCGCACGGGCCGGACACGGCACTGCACCTCGCCTTCTCCTGCCACGTGCGCAACCCGATCGGCGAGGTGCTCGTCACCCGCCGCGCGCTGAGCAAGGCGACCTGGCCCGGCGTCTGGACGAACTCGTTCTGCGGCCACCCGAAGCCCTCCGAGCCGCTGCTGGCGGCCGTGCGACGGCGGGCGGAGTTCGAGCTCGGCCTCGAGCTCACCTCGATCGAGCTGGCGCTCCCGCTGTTCCGGTACCGGGCGGTCGACGCCTCGGGCACGGTCGAGAACGAGGTCTGCCCCGTCTACATCGCGACCACCGACGGCGAGCCCGACCCGAATCCGCGGGAGGTCGCGGAGTACCGTTGGGTCGAGCCCGCTGCCCTGGCCGCCGGCGTCGCCGCGACGCCGTGGGCGTTCAGCCCGTGGCTCGTGATGCAGGCCCGAGAACTGGAACTCTACGGTGACTGACCCGACGCTCCCGACCGACCCGCTCGAGGCCGACCTGCGCGGCTTCTTCGCCGAGTCCCGGTCGCGTTCCGAGCGCCACGGCACGCACTACCGCGCCCTCTGGGACGCGCTCGAGCGCGCCGCATCGGGTGGCAAGCGCATCCGGCCGCGGCTCGTGCAGCTCGCGCACGACGGGCTGGGCGGCACCGATCCGATCTCCGCGCGACGCGTGGGGCTCGCGTTCGAGCTCCTGCACACCGCCTTCGTCATCCACGACGACGTGATCGACGGCGACACGACGCGGCGCGGGCAGCCGAACGTCGCCGGCACGTTCCGCGAGCGGGGGCTCGCCCACGGCGCCGACGACGCGCGCGCCGCGCTGTGGGGCGAGACGGCCGCGCTGCTGGCCGGTGACCTCGCACTCGCCGCCGCGCACCGGCTCATCGCCGAGCTCGACATCCCCGCGACGCGACGCACGAGCGTGCTCGACCTGCTCGACCACGCGGTCTTCGTCTCCGCGGCCGGCGAGCTCGCCGACGTGACGAACACCGAGGCCGAGCACCTCGGCATCGACGACGTGATCGCGACGCTCGAGCAGAAGACCGCGGTCTACACCTTCCAGGCCCCGTTGCAGGCGGGGGCGATCCTCGCCGGCGCGGACGACCACACCGTGGCCGTGCTCGGGCGCTTCGGCCGCCTGGCCGGCATCGCCTTCCAGTTGGCCGACGACGTGCTCGGCGTCTTCGGCGACGAGCGCACGACGGGCAAGAGCACCCTCAGCGACCTGCGCGAGGGCAAGCAGACCACCCTCATCGCGCACGCCACGGGCACCGGCGAGTGGCCGGTGATCTCGCCGCTGCTCGGCAAGGCCGACCTCGACGAGGCCGAGGCGGCGTCCGTCCGGCGCGCGCTGGTGCAGGCCGGCTCGCTCGACCAGACCAACCGCATCGCGCGCGAGCACGTCACGCTCGCACTGCACGAACTCGACACGGCGTCGATCCCCGGCCCGCTGCGCGACGAGCTCGCCGGGCTCGCGCGATCGGCCGTGGAGCGCATGCGATGAGCCGCGACGACTCCCCCGGCACGTCGCTCGACCGCTACGACGAGACGGCGGAGGCCGCTGCATCGGTCGTCATCGGGCGTTACTCGACGTCGTTCGGCGCCGCGGCGCGCCTGCTCGAGCCCACGTGCCGACGCCGCATCCGCATCATCTACGCCCTCGTCCGCATCGCCGACGAGGTCGTCGACGGATCCGCCGCGGAGGCGGGCCTCTCGGTCGACGAGCAGCGCGCCGCGCTCGACGCGCTCGAGGCCGAGACCGAGCGCGCGATGCGCACCGGCTACAGCACGAACGTCGTCGTGCACGCGTTCGCGCGCACGGCCCGCGCGACGGGCATCGACGCCTCGCTCACGGCGCCGTTCTTCGCGTCCATGCGCCGCGACCTCGACCCGTCGCCGTTCACGGCCGAGGAGGTCGTGACCTACATCTACGGCTCGGCCGAGGTCGTCGGCCTGATGTGCCTGCGCGCGTTCCTCGCCGACGAGGAGGTCGACCCCGAGCGTCTCGCTCGCCTGGACGACGGCGCCCGCCACCTCGGCGCGGCGTTCCAGAAGGTGAACTTCCTCCGCGACCTCGCGGTGGACTGGCGCGACCTGGGTCGCAACTACTTCCCCGGCGTCGACCCCGAGGCGCTGACCGAGGCGGAGAAGCACGCCATCCTCGACGACATCGACGCCGACCTGGAGATCTCCGGGCGCGCGGTCGCCGAGCTGCCGGCCCGGGCGCGGGCCGCCGTCGCCGCCGCGCAGGAGCTGTTCGCCCGCCTGGCCGCGAAGCTCCGGGCCACGCCCGCCGACGAGCTGCTGCGCGCACGCGTGCGCGTGCCCGACGCCGAGAAGTTCGCCATCGCGGTACGTGCCGCGGTCACCCGAGGGGGGTCACGTTGACCGATCGGCGCACCATCGTCGTGGGCGGCGGCATCGCGGGGCTCGCGACCGCCGCGCTGCTCGCACGCGACGGCCACGAGGTGACCCTGCTCGAGGCGCGCGACGAGCTCGGCGGCCGCGCCGGCTCCTGGAAGCAGGACGGGTTCCGGTTCGACACCGGGCCGTCGTGGTACCTGATGCCCGAGGTCTTCGAGCACTTCTTCCGGCTCTTCGGCGAGTCGATCGAGGACCACCTCGACCTCGTGCGCCTCGACCCGGGCTACCGGGTGTTCGCCGACGGCTACGACGCCCCGCTCGACATCGCGGCCGACCGCGCCGCGAACGTGGCGCTGTTCGAGTCGGTCGAGGCGGGCGCGGGCCGCGCGCTCGAACGCTACCTCGACTCGGCGCGCGAGACCTACGAGCTCGCGCTCGAGCGCTTCCTCTACACGAACTTCGACTCGCTCGCGCCGTTCGCCGACCGCACGGTGCTCGCCCGGACGCCCACGCTGGCGACGCTGCTCACCCGGTCGCTCGACGCGCACGCCTCCCGCACCGTCGCCGATCGCCGCCTGCGGCAGGTGCTCGGCTACCCCGCCGTGTTCCTCGGCGGTTCGCCGTACGAGGTGCCGGCGATGTACCACCTCATGAGCCACCTCGACCTGGAGCAGGGCGTGCAGTACCCGATGGGCGGCTTCCACGCACTGATCGACGCGGTCGAGGGCGTCGCCCGCCGAGCCGGCGTGCGGATCCGCACGGGCGCACCGGTCACGGGCATCCGGGTCGCCGACGACGGCTCGGCCCGGGGCGTGACGGTGACGGATGCCACGGGCGCGACCGAGCAGCTGGACGCCGACGTCGTGGTGTCGGCCGCCGACCTGCACCACACCGAGACCGAGCTGGTGCCCGAGCGCCACCGCTCGCTGCCCGAACCGGCCTGGGAGCGGCGCGATCCGGGACCGGGTGCGATCCTCGCGCTGCTCGGCGTGCGCGGCGAGCTGCCCGGGCTCACGCATCACAACCTCGTCTTCACCGACGACTGGCCGGCGAACTTCGACGCCGTGTTCGGCGACTCGCCGCGCGTGCCCGACCCCGCCTCGTTCTACGCGTGCATGCCGAGCGCGACCGACCGCCAAGTGGCGCCGTCGGGCGACAGCAACGTGTTCGTGCTCATCCCGGTGCCCGCCGACACCGGCCTCGGCCACGGCGGCGTGGACGGCGCGGGATCGTCCGCCGTCGAGGCGGCCGCCGACCGCGCGATCGCCCGGCTCGCCGAGGCCGCCGGCGCGCCAGACCTCGCCGAGCGCATCGTGGTGCGCCGCACGATCGCGCCCGCCGACTTCGCGCGCGACCTCAACGCCTGGCGCGGCGGCGCACTCGGCCCCGGCCACGTGCTGCGGCAGAGCGCGCTGTTCCGCGGCTCGACGCGCTCGCGCAAGGTGCGCGGGCTGTTCTACGCGGGCGGCACCACCGTGCCCGGCGTGGGGCTGCCCATGTGCCTCATCAGCGCCGAACTGGTGGCGAAGCGCCTCCGCGGCGATCGCAGCGCAGCGCCGCTGCCCGAGCCGGCGGCGGAGCGGGTGTGATCGGGCTCGCGTACCTCGCCGCGCTCGTGCTGTCGCTCGCCGCGATGTGCGCGATCGACGCCCGCTTCCGCCTGGTGTTCTGGGACTCCCCGGGACGCGCAGCAGCCGTGATCGGCATCGGCGTCGCCGCGTTCCTCGTGTGGGACCTCGCCGGCATCGCGCTCGGCGTCTTCTTCCGCGGCGAGACGGAGTTCATGACCGGCATCCTGCTCGCGCCCGAGCTGCCGCTCGAGGAGGTGCTGTTCCTCACCTTCCTCTGCTACCTCACGCTGGTGCTGGTGCTCGGCACCCGGCGCGTCCTCGACCGCGAGCGGAGCGCGTCGTGACCTACCTGCTCCTGTGCATCCCGTTCCTGGCGGTGGCCGCGGGGCTCGCCGCCTGGGCGTTCGCCCGGCTGCCGCGCCCGCGCGGTCGCGCGGTCGCCGCCGTCGGCATCGCCGCCGCCCTCCTCCTGGCGCTGACCGCGATCTTCGACTCGATCATGATCGGGGTCGGGCTGGTCGCGTACGACCCCGAGCTGCGCTCGGGCATCACGATCGGGCTCGCCCCGCTCGAGGACTTCGCGTACACGGTCGCCGCGGTGCTCGCGCTCCCCGCGCTCTGGGTGCTGCTGCCGGGGCGCCGCACCGATTCCCGACGCACGACCCGCCCGGAGGCGACATGACCACGGCACCGTCGACGCCGCTCGCGATGCGGCTGCTCATGGCATCCCGCCCCGTCAGCTGGGTCAACACCGCCTTCCCGTTCGGCGCCGCGTACCTGCTCGCCACGGGCGCCGTCGACGCGCTGTTCGTCGTGGGCAGCCTGTTCTTCCTCGTGCCGTACAACCTGCTCATGTACGGCGTGAACGACGTGTTCGACTACGAGTCCGACCTGCGCAACCCGCGCAAGGGCGGCGCCGAGGGGGCCCTGCTGCCACCCGAGACGCACCGGGCGGTGCTGGTCTGGTGCGCGGCCCTGACGGTGCCGTTCGTGGTGGCGATGCTGGTGCTGGGCGGCACGGATGCCCCGTGGTCGTGGCTCGTGCTCGCGGTGAGCCTGTTCGCGGTGCTCGCCTACTCGATGCCCCCGCTGCGCTTCAAGGAGCGGCCGGTGCTCGACTCGATCACGTCGAGCACGCACTTCGTGAGCCCCGCCGTGTACGGCCTCGCGGTCGCCGGCGCGGCGTTCACCCCGCAGCTGCTCGCCCTGCTCGCCGCGTTCTTCCTCTGGGGCATGGCCAGCCACGCGTTCGGCGCGGTGCAGGACGTGGTGCCCGACCGCGAGGGGGGCATCGCGTCGATCGCGACCGTGTTCGGCGCGAAGGCGACCGTGCGCATCGCGATCGGCATGTGGCTCGCCGCCGGGCTCCTGATGCTGCTCACGGCGTGGCCCGGACAGCTCGCCGCGATCCTCGCACTGCCCTACGTGCTCGCGGCGTGGCCGTACCGGTCGGTCTCCGACGCCGACTCGGGGCGCTCGAACCGGGGGTGGCGGATGTTCCTCTGGCTGAACTACGCGAGCGGGTTCGCGGTGACGATGCTGCTGATCGCGTGGTCGTTCGTGCGCGTAGGCTGAACCGCATGCCCGATCCCGCGAGCGTGCGCGTCGACGCCTGGCTGTGGGCGGTGCGCCAGTACAAGACGCGTTCCGAGGCCACGGCCGCCTGCCGCGCCGGCCACGTGCGCGTGAACGGCGAGCGCGCGAAGGCCGCCCAGCCGGTGCGGCCCGGCGACGAGCTGCGGGTGCGCGTGCGCGGATTCGAGCGGCACCTCGTCGTGCGACGCACGATCGCGAAGCGCGTGGGCGCGGCCGTCGCGGCCGAGGCGGTCGACGATCGCACTCCCCCGCCCCCGCCGCGCGACGCCGTGCCGCAGGTGCCGGTCCGCGATCGCGGCGCGGGTCGCCCGACCAAGCGCGAGCGGCGCGACCTCGATCGCCTGCGCGGGCGCTGACCGCGCCCACGGCTCGACGAGGCGCGGGCCGGGACGCCTCGCCGTCGTGGCAGACTGCGGGAATGGCGACGACGCGCACCCTCTTCATCGGCGGCACCGGAGTGATCTCGAGGGCGGTGGTGGAACGCTCGCTCGCGCTCGGACACGAGGTCACGGTGGTCAACCGCGGCACGACGAGCCTCCGGCCCGTGCCCGACCACGTGGAGGCGCTGACCGCCGACGTGCGCGACCCGGATGCGGTCGCCGCCGCGCTCGGGACGCGCGAGTTCGACGTCGTCGCCGACTTCCTCTCCTTCACGCCCGACCACGTCGCCGGCTGGGTCGACCGGTTCGATGGCCGCACGGGTCAGTACCTCTTCATCAGCTCGGCGTCGGCGTACCAGACGCCGCCGGCACGGCTGCCCGTCACCGAGTCGACCCCGCTGCGGAACCCGTTCTGGCAGTACTCGCGCGACAAGATCGCGTGCGAGGACCTGCTGGTGCACGCCTACCGCGATCGCGGCTTCCCCGCGACGATCGTGCGCCCCTCGCACACCTACGACCGCACCATGCTGCCGACCATCGGCCACTGGACCGACATCGCGCGCATGCGGGCGGGCAGACCCGTCATCGTGCACGGCGACGGCACGAGCCTCTGGACCATCACCCACTCCCGCGACGTGGCGGTCGGCATCGCCGGGCTGCTCGGCCACCACGCGGCGATCGGCGAGGCGTTCCACGCCACCGGCGACGAGGCGCCCACCTGGAACCAGATCTACGGCTGGCTCGCCGACGCGGCGGGCGTCGAGCCGCACCTCGTGCATGTCGCGTCGGAGACGATCGCGGCGGAGCATCCGCCCACCGGCCCGGGCCTGCTCGGCGACAAGGCGCACTCGATGGTCTTCGACAACGCGAAGCTGCGCGGGCTCGTGCCCGGCTTCGGCAACACGATCCGCTACCAGGAGGGCGCCCGCGAGGCGGTCGAGTTCCACGACGCGCACCCCGAGCTGCAGCGCGTCGACCACGAGCTGGACGCGGTGTTCGACCGGCTCGCGGCGCGCGCGGGTTCCCCGGGGCCGGCCTGACGCCCGTCTGGTCGACGTAGGGTGGACGGGTGGAACGCGAATTCGCCTGGGAGCCCGACGCCGAGCGCTACACCATGCACCTCGACGGGCGGCTGGCGAGCGTGATCGACACGCACCGCCTCGGCGACGCCATCTCGTTCTCGCGGGTGTTCACCGCTCCGCCGTTCCGCGGCCACGGCTACGCGTCGGACATCGTCGCCTGGGCCGTCGACCACGTCGAGCGGACCACCGACCTCCGCATCGTGCCCACCTGCTGGTACGCGGCGGCCTGGTTCGACCGCAACCCCGAACGCAGCGGCCTACTGGCCCGACGCGCCGGCTGAGTTCGCCGACCGTGCGTCGGCGTGCGCGGCCGAGCCGACCAGCCGGTGCACGAACCCGAGCTTGCCGACGACCCGCTCGGGAATGACGAACGGGTACAGGTCGCGCTTGCCGAGCGAGCGGTTGACCTGGTTCAGCGCGAGCGCGAGCGGCTGCCAGTCGGCGAGGATGCCCCGCATCGTGGCATCCGCCGGTGCGAGCGACGGATGCGACACGAGGTCGCTCGCCTCCGGGAACCGTGTTCCGGGCCCGCTCATCGACAGGCCGAACGCCGCGGCCGACTGCAGCGTGTCGGTGATGTGCAGGTAGTGCGCGAAGGTCTCCGCGAAGTCCTCCCACGGGTGCGTGGTGGCGTACCGCGAGATGAACTGGGCGCCCCAGTCCTCCGTGCCGCCCGTGCCGTAGTGGGTATCGAGGGCCTGCGCGTAGTCGACGCGCTCGTCGCCGAACTCCCGGCGGAACGCCTCGAGCTCGGTGTCGGAGGCCGCGACGAGCACCTGCCAGTAGTAGTGCCCGATCTCGTGGCGGAAGTGGCCGAGCATCGTGCGGTACGCCTCGCCGAGCGACACGCGCAGCGCCTCGCGGTGGGAGTCCTCCGACTCGGAGAGGTCGATCGTGATCACGCCGTTCAGGTGGCCGATCATCACCTGCCGGTCGTCGGTCGAGGCGTCGAGGTCGAACGCGAGCCCGCCCTCGGGCTGCTCGCGGTGGCTGGTGATCGGCAGGCCGAGCTCGTCGAGCTGGAACAGCAGCCAGCGCTTGGCGTGCGTGGTGTCGACGAGCCAGCCGAACCGCTCCGTGTCGTCCTCGCCGGGCTGGTGCCGCGTGAGCCGGCAGGAGTAGCACTCGGCGCGTTCGAGGGCGTCGACCGCGAGCCAGTTGCAGCCCCAGCGCTCGTTGCGGCACCGCCGCCAGAGTCCCTCGTCGTCGCGGTACCCGCCGTCGTCGTCGAGCATGACCATCTCGCGCAGGTGGCGCGCGTATGCGAGGTCGGCCCCGCACTCGAGGCAGCTCGGGCTGTCGAAGTAGACGATGTGACCGCAGTGCGGGCACGCGAAGATGCGCACGACCTCACGCTACCGCGCGGCCCGTCCCACGGCACCAGGTGCGCACCGATCGCTCCGGCGGCAGACTGGGGGCATGATCGCCGGGTACACGGCCGAGCAGGTGCGCGCCGCGGAACGGCCGCACCTGGATGCGGGCGAACCGCTCATGCAGCGGGCCGCGGCCGCGCTCGCGAGGGTGGTGGCGGATGCCGCGGGGCGCGGCCGCTCGGGCGACGAGCCGTCGATCGTGATGCTCGTCGGCTCGGGCGACAACGGCGGCGACGCGCTGTTCGCCGGCGCGGAACTGGCTGCCGGCGGGGCATCCGTCGTGCTCGTGCCGGTCGGCTCCCGGGTGCACGAGGCGGGCCTGGCCGCCGCGCTCGCGGCGGGGGCGGTGCGGATGCGTCCGGACGACCCCGACCTGGGTGCGCTGCTCGGCGCCGCGGACGTGATCGTCGACGGCATCCTCGGCACCGGCAGCGGCGCGTCGCCCGCGCTGCGGGAGCCCGCACGGGGCGTCGTGGAGCTCGCGCGCGAGCGCCTGGCCGAGCCGGAGCCGCCGCGCGTGGTGGCGACCGACCTGCCGAGCGGCATCCACCCGGACACGGGCGAAGTGCCCGACCCCGTCGTGCTGCCGGCAGACGTGACGGTCACCTTCGGCGCGTGCAAGGCCGGGCTGCTCCGTGCGCCCGCCTCGGGCTACGCGGGCGACGTGCTCGTCGTCGACATCGGCATCGGCGACGCGCTCGCGGGCGTGGAGCCCGCGGTCGTGCTGCCCGGCTGAGCGCCGGGTCGCGGACGGATCAGTACCAGCCGCGCGCCTCGGAGCTCGCCCACGCGGCGCAGGGGGTGCCGTAGACGCTCTTGATGTAGCCCAGGCCCCAGCGGATCTGCGTGGTCGCGTTGGTCTGCCAGTCGGAGCCGGCCGACGCCATCTTGCTGCCCGGCAGCGCCTGCGGGATGCCCGTCGCACCGCTCGAGGTGTTGACGGCCCGGTAGTTCCACTCCGACTCGCGGGTCCACAGCGAGTCGAGGCACTGGAACTGCGACGCGCCCCAGCCGTACTGCGACGCGGCGAGCTCGCGTGCGGTGGCCCTCGCACCGGCGGGCGTGTTCGCGGCGGCGAGGGCGGCGGCCTTCGCGGCGGCGGCACGCTCGGCGGCGACCTTGCGCGCGTGCGCCTCGACCGCCTCCTCGGTGGAGGCGACGTGGGCCTGCGTCTCGCGGGTGAGCTCGGCCACCTCGCCGACCTCGAGCACCTCGTAGTCGCCGAGCGACGCGACCGAGGCCTCGAGCTCGTCGGCGTCGACCTTGCCCTCGGCGTCGGCGAGCAGCTCCTTCGCGACCGTGATGGTGGCGCGGGCGTCGGAGTGCACGCGCGCCTCGGCGATCGCGTCGTAGGCGTCGAGCTGGGTCGAGTCGAGCCCGCGCGAGTCGGTGAGCGCGCGGGTGTCGGCCTGCGCCTGCTCGCGCGCCGCGGCGTCGATGCTCACCGCGAGGCCGCTGCCGAGGACGGCGGCGACGAGCGCGCCCGCGAGGATGCGGGTGCGGAGCGCGCGTGCGCGGGTGGGTCGGTTCGAGTCGGGCTGGCGGTGGCGGGGGGAAGTGGAGATCTGCTGCATACGTGACGAACGCCCGGGGGTATCGACGTCCCGGGCGAAGTCGCCAGTATGCCGGGCGAGTCTGGGCGGTTCCTCCGCCCCGCCTGAACGCGAGGTGTGCGCGGGCCGCGGCCCGCGGCGTGCGGCTACTCGGTCGCGCGGGCGCGGCTCGGCTGCACGCGCGTCGGCTCGCCCGGCATCTTCGGGAACTCGGGCGGGAACGGCAGCTCGCCGAGCCCGTCCTCGAGGTCGCGCGCCCACCACTCGAGCAGGGTGTCGATGCCGGCCGCGTGCTCGTGCATGTCGGCCCACGGATCGCCGACCTCGCGGAGCCGGTCGGGCACGGTGCGCACGGTGAAGGCGCCCGGGTCGACGCCCTCGAGCTCGTCCCAGGTCACCGGGCACGAGACGGTGGCGGTGGGCAGCGCCCGGGGGCTGTACGCCCCGGCCATGGTGCGGTCGCGGTTGGCCTGGTTGAAGTCGAGGAAGACGCGTTCGCCGCGCTCCTCCTTCCACCACGCGGTCGTGACCTCCTCGGGCATCCGCCGCTCGAGTTCGCGCGAGACCGCGATGACCGCGTGCCGCACGTCGAGGAACTCGTGCTCCGGCCGGATCGGCGCGAACACGTGGATGCCGCGGTTGCCCGACGTCTTGGCGAACGCGGTGAGCCCCGCCTCGGCGAGCACCTCGCGCAGCGCGAGCGCCACCGGCACCGCGTCGTCGAAGTCGGTGCCGGGCTGCGGATCGAGGTCCACGCGCAGCTGGTCGGGCTCGTCGCTGTGCTCGGCCCGCGAGGCCCACGGGTGGAACACGACCGTGTTCATCTGCGCGGCCCAGACCGCGGCGGCCGGTTCATCGATCACGAGCTGCGGATGCGACCTGCCGCTCGGATACGTGACCGGCACCGCCCGCACGTAGTCGGGCGCCCCGCGCGGCGGGTTCTTCGAGAAGAACTGCTCGCCGTCGATGCCGCCCGGGAAGCGCTGGAGCGAGACCGGCCGGTCGCCGTTCGCGGCGACGAACGGGGTGCCCACCTCGACGAGGTAATTCGCGAGGTCGAGCTTCGTGATGCCCGCCTCGGGCCAGATCACGCGATCGGGACTGGAGACCCGCACCTCGCGGTCACCCGACGGCCCGGGGACCGTCACCATCACCGCATCCTTGCCCACGCGCGCCAGCATAGCCGCGCCCGCCCTCGTCGATCGGCCCGCGCCCAGCAGACACCCAGCGGAGCCACACCCCGTCCACGGCGCACGCGGATACGCTGGGCTGGGAGGTGGTCGACCTGAGGATCATCAGCTACAACCTGCGCAAGCACGCGGCCATCGGCGAGCTCACCGAGCTCGCCGAATCGAACGACGTCGACGTCATGTGCCTGCAGGAGTGCGACACCGACGACCTGGCCGACGAGGTCGCCCACCTGAAGCTCGTCGACGCGACCACTACCAACCGGCTCGGCCTCGCCCTCTACGCGCGCGACGACCGCTACACGGTGCGAGACACGAAGATGTTCAGCATGCACCGGTCGCTCCACGACCGCGTCCTCTCCCCCGCGCACGAGCGGCTCCTCGCCGCGCGCCTCCACGACGAGGCGGTCGGCCACGACGTGCTCGTGGGCTCCTTCCACGCCGCGCCGCTCACGGCGTCGAACCGGGTGCGCCGCAAGCAGATCACCGCCGCGCACGAGGGGATGCGCTCGCTCGGCCACGACGTGCCCGCCGTCATGGTCGGCGACTTCAACTACCCGTGGTTCGTCAACGGGCTCGAGCGCCACGTCAACTCGACCGGCTACGACCTGCTCCGCAGCACGGAGCCGACCTACTTCCGGTACCGCTTCTTCTCGGGCTACTTCGACTTCGTCACCTCGACGGGCGTGCAGATCGACCGCGTCGACGTGCTGCCCGCCGGGGCATCCGATCACCGCCCCATCCGCCTCGCGGCGCACGCGCACCAGCACGCGACCTGATCCGCGCGCGGGACGTGCTCAGGCCTCGAGCGGCTCGATCAGCGTCGCATCCGACGGGTCGACCGTGCGCGAGTTGTTGACCCTTCGGTCGACCTCGTACGACCTGATGGTCGTGGCGACCTGGTCGGACACGGCGCCGAGCTGCTCGACCAGCTCCAGCCGGCCCGCCTCGTCGAGCTTCGCCGAGCTGAGCCACGGCGCGTCCCAGTCGGGCAGGAGGAACGCCGGCATGCGGTCGTGCACCTCGCCCGAGGCGTCCTTCGCCGCCCGCGTGATGATCGCGGCCGACACCTGCCACTCGTCGTCGACCTTGCGCGCGGTCGCGATGCCGGCCGCGGCGAGCAGGCCGTCGCCGTGCAGGAAGTGCGGCTGCTTGTCGCCGGGCTTCCCCGTCCATTCGTAGTAGCCGCGCATCGGCACGATGCAGCGCGACGACGCGAACGCGCCCTTCCAGAGCCCGTTCGTCGCGATCGTCTCGATGCGGGCGTTGAACTGCGGGCGCTTGGAGTCGCGGAGGAACGACGGATGGAAGTCCCACCTGGCGGGCTCGACCGTGCGGCGCACCTCGCCGGTCGCGCGATCGTGCCGCTCGCGGATGATCGGGATCACGTCGGTCGGCGCGATCGAGTACGAGGGCGTCCAGTCTCGGAAGTCGTTGCCGTCGAGCACGAAGGCCTCGATGAGGTCGTTGGTCTCGTCGTCCATGGCGAATCGTCCGCACATGGCTCCAGTCTGCACCCGGGCACCGACACCGAGGCGACGTCACGCGCGTGCAACGGCCGTGCGATAGCCTCCCGGCAGCGATGCGCCCACGCGCATCCGATTCGCCACCCCTGGAGGACCTGCCCGGATGCGACGAGCCAGCCTGCAGGTACTCGGCGTGATCGCCGCGACGGCGGTGCTCGCCGGGGCGCTCCTCGCCTGGGCGCTGGCGACGCCGGGCTATCGCGGACCCGACGAGCCGCAGCACGTGTCGACGGCGCTGCGCCTCGCGACCGGCGGCGGGTACCCCGACCCGGTGTCGACCCGGATCGACGACGGGGTCCGCGGCTCGTACGAGTGGCTCGGGTTCCCCAGCGCGTCGACGATCTTCGACAACGGCGAACCCGTCGGCCCGAACGAGGCGGAGTCGCTGCCGTCGACCGGCGAGCTGCGCGCGGCGGGCGGGCCGTACCCGGACGAGGGGCTGCTCGACCAGATGACGCAGCATCCGCCCGGCTACTCGGCGTACCTCGCCACCTGGGTGCAGGTCTTCGGCCTCGACGACGCCCCGGTGAACACGCTGCTGCTGGTGCTGCGCCTCGCGTCGGCGCTGCTGCTCCTGCCGATCCCCTGGCTGATCGCGGCCACCGTGCGCACGCTCGGGATGTCGCCGACCGCGCAGGTCGTCGGCGCGTTCCTGCCTGCGGCATGGATCCAGTTCGTGCACATCGGCGGCGTGGTGAACAACGGCACGCTGCTGGCGCTCGCGGCGAGCGTGTACGTCTGGCTGCTCGTGCGCGTGCTGGGCGGCGATCTCAGGGTCGTCACCGCGCTCGGCGTCGGCGCCGCACTGGCCGTGGCCCTGCTCACCAAGGGCTTCGCGCTGGCGCTGGTTCCGCTCGGGCCGTTCGCGTACGTCGTGGCCGCCCGGCGTCACGGCCGGGGCGCGTGGATCGGCATGGCGGTCGCCGCCGTCACCGCGACGGTGGGCCTCGCGTGGTGGATCCGGAACCTCGTGGTCTTCGGGACACTGCAGCCGACCGGATCGAGCGGCAGCCCGGCCCCCGCCGTGGAGGCGGATGCCCTGCTGGAGTGGGCGCCGCGGTTCCTCCGGGCGCTCTCCGGCTCGATGTGGATGAATCTCGGCTGGCTCGAGACGCCGATCGTGCCCGGTGCGCTGCACCTCGCGGCGAGCCTGCTGGTGCTCGCCGGCCTGGTGCTCGGGTCGTGGCGCCTGCGGCGGGGAGTCGCGGAACTCGTCGTGCTCCACTGCGCCTGGCTCCTGCCGGTCTGCGTGTTCGCGCTCGGCAGCGCGCGGAGCTACCTCGTGAGCGGCAGCGTCGTCGCCGCGCAGGGCCGTTACCTGCACATGGCCGTGCTCGCACTGGCGGTGCTGCTGGCGGCCGCGCTCGCGCGTCCCCGCTGGTTCGCACTCGCCGCCCCCGCCGTCGCCGTGGTGAGCGTGGTCGCCGGGCTCGCGTACGGTCTCCGCCACTTCTGGGACCCGGCGACGCCCGCGACCGTCGCGAGCTGGTGGCCGGGCGGCGCGGCGATGCTCGTGGCATCCGCCGCCCTGCTCCTCACCGGACTCGCACTCGGCCTGCTCGCGGGCGCCCGCATCGTGCGCGCGCCGCAGCTCGAGCTGGTCGCACCGGCACCCGCGCGCCACTGACCCGGCACGGCCCGGCGCACGACCGCAGACCCCGAACGGCCCGGCGGAAGCTCCGCCGGGCCGTTCGTTCACGTGGTGCGGGTCAGTACCAGCCGACCGACACCGAGTGGTTCCATGCGCCGCACGGGGTGCCGTAGCGGCCGGCGATGTAGCCGAGGCCCCAGCGGATCTGCGTGGCCGCGTTGGTCGCCCAGTCGGCGCCGGCGGTGGACATCTTGCTGCCGGGCAGCGCCTGCGGGATGCCGTACGCGCCGCTGTAGGGGTTCTGGGCGTAGACGTTCCAGCCCGACTCCTTGTTCCAGAGGCTCACGAGGCAGCCGAACTGGTCGTCGCCCCAGCCGTAGGACGACGCCATCATGTCGCGCGCGATCGCCTGTGCGCCGCTCGGGTTCGCCGGCGCCGTCGGCGTCGACGGAGCGGGTGCCGGGGCGGCGGCCGCGGCCTCGGCGGCGGCGGCCTCCTCGGCGGCCTTGCGCGCGGCCTCGGCCTCGGCGGCCTTGCGCGCGGCCTCCTCGGCCTTGCGCTTCTTCTCGGCCTCGATCGCCTTCTTGGTCTCGGCGGTCACGTCGTCGGCGTGCTCGGTGGTCTGGTCGACCAGCAGGAACACGCGCTCGGGCGCGAGCAGCTCGTAGTACTCGAGCGAGGCGACGGATGCCTCGAGGTCGGACGAGTCCGCGTAGCCGTCGGCCTTCTCGATGGCCTTCTTGGCGACCGTGATGGTCGCCTCGGCGTCGAGGTTGGCGCGCGACGCCATCACGGCGTCGTAGGCCGGGTGCTGGTCGGCGTCCAGGCCGACGGCGTTGGACATCCAGGTCGTCGCGGCGATGCGCGCCTGCTGCTCGGCGACCACGGACTGCGCCATGAAGCCGGTGCCGGTCATCGCACCCGCGGCGACGAGCGCGGTCGCGCCGATCAGGAGCCGGCGGTTGCGCGGCGAGGTCGCGCGGCGGGCGCCGCGGCCTGCGGTCGCCTCGTCGGGGGTTTCGGGGGAACTGAGCTGAGTCTGATTCTGCATACGGTCTTCGCTTCGGGAAACCTCATGAATGCACAGTGCATTCGGTTTCGGTTTGGTAACGATTGAGGTATTCAGGCGTACAAGTCGGGGACTCTGCCAGCCGAATCTGGGAGAAACCTCAATTTTGAGACGATTCAGTCGGCGTGTCGCCGCTTCGGGGCATCCGCCGCGCGCCGCGATCGGCATGGTCGTGCGGATCGCTGGGGATGTCGGCCGGTCGCTGGAAGAATGCCGACATGGCCGATTCCGCCCGCTCGATCGCCCCCATGCTCGCGAAATCGGTCGAGCAGGTGCCGGACGCCGACGCCATCGCGGGCGGGTACTCGTACGAGCCGAAGTGGGACGGCTTCCGCGGCATCGTGCGCGTCTCGGGCGGCGAGGTCGAGATCGGCAGCCGCGGGTCGAAGCCGCTGACCCGGTACTTCCCCGAGCTCGTCGAGGCGTTCGCGCGCGAGCTGCCCGAGGGGTGCGTGGTCGACGGCGAGATCGTGGTGCGCTCGGGTTCCGCGGGCGACGAGCGGCTCGACTGGGAGGCGCTCGGCCAGCGCATCCACCCCGCCGACAGCCGGGTGCGCAGGCTCGCCGCCGAGACGCCCGCCTCGTTCGTCGCGTTCGACCTGCTGGAGCTGGGCGACGAGTCGCTCGTCGACCTGCCGTTCCGCGAGCGGCGGGCGCGGCTCGAGGAGGCCCTCGGCGATGCTCCCCCGCCCGTGCACGTCACGCGCGTCACGACCGACGCCGACCTCGCGCGCACCTGGCTCGAGCGCTTCGAGGGCGCCGGGCTCGACGGCGTGATCGCCAAGCCGCTCGAGGGCGCGTACCTGCCGAACAAGCGCGCCATGCTGAAGATCAAGCACAAGCGCACGGCCGACGTGGTGCTCGTCGGCTACCGCGTGCACAAGTCGGGTACGGGCGTCGGCTCCCTGCTGCTCGGGCTCTACGACGACACGGGCGAGCTGCGCATGGTCGGCGGGTCGTCGGCGTTCACCGACGCCAGGCGCCGGGAGCTCATCGACGAGCTCGAGCCGCTCGTCGTGCGCGAGGACTCGGGCGAGGTGGCCGGCGCCGAGACCGAGCGCAGCCGGTTCTCCTCGGGCAAGGACACCTCGTTCGTGCCGCTGCGCCCCGAGCGCGTGCTCGAGGTCGGCTACGACCAGATGGAGGGGTGGCGCTTCCGCCACACCGTGCGGTTCCTGCGCTGGCGGCCCGACCGCGACGCCGAGTCGTGCCGCTTCGAGCAGCTCGAGGTGCCCGCCGCCTACGACCTCAGCGCCGTGCTCGAGCGCTGAGTCGAGCGTCGCCGCGAGGCATCCGCTCAGGCCGACAGCGACGCGTAGCGCTTCTCGGCGCGGGCGCGGGCCTTCGCGGCCTCGACCTCGCGGTCCTTGGGCGGTGCGTTCGTGACCAGGTCGTCGAGCAGGTGGCGCGTCGCGTGGGCGACCTCGGCGACGGCGCGGTCGAACGCCTCCTGGTTGGCCTTCGAGGGCTTCGTCGAGCCGCTCACCTTGCGCACGTACTGGAGCGCGGCGGCGGTCACCTCGTCATCGGTGGCGGCGGGCTCGAAGTTGTGGAGCTGGTGGATGTTCCGGCACATGCTGCGAGGGTACGCCGGGCGACGGCGGGCGGGAAGCGGCCCCGGTCAGGCGTCCGGCCGCACGGCCGGGGCGACCGGTTCGCAGATCACGAGCGGGATGTCACGGGTCGTGCGCTTCCGATAGTGCTCGTAGCCGGGGTAGGCGGCCGCGACCGTCGGCCAGAGGGCGGCCTTCTCGTCGGGGCTCGCGGTGCGGGCCCGATAGCGGCGCGTGCCCGCCCGGGTCGTGAGTTCGACGTCGGGATGCGCGACGAGGTTGAGGTACCAGGCCGGATGCCGGTCGGACCCGCCGCGCGAGGCGACGAGCACCACGCGGTCGTCCTCGTGCACGGGCGCCGTGAGCAGGCACGCGCGAGGCCGGCCGGTGCGGCGCCCGACGGTGTGCAGCTCCACGGTCGGCATGCGGCCGATGCGCCAGCCGAGGCGTCCGCCGCTGAGCCGGATCGCGGCCCGGTGCAGCCCGTTCATGGCGCGGAGCAGTCCGTCGCCGTACATCCCGTCCCGGGCCATGACGCGCCTACGCGGGCAGCGCGGCGTCCACCCAGCCGCGCAACTGGGCGGCGGGAAGTGCGCCGACCTGGCGCGAGACCTCGCGCCCGCCCTCGTAGAGGAGGAGCGTCGGAATGCTCTGGATGCCGTGCGCCCGTGAGACGCGGGGCGAGGTGTCGGAGTTCACCTTCACCACCTTCAGGCGCCCCGCGAAGTCGCGCGAGAACTGCTCGACCACGGGCGAGACCATGCGGCACGGCCCGCACCACGGCGCCCACACGTCGACCAGCACCGGGAGCGTGCTCTCGACCACGGCGGCGTGGAAGGTGGCGTCGTCGGCCTCGACGAACCACGGCAGGTCGGCGTGGCACGAGGCGCAGCGCACCCGTCCGCGCTTCGCCTGCGGCACCCGGTTGCGCGTGCCGCAGCTCGGGCAGGTGACGATCGATGCGGCGGCCGCCATCTCGACTCCCCTCGTCGTGTGCTGTGTTCGATTCTCGCGCACCCGCGGGCGTCGGCGGGCGGGCGTAGCGTGCGTGGCATCCGCTCGACCCTCACGGAGGATGCATGACCCGATACGTCATCGACGCCGGCGCGGCGATTCGCCTCGCTGGCGAGGACCTCGCGTCCGCGCCCGCGCACGAGTTGCTCGCACCGACGCTGCTGCGCTCGCAGACGCTGTCGATGCTGCACGAGGCGGTGCACCGCGGCGAGCTCCGCTCCGGTGCCGCGCTCGACCGACTCGGCCGCATCAAGCGCATGCCGATCCGGCTGCTCGGCGACGCGGTGCTGCGCAAGCGCGCCTGGGAACTCGCGGACGCCCTGGGCTGGGCCTCCACCTACGACGCCGAGTACCTCGCGCTGACGCAGCTGCAGGCCGATGCGTTCATCACGACCGACCGGCGCCTCGCCGAGCGGGCGCGCGGCACGGTCGAGGTGGCGGGGTTCGAGACGCTGCTCGGGTAGCCGGCGGGCGGGCGCCCGGCCCGTGGCATCCGCTCAGCCCTGGTCGCAGTTGGCGAGGTCGGTCTCGGCGAGGGGCTCGCCCTCGGGAATGAGGTAGGCGACCCAGAGCACGACGTCGTCGCCGCGCTCGTTGCGACCCTCGTGCACGTAGTCCGGCCCCTCGACGATGAGGTCCCCCTCGACGTAGGTGGCCACGCCGTCCGGGTGCGTCGGAGCGTAGTGGGTGAGCTCGCCCGCCTCGACCACCGCGATGAGGTACCCGTGATGGCAGTGCTCGCCCGTGGTCGCGCCCGCGGCGATGCGCACCCTCGTGAAGGTGGCGCCGACGCCGGGGTCGCCGTTGACCTCGATCTGCACCGGGCCGTCCTGCACGCCCTCGGCGACCGGCGTCGCCTCGATCGGCGCGTCGCTCGCGACCGGCGACGCCATCGGGGACGGCGCGAGGACGGTGTCGGCCGCGCATCCGGCGACGCCGAGCAGCATCGCGCAGCCCGCGACGGCGACGACGATGCGGTGGAGGCTCCCCCCGGTGCCCATGGCGGCACCGTAGCGCGAGTGCGACCGCGCGCGCCACCGTGTCACCACTCAGGCGTCGCGCACGCGAGTCAGCGGAAGCCGCGGCGGGCACGCTGGCCGAACGCGTCGAGCGCCGTCAGCACGTCGGGCGCGGCCCAGCGCCGGTAGCGCGCTCCCCCGCCGGCCTGCACGAGCACGCCGGCCTCGACGAGCCGGTCGATCGAGGTCTGCGCGGCGACCTCGCTCACCTCGAGCTCGGCGGCGACCAGCTTGGTGTGCACCACGGGCTGGCGCAGCAGCAGGTCCTTGAGGCGGTGGGCGGACGAGTCGGCGCGGGCGCGCACCGCGTCGTCCCAGTGCGCGCGAGCCGCGCGCAGGTCGCCGATGAGGCGCCGGCCGTTCGCGACGGCCAGGAACGAGGCGTCCGACATCAGGTCGACGATCGGCTCGAGCCGGCCCTCGCGGTAGGCGCCGAGCGCGTCGTAGTAGCCCTGCAGGTCGCCGAGCAGGCCCGCCGAGACCGGCACGGTGACGTGCCGGGTCACGCGGCCCGCGCGCAGCATGCCCTGCACCAGCGCGCGACCGGTGCGCCCGTTGCCATCGGGGAACGGGTGGATCGTCTCGAATTGGGCGTGCGCGACCGCGGTCTGCACGAGCACCGGCAGATCGGTGCGGCGGGCGAACGCCATGACGTCCTCCATGAGGGCGGGCACGTGCTCGGCGTGCGGCGGCACGAACTCGGCCGTGTGCGGGGCGATCGATCCGCCGCCGATCCAGACCTGTCGTTCGCGCCAGCCGCCCGTGATGCCCTCCTGGCTGTCGCCGAGCAGCGCGCGGTGCATCTCGATCACGGCGTCGGTGTCGAGGCGGTCGGAGAGGTAGACCGCCGCGCGCATCGCCTGCGCGTTCGCGACGACCAGCCGGGCGTTGGGCGAGTCGGATGCCCCGAGCTCGGCGAGTGCGACCTGACGCGCGCTCGCGGTGATGTGCTCGACCTCGGAGCTCGACGCGCTCTCCGACCGCAGCAGGATCGCCGAGAACGGCGCCGCGACCGCCCCGAACTCGGCGTCGAACCGGGTCAGCTCGTTGCTGGCGTCATCGGCCGCCGCGAGGCTGCGGCCGGGCAGGTCGGGCGTGAGATCCGCGATGCGGGGCACGACGGCTGCGCGGTACGGGCCGCGGGAGCGGGCCAGTTCGCGGCGCGAGGCGATCTCGCCGCCGTCGCGCTGCCACGGCCGCTCCTCGTGCCCGATCGCGGGCCAGGCCCGCGTTTCCGTTGCCATGCCGTGATCTTACCAAAGGATAAGCCGGTATCCTTTGCTTTCAGGACTCGAGCCCTCGCCTCCGTGCAGATCGCCACCCGAAGTCCCCGCACCCTCGGCGAGCCCGCGCAGACGTTCGAGCGAACCGCTCCAGAACTCGTCGTACCGTGCGACCCATGGCCCGAACGCGTGCCGGAGCCCCTCGCCGTCGATGCGATAGAGCTGGCGGCGACCGTCGCGGGTGGCGGTCACGAGCCCGGCGGCACGCAGCGCCATGAGGTGCTTCGAGATGCCCGACGGCACGAGGTCGGGGAACTCCTGCACGAGCTCGCCGACCGCGCGCACCCCGTGCTCGGCGAGCAGGTCGAGGATGCGCCGCCTCGTCGGGTCGGCGAGCAGCACGAAGACGTCGTCGGGCTGGTCAGCCACCGGATGCCACCACCGCGGCGAGCTGCTCGAGCACGCGATGCCGGTCGGCCCCGCGCTCGTAGGCGGCCATGGTGCCCCGCCAGCCCTCCGTGCCGATGCCGGCGAACCCGTCGTGCACGAGCGTGACGCGCGTGCCCGTGGCGATCGGCTCGAGCGAGACGATGAGCCTGGCCGGGTGCGTCCAGCCGGCGTCCTCCTCCAGCCAGGAGAGCACGAGCCGCCCCTCCGGGACGAGTTCGAGCACGGTGCCGCTGATCGAGGTCTCGCCGTCGGCACCGAGCATCCGGAACGCCCCGCCGACTCGCAGGTCGATCTCGAGGTCGGGCCGGAACCACGCCCGCATGGCCTCCTGCGTGGTGAACCAGCGCCAGACGGCACTGGGCGGTGCGGCGATGTCGAGCGCGCGGACGACGTCGGGCATGGTGGCGACCTCCCAATATCTTACTGTTCGGTAATGCGTTAACGTACGGCGATTGGTCGATGCCGTCAATACCCCGGTACCGTCGGAGCAGCGTGCGCGGATGCGCGCAGGAAAGGCTCGAAGAATGGAACGCGTCGACACGATCGTCGTCGGTGCGGGCGTGGCGGGCCTGACCGCCGCCCGCCTGCTCGCCCGGGCGGGGCGCAGCGTCGTGGTGCTCGAGGCCCGCGACCGCGTCGGCGGCCGCGTCTGGACGGACCGCACCGGCGACCACCCGACCGACCTCGGCGCCTCCTGGATCCACGGCGTCACAGACGAGCCCGTCGCTGACGCGGTCACCGCGTTCGGCATGCGCACCGCGGAGTTCACGGTCGGCAGCTACCAGCCCGACAGCCGCCCGATCGCGTACTACGGCCCGGACGGCGGGCGGTTGACGGCTGCGGCGGCGCGGGCGTTCGCCGACGACATCCGCTCGGTCGACACCGCGCTGCTCGAGACCATCGCCGCCTCGGCGCCGAACGACTCGTACCGCGACGTGACCGAGGCCGCGATCGCCCGCCAGGGCTGGGACGCCGACCGCGCCCAGCGCGTGCGCGAGTTCATGGAGCATCGCAGCGAGGAGCAGTACGGCGCGTGGATCGAGGACCTCGCCGCGCACGGCCTCGACGACGACGTCATCGAGGGCGACGAGGTCGTCTTCCCCGACGGGTACGACGAACTGCCCGCCCGCCTCGCCGAGGGCCTCGACGTGCGGCTCGGCCATCTCGTACGCCGGGTGCACTGGTCGCCCGACGGCGTCGAGGTCGAGACGACGAATGCCACCCTGGCGGCCGCCACCGCGGTCGTGACCGTGCCGGTGGGCGTGCTGCAGTCGACGGAGTTCGTGATCGAACCCGCGCTGCCCGAGCCGGTCGCGGGCGCGCTCCGCCGGTTCGCGATGAACGCGTTCGAGAAGGTCTTCCTCGAGTTCCCGGAGCGGTTCTGGGACGACGGCGTCTACGCGATCCGCCAGCAGGGCCCCGAGAGCCGCTGGTGGCACTCCTGGTACGACCTCTCCGCGGTGCACGGCGTGCCCTCCCTGCTCACGTTCGCGGCCGGCCCCGCCGCCCGCGAGATCCGCGACTGGAGCGAGGCGCAGGTCGTGGCATCCGTGCTCGCCCAATTGCGCCGCCTCTACGGCGAGCGCGTGCCCGAGCCGACCGCGGTGCGCATCACGGACTGGCAGGACGACCCGTTCGCCCACGGCTCCTACGCCTACATGACCCTCGGCTCCACCACCGCCGACCACGACGACCTCGCCACCCCGATCGGCGGCGTGCTCCACCTCGCCGGCGAGGCCACTTGGACCGACGATCCCGCGACCGTGCCCGCCGCGATGCGCTCGGGGCATCGCGCGGCAGAGCGCGTCCTCGGCCGCGAACTCCCGATCGCGGAGGCCTGGGCTCGCGGCTGAGCCCCGGCTGTGCGCAGCCTCGGCGCGCGTGCCCGGGTTTCGGCCACACTCGGGGTGTGCCCACGATCACGAGCGTCCACGGTGACCTGACCGAGCAGCGGGTCGACGCGATCGTCAACACCGCGAGCAGGCGGATGCGGGGTGGCGGAGGCCTCGACGGGGCGATCCATCGCGCGGGTGGGCCGGCCGTGCTGCGTGACTGCAGGGAGCGATTCCCCCGCGGCCTCGCCGTGGGCGACGCCGGATGGACCACTGCCGGCGAGCTGCCCGCGACCTGGGTCATCCACACGGTCGCGCCGAAGCACCGCGGGCGCCCGGAGGATCGCGAACTGCTCGCGTCCTGCTACCGACGCGCACTCGAGGTCGCCGATGAGCTCGGCGCGAGGAGCGTCGCGTTCCCGATCATCGGCACCGGTGTGCGCAGGTGGCCGACGCGCGAGGCGGTCGGGGCAGCGATCGAGGCGATCTCCACCTCGGGGAGCAGCGTCCGAGACGTCCGACTCGTGACCTTCACGGATGATGCCGCCCACGCCGAGGTGCAGCGCCGGCTCGGCGCGGCGACCCCGCTCCGAATCCTGCAGGGCGTGCGAGCGCTGCACGAGCGCGGCGTCCACGCCGCCCGCATCCTGCCCGGGGTGAGCCCGTCGGGCCTGCACTGGCGCGTCGCCGTGACGCACGCCGACAACTTCGTGACCGAGCCCTACGGGTTGCGGGTGCGCGACCACGACCGCGCGATCCACTACACGAGCGCCGACGGCACCGGCTTCGCGGAGGGCGAGGTGAATCTCACGAGCACGCCGGACGATGCCGCGGACCTGATGCTGCGCGCACTCCCCGACCTGGACGCGGGCGTCGACGACCCCACGTACGTGCGCTGGTACGCCGACCTGCTCGCCGAGGTGGAGCGCCACGACGCACTCCCGATCGCGTTCGCCGACGGGTTCGACGACTCGGACGGGTGGGAGATCGGCTGGGGGTCGGGGCGCCGGTACCCGCATCCGCCCGGGCCCGCACGCTGAGCGGGTCGCCGGCGACGACCTACACTGACGCCCATGGGCGTCGACCCGCGGCCGGTCGCGATCCTCGCGATCGCGGGGTTCATCGCGGCCGCGCTCGCGATGCTCACCGCACCGCTGCTGCTCGGCGAGGGGTACGACTGGGTCGAGCGATCGGTCAGCGAGTCGGCGGCGCAGCAGACGACGGATGCCTGGCTCGGACGCCTCGGGCTGCTGCTCTCGGGTCTCGCGGTACTGCTCGTCTGCATCGTGCGCGCCCGCGTATGGGGCGTGGTCGCAACCATCGCATTCGCGCTGTTCGGGCTGTTCTGGATGCTCACCGCCGTCTACTCCACCGAGTCGTGGATCGCGTCGGTTCCCCGGGAACCCCTCGAGAACACCCTGCACTCGGTGTTCGCCACGGCCATGGCCGTCATCTGCGTGGGCGCGCTCGTCCTCGTGATCCGCGGCGGCTACGCCTCGACCCGCTGGCGCATCGCGACCGCCGGCCTCATCGCGGCGGCGAGCCTGCTCCCGCTGGCGGCCGTGGTGCTGCCGGCGTTCGGCGGACTTCTCCAGCGCACGATGTTCGTCGTCGCGTATGCCTGGTTCGTCCGCGAGGCGTGCTTCGCCGTGGGCACACGGCCGGAGGCATCCGCTCACTCCTCGGGCCGGTCGACCTCGACGAAGCCGAGCCGCTCGTAGAGGCCGAGCGCAGGGTTGCCGCGCGTCACGATGAGCGACAGCTCCGGCTCGCCGCGGGCCAGGCAGCGCGCAGCCACCTCCGCGATGAGCGCGCTGGCGAGCCCCCGGCGCTGCGCATCGAGCCGGGTGACGACGAGCGCGATGAACGGGGTGCCGCGCCAGTTCGTGGTGAGCACGGCGGCCAGGATGCCCTGCTCGTCCTCGGCGACGAGCCAGCGGTCGCGCAGCGGCACGCCCCAGTCGCCGGCCGCGCCGCCGCGATAGTCCTCGACGAGCCCCTCGAGGGTGTCGCCCTCGTCGTCCACGGTGCCTCGGAGGGCAGGGAGGTGCACCTCGGCGAGCGCCTCGAAGTCGTCGTCGCGCAGCGCGCGGAGCCCTGGGATCGGCACCGCACCCTCGGCGAGATGACGGTTCGCGGCCCGATAGTACGGCCGGCGTTCGACGCGTCGCGGTGAAGGCTCCATCGCCGCCGAGACTAGCGCGCGCCCCCGTGCTCAGGCGTCGCCGATGATGCGCTGGAGGCCCGCACGCAGCGCGTCGAGCGCCTCCTCGCCGCCGATCCGATCGACCACCTCGGAGTGCAGCGCCTGTGCGGCCTCCGCGCCCTCCGTGCAGAACGACATCCCACGCTCGGTGAGCCGCACGATCTGGGCCCGACGATCGCTCGGGTCCGGAGTGAGCGTCAGGTAGCCGAGCGCCTCCAGTTCGTGGATGAGCTGGCCGACGGCCTGCCTCGAGATGTCCGTCCGGCTCGCGACGACGGTGATGCGCGTGCCGTCGCGATCCACTGCGCCGAACACCGGCAGATGCCGCATCGCGACCCGCTCGTGGCCGCGCGCAGACATGAGTTCCAGGAACCGCTCGTTCCCGACGTGCAGGGCCTCGCGCAGCAGGTGTCCCACGTCCTCCGCCGCCGCGCGGCGGAATTCCTCGACCTCAGCGGAATACACGACGCCCTCCCGTCGGTTGCGCAATATAGTTGCGAAAGCAGGTTTCGCAAGTTGGCTCGCAGAACTGAGGAGAAAGTCTATGCCCCACACCAACGCCGCGCTCACCGTCGGCAACACGCTTCCCGCGACTGTGATGTCGACGGCGGACGGCGGTTCGACCACGATCGCCGAACTCCTCGACGGTCGTCCCGGCGTCATCCACTTCATGCGCACGCCGACGTGCCCGGCGTGCCTGTCGGCCGGCAAGGTGCTCGCGAGCCTGCACCGCACCGGCGACCTCGGCGACGCGCGCGTGATCTTCCTCACGCCGGGCACCGATGCGGATGCCGCCCAGGCGGCCTCTCGCCTCGACGACACCGTGCGGGTGGCAGCAGTGGGCGCGAACCACGCCGTGTTCGGCCTCCGGCGCTCCGGCCAGTTCCAGGAGAGCGCGACCGCGGTCATTGACGCGGACGCACGGGTGATCCAGGTCACGACCGCCGCGATGCCTGCCAAGAGCTTCGACCGCGCGGCCACCGTGGACGCGATCGCACAGCTCGCAGCGCGCTGAGGCCACGAGCCCGGTACGACGACACCCCGGCGAGAAGGTGACACTCGCCGGGGCTTCTGCCTCGGACTAGACCGGCTTCACGAAGTCGATCTGCAGTGCCGCGACTCCGGTCTTCTCGAACGGCACCCAGCTGGCTCCCGGCATCGTGGCGATCTGCAGGAGCCCCTTCTTCCCCTTGCCCAGCGGGTTCCCGGGGGGAATCACCGCGATCACCCGAAGTACGTCGTCGCCGTCGTCCGTCTCGGCGGGGCTGATCGAGAGCCCGATCATCTCGAGCGGTGACATGAAGCCGGGCTTCCAGTAGGTAGCCAGGTTCCAGCCGTTCGATGTCGCCATTCCGGCGATACCGACCAATTCGCCGCCGTCGTCCTCCCACGCGCCCACGTCACCTCCGAGCGCACCTGCAACACTTGCGAGAAGAGACTCAACGTCGGATCCCGGCCAGACAAACTGAACCACCGACGATCGTATTGCACCCACAGACTACCTCCACATATTCGCGAGGCTCCGAACGGCTCACCCAGTTCTATGAGAGGTGAACCGCGGAGCGGCCCTGCAATTTTGAGCCGGCGATCAAGCCTGCTTTTTGATATCGTCCTGGATCTTCGAACGAATCTGATTCACCGTGACGCCGGAGTAGTTCTTCACAATGCCTTCAGCCTGCTTCTGCACGTCGGCACTCGAAATCGCCGAGACCGCGCCAGCAACAGCTAGCAATGTCTTCGCGGCATTCCAAGCATCCTGTGACCAACTCATGTACTTCCGCCCTTCGGATCGATTGCCTCACGCTCTGCCAGGTCGAATGTCAGCCCGCTGGGCGCGTGCTGAGCGTTCGAAGTTCCAAGTGGCAATCCGAGCAGTAAGTTATCCCGGCTCCGCCGTCACGGAAACGTCCCCGTTCAGGGGACTCGACCATACCCGCCGGCAACGATATTGCGCACCAAACCACTGCAAGCTCCTGTTGATTTGCAGAACATTATGTCGGCCGCGCAGCAACAGGTGCGACCGAAGGGTGCGCTCCCGCATTGGGGTCTTGATATCCGATGACCACACTGCTTTTGTCGAACGGCAGATCTATCAATATGGTTCGGGAAAGGAACTTAAATGACAGCGCGCGTCGAATTGATCGCTCAACTGACACAACGCCGTGACACCTTGCGGAAGGTGCTGGCCGAGGCGCGAAAGCTCAGCGACTCCGATCCGATGAGACAGCGGTCGATGCGGTCGACAATCGAGAGCATGGAGGCGGAACTGAGGAAGATCGAACTGGATCTCAGCACTACCTGACGCCAACGAGACCTCCCGGGGCGCTGATCGGATGAGCGACCCGGACCCGGACCCGGACCCGGAACGACGAAGCCCCGGCGAGAAATCACTTCTCACCGGGGCTTCTGCCACGGTCGGGCTGACAGTGTCTGGTGTCAGGACATCGTTGACGTGTGAGGGTGCCGATCGCGGTGCTGATCGTTGACGGATGTGTCGGGACATCGTTGACATCCGCGTCAGCGTGATCGTTGACCGCTGTGTCGGGACATCGTTGACACCCTCGAAACCTGACGATGCCGGAGTGAAGCCGAAGAATCTCGTCATCGTCCGGGCCGTGCGCGAGCAGGGCCTCAACCACGCCGAAGCAGCAGCGAAGTTCGGCGTCACCCGCCAGTGGGTCCACACCCTCGTCACCCGCTACGACGCCGAAGGACCCGACGGGGTCGCCACCCGCTCCCGCGCCCCGCACACCCGACCCGGAACCACCCCCGCCCTGATCCGCGACCGTGTCGTCCAACAGCGCATCGACCTGACCGCCCAGGGCGCGGACGCCGGACCCGCGACGATCGCCTGGCACCTCGCACACGAGGGACACCAGGCCCCATCGACCGCGACCATCCGACGCATCCTGCACGCCGCGGGCCTGATCACCCCGACCCCGGGCAAACGCCCCCGCAGCTCCTACATCCGCTTCCAAGCCGAACTGCCCAACGAGTGCTGGCAAGCCGACATCACCCACTGGTACCTCGCGAACGGCACCCGTGCAGAGATCCTCGACATCCTCGACGACCACTCCCGATTCCTCCTCGATATCCGCCCCGCGACCGCGTTCACCGGACCGATGGTCGTGACCGTGATGACCGAACTGATCAGCGCATACGGGCCACCGGCATCGACACTGACCGACAACGGGCTGGTGTTCACCACCCGACTCGCCCGCTACAAAGGCGCCCGCGGCGGATTCGAGAAACTCCTCGCCGCACACGACATCACCCAGAAGAACGGCCGCCCCGGCCACCCGCAGACCCAAGGCAAGATCGAACGCTTCCACCAGACCCTGAAGCGCTGGCTCCACGCACGACCACGACCCGACACGATCCAGGACCTGCACACCCTGCTGACCGAGTTCCGCACCTGGTACAACACCCAACGCCCCCACCGATCCACCGGCCGCAGAACCCCGGAACAGGCCTACACCGCCCTCCCGAAAGCCACCCCCACCGGCACCCGCACCACCGAATGGCGCTCCCGCACCGACCGCGTCGACGCGGTCGGAACACTCACCCTCCGCTACGCCGGAAGACTCCGCCACCTCGGCATCGGCAGAGCCCACGCCGGCACCCCAGTGCTCATGCTCATCCACGACCGAGACGTGTCCGTCAGCAACGCCGACACCGGAGAGATCATCGCCGAACACACCATCGACCCCAGCCGCGACTACCAACCACGGAAACGATGACCCCGCGTCAACGATGACCCGACACACCACGTCAACGACAACACGACCCACCAGGCCGCGCCACCGACACCCCCGCCGAACCCACAAAAAGTCCTGAGCCGCGACACGTTCGTAAACGATGTCGCGACTCAGGACAAACGGTCGGGCTGACAGGATTTGAACCTGCGACCCCTTGACCCCCAGTCAAGTGCGCTACCAAGCTGCGCCACAGCCCGTGGACAACCTGACCATCATAACGGAGCACCGGCCCCGCGAACGAATCGGCACCGCGGCGAATCTCAGAGCAGCTTGCCGATCATCGCGGCGGCCCGCGCGGCGCCGTCCGTCTCGACCGGCCGGTAGTCGACGGGCGCCCCGACGAGCGACGCCATGGCGCTCGCGAGCGCGTCGGGCGAGAGCTCCGAGTACTGCATGCAGCGGCCCGCGCGATACCGATCCAGCCGTGCCCGCACGTGGAAGTTCTGCTCGAAGTGGTCGCGCAGCGGCACGTAGATGAACGGCACCCGGCAGGCGGCGAGCTCCATGGTGGTCGTGAGGCCGCCCTGCACGATCGCCAGGTCGCACGCGGCGAGGTGGCGGTAGAGCCGGTCGACGTAGGCGCGGTACTCGACGCCGTCGATCTGCGGCAACGTGGCCGGGTCGATCCGCGGGCCGGTCACCACGATCATCCGCAGCTCCGGGATCGCCCGCTTCGCCTCCGGGTAGGAGGCCACGACCCGGCGGATCAGGTCGGTGCCGACGCCCGACCCGCCGACCGAGACGATGCACACCCGCTCGTCGTCGCGGTACCCGAGCTCGGCCCGCAACGCCTCGCGCGAACCGAGCGCCGCCGGGTCGAAGCCGGTCACGTACCCGGCGAAGTCGAAGTGCTCCTCGGTCCAGTCGCGAATCAGCGGCATCCCCTCGCCGAACCGGTCGGGCACGATGTCGTCGGGCGAGCCGACGAACACCGCGGCGTCGCGCACCCGCCCGTAGCGCTCGACGTGGGTGATCATCTCCTGGTTGTAGTCGGCCACGACCGCCGCCTCGCGGGCCCCGCGCTCGGGGATCGGCAGGTACCCGACGAAGTCGGTCATCCACGCGAGCGCCCCGCGCTTCAGGTTCGGGTTCTCGTGCAGGTAGTGGTCGACCTCCCACGACTCGTCGGCGATGATCAGGTCGTACTCGCCGCGCTGGGCGACCTCGTCGAACACCATGAAGTTGTGCACGAGGATCTCGTCCATCGTGCGCAGCGACTGGAACACCGCGAGCGAGTGGTCGCTGCACTCCGACTCGATGTGCGCAGATTCGCCGGCGAGAGCAGCGGATGCCTCGTGGATGCGCTCCCCCGCGGCATCCAGCACCCGGGTCACCGGGTCCTGTGCGAGCCAGTCGATCTGCAGGTCCGGATGCAGCGTGCGCAGCTCCCCCGCGATCGCGATGTCCCGACGGGCGTGCCCGAGCCCGATCGGCGACGACAGGTAGAGCGCCGTCTTGGGCCTCGCGATGCCGACGTGCCAGGTGGCCGCCTCGTCGCGCAGGCCGTAGACGCGGTCGGCGAACCCCTTGATCAGGTGGTTGACCTTCACCGGGAACCGCGTGTGCGGCGAGTGCCCCGAACCCTCGATCAGCACCAGGTCGGAGCCCGGGATCCACGCGTGCATGAGCTCCGAGCTGCCCGGGTGGACGATCTGGTCATCGGTGCCGTGCAGCAACAGCACCGGCACGTCGATGGAGCGGATGCGGCGCTCCATGTCCTCCAGGTCGAGGTCGGCGTAGTCCTCCTCGAGCGCCGCGAGCACGTCGCCGGTCGTCTCCATGGCCCAGCCGACCCCGTCGTCCCACGCCTTCGTGGAGTGCGGGTCGGAGACGACCTGGGCGACGAACCACTCGGCGAAGTCGCGGTAGTCGGTGCGCCAGTAGTCGGGGTCGTACTTCGCCCAGCCCTCCGGCTTCTCCCCCGGTGCGGGCGCAACGGGGGCAGCCCGGTCGACCATCGGCACGACCCACTCGTGCGCCGCCCCGATGGTCACGACCCCGTCGACCCGCTCCGGATGCAGCGCGGCGAGCGTGAGCGCGAGCTCACCGCCCATCGAGTAGCCCACGACGACGCACCGCTCGGTGCCCGTCGCGTCGAGCACCGCGATCGCGTCGGCGTCGCGGTTCCCCCACGAATAGCGTCCCGCGTCGGCCGGCCGCGACGACTTCCCGTTGCCCACCGCGTCGAACAGCACCACGCGGTAGTGCCGGGCGAGGAACGACACCTGCATCTTCCAGTTGCGCGAGTGCACGAGCTCCCACGTCGGCGCGAGCAGGATCGTCGGTCCGTCCTCGCCGTACACCTCCCAGTGGACGCTCGCCCCGTCGCGCTCGACCGTGCCCTCGGTCGTCGGCATCGTCGCCCTCATGACCGCACCTCCTGCTCGAGCGCCGCCAGGCGCGCCTCCTCGGCGGCGATCAGCCGCCCGATCGCCCGCAGTGCATCGCGGAACGGCCTGGTCGGCCCCTCGGTGCCGCTCAGGATCATCGCCTCCGCACCGATGAACGCCGCACTCACGAGCGCGACCATCTCCTCGACGGTCAGGGCACCGAATCGGATGCCTCGGGCCGACGCGCGCCGCGCGGCATCCGTCAGCACCGCGGTCCACCCGTCGTAGACCCGGCGGACCCGCGCGCCCACGACCTCGGTCGACCAGCCGGCCGCCATCATCTCGTGCAGGATGCGCACGTAGCCGGATTCGAGGTCGTCGTCGAGGTAGTCGCACGCGCGCTTCCACTGACTCGACAGGGGCTCGTCGCCCGCGTAGAGCGCGGACTGCCGGGCGACGAGGCTCGCGTCCTCCGCCTCGAGCACGCTCAGCACGAGCTGCTCGCGCGTGCCGAAGTGGTAGTGGATCTGCGACTGCGGCACGCCGGCCTCGTCGGCGACCTTGCGCGTCGAGAGCGCGGCGAACCCGTCGCGCAGCACCAGCTCCCGCGCCGCGCCGAGGATCGCCGCCTGGGTCTCGCTGCTCGACATCGTGCCCCCTTGCCCTGTTCGATCGCTTTTCGGTCGATCGCCCGAACGAATTGCAACGAAGGTACCGCGACGCTCGACGCCTGTCAACGACTCGGGCGCGCCATCCGCAGATCGATCGCCGCCGCCCGCGCACTCAGCCGATCGATTTGGCGAATCGATCGCGGGCGCGCCGCAGCTCCTGCGCCGCGTCAGGGAACTCCGCCAGATGCCGCGCAGCAGTCGACTCGGCCGCCGAAGCGAGCCGGTCGTATCCCTCCGCCGTCTCGCCGTGGTGCGCCGCGTGCGCGCCCGCACGCCGTGCGTGCCGGGCGAAGACGAGCGCGTCGCGCTGGTCGCCGAGCAGGTCGTGGATCCGCTCCCCCGCCGCGCCGAGCTCGCGCGCGGCGTCGCCGAGCACCTCTGCCGGCGGCGCCGACACCGCCTCGGCGGCGTAGCGCAGCCGGCGGGCGGCCTTGCGGGCGCGATGCAGCCGTTCGAGCGAGTCGTCGGCGGCCCTCGCCCGTCGTACCGCCCGCTTCGCCTCGCTCGCGAGCAGCCCGTTGAGCGCCGGCACCGCAGCCGCGTCGGCACCGGGCGCGAACGGCGGGTCGGCGCAGAAGGCCTCCAACTCCGCCGCCCGCGCAACGGCACGCGCGCCGTCCATCAGTTCGACGAGCCGCGCGTGCGCGACGCCGTACTCGACCCGCGGGCCGTCGACGAGCCGATCGCGCATCGCCGCGGTCTCCCCCGCGAACCCGTCGAGCGCCTCCTCGGCGAAGCCCACGCGCACCTCGAGGTCGCGCACGACGCCGAGGTCTGCGCCGAACTCGCGGTACGCACGCCGCAGGTGCTCGACGCGTGCCTCGTCGAACAGCGGACGGTACGCGGCCAGCACGCTGCGCAGCCGGCGCACGTGGGTGCGGAGCTGGTGCACGGCGTCGGGCTCATCGGCCCGCGCCTCAGGCTCCAACTCGCGGATGCGCGCGGCGATCGCCCCGACGGCCGCCATCACGGCGTCGCCGGCACGCTCCGGTGCATCCGCCCCCATCACCTCAGGCTAGCGAGCGGTGCGACCGGTCGAGCGGGCGCCGCCACGCGGCATCCGCCCGCCCCTGTATGAGCTACGTGCGCGGCCGCTTCTCGCGCACGCGCATGTTCGTGACGATCGGCGTGCCCTCGAAGCCGTACACCTCGCGCAGGCGCCGCTGGATGAACCGGCGGTAGCCCGGGTCGAGGAACCCGGTCGTGAACAGCACGAACGTCGGCGGGCGGGTCGCCGCCTGGGTGCCGAACAGGATGCGCGGCTGCTTGCCGCCGCGGAGCGGGTGCGGGTGCTCCTGCACGAGCTCGGTGAGGAAGGCGTTGAACTTGCCCGTGGGGATGCGCGTGTCCCACGACTCGAGCGCGGTCTCGAGGGCGGGCACGAGCTTCTCGAGGTGCCGGCCGGTGCGCGCCGAGATGTTGACGCGCGGCGCCCAGGCCACGTGGTGCAGGTCCTGCTCGATCTCGCGCTCGAGGTAGCGGCGGCGGTCGTCGTCGAGCAGGTCCCACTTGTTGAACGCGAGCACGAGGGCTCGGCCCGACTCGAGCACGAGGTCGATGATGCGCACGTCCTGCTCGCTGAGCGCCTCGGTCACGTCGAGCAGCACGACCGCGACCTCGGCCTTCTCGAGCGCGGCCTGGGTGCGCAGCGAGGCGTAGAAGTCGGCGCCCTGCTGCAGGTGCACGCGGCGGCGGATGCCGGCGGTGTCGACGAAGCGCCAGACCTTGCCGCCGAGCTCGATCTGCTCGTCGACCGGGTCGCGGGTGGTGCCGGCGAGGTCGTTCACGACCACGCGCTCCTCGCGGGCGGCCTTGTTCAGCAGGCTCGACTTGCCGACGTTCGGGCGGCCGAGGATCGCCACGCGGCGAGGCCCGCCGACCTCCTGCTTCGCGACCGCCGACTCCTGCGGCAGCACCTTGAAGACGGCTTCGAGCAGGTCGGCCACGCCCCGGCCGTGCAGCGCCGAGACGGGGTGCGGCTCGTCGAGGCCGAGGTTCCAGAGCACCGCGGCCTCGGGCTCCTGGCGGGCGTCGTCGACCTTGTTCGCCACGAGGAAGACGGGCTTCTTCGCCTGGCGCAGCAGGCGCACGACGTGCTCGTCGGTCGCGGTGGCGCCCACGGTCGCGTCGACCACGAACAGCACGACGTCGCACAGCTCGATCGCGACCTCGGCCTGGGCGGCGACGGAGGCGTCGATGCCGCGCGCGTCGGGCTCCCACCCGCCCGTGTCGACGAGCGTGAACCGGCGGTCGAGCCACTCGCCCTTGTACGACACGCGGTCGCGGGTCACGCCCGGGGTGTCCTCCACGACGGCCTCGCGGCGCCCGAGGATGCGGTTCACGAGCGCCGACTTGCCGACGTTCGGCCGGCCGACGATCGCGATGACCGGCAGCGCGGGCAGGTAGCGCACGCCCTCCTCGTCGAGGTCGCCGCCCTCCAGCACCTCGAGGTCGTCGTCGTCGAGGTCGTACTCGTCGAGGCCGCTGCGCAGCACCGCCGCGCGCTGGTCGGCGAGGTCGTCGTCGACTTCCGCGAGGCGCTCGACGAGGTCGTCCTCGACGCCCTCGTAGTCGTCGTCGGGGTTGCTCATCGTGCTGCTCCCTGTTCGGTGGGTGCCTCGGCAGCATTCTGGTCGGATGCCCCGCCTGCGCGGAACCCCCGCCCGCCGAGCGCATCGATCACGTCGATGACGGCGTCCACGGTCTGTTCGAAGTCGAGGTGGGTCGAGTCGACCGTCGTCACGCCCTCGGCGGCGGTCATGAAGTCGACGACCTGCGCGTCGGCGCGGTCGCGGCGACGCAGCTGCTCGCCGGCACCGTCGGCCGAGGAGCCCACGAGTTCGGCGGTGCGGCGCGCGATGCGCACCTCCTCGTCGGCGGTCAGCAGGATGCGCACGGGCGCGTCAGGCGCCACCACGGTCGTGATGTCGCGGCCCTCGATGACGATGCCCGCCTGGGGGGCATCCGCTGCGATGACCCGGAAGCGTGCGATGAGCTCGCGCCGCACCTCGGGCACGCGCGCGATCGCGCTCACGACCGCGGAGATGCGGGGCTCGCGGATCGCGGCCGTCACGTCGACCCGGCCGACGTGCACGATCGCACCGGTGTTGTCGGTGCCGAGGTCGAGCGCGAAGGCCGGCAGGTGCGCGATCACCGCGCCCGCGTCCTCGGGGTCGAGTCCGGCGTCGAGCACGCTCCACGCGAGCGCGCGGTAGGCGGCGCCCGTGTCGAGGATGCCGAAGCCGAGCCGGCGGGCGACCGCCTTGCTCACGCTCGACTTGCCGCTGCCCGCGGGCCCGTCGATCGCCACGACCATGGTCTGCTGCTGCATCATCCCGCAATCCGCCAGCCGCGCTGGCTCAGTTCCTCGATGAGCGACTCGACCGCCTCGGGCACGATCGCCAGCTCGGCGAGGCCCACGGGCGCGCCGGGCGAGTGCTCCATGCGGAAGTCCTCGATGTTCACGCCGATGTCGCCGACGTCCTGGAAGAGCTGTGCGAGCTGCCCCGGACGGTCGTCGACCATGACGACCACGGGGGTGAAGCGCCGGTCGACGCCGTGCTTGCCGGGCAGGCGGCCGACACCGGAGTTGCCGCCGGCCAGCTCCTCGGCGATGCGACGACGCGCGCCCGGCGCGTCGACGTCGCCGAGCGCGTCGATGAACCGGTCGAGGTCGTCGCGGTAGGCGGTGAGGATGTCGCGGACCGGCGCCGCGTTCGCGCCGAGGATCTGCACCCAGAGCTGCGGGTCGCTCGCCGCGACGCGGGTGACGTCGCGCACACCCTGACCGGCGAGGTTCAGCGCCGAGGGCGCGCCGTCGACCAAGCGCCGGGCCATGAGGCTCGACACGACCTGCGGCACGTGCGAGATGAGCGCGACGGCGGCGTCGTGCTGCTCGGGGGTCATCTCGACGAGCGTCGCGCCGAGGTCGAGGATGAGGTCGTCGACGACCCCGCCCCGCCGGTAGGAGATGCCGTCGTGCGCGGCGACCACCCACGGGCGGCCGGCGAACAGGTCGGCGCGGCCCGACATGGGGCCGCCGCGCTCGCGGCCGGCGAGCGGGTGCGAGCCGATGTAGCGCGACACGTCGGCGCCGCGCGCCGTGAGCTCGTCGAGCACGCGCAGCTTCACGCTCGCGACGTCGGTCACGATCGCCTCGGGGTACGCCTCGAGCTCGGCCGCGATGACGTCTGCCGTGACATCCGGCGGCACGCAGACGACGACGAGCTGCGGCTCATCGCCCTCGGCAGGCGCGCGCCCGGCGCCGTAGTCGACGGCGATGCCGAGGTGCGTCGGCGACGCGTCGGCGAGGATCACGTCGATGCCGCGCGCGCGCAGGCCGAGACCCACGCTCGACCCGAGCAGTCCGACCCCGACGACGCGCACCGGTCCGGTGAGGCGACTGTCGGCCACTGGTGATTCCCCTCTCAACCGCGCTCGTCGCTCCGTGCGATCGTGAGCAGGCGGCCGAGTTCAACCTTAGTCAACGCGCGCACCTCGCCCGACCGCAGGGTGCCGAGGTGCAGCGGCCCGAACTGCCGCCTGACCAGCTCGACGACCGGGTGCCCCACCGCCTCGAGCATGCGCCGCACGATACGGTTGCGCCCTGAATGCAGGGTGACCTCGACCATCGAGAACCCGCCGCCGCTGCCGGCCTGCAGCAGCTTCGCCGCGTCGACCGCGATCGGGCCGTCGTCGAGTTCGATGCCGCGCTTGAGCTTCGTGAGCACCTGCGGTTGCACGGTGCCCTGCACCTTCGCGATGTAGGTCTTCTCGACGCCGAACGACGGGTGGGCGAGCACGTGCGCCAGCTCCCCGTCGTTGGTGAGCACGAGCAGCCCGCTCGTGTCGCCGTCGAGGCGCCCCACGTTGTAGACGCGCCCCGGGAGGTCCTTCGTGAAGCGTCGCAGGTCGGGCCGGCCCTGCTCGTCCTTCATCGACGAGACCACGCCGCGCGGCTTGTTGAGCATGAAGTAGAGCTTGTCGGCGTCGAGCTGCACGGCGACGCCGTCGACGGACACCTTCGCGACGGCCGGGTCGATGCGCGTGCCGAGCTCGGTCACGACCGTCCCGTCGACCGTGATGCGCCCCTCGACGATGTACTGCTCGACCACGCGACGCGACGCGACGCCCGCGGCCGCGAGCACCTTCTGCAGGCGCACGCCCTCGGGCGCGTCGCCGCCGCCTCCTCGGCGGTCAGCGGGCGTCATCGAACCCGTCCTGTCCGTCGTCGAGCAGCGGCGCGACCTTCGGCAGCTCCTCGATCGAGTTCACGCCGAGGTGGGCGAGCAGCTGGTCGGTCGTGCCGTAGAGGATCGCCCCGGTCTCCGAGTCGGTCGAGACCTCGGTGATGAGCCCGCGGCCGAGCAGGGTGCGCACGACCGAGTCGACGTTCACGGCGCGGATCGACGCGACCTGCCCGCGCGAGATCGGCTGCTTGTAGGCGATCACCGCGAGCGTCTCGAGCGCCGCCTGCGAGAGGCGGGTCGGCGTCTGGGTCAGCACGAAGTCGGTCACCAGGTCGTCGTAGTCGCCGCGCACGTAGAAGCGCCAGCCGCCGCCCACCTCGCGCAGCTCGAAACCGCGACGGATGCCTCCGGCCTCGCCGTCGTAGTCGGCGACGAGCCGCGCGATCGACGCGCGCACCTCACGCACGGGCCGCGCGACCGCGGTCGCGAGCTGCACGACCGGTTGCGGCTCGTCGGCCACGAACAGGATCGCCTCCAGTGCACGGTCGAGGTCGAGCGCGCGCCCGGCGAGGTCGATGCCGTGCTCGTCGGCGCCGTCGGCGGGCGATGCGCCGGCGGCATCCGCGTCGATGCCCGTGGCATCCGTCTCAGTGCTCGTGTCCGTTTCAGTGCTCATAATCTGCTCCCAGACTGCCCAGCTGCTCCTCTGACCACTCCTCGGCGGTCCAGCGCAGGGTGAGTTCGCCGAGCGGCTCGAGCTGCTCGAATCCGATGGCGGCGTGGCGGTACAGCTCCAGCACCGCGAGGAATCGGGCGACGACCACGCCCTTGCGATCGACGCCGGCGACCAGCTCGCGGAACGACACCGGCTCGCCCCGCCGGAGGATCGACACGACCTGCGCGGCCTGCTCGCGGATGCTCACGAGCGGCGCGTGCAAGTGGTCGAGCCCCACGACGGGGATGACGCGCGGCGTCAGCGCGACGACCGCGAGTGCGGCGAAGTCCTCGGCTGAGAGCGTCCAGCGCAGCTCGGGCGGCGCCTGGCGGAACTTCTCCTCCAGGCGCACCGAACGCGGGTGGCGACTCGACTCCGCCGCGATGCGCTCCCCGAACCAGCTCGCCACCTGCTTGAACGCGCGGTACTGCAGCAGGCGGGCGAACAGCAGGTCGCGCGCCTCGAGCAGCGCGACGTCCTCCGCGTCGACCAGCTCGCCCTGCGGCAGGAGGCCGGCGATCTTCAGGTCGAGCAGGGTCGCCGCGACGACCAGGAACTCGCTGGCGCGGTCGAGCTCGTCCTCGGCCTCGAGCCGCGACAGGTACGCGATGAACTCGTCGGTCACCGCGCCGAGCGACACCTCGGTGATGTCGAGTTCGCGCTTGGAGATGAGCGACAGCAGCAGGTCGAACGGGCCCTCGAAGTTGCTCAGCGCGACGTGGAAGCCGTCGTCACCGGCCTCCGGCTCGGGTGCCGCCTCGATCGCTCCCCCGCCGGCGTCAGGCGACGGCGCCACGGAAGATCAGCTCCCTCGCGAGCTGGCGGTAGGCCTTCGCCGCCTGGTGCTCGGGTGCGAACTGCGTGATGGGGGCGGATGCCACCGAGGCATCCGGGAACTTCACCGTGCGCGTGATCACGGTCTCGAGCACCTGGTCGCCGAACGCCTCGACGACCCGCTCGAGCACCTCGCGCGAGTGCAGCGTGCGCGCGTCGTACATGGTGCCCAGGATGCCGTCGAGCGTGATCGCGGGGTTCAGGCGGTCGCGCACCTTCTCGATGGTCTCGATGAGCAGGGCCACGCCGCGCAGCGCGAAGTACTCGCACTCGAGCGGGATGACCACGCCGTGGCTCGCGGTCAGCGCGTTCACGGTGAGCAGGCCGAGCGACGGCTGGCAGTCGATGAGGATCACGTCGTAGTCGGGCGCGACGCGGCGCAGCACGCCCGCGAGGATCTGCTCGCGCGCGACCTCGTTGACGAGGTGCACCTCGGCGGCCGACAGGTCGATGTTCGCCGGGATCACGTCGAGGCCTTCGACGGTCGTGTGCTGGATCGCGTCCTTCGGCTCGTGCTGGCGCGTGAGCAGCAGGTCGTAGATCGTGGTGACGTCGTGCGTGCGCACGCCGAGTCCGGCGGACAGCGCGCCCTGCGGGTCGAAGTCGACCGCGAGCACCCTGCGGCCCTCGGCTGCGAGCGTGGCGCCCAGGTTGATGGTCGTGGTCGTCTTGCCGACCCCGCCCTTCTGGTTGCACAGCGAGATGATGCGCGCCGGGCCGTGACCGTCGAGCGGTTCGGGCTCGGGGAACTCCCTGGCCGGCCGACCGGTCGGGCCGAGTGCCGGGTCGAGCGTGGCGGTCCCGTCCAGTGGGTCGTGCTGGGATCCCGTCACGTGCATTCCTTCGAGTCGGATGTTCCGCATGTTCTGCCCGATTCTAGCGAGCGCGGGGGTGTGCGGCCGTGTACATATCGCGGAGTGTGTCGACCGTGACGAGTGTGTAGATCTGGGTCGTCGCCACGGACGAGTGGCCGAGCAGCTCCTGCACGACCCGAACGTCGGCCCCGCCGGCGAGCAGGTGGGTGGCGAACGAGTGCCGCAGCGTGTGCGGCGAGATCTCGGCGCGGATGCCCGCGCGCTCGGCTGCGGCGCGGATCGCGAGCCACGCGCTCTGGCGCGACATGCGCGCGCCGCGCGGGCCGAGGAACAGCGCCGGCGTCGACCGGCCGCGCGCCGCGAACTCCGGGCGCACGCGCACCAGGTACGCGCCGATCGCCTCGCGCGCGTAGCTGCCGACCGGCACGATGCGCTGCTTGCCGCCCTTGCCGAGCAGGCGCACGACCTCGGCGTCCTGCACGTCGTCGACGTTCAGCGCGACGGCCTCCGACACGCGCGCGCCCGTGGCGTAGAGCAGCTCGAGCAGCGCGCGGTCGCGCAGTGCGACCGGGTCGTCGCCGCCCGTGGCGTCGAGCAGCGCCTGCACCTCCTCGACCGAGATCGCCTTCGGCAGGCGCGACGCGAGCTTCGGCGGCCGAACGTCTCGCGTCGGATCGGCGGCGGCGCGCCCCTCGGTGACGAGGAAGCGGTGCAGGCCGCGCACCGACGACAGGATGCGGGCGACCGACGAGGCGGCCATCGGGTGCTGCGGGTCGCCGCGCAGCGACGCGACGAAGTCCACGACGTCCTGTTCGGTGACGGATGCCGCGTCGTCGATGCCGCGCGCGGCGAGCCACTCGCCGTAGCGGTCGAGGTCGCGCCGGTACGCCGCGACGGTGTTGCCCGACAGCCCCCGCTCGATGGTGAGGTGGCGCAGGTACGGCTCGACCGCGCTCGGGGTCATCCGGTCGGGCGCCCCAGCTTCGGGTGCGCGGGCCAAGGGGCATCCGCCGGCGCCAGGGTCGACCAGCCGACGGCGCGGGAGGCGCTCGCGGCGAGCGCGGCGATCACGACCGCGGCGTTCTGCACGCGCCGCGCGAGCACGGCCTCGACGAGCTCGTCGAGCGGCACCCAGCGCGCCTCCATGTCGGCCTCCTCGGCCTCGCGGGGGAACGGCTCTGCCGTGGCGCGGAGGCCGCGCGCGAGGTAGACGCGGATGGCCTCGTTGCTGCCGCCCGGCGTATTCCAGAACTCGGTGAGCACCGACCAGTCGTCGGCCTCGAGGTCGGCCTCCTCGGCGAGCTCCCGCTTGGCGGCCTCGAGCGGCGGCTCGCCGTCGACGTCGAGCAGCCCCGCCGGGATCTCCCAGTCGCGCGTGCGCACGGGATGGCGGTACTGCTTGATCAGGAACGCGCGGTCGTCGTCGTCGAGCGCGAGCACCGCAACGGCGCCCGTGTGGTCGACGTAGTCGCGCACGATGCGGCCGTCGCCGTACTCGAGGCTGTCGCGACGGAGGTCCCAGACGCGGCCCTCGAACACCCGCGTGCTCTCGACCGGCTCGATCGGGGCGTACTCGTCGGCGAGCGGTCCGGGAGTCGGCTCGGTGCCGGAGCCGGTCACCTGATCAGGCATCCGGGTTGTCGAACAGCAGGCTCGCGCGGTGGCGCTCGAGGGCGGCGGCCACGAGCCCGCGGAACAGCGGGTGGGCGTCGTTCGGGCGGCTGCGGAGCTCGGGGTGCGCCTGCGTGCCGATGTAGAACGGGTGCACGTCGCGCGGCAGCTCGACGAACTCGACCAGGTGGCGGTCGGGGCTCGTGCCCGAGAACACCAGGCCGGCGTCGGCGATCTGCTCCCGGTAGCCGTTGTTCACCTCGTAGCGGTGGCGGTGGCGCTCGGAGACGAGCTCGGAGTCGTAGAGCTCCGCCGCGAGCGACCCCTCGGCGAGGGCCGCCGGGTAGAGTCCGAGCCGCATGGTGCCGCCCATGTCGCCCTCGGCGATGATCTCGACCTGCTCCTCCATGGTCGCGATGACCGGGAACTTCGTGTCGGGGTCGAACTCCGACGACGATGCGCCCTCGAGGCCGGCCTCGTTGCGCGCGTACTCGATGACCATGCACTGCAGGCCGAGGCAGAGGCCGAGCGCGGGCAGCTTGTTGTCGCGCGCGAAGCGAAGCGCGCCGAGCTTGCCCTCGATTCCGCGCACGCCGAAGCCGCCGGGCACGCAGATGCCGTCGAGCTCGCCGAGGTGGCGCGCGGCGCCCTCCTGCGTCTCGCATTCGTCGGAGGGGATCCAGCGCAGGTTGACCTTGGTCTTGCCGGCGAATCCGCCGGCGCGCAGCGCCTCGGTCACCGACAGGTACGCGTCGGGCAGGTCGATGTACTTGCCGACCAGGCCGATCGTGACCTCGTGCTTGGGCTCGTGCACGGCCTCGAGCAGGCCGGCCCAGCCGCTCCAGTCGACGTCGCGCGTCTGGAGGTCGAGCGAGTCGATGATGTACTGGTCGAGGCCCTGGTCGTGCAGCATCGACGGGATGTCGTAGATGCTCGCCACGTCGACCGCGTTCACGACGGCCTGCTCGTCGACGTCGCACATGAGCGCGATCTTGCGCTTGTTCGACTCGGTGACGGGGCGGTCGCTGCGCAGCACGAGCGCGTCGGGCTGGATGCCGATGGAGCGCAGCGCTGCGACGGAGTGCTGGGTCGGCTTGGTCTTCTGCTCGCCCGAGGCGCCCATGTAGGGCACGAGCGAGACGTGCACGAAGAACGCGTTGCCGCGGCCGAGCTCGTGGCGCACCTGGCGGGCCGACTCGATGAACGGCTGCGACTCGATGTCGCCGACCGTGCCGCCGATCTCGGTGATGATCACGTCGGGCTTGGGGGTCTCGGATGCCTGCAGGCGCATCCGTCGCTTGATCTCGTCGGTGATGTGCGGGATGACCTGCACGGTGTCGCCGAGGTACTCGCCGCGGCGCTCCTTGGCGATGACGGTGGAGTAGATCTGGCCGGTGGTGACGTTCGCGGCCTGGCTCAGGTTGATGTCGAGGAAGCGCTCGTAGTGACCGATGTCGAGGTCGGTCTCGGCGCCGTCGTCGGTCACGAACACCTCGCCGTGCTGGAACGGGTTCATCGTTCCCGGGTCGACGTTGAGGTAGGGGTCGAGCTTCTGCATGACGACGCGGAGCCCGCGCGCGGTCAGGAGGTTGCCGAGGCTGGCGGCCGTGAGGCCCTTGCCCAATGAAGAAACGACACCACCGGTCACGAAGATGTGCTTGGTCGTGTCGTTCGAAGATTCCGCGCTGTCAATATCCACCACGGGCTTCCATCCTATCAGCAGTGTGGGCGAGGGCGAGCAGCTCGCGGGCGTGCGCGAGTCCGGAGTCGGAGTCGGCGAGGCCCGACAGCAGCCTCGCCATCTCGGCGGCGCGCTCCTCGTCGTGGAGCTGCTGCACGCTCGACGCGGTGACGCGGCCGTCGGAGCCCTTGGCGACGCGCAGGTGGTTCGTGGCGAACGCCGCGACCTGCGCCAGGTGGGTCACGACGATCACCTGTGAGTTCTCCGCGAGTCTCGCGAGCCGCCGTCCGATCTCGATCGCCGCGGCGCCGCCGACGCCCGCGTCGACCTCGTCGAAGACGAACGTCGGCACCGGGTCGGTCGCGGCGATGACGACCTCGATCGCGAGCATGACGCGCGAGAGCTCGCCGCCGGATGCCCCCTTCGACACCGGCCTCGCGGGCGCGCCCTGGTGCGGGGCGAGGAGGATCGCCACGCTGTCGCGCCCGTGCGCGGCGAGCTCGCCGGAGTCGTCGACCTGCACCTCGAGGCGCGCGTCGGGCATGGCCAGTGCGGCGAGCTCGGCGGTCACGCGCTCGGCGAGCTCGGCGCCGGCCTCGCGACGGATGCCCGAGATGCGCGCCGCGAGCTCGTCGACCCGCGCCGCGTCGGCGTCGACCTGCTCCGCGAGCTGCTCGATGCGCTCGTCGTCGCCGTCGAGCTCGAGCAGGCGGAGTCCCCCGCGGTCGGCGTACGCGATGACGTCGTCGAGCGTGGGCCCGAAGCGGCGCTCGAGGTCGGTGAGCAGCGCGCGGCGCTCCTGGATGAGCTCGAGTTCGCGGCTGCCGTCGGCGTCGAGCCCGGCGAGGTAGCCCGAGAGGTCGGCGACCGCGTCGGAGAGGATGAAGCCGGCGGATGCGAGTGCCTCGGCGATCGGCGCGAGCTGCGCGTCGTGCTCGGCGACGCGCTCGAGTGCGCGGCGGGCGCCGTCGACGAGCACGACCGCGTCGGGCACGTCGTCGACCGCGTCGGAGGAGAGCATCTCGCGGGCCTGCTCGCCCGCGAGCCGGAGCTCCTCGAGGTTCGTCAGGCGGTCTGCGCGCTCGGCGAGCTCGCGACTCTCCCCCGCGACCGGCTCGGCGGCGGCGATCTCGTCCATCGCGGCGCGGAGCTCCTCGGCCTCGCGGGCGCGCTCCTCGTGCGCTGCGACCAGCGCCGCGTGCTCGGCCGCCGCCTCGCGCCAGCGGTGGAAGGCCTCGCGGTACTCGGCGAGCACGGGCTGCAGCGTCTCGCCCGCGAACCGGTCGAGCGCGTCGCGCTGCGCGACCGCCGACCGCAGGCGCACCTGGTCGGACTGCCCGTGCACCACGACCAGCGACTCGCCCAGGTCGGCGAGCACGCCCACCGGTGCGCTGCGCCCGCCCACGACCGCGCGGCTGCGCCCCTCGGCCGAGACAGATCGCCCGAGCAGCAGCTCGCCGTCGTCGACGTCGCCGCCCGCGTCGCGCGCCCGCGCGGCGACGGAGCCGTCGTCGGCGACGAGCCAGCGTCCCTCGACCCACGCGCGCTCGGCGCCCTGGCGCACCGTGCCCGCGTCGGCGCGCGAGCCGAGCAGCAGCCCGAGGGCGGACACGACCATCGTCTTGCCTGCGCCGGTCTCGCCGGTCACGGCCGTGAACCCGGGGCCGACGGGCAGCGTCGCCTCCGCGATCACCCCGAGGTCGCGGATGGACAGTTCCTCAATCACGCGTACCGGGCCCTCTCCACCCCGCGACGGGGAGTCGGAACTTGTTCACGAGCCGGTCGGTGAACGGCGCCTCGTGCAGGCGCGCGAGCCGCACCGGCGTCTCCGACCGCCGCACGATGACGCGCGCGCCCGGCGGCAGGTCGTGCATGCGCCGCCCGTCGCACCAGAGCACGCCCGAGGCGTTCGTGCGATCGAGCACCTCGATCGCGAGCGAGGAGTCGGGCCCGACCACGAGCGGGCGTGCGAACAGGGCGTGCGCGCTGAGCGGCACGAGCAGCATCGCCTCGACCGCGGGCCAGACCACGGGGCCCCCGGCGGAGAACGCGTACGCGGTCGAGCCCGTCGGCGTGGATACGACCACCCCGTCGCATCCGAACGACGACAGCGGCCGGCGGTCGACCTCGATCACGACCTCGAGCAGCCGCTCGCGCTCGGCCTTCTCGACGGTGACCTCGTTGAGCGCCCAGCTCTCCCAGACCACGTCCATGCCCTGCTTGACGCGCACCGCGAGCGCCATGCGCTCCTCGACCTCGTAGTCGCGCGCGAGCGCGCGCGTCACGGTGTAGCCGAGGTCGTCGCGCTCCGACTCGGCGAGGAACCCGACGTGCCCGAGGTTCACCCCGAGCAGCGGCGCGGTGTGCCCGCGCACCATCTCGGCGGCGCGGAGGATCGTGCCGTCGCCGCCGAGCACGATGACGAGCTCGATCTCGGCGATCGACACCTCGGCCTCGAGGCGCCTGGCGTTGCCGTTCATGTGGGGGTCGAACTCGTGCAGGTCGTCCCACTGCTCGTCGGCGATGACTGGGATCGCACCGGCGGCGGACAGCTGACGGCACACCTCCGAGGTGGCCTCCAGCGAGTCGCGGCGTCCGGTGTGCGAGACGACCAGGAAGTGCCGCGCTTCGCTCACGCCCGACCGCCCTTCGTCTCCGCCGTCACGAGTTCCCTCCATTGTGACGGATCGCCCCCGCCGTCGGCGCGCAACCACGCGAGCAGCTCGATGTTGCCGTGCGTGCCCTGCACTGGGGAGGACACCACCCCGGCGGTGCCGAGCCCGAGAGCAGCGGCCGCCTCGAGCACGTCCATCACCGCGTCGGCGCGCAGCGCGTCGTCGCGCACCACGCCGGCCTTCACGCCCGCGCGCCCCACCTCGAACTGGGGCTTCACGAGCAGCACGAAGTCGGCGTCCTCGGCCGCCGTGGCGCGGAGCGCCGGCAGCACGGTGCGCAGCGAGATGAACGACAGGTCTGCGGTCACGAGCGAGGGCCGCTCGGTGACGCCGGACAGGTCGGCGAGCACTTCGGGCGTGAGGTCGCGCACGTTGCATCCCTCGACCAGCACCAGTCCCGGTGCGTCGCGCAGGTCGGGCGCGAGCTGGTCGTGCCCGACGTCGACGGCGATCACGGTGGCCGCCCCGCGCTCGAGCAGCACCTGGCTGAAGCCGCCGGTCGACGCGCCCGCGTCGAGCACCGTGCGGCCGGCAGGGTCGACGCCGAACGCGTCGAGCGCGGTGACGAGCTTCCACGCCGCGCGGCTGACGTAGTGGTCGGATGCCTCCACGACGATCTCCGCGCCCGGCCCGACGCGCATCGACGCCTTGCGCACGACCCGCCCGTCCACGGCGACCTCGCCCGCGGCGATGAGCTGCGCCGCGTGCGTGCGCGAGCGCGCGAGCCCGCGGGCGGCGAGGGTCGCGTCGAGACGGCCGGCGTCGGGGGTCAGTCGGCCGTCTCCGGGTCGGCGCCCTCGAGACGGGCGCGCAGCTCGCCGTGCAGCTGCTCGAACGCGGCCGCGCGCTGCTCGAGCGGCAGGTCGTCGATGTCGCGCAGGCGGTCGGCGAGATCGGAGGCCTCGTCGACGACGTCTGCGGATGCCCCGGGGCCCACGTCCTCGGTGCTCACGTCCTCCGGGCCCGCGTACTCGGTCGGTGCATCACTCACCCCTCCACGCTATCGCGTGCGGCCCGCACCGGCCGGTCAGGCGTAGAGCCGCTCGGGCACCTCGAGCCCGTGGATCGGCGTGGCGCTCGCCCAGATCGCCCGGCTCGCCGCGCGCAGCAGGTCGAGCGGGTCGTCGCCGTCGCGCACGACCGCGACGCGGCGCCCGTCGATGCGCACGGCCGCGCGCCCGACGGTCACGGTGCCGTCGCGGCGCGTCGTCGTCTCGGGATATGGCTCGTGCAGCCCGCGCAGGTCGGCGAGCACGTAATCGGGCCGCATGTCGGGGGTCGCCGCGAGCACCTGCTTCGCCCGGTCGACGCCGGTCAGCACGAGCACGGAGCGGATGCCGGCGCGATTCGCGCCGAGGATGTCGGTGTCGAGCCTGTCGCCGATCATGAGCGGAGCGGATGCCCCGAACCGATCGGCGGCCTCGGTGAAGATCGGCGTCTCGGGCTTTCCCGCCACCTGCGGGAGGATGCCGACCGCCGTGTGCACCGCGGAGACGAGCGTGCCGTTGCCCGGCGCGATGCCGCGCGCCACCGGGATCGTCCAGTCGGTGTTCGTGGCGATCCACGGGATGCCGCCGCGATCGGCCGCTGCCTGGATCGCGAACGCCGCCTCGGCGAGCTGCGTCCAGCCGACGTCGGGCGCGAAGCCCTGCACCACCGCGGCGGGCGCGTCGTCGGCGGAGCGCGTCGGCACGTAGCCCGCACGCTCGAGCTCGATCACGATGCCCTCGCCGCCGACGACCAGCACGCTCGCGCCCGGCGCGACGGCCTCCTTCAGCAGGCGCATCGCGGCCTGCGGTGACGTGACCACGTGCTCGGGCGCGACGTCGAGGCCGAGCTCCGAGAGGTGCCGAGCGACGGTCGCGTCACTGCGCGAGGCGTTGTTCGTGATGTACCCGACGGGTACGGATGCCGCGGCCAGGCGCAGGCTCTCCACGGCGTGCGGGAGCGCGTCCGGGCCGGCGTACACCACGCCGTCGAGGTCGGCGAGCACCGCGTCGGCCCCGTCGAGCGGGGTCGCGGGCTCAGTCCTCGGGCGTCGCAGCGGCGTCATCGTCGCCCTCGGCGGCGTCGGGCGCAGCCCCTTCGGCAGCGTCGTCGGCAGCGGCGTCCGCATCCGAAGGCGCGGCGGACGCGGCCTCCGCGTCGGCGACGGGCTGTGCCTCCGCCTCCGGCTTCGCCTCGGGCAGGTCGACCGGCTCCTCGTCCGCCATCTCGAAGACCGTCACGGTCTCGTTGCCCGCCGACGCGGCGTCGAGGGCCGCCTCGGCACGCGCCGACCGCTCGCGCCACTCGGCCGCGGCGGCGTCGCGCCCGAGTTCCTCGAGCACCTCCGCGTACGCGTCGAACAGCGCGGGGCTCCAGCTGAAGGCCCGATCGGGGTCGAGCTGCGGGATCTCGAGCTCCGAGAGCGCGTCCTCGGGCTGGCCGAGGTCGAGCCGCGCACCGGACATCGCGATCGCGAGGCCGACCTGCACCACGGTGTCGAGGGACGCACGGTCGACCGAACGGCCGAGCTCGAGCGCCTTCTCGGGGCGCCCGACCCCGCGCTCGCTGTCGACCATGAGCGGAAGCTGGTCGTCGCGCCCGGAGATGCGGCGGTAGGTGCGCAGCTCGCGGAGCGCGAGTGCGAAGTCGCCGGTCGCGTACGCGGTGATCGCGAGCGACTCGCGCACGACCGCGACGCGGCCGGCACGGTGAGCCGCCTCGAGGGCGTGCTCGTGCGCGCGTGCGGGGTCGTCGTCGAGGAGCCGGGATGCCGCGACCAGGTGCTTCGCCACCTGCTCGGCGTTCTCCTTGCTCAGCGTCTTGAGCTCCGCGCGCGCGGCGCGGTCGAGCTCGCGTGGGTCGATCGACGGGTCGAGCTCCGGCACGTAGCGCCGGGGCTTCGACTCGCGCTCCTCACGCGGACCGCGCTGCGGGCCACGGCCGGCGACGCGCCCCTGGCCCTGACGGCCACCGCGCTGACCGCCATCTCGGTCGGAGCGGCCGGCGTGCGAGCCGCGACCGGAGCGATCTGCACGATCCGGACGTCCTGAGCGGTCCGGACGACCGCCGCGATCCGGACGGCCGGCGCGATCCGGACGGCCGGCGCGGTCGGCACGATCGGGCCGGCCGGCGCGGTCGGACCGGTATGGACGCTCGTCCGACGAGCGACGTGCACCGTCGTACTCGCGGGGCTGGCGCGGTCGATCGCCCTCGCGTCGCGGCTTCGCGCCCTGGTAACCGCCTCCGGAACCGCCGTCGCGTCGCTGGCCCCCGCCGCTGTACGGCTTGCGGTCGCCGCCGTACGACTTCCGGTCTCCGCCAGACGACTTCCGGTCTCCGCCAGACGACTTCCGGTCTCCGCCGTACGACTTCCGGTCCGAACTGCGACCGGAGCCGCCCTTCGCCGCACCGCCGCTCGTGCGGGCGGGCTTGCGACCGCCGTTGCGCGCGTCGCCGCCCGACGAGCCCCGTCGCTCGCCGCTGCCGGACGCGCCGGCTCGGTCCGGAGCCTGCTCCGGACGGTCCTTGCGCTCGTCGTCCACGATGTTCCTGTCGTCTGTGCTGTTGTCGTCTCCACCGTACTGCGGGCGCTGCCTCGCGGGTGGGTGCTTAAATGCGAGATGGCCACCCGTCATCGGGTGGCCATC